>NZ_BDEO01000001.1:0-895814 GCF_001662285.1 Halomonas caseinilytica
GGAGAGGGGTATAAGAGACAGGGCGTAGTCCGGGGCGATCTCGCCGGCAAAGCCGGCCTCGCGCAGGGCCTCGAGGAAGGCCCGGTAGCGGGCGGCGGCCGGGCCGAGGGAAGCCTCACTGGTGTCCAGTCTTGCGATCATGATGTCGGTATCGGTATTGGCGTCGTTCTGCTGCATCGGCTGGCTTGCCGGGCAGGACGAACGGGGAAGAGGTGGCGCCTACTGTACCGCGACAGGCCCATGAGGCGCATCCCGGGTCGTGGCGCGAGACGGGGCTTTTGCCTACAATGGGCGCCTTGCGTTTGCCGCTTTTTTCATCGACGGACAGGATTCCATGCTCGATCCCAAACTGCTGCGCAGCGACCTCGAGGGCGTCGCTCAACGCCTGGCCAAGCGAGGTTTCGCTCTCGATACCGAACGACTTGCCGCGCTGGAGTCCCGGCGCCGTGAACTGCAGGCCGAGACAGAGCGGTTGCAGAACGAGCGCAACACGCGCTCCAAGTCGATCGGCAAGGCCAAGGCCAATGGAGAGGACATCCAGCCGCTGCTCGCCGAGGTGAGTGACCTCGGCGATCGTCTCGATGCGGCCAAGTCCCGTCTCGCCGAGGTGCAGGCGGAGTGGGACGAGCAGGTCAGCGGCCTGCCCAACCTGCCCCACGAGAGCGTGCCGGAAGGGCAGAGCGAGGACGACAACGTCGAGCTGCATCGCTGGGGGACACCGCGTGCGCTCGATTTCACGGCCCGCGACCATGTCGATCTCGGTGCCCTCAAGGGGGAGCTGGATTTCGATCTGGCGGCCAAGCTCACCGGGGCGCGCTTCGCCGTGATGCGTGGCGCTATCGCACGCCTGCATCGGGCGCTGGTCCAGTTCATGCTGGACAAGCAGACCCTCGAGCACGGCTACGAGGAGTGCTATGTCCCCTACATGGTCAACCGCGACTCGCTCTACGGCACCGGGCAACTGCCCAAGTTCGGCGAGGACCTGTTCCGGCTGGAAGATGAGCGTGGCTATTACCTCATCCCTACGGCCGAGGTGCCGCTGACCAACTTCGCGCGTGACGAGATCATCGAGCACAAGTCGCTGCCGGTGCGCTTGACCGCCCATACGCCGTGCTTTCGCAGCGAGGCGGGCTCGCACGGTCGCGACACCCGCGGGATGATCCGCCAGCATCAGTTCGACAAGGTCGAGATGGTGCAACTGGTCGAGCCATCGACCAGCTATGACGCTCTCGAGGAGATGCGTGGCCACGCCGAGGCGATCCTCCAAGCCCTCGAGCTGCCCTACCGTGTCGTCACGCTCTGTACCGGCGACATGGGGGCCGGTGCCGCCAAGACCTACGACCTGGAAGTCTGGCTGCCGAGCCAGGAGACCTACCGGGAGATCTCCTCGGTGTCCAATTGCGAGGACTTTCAGGCTCGTCGCATGCAGGCGCGCTATCGCCACCCGGACGAGAAGAAGCCGCAGTTGCTGCACACCCTGAATGGCTCCGGACTGGCGGTGGGACGTTGCCTGATCGCGGTGATGGAAAACCACCAGAACGCCGATGGCTCGATCACCATCCCCGAGGCGCTGCGCGCCTACATGGGGGGAATGGAAACGATCAATGTGGCGTAACGCGTAAGAGGCGCCTATCCAGAGCGCCTCGGTCTTGGACGAGGGATGGGGAAGGGCTTTCTCAGGCCTCGACGGCGATCATGTCCGTGCGCTTTGCCCGCTGGCGTGCCAGGGCCCAGCGGACGTGCTCGCGGACCAGGTCGGATGGGTAGGGCAGGCGAGCTCGCAAAGCGGACTCGACGCTCTCGCTCCAGGGCGCGTTGCCCAGCCCCACGGCCAGGTTGCGTAGCCAGCGTTCGTAGCCGATGCGTCGAATGGGGCTGCCCGCGGTCTTGTCGAGAAACTCTTCCTCGCTCCAGGCGAAAAGGCTGACCAGGTCGGCACGGTCAAGATCGTGGCGAGGGGCGAAGTCGCGCTCGCGGCTGGCTCGGGTGAAACGCGTGAAAGGGCAGACCAGCTGGCAGTCGTCGCAACCAAAGACGCGGTTGCCCATGGCGGCGCGGAATTCTTCGGGAATCGCCCCGTGCAGCTCGATGGTGAGATAGGAGATGCAGCGGCGCGAGTCGACGACGCGATCCTCGACGATGGCATCGGTGGGGCAGCCCGTGCGACAGGCGCTGCAGCTGCCGCAATGGGCACCTTCATAGGGCGGGTCCACCGGCAGGGGCAGGTCGGTGTAGAGTTCGCCGAGAAAGAACAGCGAGCCCGCCTTGGGATTGAGGATCATGGCGTTCTTGCCGACCCAGCCAAGGCCCGCCTTGCGGGCCAGGGCACGTTCCATCACCGGCGCCGAGTCGACGAAGGCGCGATAGCCGAACGGGCCGATCTCGTCCTGGATCTGCTTGGCCAGCGTGGCCAGGCGCTTGCGCATCAGCTTGTGGTAGTCGCGGCCTACGGCGTAGCGCGAGACGTAGGCTTTCTCCGGACGGGCCAGCATCCGGGTCGTCTCGACCTCGGGCGGCAGGTAGTCGAGCCGCACGCTGATCACGCGCACCGTGCCGGGCACCAGCTCCTCGGGGCGGGTACGCTTCGTGCCGTGCTTGGCCATGAAGTGCATCTCGCCATGGTGGCCCAGGTCCAGCCAGCGCTGCAGTCGGGCCTCGTCCTCGGCCAGGTCGACATCGGTGATCCCGACTTGCTGGAAACCGAGTTCACGACCCCAGGTCTTGATCGAGTCGGCCAGGGCCTGGAGATCGGGAGATGCGTCGCCTTGAGCAGACGGCTGGGACATGATCGAGCAAACACCACGCAGAATGGCGCCACGACGCTTGGCGTCTGGCGGGGGAAAACGACACACTTCTACATGGTAAAGCATCGTGTGCTGGGGGAATAGCGAATGACACAGGCGCCACCGGAGGATCACAAGGGCCGAGCGCTGTATCGTGCCGAGCAGGTGCGCGAGCTGGACCGGCGCGTCATCGCTTCCGGCGTGGCGGGGTTCGCGCTGATGCAGCGTGCCGCGGCATCGGCCTGGCGATACCTGCGTGAGACCTGGCCGGAGGTGCGCCACCTGAGCGTGCTGTGCGGTGGCGGCAACAACGGGGGCGACGGCCATGTGCTGGCCGCTCTGGCAGCGGCTGAGGGGCTTTCGGTTCAGCGTATCCTCCTCAAGCCCGTGGAGGCGCTCAAGGGGGATGCGCGCCGAGCCGCCGAGATGGCCGATGCCGCCGGCGTCGGTCGTCAGCCATGGCAGGAAGGCATGGTGTTGACCGGCGAGCTGGTGGTGGATGCCGTGCTCGGCACGGGGCTTTCCGGCGAGGTGTGCGGGGCGTCTCGGTCGGCCATTGCGGCCATCAATGCCTGCGGCAAGCCGGTGCTGGCCATCGACATTCCCTCCGGGCTGCATGCCGATACCGGCGCCGAGCTGGGCGAGGCGGTGCACGCCTCCCGGACCGTCACGTTCATCGGCGACAAGCTGGGATTGCACACCGGGCGGGGACCGGCGCGGACCGGCGGTGTGGCCGTTTTTGACCTGGCCGCGCCCCGGGCAGCTTTCGATGGCATGACGCCGGCCGCATGGCGGCTCGATCGGTCGTTGATCGCGTCGAGACTGCTGCCCCGTGAGCGCGATGCCCATAAAGGCGCGGCGGGGCATGCGCTGATCCTGGGGGGCGCACCGGGCATGGGAGGTGCCGGCCTGCTGGCCGCCGAAGCGTGCGCGCGGCTCGGTGCCGGCAAGGTGAGCCTGGCCACCGACCCTGAGCATGTGGTCGCCAGCCTGATACGCCGGCCCGAGGTGATGGCACATGGCGTGCGCGGTCTCGCCGATCTCGGCGAGCTGCCTGGGGCGGCGAATGTTCTGGTCGTCGGGCCGGGACTCGGAAAAGGCAGTTGGGGGCAGGCCATGCTGCAGGGCGCCCTGGCCGCCGGAAAGCCCTTGGTGGTGGACGCCGATGGCCTCAACCTGCTCGCCGAGCGTTTCGCGGAGCAGCGGCGCGATGACTGGATCCTCACCCCGCATCCCGGTGAGGCGGCGCGCCTGCTGGGCATTGCGACCGCCGAGGTGGAGGCGGACCGCCCGGCGGCGGTGCTGGCCTTGCAGCAGCGTCTCGGCGGCGTGGTGGTGCTCAAGGGCGCCGGCAGTCTGGTGGCTGGTCCGGGCGGACTGGCCGTATGCCCCTACGGCAACCCGGGCATGGCGAGCGGCGGCATGGGAGACGCGCTTTCCGGCATGCTGGGGGCCTTGGTGGCCCAAGGGCTCCCGCTGGAGACGGCCGCGCGGCTCGGTGTGCTGGTGCATGCCCTGGCCGCCGACATGGCGGCCCGGCAGGATGGTGAGCGTGGCTTGCTGGCCGGCGATCTGGCATCCTGTGCGCGAATTCTGGTCAACCCAACGATGGACGAATGACGATGCGCTTGCGACTTGCTGACGAAGACCGACAGGTCGCGCTGGGCGAATGCCTCGGTCGGGCGCTGGCCGGCCAGGGGCGGGTTTATCTGGAAGGGGAGCTCGGTGCCGGCAAGACGACGCTGACTCGGGGCATCCTGCGTGCCTATGGTCACCAGGGAGCGGTCAAGAGCCCGACGTATACGCTGGTGGAGCCCTATGAACTGGCGCAGGCACGTGTGCATCATTTCGATCTCTATCGTCTGGGTGACCCGGAAGAGCTGGAATTTATCGGGGGGCGCGACCTGCTCGGCGAAGAGGCGCTTTGCGTGATCGAATGGCCCGCCCGGGGCGAGGGCTGGCTACCCAGGCCCGATCTGTGGGTGCGCCTGAGCCTTCAGCCGCCGGGGCGCCAGGCCTTGCTGTCGGCCGAGACGGCACGTGGCCGCGAGGTTCTCGAACGGTTGGCCGCGGAGTTGGCTCGGCCCGACAGCTGTCTCGCCGGTACGGACGAAGACGTTTCATGAGGAAAAGGATATTGCGTCGTAACATGGCTCGCTGGCTATTGCCGCTGGCGTTGTTGGTGCCGTTGTGTGCCGAGGCCGCCAGTGTCGATAACCTGCGCCTCTGGGCAGCGCCCGACCACTCGCGTCTGGTCTTCGACCTGTCGTCGCCGGCCACGGCGGAGGTCTTCACGCTGGAGGATCCGCGCCGGCTGGTGATCGACCTGCAGGACAGCGAATTCAATGCCGATGCCGATCGGCTGGATCTGTCCGGCAGCGCCATCCGCGAGGTGCGCACCGGCGTGCGCAATGGCGACGACCTGCGGGTGGTGCTGGAACTGTCGCGGGCGGTCGAGCCGCGCCATTTCACCCTGGAGCCCAACGAACAGTATGGCCACCGCCTGGTGGTGGATCTGGAGTATCCCGGCGAGAGTGCCGTGGAGGACCCCATCGATCCCATCGAGGCCAAGATTCGCGAACAGGAGATTGCCGCCGAGCGGGCCCAGGCCGAGGCGGTGGCCGAAGGGCGCGATCCCGACACCGTGACGCCGGCGGCCAAGCAGGCCCAGCCACATCCCAAGCGCGACATCATCATCGCCGTGGATGCCGGCCATGGCGGTGAGGACCCTGGCGCCACCGGTCCCGCCGGTACACGCGAGAAGGACGTCGTGCTGGAAATGGCCAAGCGCCTGTCGCGACTGATCAATGCCACCGAAGGCTTCAAGGCGGTGATGATCCGTGATGGCGACTATTATGTCGGGCTGCGTCAGCGCACGCGCATCGCCAGGGAGCAGAAGGCCGACTTCTTCGTCTCGCTCCACGCCGATGCCTTCAACAGCCCCCGACCACATGGCAGTTCGGTGTTCGCCCTTTCACAGAGCGGCGCGACCTCGGAGACCGCCAAGTGGCTGGCGGCGACGGAGAACCGCTCGGACCTGATCGGCGGCGTGGACGGCAACCTGTCACTGGACGACAAGGACGAGGTGCTGCGCGGCGTGCTGCTCGATCTGACCATGACCGCGACCCTCAACGATTCCTTGACCATCGGAGGGCGCGTGCTGGATCGCATGGGACGTGTCAACGACCTCCACAAGCCGCGAGTGGAGCAGGCGGGTTTCGTGGTGCTCAAGTCACCTGACATTCCCTCGCTGCTGGTGGAGACCGGGTTCATCTCCAATCCCCAGGAGGAACGGCGGCTTCGCGATGGCAGCTACCAGCAGCGCATGATGCAGGCTGTCTTCGGCGGTATTCGCGCCCACTTCGAGCGCAATCCGCCACCGGCCAGCCTGCTGGCCTGGCAGCGCGATCAGGGCCGCGGCGGTGCCGGTGACGAGTATCGTATCCAGCCGGGTGATACCCTGTCGGAGATCGCGGCTCGTCACAATGTGCCGGTCGGCCAGCTGCGGCAGGCCAATGAGCTCAACGGTGATGTCATCCGGGTCGGGCAAGTGCTGAGGATACCGAGTTCTTAAGCTGGAAGTTTAACGAGCGGCGCTTTGCGCCTGGAAGCGCTTCATCGCGATTGACGGGACGTCAAGCGTCCGACTTCCAGCGTCAGGGGGAGTTATGACAGACAGGCAGCATATCCAGGTTCTCGATCCTCGGCTGGCCAACCAGATCGCCGCGGGTGAGGTGGTCGAGCGACCGTCTTCGGTGGTCAAGGAGCTGGTCGAGAATGCCATCGATGCCGGTAGCCGGCGCATCGAGGTGGAGCTGGAGTCTGGTGGGGCACGCCTGATCCGGGTGCGCGATGATGGCGTCGGCATCGGCGAGGAGGATCTGCCGCTGGCCCTGTCGCGTCACGCCACCAGCAAGATCGCGTCGCTGGACGACCTCGAGGGCGTGGCGAGCCTGGGCTTTCGCGGCGAGGCGCTGGCCTCGATCAGTTCGGTGTCGCGCCTGGAGCTGATGTCCAACGTCGAGGACGACCCGACCAGCGGCTGGCGTGTGGTGGTGGAAGGGCGCCGCATGGAGCCTCGGGTCACGCCCTCGCCGCACCCGCGCGGTACCTCGGTGACGGTGCGCGACCTGTTCTTCAATACGCCGGCGCGTCGCAAGTTCCTGCGTACCGAGAAGACCGAGTTCGGTCACGTGGAAGAGGCCTTCCGTCGCCAGGCCCTGTCGCGACTGGATCTCGGCTGGGTGCTGCGACACAACCAGAAGACTATCCACCAGTTGAGTCCCGGCGGTGACCTGGTCGGCCACGAGCGTCGCCTGCAGGCCCTGCTCGGCAAGGCCTTCCTGGAAAACGCCCTGCACCTGGACATCGAAACCGGTGGCTTGCGCCTGTGGGGCTGGGTCGGCCTGCCGACCCATTCCCGGGCCCAGGCCGACCAGCAGTACTTCTTCGTCAATGGCCGGGTGGTCCGCGACCGGCTGGTGGCCCATGCCATTCGGCAGGCATATCGTGACGTCCTCTTCCACGGTCGCCATCCCGTGTTCGTGCTGTACCTGGAGGTCGACCCGGCGGTGGTGGATGTCAACGTGCATCCGACCAAGCATGAAGTGCGGTTCCGTGATGGCCGCATGGTGCACGACTTCTTGTTTTCCAGCCTGCACCGGGCGCTCGGCGAGGCGCGCGCCGGCCAACCGGGCGACGGGACGGTTGCGAAAGAGTCCCCGGCCGGGAAAGGCGCGTCAGACGCGGTGGCGCCATCGTCCAATGAAGTGGCCGAGCCTGCGGGGCGCTGGCAGCAGCAGCCCATGGCGCTGCATGGCCGCGACGAGGGAGGCGAACAGAAGGTGACTCCGGACCGGGTGCGCGCCTTCATGGAAGGCTATCGTGCCCTGCATCCGGAACACGAGGAAAGCCTGCTGACCCCTCAGGCATCCGCGCCGGGAGCAGGCGGCAATGCCGCCGAGGTGGCCCTGGCCGAACGCGAGGCATCGCCCGCGGCGGCGACATCCAGCCCGGCTCCCGCCCCGGCGATGCCGGAGGACGATGCCACCCGAGCGCCGCCCCTGGGCTATGCCGTGGCCCAGTTGCACGGCATCTACATTCTTTCTCAGACCGAGCGTGGCCTGGTGGTGGTGGACATGCATGCCGCCCATGAGCGTATCGTCTACGAGCGCATGAAGGCGCAGGTGCATGGAGACACCGGTGACGGGGGAGGCCTGCAGGCCCAACCGTTGCTGGTGCCGGTGTCCCTGGCGGCCAGTGCCGCCGAGGTGGCCACCGCCGAGGCCGAACGCGACGCCTTCTCGCGACTGGGCGTGGAACTCGACGTGGCCGGTCCGGAAACGTTGCTGGTACGTCAGGTGCCGGCCCTGCTGGTGGACGCCGATGTCGAGTTGCTGGTGCGCGACATGCTCGGCGACCTCGAGCGTTACGGACGTTCCGACCGGCTCGAGGCCCATATCAATGAATTGCTGTCGACCATGGCCTGCCACGGTAGCGTGCGGGCCAACCGCCAATTGACGACGGCGGAAATGAACGCGCTGCTGCGTGACATGGAACGTACCGAGCGCAGCGGCCAGTGCAACCATGGTCGTCCCACCTGGACCGAGATGAGCCTCAAGGAATTGGACCGCCTTTTCCTGCGAGGGCAGTGATCCGACGGAGTTTTCATGAGTGACACCCGCCCGCCGGCCATCTTCCTGATGGGGCCGACTGCCGTGGGCAAGACCGACATGGCCATCGCCCTGCATGAACGCTTGGGATGCGAGCTGATCAGCGTCGACTCGGCGATGGTCTATCGCGGCATGGACATCGGCAGTGCCAAACCGTCAGCCAGCGAACTGGCGCGGGCCCCGCACCGTCTGATCGATATCCGCGATCCCGCCGACCCCTATTCGGCGGCGGCGTTTCGCGAGGATGCGCGCCGCGAGATGCGTCGTATCACCGATGCCGGTCGCGTTCCCTTGCTGGTCGGTGGGACCATGATGTACTACCAGCGTCTCTGGGTCGGCGAGCCCAATCTGCCCTCCGGCGATCCGACGATTCGCGCTGAACTGGATCGGGAAGTCGAGCAGCGCGGGCTGGCCGAGCTGCATGAGGAGCTGGCGCGCATCGATCCGCGCGCGGCCCGGCGCATTCATCCCAACGACCCCCAGCGCCTGACCCGGGCACTTGAGGTCTATCGAATCAGTGGACGTTCGCTCACCGAGCACTGGGATGAGCAGCAACCGGAAACCTTCCCTTGGCGTGTGCTGTCGATAGGACTCGCTCCGGCCGATCGGAGTGTGCTGCACTCACGGATAGCGGCACGTTTCGATGCCATGCTCGAGGCAGGTTTTCTCGATGAGGTGGCTGGCCTGATGGCACGAGACGACCTGCATGCGAGACTACCCGCGATGAAGAGCGTGGGGTATCGTCAGGCTTGGGAGTACCTGCAAGGACAGGGCGACCGAGAGACGTTGCGACGCCGGGGCATTGTCGCCACGCGGCAGCTGGCCAAGCGCCAGTTGACCTGGATGCGTGGTTGGCCTGACCTGCATTGGGTTGACATTCTGGCCGGCGAGCCACTCGATCATGTCTTGAAATTGGTGCGCGAATTCAGCAGTTAGCGTAAGATGAGCGTTCCATGAGACCGGTTGATCGGGCTCCACCGGGCAAGAGTGCCACCTCGGGAAAAGAGGTGGGCACCCAATAACACTATCAATCCCATAAGAGACAATTTAGGGAGAGCAACATGTCCAAAGGACAGTCCCTTCAAGATCCATACCTGAACGTACTGCGCAAGGAGCGCATTCCGGTGTCGATCTTCCTGGTCAACGGCATCAAGCTGCAAGGCCAGATCGAGTCCTTCGACCAATTCGTCATCCTGCTGCGAAACACGGTCAGCCAGATGGTCTACAAGCATGCCATCTCCACGGTGGTGCCGTCGCGCAATGTGCGTCTGCCGGCGACTGACGTGCCCGCGCAGCCGGAAAGCAACGCGTGAGGTATTGATTGTTTTTCGAACGTCCCGACGCCGGTGAGACGGCGGTACTCGTCCATGTGGACTTCCAGGACGAAAGCGAGCGTGAGGATTCCGGAGAATTTCTCGAGCTCGTGCGCTCGGCCGGCGCGGAGCCGGCCACGCTGCTGACCGGCAGTCGAGGCCGGCCCGATCCGCGTTTCTTCATCGGTTCGGGCAAGGTGGAAGAAGTCCGCGAAGCGCTGGCTGTCCACAAGGCCGAGCTGGTGATCTTCAATCATGCTCTCAGTCCTTCCCAGGAGCGTAATGTCGAGCAGGCGCTCAAGTGTCGTGTGCTCGATCGCACGGGACTTATTCTCGACATCTTCGCTCAGCGGGCACGGACCCACGAGGGCAAGTTGCAGGTGGAACTGGCCCAACTGGAGTACATGTCGACCCGGCTGGTACGCGGCTGGACCCACCTGGAACGACAGAAGGGTGGCATCGGCCTGCGCGGTCCGGGCGAAACCCAGCTCGAGACCGACCGTCGCCTGTTGCGTGGCCGCATCAAGGCGATTCACAAGCGCCTGGACAAGGTGCGTAGCCAGCGTGGCCAGAACCGCCGTGCCCGCTCGCGAGCCGAGATCCCCAGCGTGTCGCTGGTCGGCTATACCAATGCCGGCAAGTCGACGCTGTTCAATGCTCTGACCGAGTCGCGGGTCTATGCGGCGGACCAGCTGTTCGCTACCCTCGATCCTACCTTGAGACGTCTCGAGGTCGAGGATGTGGGGCCGGTCGTGCTGGCCGACACCGTGGGCTTTATCCGGCACCTGCCGCACAAGCTGGTGGAAGCCTTCCAGGCGACGCTCCAGGAAGCCGCCGAGGCGAGCCTGCTGGTTCATGTGATCGACGCCGCGGACCCGGACCGCGACCTGAACGTGAATCAAGTCAACGAGGTGCTGGATGAGATCGGCGCGCTGGACGTGCCGACGCTCAAGGTGATGAACAAGGTCGACCTGTTCGACAGTGCGCCGCGTATCGAGCGCAATGCCGATGGGCGGCCCGAGTCGGTGTGGTTGTCGGCCCGGGATGGCCGAGGCCTGGAGTTGTTCGAGCAGGCCCTCTCGGAGTGTCTGGCCGACGATATCATCGACTTCGACATCACCCTGACGCCTGTCCAGGGCAAGCTGCGGGCTGGCCTGCACGAACTGGGTGCGGTACGCGAGGAGCGCTTCGACGAGCAGGGACGTACCCTGCTCGAGATACGGCTGCCGCGACGTGATTTCCTGCAATTGATGGCACGTCTCGGCGAGAGCGCCAACGATTACCTGCCGGAGGAATTGCAGGAAGGTCCCGTATGGGAGCAATGAGTCGCCTTCGGGCGTCGGCCGGCGTTGCCAACACCGGTCGGCGCTACAAGGATCGCAACGATGCCCGTCGCGACGCTCCGGTGCGCGACGGTATGCAACGCAGAGTGGAGACGACGTATGGCCTGGAATGAGCCCGGTGGCGGCAACCAGCATGACCCCTGGAGTGGTGGGGGCCGCCGTGGTGGCAACGGCGGTGGCGGCAAGGGGGGCGGCAACCAGGGCCCCCCGGACCTCGATGAGGCCCTGAAGAAATTTCAGAACAAGCTCAACAGCATGTTGGGCGGTCGTGGCAAGCGCGGCGGCAATGGTGGAGGCTCGGGCGGTGGCAAGCCTCGCAACACCTTTGCGTTGCCGGGCCTGCTGCTGATCGTGGCACTGGCTATCTGGGCGGCTTCGGGCTTCTATCTGGTCGATCAGTCGGAGCGCGGGGTCGTGCTGCGTTTCGGCAAGTACCAGGAAACCGTGACACCGGGCTTGCAGTGGAATCCGCCGCTGATCGATGACGTCCACATGGTCAATGTGACGCGGGTACGCTCGATCACCCAGACGCAGTCGATGCTGACCCAGGACGAGAACATCGTTTCCGTCGAGATATCGGCCCAGTACCAGGTTGCCGATCCTCGCGGCTATGTGCTCAACGTGCGCGATCCCGAGCTCAGCCTGGAGAACGCGCTGGACTCCGCCCTTCGCCACGTGGTGGGGGGAACCGACATGATCGATATCCTGACGTCGGGACGCGAGATCCTCGGCAGCTCGGTCAACAGTCGTCTGCAGTCCTACCTGGACAGCTATGGCACCGGCATCATGCTGCAGACATTGAACGTCGAGTCCACCTCGCCGCCCGATGCCGTGCAGGATGCCTTCGATGATGTCATCCGCGCCCGCGAGGATCGCCAGCGCACCATCAACCAGGCCATGGCCTATGCCAATGCCGTGATTCCCGCGGCCCAGGGCCAGGCTCAGCGTATCGTCGAGCAGGGGCAGGGGTATCGCGAATCGGTGGTGGCCGAGGCGCGAGGCCAGGCCAACCGCTTCAACGCTCTCTTGACCCAGTATCAGGATGCCCCGGCGATCATGCGTGAGCGCCTCTACCTGGATACCCTCTCCGAGGTCTACAGTGGCACGCCGAAGGTGATGGTCGACGTCACCGAGCAGAGCCCGCTGATGGTCCTGCCGATGGATCGCCTCAAGCGCAGTGACAGCGGCAGCAAGTCGAGCGATGGCGAGACGCAGCTGGATCCGCAGTTGCTCGAACGCCTGCAAAGCATCCAGTCATCGTCCAGCCCGAGCAGCAGCAACAGCAGCAGCAACGGAATTCGCAGGGAGGGTCGCTGAAATGATCAATAATCGTTCCCTGCTCATCGTCGGCGGCCTGGCCGCGGTCGCCTGGCTGGCCAGCAGCAGCCTGTATGTGGTCGACGAAACCGAGCGTGCGGTGAAGCTGCGTTTCGGCGAGATCATCGAGGAGAACATCCAGCCGGGACTGCACTTCAAGATCCCGATCACCCAGACGATCCGCAAGTTCGATACCCGGGTGCTGACGCTGGATACCGATGCCAGCCGCTATCTGACGCTGGAGCAGAAGGCGGTGATCGTCGATTCCTACGTCAAGTGGCAGGTGGTCAATCCGACCCGCTACTACGAGGCGACCGCCGGCGACGAGATGCAGGCCGTGCGCCTGATCCAGCCCCGGGTCGACGAGAGCCTGCGTAACGAGTTCGGTCGCCTGAACCTGCAGCAGATCATCTCCGAGAAACGCGATGAGTTGATGACCGGGCCTACCCAGGAGCTCGACGAGCTGATGCGCGAGGAGCTCGGGGTGGCCATCCTCGACATTCGCGTCAAGCGCATCGACCTGCCCGAGGATGTTTCCTCGGCGGTATATGATCGCATGCGCTCGGAGCGTGAGCGTGAGGCGCGAGAATGGCGTGCACAGGGCCAGGAAGAAGCCGAACGCATTCGTGCCAACGCCGACCGGCGCCGCCAGGTGCTGCTGGCCCAGGCCCAGGAGCGTTCCGAAACCCTGCGCGGCGAGGGGGATGCCGAAGCGGCAGCGATCTTCTCGCAGGCCTATGGCAAGGACGAGGAGTTCTTCTCCTTCTGGCGCAGTCTCGATGCCTATCGCGATAGCTTCCAGGGTGACGGCGACATGCTGGTGCTGGATCCCTCCAGCGACTTCTTCCAGTATCTCAAGAGCCCGACGCCGACCGACGACTGAGTTGGCCGGCCGGGGAGAGCCCAGGAGGGCGCCGGTGCCGTCGGGCATCGGCGCCAGGGTTCATCCCGACGCCAAACGTGATAGAATCGGTAAACCGGGCGTGGCCCGGTTTTTTTGTGGCCTCTCCACTCCCGGCGAGCTTTCTCCGGCATCCCGCCATGCTTAGTTCCGCCATGCCGTGAGGCTTGCCACAGGCCAACCACTGTCTTGCAGGAAGAACGACATGACCATTGCTGACCGCTGGCTCTTGCCCGACGGCATGGACGAAGTGCTGCCGCCTCAGGCCAGCCGCATGGAGGAATTGCGCCGGGCGCTGCTCGACCTCTATCACTGCTGGGGGTACGACCAGGTGATGCCGCCCCCTGTGGAATTCCTCGACTCCCTGCTGACCGGAACCGGCACCGAGCTGGATCTGCAGACTTTCAAGCTCACCGATCAGATGACGGGGCGCATGATGGGAGCCAGCGCCGATGTGACTCCCCAGGTGGCGCGCATGGACGCCCATTCCCTCAAGCGGCAGGGACCCGTGCGGCTGTGTTATTGCACCAATGTGTTGCGCGCCAAGGCCGACCAGTATCAGGGCGGACGCAGCCCTGTTCAGGTGGGGGTGGAGCTCTTCGGCCATGCCGGGCTGGAGGCCGATCTCGAGATCCTGCGTCTGGCGTTGACCAGCCTGTCCGTTGCCGGTGCCGGCGAGGTTCACCTGGCGCTGGGACACATCGGCATCTATCGTAGCCTGGTGGAGGCGGCGGAGCTGTCACCGGAGCAGGAACGCCTGGTGTTCGAGGCGCTCGAGCTGAAGTCGCCGGGCGAACTGGCGACTCGGGTCGAAGCCTGTGTCGACGATCCGGCACTGGCAGAGATGTTCCGTGACCTGGTGACCTTGCACGGTGGCCCCGAGGTACTCGACGAAGCCCGGGAAGCGTTTGCCGAAGCGCCCCAGGCGGTAGGAGCAGCCCTCGATCAGCTACGGGCGCTGTATCGTGGCGTGGTCGCCGAACACCCTGAGGTCGAGCTCTATTTCGATCTGGCCGAGTTGCGGGGATACCAATATCACACCGGCATGATGTTCTCCGCCTATGTGCCGGGTTACGGCCAGGCCCTGGCCAAGGGCGGACGTTATGACGACACCGGACGTGCCTTCGGGCGTGCCCGGCCGGCCACCGGCTTTTCCCTGGAGCTCAAGCTGCTGGCCACCCTGACGCCGAAGGAGCCCCGCGATGGCGGTATCTGGGCACCGAGCGAAGGCGACGGGCTGAGCGAGGTCGTGAGGGACCTGCGCCAGCAGGGAGAGCGGGTCGTCCAGGCGCTGCCGGGGCAGCGGACCGGCCCCGAACAACATCATTGTCAGCGACATCTGGTGCCGGCCGATGGCGGCTGGCGGGTGGAGGCGCTGCCAGCCTCCGATGACTCGGCCTGATGAGGCCAGGTGAGCCGTTTTATTCGACTCCGGCCGATCGCCGGCGCGCAGCAACGAGAGACGAGACACTATGGGCAAGAACGTAGTCGTACTGGGGACCCAGTGGGGTGACGAGGGCAAGGGCAAGGTGGTCGACCTGCTGACCGAATCTGCCAATGCCGTGGTGCGTTTCCAGGGGGGGCACAATGCGGGCCATACCCTGGTCATCGATGGCGAGAAGACGGTCCTGCACCTGATTCCCTCCGGCATCCTGAGAGACGACAAGACCTGTGTGATCGGCAATGGCGTGGTGCTGTCACCGGAAGCGCTGATCGAGGAAATCCGCGAGCTGGAGGCCAAGGGCGTGCCGGTGCGCGAGCGGTTGCGCCTGTCGCCGGCCTGTCCCTTGATCCTGCCGTATCATGTGCGGCTCGATCAGGCGCGGGAGAAGGCCCGTGGCGTGGCCAAGATCGGCACCACCGGCCGGGGGATCGGCCCAGCCTACGAGGACAAGGTGGCGCGTCGAGGGCTGCGTCTCGGCGACATGCTGCACCGTGAGCGTTTCGCCTCCAAGCTCGGCGAGGTGCTGGACTACCACAATTTCGTGCTGACCAAGTACCATGGCGAGCCGGCGGTGGATTTCCAGCAGGTCCTCGACGATGCCATGCGCATGGCCGACGATCTGCGCGACATGGTCTGTGACACCGTCAGCTTGGTCCACGATATGCGCAAGGCCGATGAGAACATCCTCTTCGAAGGGGCCCAGGGCTCGTTGCTGGATATCGACCACGGCACCTATCCCTTCGTGACCAGCTCCAACACCACAGCGGGCGGCACCGCGACCGGTTCCGGCGTGGGGCCGCTGTATCTCGACTATGTGCTGGGCATCACCAAGGCTTACACCACGCGGGTCGGTTCCGGTCCTTTCCCGACCGAGCTGTTCGACGAGCATGGGCGTCATCTGGCCGAGAAGGGGCACGAGTTCGGGGCCACCACCGGTCGCGCTCGCCGTTGCGGCTGGTTCGATGCCGTGGCGCTGCGCCATGCCGTGCAGATCAACTCGGTGTCGGGGCTCTGCCTCACCAAGCTGGACGTGCTCGACGGCCTGGAAAACATCCGCGTCTGTGTCGGCTACCGTAGCAAGGACGGCGATGTTCTCGATGCGCCGGTGGATTCCGAGGGCTATGAAGCCATCGAGCCGGTCTACGAGGACCTGCCGGGCTGGAACGAATCGACGATCGGCGTGAAGAGCGTCGAGGGGCTGCCCGCCAATGCTCGCGCCTACATCCGTTTCCTCGAGGAACAGGTGGGCACGCCCATCGACATCATCTCGACCGGGCCGGATCGCAACGAGACCATCGTGCTGCGTAACCCCTTCGCCGAGTAAGCCAGCCGTCCTTTCGGACGCATCTCGTAGAACCTGAACGCCGCCCATCGGAGCTTCCGGTGGGCGGCGTTGTCGTTCCAGGGCCGGAAACGCGATCGCCCCGCGGGAAGCGGGGCGATCCGGCGTAGAGGGCCTTGTTACGGGCCGATCAGACGCTCTTGGGCTCGCTCATCAGCCCCTTGACGATGGCGTAGCAGGCCACCAGGAGCACGATGGTGAAGGGCAGGCCGGTGGTGATCACCGCGGTCTGCAGGGCCGTCAGGCCGCCACCCAGCAGCAGGGCGATGGCGATGGCCCCCTCGATGAGGCACCAGAACACGCGCTGGGAACGGGGCGCGTCGACCTTGCCGCCGGCGGTGATGGAGTCGATCACTAGCGAACCGGAGTCCGAGGAGGTGATGAAGAACACCATCACCAGCACGATGCCGACGAAGGAGGTGATACTGGTCAGCGGAAGCTGGCCGAGCATCTCGAACAGTTGCAGTTCCAGCGCCGCGTTCTTCACGCCTTCGAAGCCGTCGGTGACGTACTGATCGATGGCGGTGCCACCGAAGGCGGTCATCCACAGTACCGAGACCACGGAGGGCACCAGCAGCACGGCGATCAGGAACTCACGGACGGTGCGGCCACGGCTGACCCGCGCGATGAACATGCCGACGAAGGGCGACCAGGAAATCCACCAGGCCCAGTAGAAGGCCGTCCAGCCTTGGCTGAAGTTGGCATCCTCGCGGCCGAAGGGCATGGACAGGGCCGGCAGGTTGACGATGTAGGCCACCAGGTTCTCGAAGAAGCCCGTGGCGATCATCAGGGTCGGCCCGACGACGATCACGAACATCAGCAGCAGGAAGGCCAGTGCCATGTTGATCTGCGACAGCCGCTGCACGCCCTTGTCGACCCCCAGCATCACGGACCCCAGGGCCACGACCGTGATGCCCATGATCAGCAGCACCATGGTGGCATTGGTGTCGGGGATGCCGAACAGGTAGCCAAGCCCCGCCGAGGCTTGGGAAGCACCGAGACCCAGCGAAGTGGCCAGCCCGAAGAGGGTGGCGAATACCGCTAGGATGTCGATGACATGGCCCGGCCAGCCCCAGACGCGCTCACCCAGAACCGGGTAGAAGATCGAGCGCATGGTCAGCGGCAGACCCTTGTTGAAGGAGAACAGGGCCAGGGCCAGGGCAACCACGGCGTAGATCCCCCAGGGGTGCAGGCCCCAGTGGAAGATGGTCGCGGCCATGCCCAGCGAGATGGCGCCTTGCTGGTCGCCGGCGGCAGCACCCAAGGGGGCCCAGTCGGTTCGCACGCCGTTCTCCACCGTGGTGCCGCCCATGGCGGTACCGAAGTGGGTGATCGGCTCGGAGACGCCGTAGAACATCAGGCCGATGCCCATCCCGGCGGCGAACAGCATGGCGAACCAGCCCGCGTAGCTGAAGTCCGGCGTGGCATGGGCGCCACCGATCCGTACCTTGCCCATGGGGGTGAAGATCAGAACGATGGCAAGGATCACGAAGATATTGGCGGCCAGCAGGAAGAACCAGGACAGGTTGCCGGTCAGCACATCGAAGATGGCGTTGAAGAGCGGCTCGACCTCGTTCTGCATGGCCAGGGTGATGATCACGAAGAACAGGATCACCAGCGAGGAGATGGTGAAGACCTTGCCATGAAGGTCCATGTCCACCCCGAACTTGGTCGCGGTGATGTTGTCCTGCCCGATCACGTAATCGGTATCGATGAGGTTGGCGGGTCCGTCCGGGGCGGGAATGCCCTCGGATCCCGCGTTGGCCTCGTGGGCTTTATCGTCGTTCGTCACGGGACTTCTCCTTGTTGGCGTCGATGAACGGTGGGAAGCAAGGTGTCAGGCGTGCGAATGGAGCATGCCTGACACCTCGACAAGCGTGGCGATACGGTCGTCAAGCGAGAGGCCGGTTCGGCGGCGGGAACCGGAGAGAGGCGTCACCCGGTCGGTGCCGATCTCGTCGGTGCGTTCCCCCAGAGCCAGATCCCTGGGCACCATGATCCGCTTGAACATGCTGGGTACTCCTCCCTGATGTTTCGCTCGTTGATGACACGACAAGTGTGGCCGTTTGAAGATGATTGCGTAGGGCATCACTTTCAACGGACTGTTTCGCCACGAATCGTTGCATACCGTACATCATCTCACGCGAATCGTCTGCGCTTGGCGACACATCCGGGCGGGGATGGCTATGTCATGTCGCAATCATCGCTGCCTGAGCGATCATTCGATGAGTGATCCTGCTTCCAGGCTTCAATTTATTGCGTTTCTTCATCGCTGTCACTGCCATGGCGCGATATTCGAGCAGGGTGACCGCCGGGATGACTCTGGTTCCGTGCGTGCTCTGTTGTTGCCCCGGTAAGCGTCATGAAAGTAAACGTCATGAAAAAAGGAGGCACCGACAGGTGCCTCCCTTCCACGATGGCGACCGCATGTGAGATCGCTCGCCGGGAGCCCGCGAGGGACTCGAGCTCACGACTCGGGCAGCCACTCCTGCACGACGTCCTGATTCTCCTCGACCCACTGCTTGGCGTTCTCGTACGGGTCGGAGCCTTCTTCCTGGTTCATCAGCATGACTTCGCCCATCTGCTCGGGCGTCCACTCGAAGGCATCAAGGATGGCGTAGGCCTCGGGCATGTCCTCCTTCAGCCCCTGACGCACGATGGTGTTGATGTGCTCGGCACCGCCATAGACGTTCTTGGGATCATCCAGATACTTGAGCTCCCAGCGGGCGAACATCCAGTGTGGCGTCCAGCCGGTCACCACGATGTCCTCTTCGTTCTGGATGGCCGACTGAAGGGCGGCGGTCATGGTGGCGCCGCTGCCGCTACGCAGGGTGAGGTCCAGGCCGTACTCGTCGACGACGTCCTCGCTCAGGCTCATCAGGCCGGCGCCCGGGTCGATGCCGATGATCTCGCCATCGAAAGTGTCGGCATTGGCGTTGAGCTCATCGATGGAATCGACGTCGGTATATTCGGGCACGACGAGACCGAGCTTGGTGCCTTCCAGGTTCGGGCCGAGATTTTCGACCTTGTCGCCCACACGCTCCAGATAATCGGCGTGAGTCGTGGGCAGCCAGGCGGCAACGATGGCGTCCGAATCGCCAGTGGAGACGGCCTGCCACATGGCGGCGGCGGACAGCGACGTCATCTCGACGTCGTAACCGGCCTGCTCCAGGACGGCACGAATCACGTTGGTGGAGGCGACTTCCGAGGACCATTCGACATATCCAAGCTCTACCGTCCCCTTGTCCTGAGCCTGGACGCTACCTGCAGCGAGAGCGGTACCGGCAGCCAGCGCGAGGCCAGCGATTCTGAGGCTGTGACGCATGGGTTGCTTGGTCATCTGAATTGCCTTTGTTGGAGATGTCCCTAGAGCATGCAGACCCGGGCGCCGGTATGCAACCGTGCGCCCGGGACATGCGTGGCCTCAGGATTTGCGTTGCTTGCGCAACGACTGGGTGACGCGATCGAGGATCATGGCCAGGATGACCACCGCGATGCCGGCCTCGAAGCCATCGCCGGGCCGCAGGCGCTGGATGGCGCGCCAGACTTCGCTGCCCAGGCCATCGGCGCCGATCATGGCCGCGATCACCACCATGGAGAGCGCCAGCATGATCGTCTGGTTGATGCCGGCCATGATCGTGGGCAACGACATCGGCAGCTGGACCTTGATCAGCTTCTGGCTGCGGGTAGCGCCATAGGCGTCGGCCGCCTCGACCAGTTCCACCGGCACTTGGCGGATACCCAGGGTGGTGAAGCGGATGGCCGGGGGCATGGAAAAGATGACGGTGGCGAAGATCGCCGACACCGAGCCGATGCCGAAGAACGGGATGGCCGGGATCAGATAGACGAAGGCCGGCATGGTCTGCATGAAGTCCAGTACCGGCATGATGGTGCGATAGAGGCGCTCGGAGAGGGCGGCGGCGATGCCGACCGGCAAGGCGATGACGACGGCCACCAGGGTGGCGATCACCACCAGGGTCAAGGTCTCGATCATCGGATCCCATAGGCCCAGGTTCCAGATCAGTGCCAGGCCGATGGCGGCACCGATGGCCAGACGAGAATTGGCCAGCCACCAGCAAAGCGCGACGATGATCGCCAGCAGGGACCAGTCGGGCAACCACATCAGGGCATCGTTGAGGCCATCGATACCGGTCTGCGTGACTCGGGAGATGCCGCGGGTCACGATGGAATATTCACTGGTCAGCCAGTTCAGGCCACCTTCGATCCAGTCGCCCAGCGGAATGCGCGGAATGTCGATAGCCATCAATCTTCTCCTGCCTGTGCGAGTTCATCCAGGACGGCGCCCTTGACCACCACACCCTGGAGCACCTTGTCATCGTCCACCACGGCGATGGGGAAGCGATTCTCGCTGAACATGGCGAACAGGTTGTGCAGTGGCTCTTCCCGCGTCACGCTGCGGAAGTCCTGGGTCATGGCGTCGGTGACCCTGGCCTTGCCCTGTTCCAGCGCTTCGCTTGCGGCATCGGCGTCGATCAGGCCGATCAGGCGGCGTTCGCGGTCGAGGATGTAGATGGAGTCGAGGCTGTGCTCGCGCATCTTGCGCAGCGCGGTACGTGGCCCATCACTGTCACGCACCGTGGAACGAACCTTGCGCATGGCACTTTCGGCGGTGAGGATGCGCGACTTGTCGACCCCCTCGATGAAGCGACGCACATAGTCGTCCGCCGGCTTGGTGAGAATTTCCTCGGGCGTGCCGATCTGCACCACTTCACCGTCTTTGAGCAGTACGATGCGATCGCCGATGGTCAGCGCCTCGTCGAGATCGTGGGTGATGAAGACCGTGGTCTTCTGCATGCGGTGCTGCAGGGCCAGCAGTTCCTGCTGCATGTCGCCGCGGATCAGCGGGTCCAGCGCCGAGAAGGCCTCGTCCATCAACAGTACGGTGGCGTCGTTGGCCAGGGCGCGCGCCAGGCCGACACGCTGCTGCATGCCGCCGGAGAGCTGATTGGGATAGGCATCCTCCCAGCCGTCCAGGCCGACCTGCTTGAGGGAATTGTCGGCCGCTTCCCGGCGCTTGGCCGGGTCGACGCCTCGCACCTCGAGGCCGAACTCGGCGTTCTGGCGCACGGTACGATTGGGGAAGAGGGCGAAGTTCTGGAACACCATGGAGAAGTGGCGACGGCGGCATTCCAGCAGTTCCTTCTCCTTGAGGTCGGGAATGTTCTCGCCGTCGATGACGATCTCGCCCTCGGTGGGCTCGATCAGTCGGTTGAGGCAGCGAATCAGGGTCGACTTGCCCGATCCGGAAAGCCCCATGATCACCAGAAGTTCACCCTCATGGACATCGAAATCGATGTTGGAGAGGCCCAGGGTCTGGCCGGTCTTGTCGAGGATCTCGGGCCGCTTCAGGCCCTGGTCGCGCAATTCGAGCGCCTTCTTCGGCTGGCTGCCGAAGACCTTGCTGAGGTTGCGGACCCGAATCTTGACGTTTCGGTTGTCACTCATTGCTGTGCCTTAGTGGTTCCTGGCCGTGGGCGCGGATGCCATGGCCGGTGCCAGGTTGGGATAAGGGGTCGCATCAGGATGCCAACGGCGTTTGTTGGCGCGCACGAGGCGGCACACCCTAGCGTCGCTTGAATGATGATTCAAATTCGCAGGGCGGCCACGAACGCTCAGGAAGCGCAGGATGCGGGGCTTCCCGTTGCCGGTGTCATCGGTAACAGCCGAAAGAGGCTACCGTCGGAGGCATCATTGAGCAAGTACAGGGTACCGTCGGCTCCCTGGTGGACATCGCGGATCCGACCGATCTCGCCGTCGAGAATCACTTCGCGCTCCGCTACGGTGTCATCTTCCAGGGAGAGCCGGATCAACTGCTCGCTGGCGAGTCCGCCTGCCATCAGGTTGCCGTGCCAGCCGGGGAAGACATCGCCGGTGATGTCGGTCAGTCCGGAGGGCGCGAAACGCCCCTCGAAGACATGCACCGGATCGCGCATGCCCGGGGCACTGTTCTTGCCGAGTGGTTGATTGGTGGCATAGTCGCGGCCCAAAGTGACTTCCGGCCAGCCGTAGTTCTCGCCTGCGACGAGCCGGTTGAGTTCATCGCCCGTGCGCGGGCCATGTTCCGTCGACCAGGGCGTGCCATCTTCGGCGGTGACCAGGCCCTGGGGATTGCGATGCCCCAGACTGAAGATCTCGTCATCGATCTGGGGGGCATCGATGAAGGGATTGTCAGCGGGTACCGTTCCCTCGGCGGTCAGGCGCAAGATGCTGCCGGCATGGTCACGGCCGTCCTGGGCGCGTTCAGGGTCGACACCGCGATCGCCGATGCTCATCAGCAGAGTGCCGTCGTCGAGCCAGGCCAGCCGCGAGCCATAGTGGCGCCCTGGCGTCGAAAAACGGTCCTGGGTGAAGAGACGTTCGATGTTCTCGAGGTGTCCTTTAGCAAGCCGGGCGCGGGAGAGGCTGGTGGCGGTGCCGTCATCACCGGCTCGACTCCAGGTGAAATAGACCCAGTCGTGTTCGCCGTCGCCGTATTGGGGATGCAGCACGATATCGAGCAGGCCGCCCTGGCCTCGGGTCGAGACATCGGGGATTCCCGTCACTCGGGTGATGTCGCCTTCTGGGGTCACCAACTTGAGCCGGCCCGGTCGCTCGCTGACGAGAAAGCGACCATCGGGCAAGGTGGCCAGGCCCCAGGGATGTTCCAGCCCAGACGCGACGCGCTCGAGGCATAACGTCAGATGGCGTGTGGTGATGGATGAATCGGCCTGGGCCGTCAGGCTGGCGGTCAGTAGCAGCCCCGCGACCGATCGGGATGTCAACGCAAGCATCCAGCCTCCTGGGTGGCTTGAAGAACCTGTCCAGTATAGGCGGTTACTGCGTTGGTCGTGTTACATCAGGATCGCCAGCAGGATCGGCAGATAGATCAGCGACAGCAGTGTCGAGCAGAACACCAGGCTGGCCACGTATTCCGGCTCACGCTGGGAGCGTTGGGCGAACAGATAGTTGAACACCGCCACCGGCATGCTCATCTGCAGGATCAGGATGCCGTGCGCCATGGGCGGTAGTGCCAGCAGGCTACCGATGCCCCAGGCTGCCAGGGCGGCCAACGGGATGCGGAGCAGGCTGAAGCCGATGCCCGAGCGCAGGCTGCGGACTTGAATGCTGGCCAACGAAACGCCCAGGGTGATCAGCATCAAGGGGACGGTGAAGCCGGAGATCAAGTCGACACTGTTGTCCAGCCAGAGCGGCAGCTCGGTATCGGTGAGCAACAAGGTCAAGGCGATCAGGATGGCGTAGACGGTCGGAGTCTTGGCCAGCGACTTAAGTGGGTTGCCGCGGCTGGCAAGCATCGTGCCCAGGGTGAACTGGAACAGCGACACGGTGACCATCACGGTGATGCCAAAGACGAAGCCTGCTTCGCCGAAGGCGTAGAGCACCACCGGCAGCCCCATGTTGCCGGTATTGGGATACATCGACGGGGCTAGAATGACGCGCCAGTCCTTGCGCAACAGGCGCGCCAGGACGAAGGCCACGCCGGCCATGCTCACGATCACCAGGGCCGCGGCCAGCATGGTGCGTCCGAAGCTGCTGGCATCGATATCGGCGCCGGAGAGCGAGGCGATGACCAAAGCCGGCGTGCCGATGTTGAAGACAAGGCGAGTCACGAAGGCGACGGGATAGTCGTGGCCGAGGCGAATCCAGGTGAAACCGAGACCGGCTCCGGCCAGCACGGGCGCCATCACGGCGAAGAGTTCGGCGAACAAGGGTCATCCTCCATGCAGCGGGATGTCGGACTAGGGCATACGTCAGCCATCAGGCCGGGCCGGCCAGTGCCGAGTGCGGCGTGTGCGAGTCGCGGGCCCGCTCGGCCTGGCGTTGCAGCGACAGGTCCAGTCGTTCCACCAGCCCAGCGAGCAAGGCGCGGCGTCGCTCGCTGAGCGACGGCTGGTCGTGCAACGCATCGATCAGGGCATCGCCCGCTCGGCGTACGTCATCGGAGGCATGGCCCTTGGCGCTGGCGGCATAGGCCTGGGCCAGCGCGGCAAAGAAATCCCGTTGCGCGCGACGCAGGTTCGACCCGGTCAGGTCGTCGAGCCGGCGACGTAGCTGCAGGCAGGCGTAACCGATATCCAGGCCCGTCAATCCCAGGGTGAACAGGTGCCGCTGATCCTCGGGCAGCATGTCGTCGTGCTTGGCCAGATGCAGCAGGCGATCGGCCATGCTGCCGATGAAGCGGGTTTCCGCCTCGTGGATGGGGCGATTCGGCAGGTGCCTGAGGTCGCGGACGATGGCGCCGACCAGACGCTTCTTGCGCAGGGTGGGCCCGAAACCGGGAATCAGCCGGAAGCCGCTCACCACCGTGGCCAGCCCGATCATCACGGCGATGGCCCGATTGATGAAGCTGTCGAAGGAAAAGTCCATGCCGTTGCCGGGCATGGTCAGCAGGATATTGCCGATGGTGAAAGCCAGGCAGTAGCCCATCAGGCGTGGATTGGCCGCGCCCAGCAGCCCCAGAAAAAGGGGCGGGAGAAAGATCATTGCCAGCATCGGGAAGCCGCTGGCCTGGGCGAGCAGCACATGGCCGAACAGGAAGGCGCTGGGGATGGCGGCCAGCATGCCCTTGGCGAACATCATGCAGACCATGACGGGGTTGTCGCGACTGGCGAAGAAGGCCGAGAACAACGTGCCCAGCAGCATGGCCACCTGACCGTTGTTCCAGGCAGTGGCTATCCAGAAGCTGGCGAGGGTGGCGAAGATGATACCGGCGCGCACGGCATTCAGTCCCGCAGCCAGGTGATCGCGGTGCCAGGCCAGGGCCGCGCCGCGCAGGCGCTTGCGACCGGGGTGGGAAATGGCGTCGCGGGCATCGAGCATCACCAGGGCGTGGCCGAGCGCCTCGCGTAGCCCGATGATGACCCTTAGCTGCAAGGGCGAGGCGTTCTCGTCGGGGCATTCCAGGACGCGATGGCGCAGTTCATGCAGGCGACGGTGGGCCTGGCCGACGCCGCTGGCCTCCGCGGACAGGCGAAACCCCTCGGCAATCTCGTCGGCCAGGGTGTGGATGGCAGGGTCGAGCCGGTCGCCATAGTGATGCAGCAGTTGCTGCAGGGCGTGCAGGGTTGCCATCAGACGCAGGGTGTGTCGTGTCAGCACATGGCTGGCGCGGATGCGTCCTGTTCCTTCGGGGTCCTCGTAGCGTGCGGCCTGGCTGTCGATCTCGAGTTGCGTGAGTGGCTCCAGGCTGCCGGTGAGGGTGGTCTGCAACTCACCGAGATCGGAGGAGTCCGTCAGGCGTCGGGCAGCGTGCTGGAAGGCCTGGTTGACGACCTCGTCGGCCTGCTGCCCGAGGTGATCGCGGACCTTGATTGGCCATAGCAATGAGCTGACCAGGGTGGCGCAGAGGGCGCCCAGTGCCAGTTCGGAGAGCCGCGCGACGGCGATGCCGAAGATGCCGCTGGGCTGGGAGGCACCGATGACCACGATCAGCATGGCCGTGACGGCACCCATGATGCAGCCATAGGAGGCATTGTTGCGCAGCAGGGAGCTGCCATAGGTGCACAGCATGATCCATAGCGTCAGGACCACCAGGGCGGGGACCGGGGCCTGGACGAAGAGCCCCATGATGACGATGCCGGCGGCGCAGCCGATCACCGTGCCGATGATCTGGCTCAGTCCCTTCTCGACCACCATGCCGCTCATCGGACGAATCTGCAGGAAGGCCGCCGAGATCAATGCCCAGTAGGGGCGTTCCAGGTCGCACCACAGTGCGATGTACAGTGCCAGCAGCATGGCCAGGGTCGCCTTGACGGCGAACTTGACGGCCTGGGAACTGGGGGTCAGGTAGGCTTGCAGCCAGGGCGACATGCGCCGTTACTCCGCGTTCTCGATGATGCGTACGGTGGCCGTCATGCCGGCGCTGAGGGTGACGTCCTCGGGAACCTCGTCGAGCTCGATGCGCACCGGGATGCGCTGGGCGAGCCGTACCCAACTGAAGGTGGGCTGTACCTGGGGAAGCAATTGATTGTTGGTCGAAGTGTTGCTGTCGGCAATGCCGCGCCCGATGCTGGCGACATGGCCGTCCAGTTCGATGTCGCCACTCATCAGGGTGATCCGGGCTGGATCGCCGACCTGGATGTGGGGTGTCTTGGTTTCCTCGAAATAGCCGGTGACATAGAAGGAATCCGCCTTGACCAGCGCCATTACCGGATTGCCGGCATTGACGTAATTGCCCTCGGCAAGCTGCAAGTTGAGCACGTGCCCATCGGCAGGAGCCTGCACGGTCGTGCGTTCCAGGTCGATCTGTGCGCTGTGCAGTGCACTCTGCGCCTGTCCCAGCTGCGCGGCGGCGACGCGGCTGTTGATCTGTGCCGTTTCCTGGCTTTCGGCGCTGATCGCCTGACGGCTCAAGTGGCTACGGCGCGAGGCCTCGTGTTGGCTCAGCTCCAGTTCGGCTTTTCGCTGCTGGACCATGGCCTGGGCCTTTTCCTGGGCTGCCTGATAGCGGGTATCGTCGATGCGGAACAGTATCTCGCCCTTGGCCACGGTCTGATTGTCACTGATCGGCAGCGCGACGACGCGACCCGACACGTCCGGGGCGATGGTCACGACATCGGCGCGGACCCGGCCATCGCGGGTCCAGGGCGTGTAGAGATAGTAGTGCCAGAGCCAGAAGCCGGCAGCGATGGCCACGGCGACGATGATCAGGGTGACGAGGCTGCGGAGGAAGGTGCGCATCATGTTCAGAGGGTCCCCACGGCGGCTGAAGACAGGTAGGCGATGGCTGCGGTGCAGATGACAAACAGGGCGGTGTCGAACCATGCCTCGAACCAGAGCCGTGTCGAGCCGACCAGGCGGTGCAGGATGGACCGAATCAGTAGTGCGCAGACCAGCCCCAGCAGGGCGTAAATCAGCATGGGAGACAGGTAGATCCCTCCCGCGGCGATTTCGCGAAGGCCCATGGTTGTCCCTGTTCAGTCGCTAGCGAAGTGCCTCATGGTAGCAATTTTCGGCGTCCCGGGCACGACAGGCCCCTCCTCGGGTCCTCGATGCGGATAGTGTCCGGTCTCGCTTGGCAGCAGTATCGGGAGGGATGAGCGCGTCAGCAAGCGTGCCCTCGGGGACTGTGTTGCCATTCGGTCGGACAGGCGCCGCGCAGAAATTCGAGCAATGCCGATATCTTGCGTGGCTGGTGGCCGTGGGCATAGAGCAGGTTGACGGGAGTGGGCGGAATCTGCCAGTCGGGCAGACAGCGTTCGAGCTGACCGGGATGGGCCGCATTACGTCGTTCGGCCATCCAGTTGGGCATCACGCCGAGCCCTTGCCCGCGCGCGATGGCATCGGATTGCAGCACCAGACGATTGACCCGCAGCCGCGATCCAGGCGGACGTATATCGGCCTGGCCCTGGTGCGGATGACGTAATATCAGGCCGTGCTCGGCCTCGCCGAGCAGGTCGATCCAGTCATAGCGTTCCAGTTCATGGGGATGTGTCGGGCGACCATGCCTGGCCAGATAATCGGGATGTGCATACAGCCCGCATGACAACAGCGCCAGTGTCTCCTGACGCAGGCCGACCTCGCCGGTCTCGCCGAACCAGACCACGACCGACTGCGGTTCCAGGCATTCGGGCAGGTTCTCGCGAATCATCAGGCTGACATGCACGCCGGGGTAGCGTTTCATGAACGTCTCGATGGCCTGGGCAATCCAGGAACGCCCGAGGGCATCGTGCACCTCGAGGGTCAAGCTGCCGCTGATCTCTTCGCGCAGCTCTTCCAGTGCCTTATGCCCCTGGTCGGTCAGGTCGAGAATGCGCAGGCAATAGTCATGGAAGACACGGCCCGCTTCAGTGGGCAGCAACCGGTTGGATTGGCGGCGCATCAGCGGCTGGCCGAGCCGGGTCTCCAACTGCTGGATACGGCGACTCAAGGTCGATTTCGCCACGCCCAGCCGGCGTGCGCTGAGTGTCAGGCTGCCGCTGTCCATGACGTCGGCGAAGGCGACCAGTTCATCGGCATCGTGCATGGTGCTAGGCCCCGGCAACAGTAGATAGCAGGCTATTGTGCCAGATTATCATGCAGATAAAAATCATTGCTTTTTGTATTCATCCTTGAGGTCGCAGGCCGGGAACCGGACACAAAAAACCCCGGCCTAAGCCGGGGAACAAGGGATCGAAACACGTCGCGCTAGGCAGGAATGCCGAGTGCCCTCGGCGACGGCGTGGTCTCAGAAATCCACGGTCAGTCCGAGGTTGACCTGGCGGCCGTCCAGCACCACGCCATAGTCGTCGCTGGTCACTTCCTTGTCGGCGATGTTGTATATGCCGGCCTTCACGCGGGCATTCTCGTTGAGGTCATAGACCAGCCCGGTGTCGATGAAGCCATAGCCTGGTGTGCCATCGCTCATGCTGTTGCGGCTCAGGTAGTCGCTGGTCTCGCCGCGATAGTTGCCCTGCACCCAGAGGTCGAGGCGTTCGCTGGCCTTCCAGTCAAGCGCGACATTGACCATGTGCTCGGGCGTCTTGTTCAGCGGCTCTCCCTTGAATTCGCCGCTCTTCTGCTCGGAGTCGGTGTAGGTGTAGCTGGAGCTCAGCCCCAGGCGCGGCGTGATGTCGTAGTCCAGCGTCAACTCCACGCCCTGCATCTCGGCTTTTGCGATATTGCGGTAAGTGCTGACGAAGTAGTAGTCGGTGCCGGCGTAGTTGCACTCGCGGTACGAGGGGTCGGAGAAGCCTTCGCTGGGCCCCTGGCAAAGCCTTTCCTCGGAGATCTTGTCATCGAACTGGGTGTGGAAGAGCATCGCGCTGGCGGTGAGATCGCTCTGCGCGCTATCGAACACGAAGCCCAGCTCATAGTTGGTGCTGGTCTCCGGGTCCAGCTCCTCGTTGCCGATGATCACGGCGCTACCGCGACCGGTCGGTCGCCCGAACCCTTCGGTGGCGGCTGCCAGGCCAGGTTGCTTGTAGCCAGTGGAGACGCCTCCCTTGAAGGTCCACTGCGGATCGAGATGGTAGTTGGCATAGACGCGCGGCGAGAAGTGGCCGCCGAACTTTTCGTCGTCGTCGTAACGCAGACCAGTGGTCACGTTGAGGTCGTCGGTGACGCTCCATTCCATCTCGACGAACAGTGCCCCGATCCAGCGGTCGACGCTGTTCACGGCGCCGGGCACATTGGCGTCCAGCAGGCCGTTGGTATCGTCGGTGAAGTCCTCCAGCTTGTACTGACCGCCGAAGGTCAGCATGTGGTCGCCCCAGAAGTAGGTGGTCTGGTTATTGAAGGTCGTGACTTCCTCGCGCTTCTCGTCGCTTGTGTCCAGAACGCGTTCGGAAACATCGTGGCGCAGGTAGGTGTCGGTCAGAAAGGCGCCGTAGCTGCCCTTGTGGCCGATCGTGTAGACGTCCTTGTCGTAGCGAGTGGTGTTCGAGGTGTTGGGATTGCCGCGATAATCGAGCAGGCCGATGCTCTTGCCCGGCGTATGGGTGTATTCCTTGGTCGACGAGGTGTAGCCCAGGGTGTACTCATTCTGGCTGTCGGGGGTCAGGGTGAATTCTGCGCCACCCTGGCGGGTATCGCTGTCGGGCGTGCTCTCGGCGTTGTCGTCCCCGCCGATGAAGTCGCTTTCTTCGGTGCCGATCCAGCTGCCATGCACCCTGACGCCCAGCAATCCCTCGATCAGCGGGCCGCCGGTGACGAAACTGACCTGCTGGCCATCGTTGTTGATGTCGTTGAGGGAGTGGGTGTACTCCGTGGTCACCGAGCCCGACCACTCATCCGTGGTCTTCTTGGTGATGATGTTGATGACCCCGCCCATGGCACTGGAACCATACAGCGAAGACATGGGGCCGCGAATCACCTCGACGCGATCGATCATCGAGATCGGGGGCAGGCCGATCTGCTTGCCGCCGTCGGTGCCGTTGGTGTTGACCGAGCGTCCGTCGGAGATCGGGCGACCGTCGACCAGATAGAGTGTGTAGCTGCTGTCCATGCCCCGGATGCTGATGTCCTTGGAGCCACCCCCGCCCGTGACATAGACGCCGGGGATGTTGTCCATCGCATCGGTGATGTCGGAGTAGGATTGCTTGTTCAACTCCTCGCCGCTGATGACCGAGATACTGGCCGGCGCATCGGAAAGTACCTGTTCATAGCCGGACGCCGTGACCACGACCGGTTCCAGCTCGGCGGCCTCGTCGGCCAGTGCCGAACCGCTGGCACAGGCGGTGGCGATGCCGAGAGCCAATGCCGTGCGGGTGAAGGGAAGGGGAGATGAATCCTGCATGTTCCTTTTGCTCCTTGCTCTGAGGAAACACTGCGTGAGCGCCTGGGCGAGTCAGTCGTTGTCGTATGACGCCAGCCCGGGGAATACCCGGAGAGTCCATTCTGTAGAGGGACCCAAGACGCGCCAGGCGAGGCCGTGCACGGCGCTGCGATGGCCGCGGAAGGCTCGCTTGATCTGTTGTCATGCCCGGCTTTGGTTCAAAACGCCTTGCGCCTTTCGACGCGCGGCCATCTATTCAGCATTTCCCCGAAATGTGTGATGGGGGAGAGATCCGATTGCGTTGTTCTGATGGGCCGCCACGTGGGGCGGGATTGCATCGGGCAAAAACGATAAGGATTCGCATTTGCTTTGGGAAGTGCTATTCATGGAATATGTCGTTGCGTGGATGACAACTGCATACGGGAAGGATCCACCGTCTTGAGTTGCGTTGACTGCAACTCAGCGTTGCGCTCAACGAGGCGCCCGGCATGGTAATGTTCGGCTCTTCATAGGATTGATTCGCATTATTTTCCAGGAGTTTTCGATGAGAGGTTCCGGATGGACTCTGCCTGCGGCTGCGCTGCTGGTATCGACGTTGCCCCTGGCGGCTCAGGCGGATTCGACTGCGGCCGATGAGGGGCCGTCTCTGGTCAGCTTCGACTGGGGAGCTGCGGACACCCTGGAAGCCCTGGGGCTCGAGTCGCATCTCGTCGGCCTGCCGCATCAGGCCGCGCCGGGCTATATGGCGCACCTGCTGGAAGGGCGAGCCGACGTGGGCGGACTCAAGTCGCCGGACCTCGATGCCATCGAGGCGCTCTCGCCCGGCCTGATTCTGATCACCGGGCGCCAGTCGGCCGTGCAGGAAGACCTGCAAGCCGTGGCCGAGACGCGTGACGTCACTCTCGCCGAGGGCGACTACCTGGAGGCGTTGAGCGACAAGGTGAAGGGCCTGGCCGCGCTGTATGGCGCCGAGGTCCAGGCGGAAGAACGGCTCGAGGCGCTGCATGCCGATATCGAGTCGGCACGCGAGAGCCTGGCCGACGCCGTCGATGCCGTGGTGGTCACGCACAACGATGGTCACTACTCCCTGCGCCAGGAACCCGTGGTCAGCGAGCTGTTGCAGATCGACCAGCCAGAGGTTCCGGAGAGCGTCGAACCCGTCAGCCATGGCAGCCGCACCTTCTATCCGGTGACGCCGGATGTGCTGGCCGAGATGTCGCCGGATGTGGTCTTCGTCGTCGACCGCAGCGCGGCCATCGGGGAGACGCCGCTCGAGGCCTCGACCTTGCAGGAGGGCTTGGCCCGTGCCGGCGCCGAAGCCACCCGCGTCGAAGTGCTGTCCCCGGGACTCTGGTATCTCTCCGGTGATGGTTTGCAGAGCGTGCGGGCCCAGATGGACGAGATTACCCAGGCACTGACGCCCTGACACGAGAACCTCGAGATCAACCAACACCGGAGCCGTCTTGCCGTCTCGGCAGTGCCCGGTGAGATGAGGAGACGCCATGCTCTTTTCTCTGCGCAAGACTTCCCCCCTGATGGGGGCCTGCCTGGCCACGGTGCTGGCCTTGGCCACTGGTTCGGCTCAGGCCAGAACCCTCGATACCGCCCATGGCGAGGTTGAGGTCGACGGCCAGCCATCGCGTGTCGTCACGCTCTATGAAGGTGCGCTGGATGCCGCCCTGGCGGCTGGCGTCACGCCGCTGGCGGCCGTGGCCACGCGGGGTGGCCAGGGTGTTGCCGGCTACCTGAGTGATCGGGTGCCGGACATCGCCATGGTCGGCACCAGTCGGGAGCTCAACCTCGAGGCGATCGCCGCCCAGAACCCGGATCTGATCCTTGCCTCGCCCTATCTGAGCGATGAACAGTACGCGCTGGTGTCGCAGCTGGCACCCACCGTGGTGCCCGAGAGCGAAGGCTTCACGCCGAATGGCTGGAAAAACGAGGCGCGCCTGTATGGTGAAGCGCTGGGTCACGCCGAAGAGGTAGAAGAGGCCATCGAGGCCGTGGAAACTCGCGCCGCCGATCTCGCCGAGCGTCTGGATAGCCAAGGCACGACCACGTCGCTGGTGCGCTGGATGCCACAAGGGCCGCTGGTGATGTCGACCGAGCTGTTCTCCACCGGCCTGCTCGAAGCGACCGGTTTCGATGTCACCGACGCTGATCTGGTCAAGGAGGGGCGGCCCCATAGTGATCCACTGAGCCTGGAGAACCTGGGCGAGGTCGATACGGATCTGCTGTTCATGGCCACGCTCAATGAAGATGGGCGTGAAGCACTGGATGCCGCGCGCCAGTCGCCGGCCTTCTCGCGGCTCGAGGTGGCCAAGCGCGATCAGGTGATTCCGGTGGATGGTCAGCTCTGGACCAGTGCTTCCGGCCCCCTGGCCGCTCAGGCCGTGCTCGATGATATCGAGACGGCGCTGTCGTCCGACGAACGATGATTGCAAGCGCCGAACGCAGGCGTCTGGCCGGCCAGGGGGTGACCCTGGCCGGCTTGCTGTTGCTGACCTGTCTGGCCAGCTTGCTATGGGGAGCCGGAGATGTCGGGGCGGAGCGCGCCCTGGCCGTGCTGGCGGGACACGGTGACGAGGAAGCGCGTTTCGTGGTCGGAACCCTGCGCGGTTCGCGTACCCTGGTCGGCCTGGCCGTGGGTATGGCGCTGGGCGTGGCCGGCGCGCTCCTGCAGGCGGTATCGCGCAACCCGCTGGCCGAGCCGGGGTTACTGGGGGTCAGCGCTGGGGCGGCCTTCGCGGTGGCCATTGCCCTGTTGCTGGGCACCTCGGCGGCTACGCTGCGAGTCGGTGTGGCACAGCTTGGCGCCTTGCTGGGGTGTCTCTGCGTGCTGGGCGTGGCGCGCTTTCGCGGCCTCGGCAACGATCCGGTGCGTCTGGTCCTGGCTGGCGCGGCTTTCACGGGGCTGCTGTCGGCGCTGACCACTCTGCTGTTGCTGTTCGATCAACGTGCTGCCGACGAGATACGCTTCTGGGTGGTCGGCAGTTTGTCCGGCCGGCGGCTGGAGGATCTGCTGGCAGTACTGCCGAGCCTCGCCGTGGCGGCTGCCATCACCCTGGTCATCGCTCGCCCCCTGGCGGCGTTGGCGCTGGGCGAACGACTCGCCGCCGGACTTGGTCATCATCCCGGTCGGGTTCGTTTGCTAGTGATCCTGGTGGTGGCGCTGCTGGTGGGCGGTGCGACCGCCATCGCCGGCCCCATCGCCTTTGTCGGCTTGGTCGTTCCTTTCGCGGCGCGGGCCCTGGCCGGGCCGGACATCCGCCGCAGCCTCTGGCTGTGCCTGTTGCTGGGGCCTTTGATGGTGATCATCGCCGATGTCATCTCGCGACGCCTGGTGGCGCCCTCGGAGCTGCCGCTCGGTGTGCTGACCGCGCTGTGTGGCGCACCGGTGCTGATCGCCGTGGTGAGACGTCGGCGACTTCCGATGCTGTAATTGCCAATGCTATAGGGAACGCATGAGTCTGCTGGTTCAATCGTCATCGTCCCGGTTGGGGCGGACCAGGCCCGAGGATGCCGTTGCGCCGCCCCGGGGGACCCGACGCCTGGCCTGGAGAGGGCTCAGCATTCTGCTGGACCGACAAACCCTGAGGGCCAATCTGTTGTTGCTGGCCTTGGTGCTGGCAGCGTCGCTGGCGTATCTCTGCCTTGGCGAGCAGATACTCTCGCCGGCTGACGTGCTGGCCGCCTTGCAGGGCACCGGGGATGGCCTGTCGACCTTCGTGGTCGACGCGCTGCGCCTGCCGCGCCTCGGGGCGGCGCTCGCGACCGGTGCTGCTTTCGCCCTGGCGGGTTGTCTGATGCAGACCCTGGCCGCCAATCGCCTGGCCACACCGGGCATCATCGGCATCGACAATGGGGCCACGGCGTTCGCCGTGGCTTCAGTGGTGGGGCTTGGTGTCGGCCTGGCGCCGCCGGCCATGGCGCTGGCCGGTGCCGCTACCGCCACGGCGCTGACTTTCGGGCTGGCGCTCGGGGGCGGAACGCAGGGCTACCGGTTCATCGTCGCCGGCATCGGGGTGGGGGCGGTGTTCGGTGCCCTGACCAATCTGTTGCTGGCGCGGGTTGCCATCGATGTGGCCAATGCCGCCTATCCCTGGACGGTGGGGTCGCTGAGCGCCCGGCCTGCAGGTGCGGTCTGGACCCTGGCCGTCGGCCTGGCGATCGGCTTGCCGGTGGCGATGGCCCTGGGCCGTTCCCTGAGCCTGATGGGCTTTTCCGAGTCCGTGGCGCGTAGCCTGGGCACGCGCTTGGGACGCCGCCGTGCCCAGGTGTTGAGTACCTCGGTCGTGCTGACGGGGCTGGCCGTGGCCGTGGCAGGGCCTGTGGGGATGGTGGGCCTGCTCGGTCCGGAGCTGGCCCGGCACCTGGCCTCGAAGCGCAGCGTGCCGGTGCTGGCATCGGCGCTGTCCGGCGCCCTGATCATGGTGCTGGCCGATCTCGCCGGCCGCCTGATGCTGTCGCCACTCGAGATTCCGGTGGGTATCGTCACCGCTGTGGTTGGCGGCCCCTGGCTGTTGTGGATCCTGATTCGTCCCCGTTCACATGGAGTCGCTTGAGATGAATGTCGCCGCTTGTTCCCTTGAAGCGCGGGAACTGACGCTCGCCCATGATCGAACGCCGGTCGTCGTCGATCTGGACGTGCGCCTGCCGGCCGGCCAGGTGACCGCCATCGTCGGACCGAACGGGTGCGGCAAGTCGACCCTGCTGGCGGGGCTGGCGCGTTTGCATTCGCCGCAGAGTGGCCATGTGCTGCTCGATGGCAATGACATCGTCCGGCTGCCAGCCCGGGAGCTGGCCCGGCGGCTGGCGTTGCTGCCCCAGGAGGCCCGGGCACCGGAAGGGCTGACCGTTGCCGAGCTGATCGGTTTTGGCCGCCAGCCGCACCAGAGCTGGTTGCGTCAGTGGTCGGCGGAAGACCGGCGGGTGGTGGACGAGGCGCTGGCGGCGGCGGACCTGCATGCGCTGGCCGATCGTCCGCTGGAGTCGCTTTCCGGCGGGCAGCGCCAGCGTGCCTGGATCGCCATGATCATCGCTCAGCAGACATCGCTGTTGCTGCTCGACGAGCCCACCTCGGCGCTGGACCTGGGGCATCAACTGGAGGTCTTCGAACTGGTGCGGCACTTGGCCGATGAGGGGCGAACCCTGGCGATGGTGCTGCACGATCTGCCCATTGCCTGTCGTTATGCCGATCATCTGGTGGCGATGCGTGAGGGCAGGGTAGTGGCGGCAGGCCCGCCGGGGGAGGTGGTCACGCGGGAGCTGGTACGCGAGCTCTACGGCGTGGACTGCGTTCTGATGCATGACCCGCAGAGCGGGGCGCCGATATTGACGGGATTGCGCCGGATTCGCTGAGGGCAACACGGCTCTGCGGCCCGTCCAAAGACGGTTCAAATGCGCTCTTGGCGATGTTATGCGCGGTGCGCCTTGTGCTTCACGATACGCGGCGATTTATGCAGCGCTTTGCTGGGTACTGGCCGAGAGGTGTCAATACGCGTCGAGTTGCCGGGCAGGGCCGGCGTGGCATGACGTCAATATCGATTCGAGGGCCCGGCCAGCGGCCGGGCCCGGATGGTGAGGGCGTGGGTTACTGGGCGGCGTCGTCGGCTGCCTGCTGGGTCTCCTCGCCAACGGATTCCAGGACGTTACCGGCCTTGTCGAGCGCATCGCTGGTGGCCGAACGGGTGGTTTCCCAGGCGCTGGCGGCGCCTTCCTTGGTCTCCTCCCAGGCCTGCTGGAGGTTGTCCTTGGCCTGGTTCCACCAGGTGTTGGTGTACTCAGGCTGCTCCCCGAGAGCCTGGGCATCGAGGTCGAGATGGACGCTGTACTCGATGTTGTCGAGACTCTCGCCGTTGTGGGTCTCTACGGTGAAGTGCTCGGCGCCGACCACGTACTGCTTGTCGCCCAGGTCGAACAGGTCGCCGGTATCGATGACCAGCGCATGGACGCGCATGTCGTTGTCGAGCAGCACGTCTTCCACGTCACCGATGGCCTGGTCGCTGTCGGACTTGGCATAGACATCGGCGTCGAGCAGCTCCTCGGTGGAGTAGAGGCCCTGCGGCGCGGCCATGGCGCTGGCTGACAGCAGCAGGCCGGTACCGAGCAGGACAGGGCGAAGCGCGGTGTTGAGAAGGGTACGTGAGGTCATTAGGGTCTCTCCTTGATCCTGGGTGTCGAGAGGACGACACCGTCATGTGGCATTGTCGAGGGAAGTTCCGCCCTGGCGACCTCTATAACGTTATATATCGCACCGATTGATGCAACTGCTTTTACTCGGATGCATGGCCAATGCTATACCTGCGTGCTCTCGATTACGCATGGAGGATGCAATGACAAGACAACTGATGGCGGCGGGGCTCTCGATGGTGCTGGCTTTCGCCGCCGCCCCTGCCATGGCACAGCAATCGACGCCGCTGAAGGCGGTGGCCACCACCGGCATGGTGGGGGATGTGGTCGGTCAGGTCGGCGGTGAATGCGTCGACGTCACGACCTTGATGGGCCCGGGGGTCGACCCGCACCTCTATCAGGCCAGTGCCCGTGATGTTGCCACTTTCCAGCAGGCCGAGATGATCTTCTACTCCGGCTATTCCCTGGAAGGGCAGCTCGGTGATGTCCTCGAGCGTTTTGCCGAGACCAAGCCGACGATCGCGGTGGCCCCTTCATCCATCGATACCGAGAACCTGATCACCGTTCAGGATGTCTACGGCATCGATCCTCACCTGTGGATGGATGCTTCCCTCTGGTCGCAGATCGTGCCGACGGTCGCCGAGACCTTGAGCGAGGCCCGGCCCGACTGCGAGTCGCGCATCCAGGAGAACGCGTCGCGCTATAGCGCCCAGCTCGAGGCCCTGCATCAATGGGTGAAGGAGAGCATCGCCTCGATCCCCGAACAGCAGCGCATCCTGGTCACCGCGCATGATGCCTTCAACTACTTCGGTCGTGCCTACGATATCGAGGTGGCCGGTATTCAGGGCATCAGTACCTCCACTGAAACCGGTGTGGCGGATATCCGCGAGATGGCACAGGTCGTCGTGGATCGTGAAGTGCCTTCGGTGTTCATCGAGAGCACCATCAATCCCCGTACCGTGCAGGCCGTCATCGAGGCCGCGCGCGAGAAGGGCCAGGAAGTGTCCATTGGCGGGCAGCTCTATTCGGATGCCATGGGAGAGGCAGGCACGGCCGATGGCACCTACATCGGCATGCTGTATCGTAATACCCGGCATATCGTCGAGGCGCTCGGCGGTGAGACGCCGGTGCTGCCCGAAGCCCTCGACGCCTGGGCGGCGCACTGGGACATCGCTTCCTCGTGAGTCCCCACATCCAACCGTTTTGCTCGAGAGTTCGCTTCGCCCATGACGACGCCGTTACATGAACCGGATCTTGCCCTCCACGTCGAGGATCTGACCGTCAGCTACCATAGCAAGCCGGTGCTGTGGGACATCGACTTCGACGTGCCGCCCGGCGTGATGGCGGCCATCGTCGGTCCGAACGGCGCCGGCAAGAGCACCCTGATCAAGAGCGTGCTGGGCCTGGTGCCTTCGGTGGCGGGGCACGTCACCCTGTTCGGTCGGCCCTATCGGGCGCGTCGCCGGCGGGTGGGCTATGTGCCGCAGCGCTCCAGTGTCGACTGGGACTTTCCGACCACGGCGCTGGACGTGGTCACCATGGGCCTCTATGGCCGGCTCGGCTGGCTCAGGCGACCGGGGCGACGTGAGCGTCGGGAGGCCATGCAGGCACTGGAGATGGTCGGCATGCAGGCATTCGCCGATCGCCAGATCAGCCAGCTATCGGGCGGACAGCAGCAGCGAATCTTCCTGGCGCGGGCGTTGGTGCAGCAGGCCGATGTCTATTTCCTCGACGAGCCCATGGCGGGGGTCGATGCCACCACCGAACGGGCCATCGTGGATATTCTTCGACGCCTGCGCGATGACGGCAAGACGGTGATCGTCGTGCACCATGACCTGCAGACGGTGCGCAGCTACTTCGACTGGCTGCTGATCCTCAATGTCCGGGTCATCGCCCAGGGCCATGTGGAAGACGTCTATACCGCCGAGAACCTGCGCCGCGCCTACGGCGGGCAGATCGCCCTGCTCGACGAGGCGGCCTTCATGCCCGCTGACAAGGCCGCGGGGACGTGACGATGTCGCTGCTTGGCTTGTTGCATGACTACACCATCCAGAACGTGGCCATCGGCGCGGCGCTGCTGGGGCTGATCAGCGGCGTGCTCGGCAGTTTCGCCGTGCTGCGCAAGCAGAGCCTGCTCGGTGACACCATGTCCCATGCGGCTCTGCCGGGGGTCTGCATCGGCTTCATCGTCGCCGGTGCCCGGGAGATGGGCATCATTCTGCTGGGGGCGCTGACCACCGGGGCGCTGGCCGCGCTGGTGATGCTGCTGCTGACCCGCAACAGCCGACTCAAGACCGATGCCGGGCTGGGCATCACGCTGAGCACCTCCTTCGCTCTGGGGGTCGTGCTGCTGACTCACATCCAGAACATGAACAATGCTGCCCAGGGCGGTCTCGACGCCTTCCTGTTCGGCCAGGCCGCGGCGACCCTGCGCGGCGACCTGTGGATCATGGGCGGCATCACCGTCGCCGCTCTGGCCCTGGTGATCGCGCTGTGGAAGGAATTCAAGCTGGTATCCTTCGACCCCGAGTTCGCCGCTTCGCTCGGCATGCCGGTGATGTGGCTCGAGGTGATCCTGACGGTGATGATTGCCCTGGCCGTGGTGGTCGGGCTGCAGATGGTCGGCGTGGTGCTGATGGCGGCGATGATCATCGCGCCGGCGGTGGCGGCTCGGCAATGGAGTCATCGGCTCGAGGGCATGGTGATGCTGGCCGCCGTGATCGGTGTGTCGGGCGGGGTGTTCGGCGCCGTGCTGAGTGCCCTGTCACGGGGGTTGGCCACGGGGCCGCTGATCATTCTCAGTGTTTCCAGCGTGGTGATGGTGTCGTTGCTGCTGGCACCGGGCAGGGGATTCGTCTGGGAGGGCGTGCGGCTGTGGCGTGGCCGGCGCCGGCTGCGTTACCAGCAGGTGCTGACCACGCTTTATCGGCTTGCGGTGCATCATGCCGATCCGGTGTTTCGCTCCGAGCAAGGCATGCTGGATACCTATCACGGGCATCGTACCCGAGCGGCATTGCGCCAGTTGCAGAAGCGCGGCCTGGTCGAGTGGCGCTCGGCCCCGCCCGATGAACCCGGCGGGGCCAAGCATTGGGTGTTGACGGCGTCGGGCTTCGAGGAGGCCAAGCGCATCCTCGACTCCCTCGGACAGGAGGAACGCTGATGCTGGCTTCGCTGTTCGACAATGCGGCCCTGATGATCATGCTGGTCGGCGCCCTGGTAGGCATCGCCTCTTCGCTGGTGGGCACCTTCCTGGTGCTGCGCGGCGTCAGCATGCTGTCCGACGCCATCGGCCACTCCATCGTCTTCGGTATCGTCGTCGTCTGGCTGCTGACCCACCAGCAGAGCGGTCCGGTGCAGATCGTCGGTGCCGCCCTGACGGGCCTGCTCACCGTCTTTCTCACCGAGTTGCTGGTCAGCACGCGGCGAGTCAAGAAGGATGCGGCCATCGGGTTGGTGTTTCCGGTGCTGTTCTCGGCGGGGGTGCTGCTGCTCAACCTCTATGCGCGGGACGTGCATATCGATACCCACACGGTGCTGCTCGGCGAGATCGGTTTCGTGTGGCTCGATACCCTGACCATCGGCGATTACCGCGTTCCCCAGGCGCTGTTGTGGATGGGGGCGATGACGCTGATCAACGGGGCCTTCGTCACGCTCTTCTACAAGGAGCTCAAGATCGCCACCTTCGACGAGGCGCTGGCCAAGGCGCTGGGACTGGCTCCTGGCGTGCTGTTCTATCTCTTGTTGCTCCTGACCAGCGGTACCGCCGTGGCGGCCTTCGATGCGGTGGGCGCGGTGCTTTTCGTGGCCTTCGTCATCGTGCCGCCTTCGGCAGCGTATCTGCTGACGGACCGCCTGTGGATGATGTTCGTCTATGGTGCCCTGGTCTCGATCGCCTCCAGCGTTTCGGGCTACTTCCTGGCCGTGGCCTGGAACGTTTCCATCGGCGGCATGATGGCGGTGATGACCGGTGTCTTTTTGCTGCTGGCCTTCCTGGTCGGGCCGCGCTACGGAATGGTCGCCCAGGTGCTGCGACGTCGCGGCCAGCGTCGGGTCAACGAGATCCGCACCCTGGCGGTGCATCTCTACAACCATGAGGACGGGCCGGAGCAGTGGGTGGAGAATGTCACCCAGGCGTTGCGCGAACACTTGCTATGGGATGGCGCCAAGGCGAACCGGGTGGTCGAGCGGAGCTGTGCTGCCGGTCTGATCGAACGCCGGGGCGAGACGCTCGTGCTTACCGCCGCTGGTCGCGAGATGGCCAGGGAGATTCTCGAGCCGACGCGCAATGGCACGGGGTCCTTGACGACGACGGTGTCCTGAGTCGCCCCACGATCATGCCAGGGCCGGCGTGCCCTCCCGGACTTCGACGGCGCGCCATACCCAGCTCGGTGAAGGGCCGTTCGGCAGATCGGCACAGGTGTCGTAACGCATCAACTCCAGTGCGTGACAGCGGATGGTCAGCTTTCCCTCCTGACGTCCGGTGTGCCATGTGACCACGAGGTCGCGATCCGTCTCGTCGGCTTCCGCAGCGTTGTCCTCGACCCTGACGTCTGCCTCCAGGCCTTGCGCTGCCAGCCACTCTAGAGCGGCGACCTGAGCGCACTGTTGGTGCGGCGTGAGTCGGGAGTCGCCGCGATAACAGGGCAGGTAAGGTCGGCCGCGTGCCTCGCTTTCCAGCAACGGCAGGACGTCGTCGTCTCCGATGCGCCCATACTTGCGCAGTTGCGGCAGCAGCAGGGCGCTGGCTGCCAGCCGGCAGCCGCCTAGATGGGTACTCTCCCAGACCTCGAAGGGCAGGTTGCGTTGGCGTACCGCCTCGGCCAGGGCCTTGTAGGTGGCGAAGCCGAACTTGGCGCAACACTTGTCCTTCTTGCCGTGGGTGCAGCACAGCACCAGTGAGCGCTCCACCGTTTCGGGCTGCCAGGCGGCCAGGTCATCTCCGCGCCGCAGGGCGGCGATGAAGTCGCCGAGTGTGTCGCGGGGGATGTCGAAGGCCTGACGCTCGGGCATCAGGAACACGCGGTGGTGCCGTTCGGACTGCTCTCGTCGGTGGATCAGATTGACGCGTCGCCCTTCGTCGGGCAGGGCATGCAGGGCTGTCAGGAGTGCCTCGGGCATGTCGCTGGCCTGGCGCAGGTTGCGTTGCCATTTGGAACGAGGCCAGCTGAGCAGCAGGTTGCGTTCGGGATGGGTGCCGCTACCGACCAGCGGGTCGTCGATGGCGCGGCTTTCCACGGCGCAGAAGCGTTGGTTCATGGCGCGATCCGTTCGCTGGGTGTCGGGGATGGCGCGGGGGCGCGCATGCCTGGCGTGGGCACGCAGACCAGGCGCCGGGAATGCGGATCGTGGATGACGTTGGCATCGAGATCGAAGACTGCCTTGAGATTGGCAGCGGTGAAGACATCCCGAGGCGCGCCCTGGTGGAGAATGGCGCCGTCTCGCATCATCACCAGGGTGTCGGCGTAGGCGGCGGCCAGGTTGAGATCGTGCAGGACCACCAGCAGGGTTCGGCCATGCTCATGGGCCAGGCGGGACAGTAGTTCGAGCAGGTCGACCTGGACTTTCAGGTCGAGGAAGGTGGTGGGCTCATCGAGCAGGATCAGGTTCGTTTCCTGAGCCAGCACCATGGCAATCCAGCAACGTTGCCGTTGACCGCCGGAAAGTGCGTCGACGCTGCGCTCGGCGTAGTCCGTGACATCGGTATAGGCCATCGCCTCGCGCACGGCGCGGGCATCCTCTTCGGCATTCTGTCGCCATAGGCGCTGGTGAGGGAAGCGGCCCATGGCGACCAGTTGTCTGACCGTGAGGCCCTCCGGCGCGGCAGGGCCCTGAGGCAGAATGCCCAGGCGCTGCGCCACCTCCCGTGTGTTGCAACGATGGATGTCTTGACCATCGAGGCAGACGCGGCCGGCGCTGGGACGCAGGGTGCGCGCCAGCGTCTTCAACAGCGTCGATTTCCCGCTGCCGTTCGGGCCCAGCAGCACCGTCAGCTTGCCTTCGGCCACCGCCAGGTCGACGCCGTCCAGCACGCGTCGGGATTCATACCCGGCACACAGGGCTTCACCGGTCAGTCGCGGTGGCTTGGCGGATGTCGAATGCATGGGGCCCATCGATGTAGAAGCTGGGTCGGTGACATTAAGACAAAGAGTTCTCATTTTCAATGAATGAGGCGCCTCCGCGAGTCCTTCCCGAACGATGAGATACCAGCATATAGCGAACGGATCGTTCGAATCTCATGGACATCATTAATCTCAACGATTAGGGTAATCATTCTCATTTGCACGGTGCGCCTCGCAATATGTGGCTGATCATGCGGCATATGGGGTTCCGATCACCGTCGGTGCGGGGCCGCCACACGTAGGGACAGGGAGCCTTTCCGGCAGGCAAGCGAGGCTCTCGCGAGCTCGATCGACACAACAAGCACAACCATCCAATACAACTTCGCAACGTGACTAGCGAGGGACGCGCTAACTGGCCTGCCAGCGGGCAGCCGAGACTGGCGGCGGAGCCTCTCCGACGAGGGGCCGCGCCGACGGCACGGCAGACAGCATGGCAGGGGGTTTTTACAGGACGGCATTCTTGCGGAGGCCATATGAGCTATGCCCGTTTCTCTCGCTTACCCGGCGAGACGAGCCGACATGCATCCACGCATGCGTTGCTGAATTGCATCATCAAGGAAGTGGCCATTCCCCATGACACCTTGACTTATCGATGGCCGGTCCGGCGGGAGGGGCTGCCGGAGCGTCTGCATGGCACGCCTTTGTTGATCGAGTGGTCGGCATCATTGTCGTTGTTCGTGATGGTGGATCGGCGCTCGGTGATCGGCAGCCATTTCTATCTTTCCGATGTCTACCTGCGGGCATCGGCGGCCACCGGCTGGCATGTCCCCGAGATGGCGGAGTTGATCGACTCCCTGCTGGCGCACTGCCAGTGGCATGACGGCACGCTCAATCAGGAGCTTCGCGATCAGGTCGTGCAAAGTCAGGAGGTCATGACGACGATCGTCGCGCATGCCGTCGACCATCCCGGACGTCATCCATTGACGGATTATCGTCGGAGCGAGCAGGGGCTATGGTTCGGTCATCCCAATCACCCCACGCCCAAGGCCAGGCAATGGCCGCCTCACCTGTTGCAGGACAGGCCCGCCTATGCCCCGGAATTCAATGCGACCACGGCCCTGCACCAGTTTTCCTTCCCTGTGGAGGGGCTGAGCGTTCAGGCCAATCGGCTGACTGACCGGGATGTGCTGTTGAATGTGGCCGACCAGACCCATGCCGAGGGTAACGAGCGCAGGGTGCTCAGCATGCACCCGGTGCAGGCCGATCTCTTTCGGCGGGATCCCCGGGTGGCGGAGTTGATTCGCCACGGCATCATCGGCGATCTCGGGCAGAGCGGCTGGTCTGCCGCGCCCACCGCTTCCATGCGCACCTGGTATATCGAGGGCCATCCCTGGTTCCTCAAGGGATCGCTCAATGTGCGCATCACCAATTGCGTACGCAAGAACGCCTGGTACGAGCTGGAGAGCACGTTGGTCATCGACCGCATCATGCACCGGCTCGCCCGGATGAAGGACTCGGTGCTGGAGGCGCTGTGCGTGGCCCAGGAACCGGCCACGGTGCACTGGGCGCCAACCGAGGGCGACGATGACATGAAGCGCTGGTTCCGGGAGCAGACCGGTGTGATCCTGCGGGAAAACTTCTGTCAGCGATTCGCGCCCGAACACTGCTTGCTCAGCGCGACGCTGTTCGCCCGCGATACCCAGTTGGCGCCTCTGGTGTTGTCCTTCATCGGCGGTTCGACGCACGGCGAGGGCGAACAGGCACTGCCGTCGGAGCGCCGCGTTCGCCAGTGGTTCCAGACCTATCTGCGCACACTGGTGGCGCCGGTCATGGGGCTGTTCTTCCGCCATGGCATCGTCATGGAACCTCATCTGCAGAATTGCGTGCTGATCCACGACGAGGGCATGCCCTGGAAGATGCTGCTGCGTGACTTCGAAGGGGTCAAGTTGACCGACGACAAGGGCGTGGACTGGCTCGCGGGGGAGTCTCTGCATCCCCGCGTCAGGGAGTCGATGACCTACCGCCGCGAGCAGGGGTGGAACCGAATCGCCTATTGCCTGCTTGTCAACCATGTCGCCGAGGCGATCCTGGCGCTGAGCTGGCAGCGCCCCGAACTGGGCGACGCTCTGTGGCAGGACACCCTGGACGAGTTGCGGCGCGTGCGACAGACCCTGGACATGCCGGCCCCTGAGCTGGATGCGCTGCTCGAGGGTGGTGACCTGCCCTGCAAGACCAACTTCAAGCTACGGCTCATGGCTCAGGCGGACCGACAGGCCGAGTACGTAGCGCTGCCCAGTCCCTGGCAGGTCGCCCGGACGGTGGACAGGGAGGTGGCTTATGGCTGAGCACTTTCGGATTCCCGGGCACATCCTCGATGCCATCGAGGCGCATCGACAGGCATGCCGCGATCCCATGGCGGCGTTCTTCTATGACCTGCCGGCGCTCGCGGCGCAGGGCAGTGCCATGAAGGCGGCATTGCCATCGGGCGTCGAGCTCTACTACGCGATCAAGGCCAACAGCGAGGCGGCCATCATCGATACGCTGGCGCCCGTGGTGGATGGGCTCGAGCTGTCGTCCGGTGGCGAGATCGAGCGTGCCTGCGCCTGTTCGACGCCGCGCCCCTGGGTGCTTTCCGGACCGGGCAAGCTCGACGCCGACATGCGTGAGGCCATGAGCCGAGGTGTCGAGGCTTTCCATGTCGAAAGTCTCGGCGAAGTGGCTCGCCTGCAGGCGATCGCGGCATCGCTGGGGCACGTGCAGCCCGTGCTCGTGCGCATCAATCCCTCGCTGCCCGCGGATTTCTCCAGCCGCCTGAGGATGGCCGGTACCGCCACGCCTTTCGGTATCGATGAGGCGCAGTTGGCAGATGCCGTGCAAGCGGTGGATGAGGCCTCGAACCTGACGCTCGTCGGCTTTCACGTGCATGCCATGTCGCACCAGAAATGCGAGCAGCGACACCAGCGGCTCCTGGCATTCTATCTGGAGCGCTGGCCCGAGTGGCGCGCGCTGGCCCGCCATCCGGAGCAGGTGCTCCAGCTCAACGTGGGGGGCGGGATCGGCGTGAACTATCTCCAGCCGTCCGAGCAGTTCGACTGGCCTGGCCTGTGCCGTGCCCTGGAGCGATGCCTGTCGACCATGCATGAGCCGCCGTTGGTGCGCTTCGAGATCGGCCGTTTTCTCTCGGCCTTCTGTGGCTACTACGCGGTCGAGGTACTCGATACCAAGGTCAGCCATGGGGAAGGCTTTCTCGTCTGTCGGGGCGGCACGCACCAGTTTCGCCTGCCCGCGGCCCAGGGGCACGACCACCCGGTCATCCATTTGCCGCGCGATCCTCGGCGGTCGCGTGAGGGGGAGCGCCGGGCCTGGACCGTGGTGGGGCAGCTCTGTACTCCGAAGGATGTGTTGAGCCGCCAGCAGGCGCTGCAAGGGGTCGAGGTGGGAGACCTGCTGGTGCTGCCGTTGGCCGGCGCCTATGGCTACAACATCTCTCACGCGGATTTCCTGTGCCACCCACGTCCCGATCAGATCTTCGTCTCCGCAAGCCGCGAGGGCAGTGTCCCCGAGACGAGGGCTCAACGGCGCGCCGAGCCGGTGAGCTGACCGAGAGGGTCGCCGTTCCATTTATCAGGTTTTGAAGGTACATCATGTCATCTCTTGAACGTGTTCTGCCGCAGGACGCGGCAACGCTGGGCGATGCCCCGGGATCCGTCTCCACGCCTTTCGCTTCCCCGGAGCACTGGCGGCATCACGGCCGCATCGAGCAGCGTGTCATCGGCCAGCTGTTGCAGACCCTGCTCTATGAAGACGTGCTCCCCTACGAGGTCGCCGGCGAGCCGTCATTCGGTATCTCCGGTGCCACCTCGTTCTCTCTGACCCTGGGCGTGCGCCACTATCGGGTGAGCGGCTGGCAATGCCACAGTTTCCGGCTGATTCGTCTCGAGCATTCCACGCTGACGGTCGAGGACCATGAGGGCACCCCGGCGCCATTGAGCCTGCAGCACTTCCTCGAGGACCTCGAAGCGGCGTTGGGGGATGCCGCGATTCAGCCCGGCTTCGTCAACGAACTGACGCAGACGCTGATCAAGGACGTGCAGTCATCCGCCTGGCCGGTGCCCTATCGAGAGATACCGCAGACGTTGGATGCCGATGCCCTGGAGCAGTACTTCACCGACGCGCACAGCTATCATCCCTGCTACAAGTCACGGCTCGGCTTTTCCCTGCGGGACAACCAGCGTTATGGGCCGGAGTTCGCGCAGCCGCTGCGGGTTTGGTGGCTTGCCGTGCCGGCCCGCCTGGCGCACCAGGGAGCGGTCAGCGGAATGGCGCTGGCCGATCGGGTCGCAGAGGATGCCGGGCCGCGAGTGCTGGCGAGTCTGGATGACTACTTGGCGCGACGGCGGCTGGCGCGAGACGAGGTCGTGCTGATGCCAGTGCACCCCTGGCAGTGGGAAAACGCGCTGGTGCCCGCGCTCTACCCGGAGCTGGCCAGCGGCGAGATCGCCTTGCTGGGCGAGGGCGAGACGACCTATACCGCTCAGCAGTCGATCCGCACCCTGGCCCCGCAGGATACGGACAAGCCGTATCTCAAGCTGGCGATGAGCATCACCAATACGTCCAGCACGCGCATCCTGGCGCGCCATACCGTGACCAACGCGCCCGTCATTACCCAGTGGCTTCAGCGGCTCATCGACACGGACGCGACCGCCAGGGCGGCGGGGTTCGTGATCCTGGGCGAGGTGGCCGGCGTGGCGCTGGACGAGCGCGCCTTTCCCGAGTCCCGATACAACGATGTCTATGGCAAGGTCGGTGCCATCTGGCGGCAGAACGTCAGTGCATTCCTGCAGGACGGCGAGCGGGCCGTGCTCTTCAATGGGCTGAGCCAGTTCACGCGAGATGCCCAGGGGGAACCCGTCGCTCCCTTCATCGCCCCCTGGGTGGAGCGTCATGGGCTGGAAGCCTGGACTCGGCAGCTCGTGCAGGTCGCCACCTTGCCGATCATCCACATGCTGTTCGCCGAGGGGGTGGGGATGGAGTCCCATGGCCAGAATATCGTGGTCATCCACCGCGACGGCTGGCCGCTCAGGGTGGCGTTGAAGGACTTCCATGACGGCGTGCGCTTCAGTACGTCGCATCTGGCACGGCCTGAGCTGGCTCCTGTCCTGGAGCCCGTGCCCGAGCGCCATGCCGCCCTCAACCGCAATTCCTTCATCGTCACCGATGACCTGGAGGCGGTGCGCGACTATTCCTGTGATGCCTTCTTCTTCATTGCCCTGGCGGAGATGGCCGTCTTCCTGCATCGGCACTTCGGCCTGGAAGAGTCGCGTTTCTGGGCCATGACGGCGGATGTGATCAAGGCCTATCAAGAGGCGCACCCGCAGCACGGCGAGCGCTACCGCCGCTTCGATGTCTTCGCTCCCCGGTGGGAGGTGGAGGCCCTGACCCGTCGTCGTCTCTTCGGCGATGACGATCCCCAGATCAAGCATGTGCCCAACCCGCTGGCGGCCTTTGCGCCGGAGGAGGCGGTGTCATGCTGAGGGCCAATCGACTGAAGCGGGCGCTGGCCGAGGGGCGGGAAGTCCACGGTGTCATGGCCTCCCTGCCCACGGCGGCCTCCATCGAACTGATCGCGGAGGCGGGCTTCGACTTTGTGGTGATCGATACCGAACACGTGCTGATCAACCCGGAAACCGTCGAGCATATGATCCGTACCGCCGAGAGCTACCGGCTGACGCCGCTGGTCCGGGTCGCGGATGCCGACCCCAAGATGCTGCTGCGCCTGCTCGACGGGGGCGCCCAGGGCATCGTGCTGCCCAACGTGGAAGACCCTGAGACCCTTGAGCGGGCCGTGGCCGCGTGCAAGTACGCCCCGGAAGGCGAGCGCAGCCTCAATGCCGGGCGTCCCGGTGCCTTCGGCAAGGCCTCCCTGGCGGAATACGTCGTGCAGGCGAATCGGGAGATCATGGTGGTCGCCATGATCGAGAGCCGCCAGGGGGTGGCACGGATCGAGGCGATTTGCGACGTGCCGGGCCTCGACATGGTGCTGGAGGGGGCGGCGGACCTGTCCCAGTCCCTGGGCGTAACCTGGCAGCCCGGCCATCCTGATGTCGTCCAGGCGCTGGAGACGGTCCAGCGCACGGCGAGCGAACGGGGCCTTCCCTACTGCGCTTTCCTGCGTCAGCCGGACGCCAAGGCCCGGTGGCAGGCGCGTGGCGTCAGCACCTTCATGCTGGGCGATGAGCGTGGCATCGCCTTTCGTGCCCTGCAGAAGGCGCTCGACGAGGCCAGGGGCACCGAGCAGCAAGAGGTCTCTCCCTCATGAGTTCACCGATGATGCACTTTCCCCTTTCTGATCATCGAGCGAGCCATGTGCCCTCGCTCGACCGTACTGATACCGTTTCGGAGTTCACGACCATGGAATCTTTCAATGCCCAACATCATGCGCAGGCGCAGATCATGCAGTCATTGGTGGATGGTCTGCTGATAGAGGGCATGCTGGACGATCTCGGCGCGGTCTGGCAGGACGCCTCCGAGGTCGACGACAGGGTTGCCCGCCTGCCGGTGTTCCAGGCCCATGGTGGGCAACCCTCGCGCTGGTTCTGGAGCTGGCCCCAGGGTCGGCATCAACGTGTGGTCATGTTGCTGCAGCCCGGTATTGCCCAGGTGTGGGAAAAGGTGCCTCGGACCCCGGTGATCGTGGTGGATGACGAGAGTGGGGAGTGGGCGTCACTCGATCCGGTTGCCTTCATGCGTCGTGTCTTCGGTGCCATGGCGGAAGGCGACGATCAGGCCCTGGGGCAGGGGCAGCAAGTGTTTCTCGAGGCGCTTGCCGATAGCCTCTGGCAGGCGGAACGTTCGGTGGAGCACCGGGTGGCGACACGGGACTTGCTGCGCCGTGATACGGCCGAGCATTTCGCGATCATGGAGCAGTGGGCGTCGTTGCTCGACCGACCCTTCCATCCCACGGCGAAGGCCAAGCAGGGGCTCAGCGAGGACGAGTATCGCGCCTACATGGCAGAGTTCGATGCGCCCATCACGCTGCGCTGGGTCGCGATGGCCCGCGACCGGGTGATGACCGGTGCCGGAGTCGACGAGGCGTGTCCGGCGCCGATGGCCTGGCTCGTCGGTGATGAGGACCGTCAAGCGCTGGAGCGGGAGATGAGCTCACGGGACTTGGCTCGGACACACATCGCCATTCCCGTGCATCCCTGGCAGCACGAGCATGCGCTGCCCCATTGGTTGGAAGCGGCCTTCGCGGCGGGCGACTGCGTCTCGCTGGAGACGGTCACGGCTCCCTGGCTGGCGACGTCCTCGCTTCGCTCCTTGGCACCGACCATGGCGAGTCCGCATTACCTTAAGCTGCCGATGGCCATCCATTCCCTGGGAGCGTCGCGTTACCTGCCGGCGGTCAAGATGTTCAATGGCGATCTCAGCGCCCGCCTGCTGCACCAGGCCAGGGAGAAGGATGCCTGGCTCGCCGAGGGGCTCTACCTGTGCGACGAAGGCAAGTGGTGGGCCTACATGCCGGAGGAGGCGACGCTGTTCGACGAAGCGCCGCGGCACTTGTCCGCCATGGTGCGCAGTTATCCTCGAGCCTTGCTGGAGGACCCGAACGTACGCCTGGTGCCCATGGCCACCCTGGGAACGCCGCTGCCGGGCGGCGAGCACCATGTGTTCGACGACTGGCTGGCACAGCGTGGGATGACGGCCGGCCCCGACGCGATTCGGGTGCTGTTGGGCGAGCTGAGCGATACCTTCTTCGATATCAACCTGCGCATGTTCCGGCTCGGCATGCTGGCCGAAGTGCATGGCCAGAATGCCGTTCTGGTGTTCAGGGAAGGACGGTGCGAGGGATTGCTGCTGCGCGACCATGACTCGCTGAGAATCAATGTCGCGCGCCTGGAGCGGCACGGCATGCAGGACCCGTGCTACTGCATCAAGCCCGGCCACGCCAACACCCTGTACCACGACAGTCTCGAGGCCCTGCTGTTCTGGCTTCAGACCCTGGCCATACAGGTCAACCTGAGGGCGATCATCGAGACGCTGGCGGAGCATTACGCCTTGCCGGTTCGTGATCTCTGGCGAGAGGTGGCGGCTCGTCTTGCGGCCCGGATCGAGGCGATTCCCTTCGACGATCACGACCGCGAGATGCTCAAGGAGGCGCTCTTCGAGAGGACACAATGGCCTTACAAGCGCCTCATCACGCCGATCATCGAGCGCGCCGGGGGACCGGGCAGCATGCCCTTCGGTACCAGCTCGACCTGCAATCCGTTCATCCGCGCAGGCCTGCCGGATGTGGCCATGCCAGCCGAGGCGCTGAGCGAGGCCTGAGACGAACGGCGCCCGATACGACCCACACCGCCCGACATGCCATCGGGCGGTGTTTTTCTATGGGGGTGTTGTCAGCGGAACCACTCGGGGAATTCGGCCTCGATGGCGTGTCGCTTTTCCTCCTCCTGTGCCTGCTTTTCCTCCGCAGCGCTGGCCAGCGCGTCGGCACGGTGCGGCGGAATGACGAAGAGCCCATCGTCGTCGCCTACCACCAGGTCGCCGGGATTGATCGTGACGCCGTCGATGGCAACCGGGGTATTGATCTCACCTTCCAGCTCCAGCGCTCTGGTGGTCAGTGGGCTGGTCGAACGAGCGTAGATGGGCAGGTTCAGCCGGGACAGGGCGTCCCAATCGGTGATCGCGCCGTTGGTGACGACCCCCGCAAGCTGCTTGCGCAAGGCGGCGTAGGCCCGGAACTCACCCCAGCAAGCACGATGCTGGTCGCCGGAGACATCGATTACCAGTACATCGCCCGGGCAGGCCATCTTCAGCGCCTCGCGAATGATGCTACCGTCGATGTGGGGAATCCTGACCGTCACGGCCGTGCCGAGAAGCCGGATAGGACGATGCAGTGGCGTGAGCGAGGCAATGGCGCCGAAGTCAGTGAAGTGTCCTAGGGTGGAGGTGGCGAGCGTTCGGTAGCGTTGCCGTTGCTGTGCCGTGAGGGTGTCCTGGCGGGGGGCGATATGAAACATGGGCTTTCCCTGGTCGTGCCATGAAGTGAATGGAGCGATGATGGCCGGCCGATTCAGTGACGGCGGCCACGGGAGCGATGCAGTAGATAGACGAAAAAGGGCGCGCCGATTCCCGAGACGAAGATGCCGGCGGGCAGGTCTTTGGGCAGGAAGGCCACGCGGCCGAGCAGATCGGCATAGAGCACAATCAGGGCGCCGACCAGGGCGGCGGCGGGCACCAGTCGGGCGAAGCCACGTCCCACCAAGCGAGCCGCGATATGCGGGGCGATCAGGCCCACGAAGCTGAGTCCGCCGGCGAAGGCCACGGCCGCGCCCGCCAGAGCCACGCTGCAGGCCATCAACACCAGGCGGCTGCGCAGGAGGCTCACGCCCAGCCCCTGGGCAACCGCGTCGCCCAGCGCCATGGCATCCATGTGCCGCGCCTGGGACAGGCACAGGGGAACGGCGACCAGCAGCCAGGGCAGCAGGCCGAACACGTCTTGCCACTGGGCGGCGTAGAGGCTGCCGGTCAGCCACACATAGGCGGCCATGGCCGACGCATCGTCGCTGATCACGATCAGCAGGGTGGTCACAGCCCCCATGGCGGCGGAGAGGCCGATGCCGACCAGCACCATGCGCGAGGGCGTGATGCCGCCTTTCCAGGCCAGCAGGAACACCAGCATGGCGGAAAGCAGCGCGCCGACGAGTGCGGCAGCCGGCAGCCAGTGGATGCTCAGGCCGGTGCCAAAGAGTGCCAGGAAGGCGACGGCGGTCATGGCGGCACCGCTGGTGATGCCGATCACATCCGGCGAGGCCAGCGGGTTGCGCACGATGCCTTGCAGGATGGCGCCGGCCACGGCCAGAGCCGCGCCCACCAGCACGGCCAGCACGATGCGCGGCAGGCGCAGCTCCCAGATGATGAAGGCAATGTCGCTGTCCTGTGGCGTGGCCAGCGCATCCAATACGTTCACGAACGGCGTGGGGAAACTGCCGAGGCCGAGCGACACGCCCATGCTGGCGAGCAAGACCAGCAGGAGCAAGATGGTGACGCCCAGGTCGCGGAACCGACGGGCCTCGAGGGAACGCTCGCCCTGGTGTTTCAGGGAAGGAGAGGCGGTCATGGTCATCAGGCCTGCTTCCTGCGCGCCAGATAAATGAAGAAAGGCGTGCCGATCAGGGCGGTCATCACGCCAACCGGAACATCCTGAGGGGCCATCAGGAAGCGCGATGCCACATCGGCCAGCAGCAGCAGGCTCGCGCCCAGCAGGGCGCAGGCCGGTAGCAGCCAGCGGTGGTCGACGCCGAAGATCCCGCGCGCCATGTGCGGCACGATGAGCCCGACGAAGCCGATCATGCCGGCCAGCGCGACTGAGCTTCCGGCCAGCAGGATCACCGCCAGGCCGAGCAGCAGCTTGATGGTACCGGCACGCATGCCCAGGCCTTCGGCCATGTCGTCGCCCAGCAACAGGGCATTGGCATGCCTGACGAGCAGGGTGCACAGCAGCAGGGCGATACCGAACAGCGGCAGCAGCGGCACTACCAGCGAGAGTTCCCTCCCGGACACGGAGCCGGCCAGCCAGTACAGCACGCTCTCGAAGCTCTGGCGGTCGATGATCAGCAGGCCCTGGCTGAAGGAAACGAACATGGCCGTGACGGCCACGCCGGCCAGGACGACCCGCAACGGCGAGAGCTCACCCTGACGGCCGCGACTCAGCATCATCACCAGGCAAGCGGCGACGAGCCCGCCCAGCAGTGCTGCCCAGACATAGTCGGCCGGTGCGTGGAGGGGCAGCAGCGAGACCGCGATCACCACGAAGAACATGGCCCCCGCGTTGATCCCCAGGATACCTGGCGAGGCCAGTGGATTGCGGGTCATGGTCTGCATCAGGGCGCCGGCGATGGCCAGGCTCGCGCCGACAAGAGCGGCGATGACCGCCCGGGGCAGGCGCTCCGTGACGATGATGATATGAGCGACCCGTGAGGGATCGTAGTGCATCAGGGCCTGGGCGAAGGTCGGCGGGGCGATCTCCGTGGTGCCCAGCATGACGCTTGCCGCGAAGGCCGCCGCGACCAGCATCATGCCCACCAGCAGCCCTGCGATTCGTGACAAACGACAACTCAGCATGCGGCTGGCTCCTCGCCCCTGGGGGATGCCACGGCGGTATCGCCGGCGCATGTCGTGGCCGCGGCGTCTGAGGATGCCGCGCCGGCCGAGCTATCTGGCGAAGGGGCCGTGTGCCCGGGGTGGGGCGCCAGTCCGTAATGACGGTAGAGGTCGTCCAGCATGGCGTTGGCGGCCAGGATGCCGCCGCCCATGATCCAGTTCACGGCATCCACCTCGAAGACGCGCGCGTTTTGCACGGCATCCAGCCGCTGCCAGAGCGGGTGGGCGGTCCAGTGCCGATAGTTCTGGATGATGGCGGGGTCATCCGGTTCCAGCAGCACGAAGATCACGTCGGCATTGATGACCGGGATGTTCTCCTCGCTGGTCAGCTTCATGCCCCACCCTTGATCCTGGACGGATGCCGGCTGCTCGAAGCCCAGCTCATCGAGGATGGAGCCGGCGAAGCCTGTGGAATAGAGACGCACATGGTCGCTCTTGAAGCGTACCACGGCGGCCTTCTGGGGCCAGTCGTCGCCCAGACGGTCGGCGATCTTGCGGCGAAAGTCCGCCACGCGCTCGTCCCAGTCCCGCAGTAAGGTGCGGGCGCGGGACTCTCGTCCCGTGGCCTCGGCCATCAGCGACAGGGTGGCCTTGAAGTCGAAGACGGTGCTGGTGGCGACCGTCGGCGCGATCTTCTCCAGCAGCGGCTTGACCCGCTCATGGCGGAAGCGCGTGGCCACGATCAGGTCGGGATCCAGCCAGGCCACCTTCTCCAGGTTGGGTTGGGTCTCCAGGCCGACGTGCTCCACACCATCCAGCGCATCACGCAGGTAGCGATACATGGGCTGCTCCAGCCAGGAGTCGACAACGCCGACCGGCCTGATGCCGAGCGCCACCGCGCTGTCCGTCGCTCCCTGATAGAGGGTGACGACACGCTGCGGTTTGGCGGGGACGAGGGTGTCGCCGAAGGCATTGACGACGCTGTGCCCGTCACGGGCATCGGCGGCGGCCCCCAGCGGTACGAGGGATGCCAGCAGCGTTGCCCGCCATAGGCGCCGGATCCTGGCGCGAGTCTTCATTCCGGCCTCCTGGGGGATGCGGTCTTCAGGGAATGCCCGGGTGCGTGGACGGGCGCTGACGCCTCGCTGGGCGATGGTGGATCCCGTCGCGTCACGGCGCGACCGAGCCGCCAGGTCAATGGCAGGCAGAGCACGGCGATGGCCGCCAGGGCCAGGAAGGCGTGGTGGAGGGCGGCAGCGCTCGCCTCGGTGTAGGGGATGCCCTGCTGCAACGCAGCCTGCACGGCCGTGTCGTAGTGAATGGACAGCGCGACGATACCGAGCGACGAGACCAGACGCCGGGACATGTTGTTCATGGCCGAGGCCTGGGCGACCTGTGACTCGGGCAGGTCACGCATGCCCACCGTGGTGGAGGGCAGGTAGGCGCAGCCGAGGCCGAGACCGCGCAGGCCCATCCAGGCACCGATCATCCACACCGGCGTGGCCTCCGTCAGGGTGGCGAGCCCGAGCAGGCTGGCCATGGTGATCAACAGTCCGGCGCCGATGCAGCATTGCGGCGGGTAGCGGTCGATCAGGCGCCCCGCGATGGGCGAGCAGGCGGAGGCGGCCAGCGCGGTGGCCAGGAACACCAGCCCCGTGGTCAGCGGGCCGAAGCCCAGCGCATTCTGCATCCACAGTGGCACCAGCAGGATGCAGCCGAACAGGATGATCGACTGCAGGCAGGCCAGGATGACGCTGAAGCGATACCCCGGGTGGGCAAACAGGGAGAGATCGAGCAGCGGCGTATCGGCGCCTCGCTCGACGCGCACGAACCACAACAGCGCCAGAAGCCCGGCGGTCAGCGGGAGCAGGGCTCGGAAGTCCAGCAGGTTCGCCAGGGTGTCCACCTGACCGAGCGAGAACAATACCGCACCCATGCCCAGGGAGATCAGCGTGAAGCCGGGCAGGTCGAAGCGGCGCCGCCGATTGGCAGCTTCCACCGACAGGTACCGATAGCCACACAGCAGCCCCAGCAGTGCGAACGGCATGTTCATCAGGAACAGCGCCCGCCAGTGGCTGATCTCGAGCAACAGCCCGCCGACGCTCGGGCCGATGGCCGGGGCGATCATCACCGCAAAGCCCCATATCCCGCTGGCACGACCTCGCTGGTCGGCCGGATAGGCCGAGAAGATCAACGACAGCGACAGGGGAATCATCAGCCCCGCGGCCACGCCCTGCAGCCCGCGAGCGAGGATGATACCGGCTAGGCTCTGCGCCAGGGCGCCGAGCGTGGAACCGGCCAGAAAGCCCCACAGGCCGAGCAGATAGATGCGCTTGCGGCCGAAGCGGTCGGCCAGATAGCCGGTGAGCGGCATGGTCATGCCCATGGCGATCATGAACAGGGTCACCACCCAGCTGACATCCGTGGCACTGGCCTCGAAGGTCGTCATCAGTTCGGCCACGGCCAGATTCAGGGCGCTGTTGTTGAGGCTGACGGTAAAGGTCCCCAGCAGCACACTGATCAGCACCTTTCCGCCATGCCCGGGAGCATTCGGCATGGACTCTCACTCAGCGGGGGCAAAGAAGACGTTGGCCTAGCGGAACGCCACGGCGACGTGCGTCATGGGGGCAGGATGATGACATGGCACAACATCAAATGCAAAACGTTATCAATTGCGAGGAGGAACGACGCATGAGGTGGTATCCCTCGGTGGCATCCGTGGTGCCAGGGCCAAAAAAAGCGGCGCCCTGGGGCGCCGCTCTAAAAGCCAGCCTATCGGATGGAGTGTCTCAGAAGTCGAGCTGGTAGCTCAGGGTGAGGGTACGACCCCGACCCTTGAAGTACAGATCGTCTTCAAGCGTGGGCGACTGAGGGAACGACTGCGAGTAGTAGGTGAAGTAGTCCTCGTCGGTGAGGTTCTCGATACCCAGGCTGGCCCGGCCCACTGGCAGGCGATAGGCCAGGGAGGCATCGAGCAGGCCATAGCCGTCGAACTCGATCTCCGGGTCATCGAAGCTGCGGTCGAAGTAATGGCTGTACTGCAGGTGAGTGGACAGCTTGTCGTTCCAGGCCGCGCTCCAGGCCAGCTTGAGGGTGTCCGGTGCCAGGTCGCGACCCGTCAGCTTGGTATCGACGCTGCCATCGCCGTCGGTGTCGGATTCGCCCTCGGCGTGGGTATAGGTGAGCCGCAGCTTGTGGGCGTCATTCAGGCGCGCCTCGCCGGTGACCTCGACGCCCTGGATCTCGGTCTTTTCCCGCTGGACACGATAGTTGCCCTGGTCATCGGGCTGGATGCGCTGGCCGAGGTCGGAATTCGACTCGTAGTAGCTCAGCTCGAGCCCGTAGCGATCCCAGTCGAAGCGCGCGCCGATCTCGCGGTTGTCGGTGACGATGGGCGAGAGGTCGATCAGGTCGTCGACGTCCTGGCCTGGCGTGCTCACGCCACGCAGCACGCGGCCCACGTCGGGCATGCCGAAGCCTTCGGAGTAGTTGGCGTAGAGTTGGGCCCAGTCGGTGGCCTGATAGACGATGCCGGCGTTGAACAGCGTCTCGTCGAACTCGGGGGTACCGCCGTTGACCGAGACCAGGTCGTTCTCGACGCTCGTGCTGCGATCCACGGTCGAGTAGTCGTCGACGTTCAGTTCGGCATGCTCCTGGCGGACCCCGGCATGCAGGCTCAGCGACTTGGTCAGGTCGTAGTCGCCCTGCAGGAAGGCCGCCACGTTGCGAAACTGGCTTTCCGGGACATAGTTGCGGTCGGTGTTCACCAGCACCTGCTGGGTCTCGTCCTGCAGCAGGTCGAGGCCTGTGGTCAGGGTCAGGCGGTCGTTCAGCAGGCCGTCGCGGCTCAGGGTGAATTTGGCGCCCACCTTGTCGGACTCGTTGCGCGTGTGGTCATACCGGGTATTGCCGGCGTCGTCCTGGTAGGGGAAGGAGCCAAGGCCGGTGGCGCCGAACTGAGCGCGGAATCGCTGGGTATAGAGCTGGGCATCGACGTTGTTGCCAAACCAGTCGGCATGGGAGTACGACAGCCGGGCCGTGGTGGCTTCGTTGTAGCCCGGGTCGTTGTCCGGGGTGCCCTTGCGGGCCGTGGTCGGCACGCCGGCGTCGCGGTCGCCGGATACCGGCACATAGTCGTCGTTGATATCGAGGTCGAAATGGTTGAGCGAGAACTCGAGGTTCTGGTTGTCGTCGATCCAGTACCCCAGCTTGGCCATCAGGTCATAGCTTTCGGAGTTCTGGATTTCGCCATGGTAGGCCATGCCGACGATCTCGTCGTTGCCGTCGTAGAAGACGCCACGCTCCTCGCGACTGGCGGCCAGCACGTAGTCCCAGTCGCCTTGCTGGCCGCTGAGGCGGTAGTCCAGCTTGTGGCCGAAGCCATCCGACTGGAAATCGTCGTCGCTGGTCAGGCTGATGCCGGCATGCTGTTGAACCCCGGCGCCGTCGGGTCGCTTGGTCACGTAGTTGATGATGCCGCCGGTGGCGCCCAGGCCGTGCTCGGCGCTGGCACCGTGGATGACCTCGATGCGCTCGACCATGGAGAGGTCGATAGCGTAGCTGTCGCGGCCACCGTCGCGCAGCGGGTTGGATTGAGGCACGCCATCGATCATGAACAGCACCGAACGGCCGCGGAAGGTCTCGCCGGTGTTATTGAGCTTCTGGCGGCTGGGCGAGTAGGAGGGAATCAGGTTGCTGAGCACCTGACTGGGGTCCTGGGTGATCGCCAGCTGCTGCTCGATCTGCTCACGCGTGATGATGGTGACTTTCTGCGGGGTCTTGCCTTCGCTGCTGCGGTTGCGGGTTGCGGTGATCACCAGCGGGTTCAGCTCGTTGCTGTCGGCGCTCTGCGTTTCCGCCGTGGTGGCGGACTGTGCCATGGCCGAGGCGGGCAGGGCGGAGCAAAGCACGAACGGCAGTAGACGCAGCCGGGCATAGCGCGGTTGTTGTGGCATGGACATGGTGAAGAAGATCCCTTGTCGATTCGGTGTAGTGGCGTTCTTGTTGTTACCCTGATGGGTACTGGAAAATCGCGAGACGAACGATAACGTTTTTCATTTGCGGCTGCAATGCGGCCAGGAGTGCCTCAAGGTGGTCCCCGTTCGGGGCTGGCGCATTGACGCGAGCGCCTCGGAGCGGACAATTCCTCCCGCCCTCTCGAACAAGGATTCACCGTGGAACTGTTACGCGTCGTCTTTCGCCATTACCGCTGGCCGTTCATCGCCGTCATGCTGCTCAGCCTGGCGAGTGCCGGCCTGGGTATCGGGGTCATCGCCTTCATCAACCGGCAGCTGATCGAGGCGCACGGCGAGCCGCTGGTCGTGTTGCCGCAGTTCATCGGCCTGATCGTGCTGCTGCTGGGCATTACCCTCGGGGCGCAACTGGCATTGACCACCCTGGGGCACCATTTCGTCTATCGACTGCGCGGGCGGTTGATCAAGCGAATCCTCGACACGGATATCGAGCGCGTCGAGCAACTGGGTGGTGCCAACCTCATGGCCAGCCTCTCCAGCGACGTACGCCAGATCACCATTGCCTTCGTGCGCTTGCCCGAACTGGTGCAGGGCGTGATCCTGACGGTGGGGTCGGCCTTGTACCTGGCCTGGTTGTCACCCGGCATGCTGGCAGTCACGGCCGCCTGGGTGGCGATGACCGTGGTGGTCGGCTGGCTGCTGGTCTCGCGGGTCTATCGCCACCTCGGCCGAGTGCGCGAGACCGAGGATCGCCTCTACCAGGACTACGCCGCGGTGATCGAGGGTCGCAAGGAGCTCGCGCTCAATCGCGATCGTGCGCGGCGCTTGTTCGACGAGGTCTATACCCGCAATGCGCGTGAGTATCGCCACCACATCATCCGTTCCGACACCTTTCACCTGAGTGCGGTCAACTGGTCCAACATCATGATGCTGGGGGCCATCGGTCTGGCCTTCTTTCTGGCCAATGGGTTGGGCTGGGCCAATACCAATGTGGCGGCGACCTATTCGCTGACGTTGCTGTTCCTGCGTACGCCCCTGATCCAGGCGGTGGGCGCCTTGCCGACGCTGCTCGGTGCCCAGGTCGCCTTCGACAAGCTCGAGAGCCTGCAACTGGCCGATTACCGGGAAGCCTTCGCCAGCGGCGAGTCCATGGCGGGGTGGCAGACCCTGGAGTTGCGCGGTGTCACCTTCCGCTATGCCGACGGCGAGCAGGGCAGGGGATTCGAGGTCGGCCCCATCGACCTGACGCTGAAACGTGGTGAACAGGTGTTCTTGATCGGTGGCAACGGCAGCGGCAAGTCGACGCTGGCCCGCTTGCTGACCGGTCTCTATCGGCCGCATGACGGGGAGATCCTGCTCGATGGGCAGCCGCTGGAACCGAAGCGGTGGGAGGCTTATCGGGGCGGTTTCTCGGCGGTCTTCACCGATTTTCATCTCTTCGACCGCGTGATGGGGCCGGAAGGCGCTTCACCCGACCCTGCCCTGGTCGACGACTGGCTTGATCGGCTGGGCATGGACGAGAAGCTGCATTTCGACGGTGATCGCGTCGCTAACCCGCAGCTTTCCCAGGGGCAACGCAAGCGCCTGGCACTGCTGCTGGCCGTCGCCGAGCAACGTGACTTCCTGCTGCTGGACGAATGGGCCGCCGACCAGGACCCGCAGTTCCGGCGGACCTTCTATCAGGCCTTGCTGCCCCGGCTGCGCGAACTGGGCAAGACGGTGCTGGCCGTCAGCCACGATGATGCCTATTTCGCCCATGCGGACCGCCTGCTCGAGATGCGCGATGGCCGGCTTCGCGAGCTGGCCGGCCAGCAGCGGGAGCGGGCCAGCCGGGATGCGGTGGGCAGTCTGGATGGCGTCTGAACGGACGAGCCTGCCTTCGTCAGGCCCGGCATCGTCCGAGATGGGGCCGGGCATCATGGCGACGCTTGCATGGACCGATATCGGGCGCGAGCGGCCACGATGGCGTGGTGATGCGTATCCGCCCAGTCCACGAGCTGCTGCATCGGCTCGAGAAAGGAATGCCCCAGCGGCGTCAGGGAGTATTCCACCCGCGGAGGAACCTCGGGATAGAGCGTGCGCGTGATGAAGCCATCCTGCTCCAGTTGCTTGAGCGTGCGGGAGAGCATTTGCTTCGAGATATCGCCGATCTCGCGCATCAGGGCGTTGAAGCGCAGCTTGCCCGGGGCAAGCGCTTCCAGAATCAGCAGACTCCACTGATTGCCGATGCGGTCGAGCACATCGCGAATCGGGCAGGGTTGTTCGAGGATCACCTCGTCGCTGTCGGGGGGTGTCGCCATGATCTCTCCATGCATGAGGGTTCAATGGTCACATTGCCGTGACCGAGTCAGGTGACGATGACGTCTTGTGCCGTCACGGGAACTCCCATAAGTTTATCTCACGGTCTGCTTTATAGACCACGTACCGAGGATGAACTCAAGGAGGTGTCTCATGGCCAAGGTTGCACTTATCGGGGCGTCGGGTGATGCCGGTTCGCGCATTCTCGCCGAACTGTCCGATCGGGGACATCGGGTGACCGCCATTGCCCGCCATGTCGAGAGGATCGCCGTATTGTCCGGGGTGGCGCCGAAACAAGGCGATGCCAACGATCGCCAGGCATTGGGAGCATTGCTCGAGGGCCATGATGCGGTCATCAGTGCCGTGCCCTTTACGGCAAGCGATGTCAGGACGCTCGTGGGTGCCGTGCGTGACGCCGGCGTGGCACGCTACCTGGTGGTCGGCGGGGCTGGCAGCCTCGAGGTGGCGCCCGGCGAGAAGCTCATCGACCAGCCGGATTTCCCCGAGGCCTACAAGGCCGAAGCCCGTGCCGGTGGCGAGTTTCTGGACTTTCTGCGTGATGTCGATGATCTCGACTGGACGTTTCTGTCGCCGTCGGCCGAGTTCGTGCCCGGCGAGCGTACCGGAAGGTTTCGTCTGGGGCAGGATACGCTGCTGACCTTTGACGAGGGCTCTCGCATTTCCTTTGAAGACTATGCCCTTGCGCTGGTGGATGAGCTTGAGCAGCCCAGGCACGTGCGCCAACGTTTCACCGTTGGCTATTGATTGCCCCTCTCGTGAACGGAGTTCTCACATGTCGATATTGAAATCCCTGGCACATTCCGGGTGTGCTGCCAGCAGGTGACGTGTCTTGGGGATGCCATCCTCTAAAGGCCCAGGGGGGAAGAAGGCTCGGGCGTGGCATCCGACTCCATGGCCGGGTTGTTCAGCAAGGGCAATACGGCCTGCTCCCCCGGTTCGACCATGAGCAGGCTGATGCCCAGTAGCAGGATGAGCAGGCCACCGCCCAGGGCGGTCCAGCCGAGGCCTCGCTTGAGGCGGCCAACGTGCGATTGACGAGCCAGGCGGCGCTCTGCCCAGCCCCGCGCCACGACACTGGCCAGGGCCAGGGTGGAGACCGTCAAGGCGGTACCTGCCGCCATGGCCAGGGTCGCCAGTACGCCGACCCAGAAGTGCCCCAGTAGTGATGCGGCCCCCACCAGCAGAACGGCGCCGCTGCAGGGACGAATGCCGATGGAGACCACCGTGAGCAGGGCCGTGCGCCAATCGCTGGCTTGCGCCGGAGTGACGTGGTGGGCGCAGTCGCAACTCGCAGGGTGAGCGTGGTGTGGGTGGGCGTGATCGTCGTGGGGATGAGAGGCGTGGGAATGGTGCGGATGAGCAGGGCGCAGTTGTCGGATGGCTCGCCAGCACAGCCAGGCGCCCAGCAGGGTGATCGTCAGGTAGCTGGCGCGCTCGACCCAGATCACCGAACCGATGGCCTGACGTGTCAGCCAACCGAGGCCGTGAACCAGCACCGTCACCAGGGTGATCGCGACCACGGCCTGCAGCAGGGCGGCGGCACAGGAAAGGGTGAGGGCGCGTCGCAGGTCGCCACCCTGGGTGAGCAGGTAGGTGCCGAGCACGGCCTTGCCGTGGCCGGGGCCGGCGGCATGGAACACGCCGTAACCGAAGCTGAGAGCGAGCAGGATGCTCCAGGTGTGTGCCGAGGGCGCGCCGGAAAGCTCGCTGATCGCCAGGGTCAAGGCGCGGTGCAGATCGCGCTGCCAGGTGATCAGTTGCAGGCCGATGGCCTGGCCATGTTCCTTCAGCGACCAGAGGAACAGCAGCACCGCCAGCAAGGCGGCGATGCCCAGCCATCGGGAGAGGCGTGGTGACCTATCGAGGGTGTTGGACATCGGGGCTTTTCCGGTTCGAGGCGGTACAGTAGGTGTCCTGGCAGGTTACCATCATGGAGTGCATCGAATTTCCCCCGTTTCGGCGAAGAACCGGCCCAGGCCCTCCGGCGCTTCGTCGGTGCGGTCCAGGCGAGCGGCCATGGCGACCTGCTCCGGGTCCGGGTCAGCGGCGATGATGCGGGTCGTGCAATCACCGCCGACGACGATCAAGGCATCGTCTCGTGGTGTCTGGTCGTCGTTGATCTCGTGCACCATCTCGATGTAGTAGCTCGGGTCATAGATCCGGTAGCGAAGTGCCGAATCACCCAGGGGCAGGGGATGGGCCAGGGGCAGCTTGAACAGGAATTCCACTCGGTCATTACGGGCCATGGTGGTGTATTCCTCGACCTCATCGACGGCGACCGGTTCACCGTCGTGTCGTATCTCGGTGAAGTAGCCCTTGGGGGCCAGGTTGTTGCGGATCTCGGATCCCAACTGGTCGAGGCGGGCTTCCATGGGAGCATCCCCTTCGGCGCCTTTCAGTTCCTCTATCAGCATCAGGCTGTAGAAGGGATCGAGCCGCCAGCGCTGGCGGAGCGCCTCGACGCGTCCCTGGTCATCGAGAACTACCTTCACGCTGATGTCGGCCCACACATGCGGGTGCGCCATGCCCGTCAAGGGCAGCAGAAACAGGACCATCCCTAGTCCCAGGCGCCAGAGTCCGGCGCCTGGCATGGTGCATCGTGTCGACATGTGGCATCCCCGAAAAGGAAACTAGCGTAGCAAGGAATGAGGTCGCAGCTCCATGGACATCGCCGGATTGCGACAGGAACGGGTCGACACCGCCTTGTACGGCGTGGAAAGGGCGCTGAAGGCGGACTGGTCATAATTGTTAATCTAGGTGACAACAATTATCATCCACGTTTGTGTGCCGGCGTCGTCGTTTCCGGCACCGTGTCATTCATTCGCTCTCATTCCCATCGCCGAGGCTTGCCGATGCCACATTCACACTTCCTCGCCCCGTCCCGTTCGCCGATGGCTCTGGCCGTTCGGCGCGCATTGGGCCTGTCGTTGTCCGGTGCGCTGCTGGGTGCGCCGCTGGTTGCCCTGGCCCAGGACGAGGTCGTCGAATCCGATACCGTCGTGGTGGTCGGTACCGCCCTCAAGGTGGCCGCGCCACTGGTCGAGACGCCGCGTCCGGTATCGACCGTCCAGCGTGAGGAACTCGAAGAGCGCAATGTCCAGAGCCTCGACGAGACCTTCCGCTATCGTGCCGGTGTGCTGGCGGGGCATTACGGTGCTGACAACGATACTGACTGGTTCAAGGTGCGGGGGTTCGATCAGTCGACCTATCAGGATGGCTTGCGCATCTATCGGACGGGCTACTATCAGTGGCTACCCGAGCCCTATGGCCTGGAAAGCGTCGATGTGTTCAAGGGGCCTTCGTCGATTCTCTATGGCGAGGCACCGGCTGGCGGCCTGATCAACGCCGTCAGCAAGCGCCCGACGAGCGAGCCGCGAGGCGAGGTCAACCTTCAGGTCGGCAATCGGCAGCATCGTCAGCTCGGTGTCGATACCTCGGGGCCCCTGACCGAGAGCGGTGACGTCCGCTACCGCATGGTCGGCATGGTCAAGGAGCGCGATGGCGATCTCGATCACACCGAGAACGAACGCTACTACTTTGCGCCCAGCCTCGAGGTGGATTTCAGCGAAGATACCAGCGTGACCTTCCTGGCGAGCATCCAGAAGGACGATGCGATACCGACCAACCCGTTCAAGCTGACCTACGGTACGGTCGAGGACACGCCCTTCGGCAAGGTCGATCCGCAGACCAGCTATGGCGAGCCGGATTACGATACCAATGAACGCACCCAGGCTTCCCTGGGCTACGAGCTTCGCCACCAGCTCAATGACACCTGGCGCTTCGAGCAGAACCTGCGCTACAGCCATCTGGACATGGATCTGCGAAGTACCTATATCTCTGCTCGTCAGCCCGGGTCCGATCGGTTGGCCACTCGTGGGCTGGTCTATCGGGATGGCGAGATCGATAGCTGGACGATGGACAACCGGTTGATCGGCAAGTGGTACACCGATCGCACCGAGAATACTCTGATGATCGGCCTCGGCTATCAGGATCTCGGCCTCGAGGGCCAGGAGGCTGATCTCTTTACCTTTGGCGACCCCATCGACATCTTCGATCCCCAGTACGGCAACTACACGCCGGTGACCGAGGATCAACTGATCGAGCGCGAGATCGACAAGCAGCAGACCGGCCTGTATCTGCAGGATCAACTGCGTATCGACGACCGTTGGGTGTTGCTCGGCAGCGTGCGTTATGACCAGGCGGAGACCGATAACGTCAACCGTACCACCGGCACCACGCAACGCGCCGACGACGATCAGGTGTCTTGGTCCGGCGGGGTCATGTACCTCGGTGACCATGGCATCAATCCCTACCTGAGCTACACTGAATCCTTCGAGCCGCAGGCCAGCGTCGATGACGATGGACGCCTCTACGAGCCCCTCGAAGGCGAGCAGTGGGAAGCCGGCGTCAAGGTCGCGCCGCCGGGATGGGATGGCTATGTCACCGCGGCGGTCTTCGATCTCGAGCAGCGCAATAGCCTGGTCACGACCGGGGGCGGACGCCAGGAACAGGTGGGCAAGCAGACATCACAGGGCCTCGAGCTGGAAGGCGTCGGCTACCTGACGGACCAATTGCAGCTCACCGCCGCCTATACCTATACCGATGCCGAGCGAGAGGGTGGCGAGCGCAAGAGCCTGATTCCGCGTCATCAGGCCTCGACCTGGCTGGACTACGCCTTCCAGGAAGGCGCCCTGCAGGGGCTCAAGCTTGGCGGCGGCGTGCGTTATATCGGCGAGAGTACCTACAACGACATCACGGTGTCGGATGTCACCCTGGTCGATGCCATGGCCAGCTACGACTTCGCCGAGAACTGGCGGGCCCAGCTCAACGTCAACAACCTGACCGACAAGGAGTATGTGGCCAGCTGCGACTACTGGTGCTACTACGGAGAATCGCGCAGTGTTATCGGTAGCTTGAGCTACCAGTGGTAGGGGAAAAGACAAGGAAGAGCTAAGCAATAAGAGCGAAGAAAGAAGAGGGCCCGAGGCGCTGGAAGGCACCTCGGGCCATTTGATTTTTCCCGGCCTCTCTTGCCACGATGCTGCTCGTTGCTCGCTTTCCGCCGCTTCTTCCCTCTTCCTCCTTCCGACTTATAACTTTCTCAACCCCCACATGAAGTAGGCGCCGCCCAGCAGGGAGGCGACGATGCCGGCGGGAATTTCCTGCGGGAACAGCAGCTGACGGCCCACCCAGTCGGCCAGCACCATCAGCAGGGCGCCGACCAGGGCCGCGCCCAACAGGTGCATGCTCGCCCGCGAGAAGCCCAGCAGGCGGGCCAGGTGGGGGGCGAGCAGGCCGACGAAGGAGAGCGGGCCGACTACCAGGGTGGCGGAGGCCGTGAGCAGGGCCACCAGCAGCAACAGCAGCAGGCGCGAACGTTTCAGGCCGATGCCGAGTGCCCGGGATGTGGAAGCCCCCAGCGGCAGGATATCCAGCCAGCGGGCGAGCGGGCCGGTCAGCAGGCCGAGCGCCAGGGCCAGCGCGACGACGATCAGGGCGCTGGTCAGGTCGACATAGTAGGTGGACCCCGAGAGCCAGGCGATGACCTGTTGGCCGCGCGGGTCGCCGCCGGCCAGCACGATGGCGCGCACGGCATCGAAGGCGGCGGTGATCGCCACCCCGGTCAACAGCAGGCGCTCGGGCAGCAGGCCGCTGCGGCCATTGAAGATGATCAGAATCGCCAGGCTGGCCATGGCCCCCAGGGTACCGACGCCGACCAGCGTCAGATTGTTCGGCGAGGGCAGCAGGAAGATGGCCAGGATCAGGGCGATGGCGCTGCCACCGCTGATGCCCAGTACCTCGGGGCTGGCCATGGGATTGGCGGTGACGCGCTGAATCAGGGTGCCGGCAAGGGCCAGCATCACGCCGCAACCGGCCGAGGCGAGGACCCGCGGCAGCCGCCATTGCAGGACATCCCAGTTGCCGGGCGAGAGCCAGGACCAGCCGCCGGCGGTTTGCCCGGCGAGCAGTGCGGCCACGGTCACGATCGCCAGGGCCAGGACCAGGCCAGCTGCCAGGCGGCCGGGGGCAGGATGCCGGCCGGCCGGTGCGGTGGCCGAACCTGGTGGCTGATCGCCGCGTAGGCGCAGACGAGGAATCAGCCAGATCAGCAGTGGCGCACCCAGGGCGGCGGTGACGGCGCCGGTCGGAATCAGGCCTGATACCTGGCCGGTGAAACGTTGGAGCAGTTGATCGGTGGTGGCCAGCAGGAGGGCGCCGAGCAGCGTCGACCAGACCAGACGCTGACCGAGGCGGCGGGCGCCGGCCAGGCGCACGATGTTCGGCGCGGCCAGGCCGATGAAGCCAATGACGCCGACCACGCTGACCACGCAGCCGGTGAGAAAGACGGCCAGGCCCAGGCCGGCCAGCCGCAAGGCGCGCAGCGAGACACCGAGGCTCCGGGCGCTGGCGTCGTCGAGCTCGAGCACCGCCAAGGGGCGCAGCAGCAGCCAGGCCACCAGGGCACCGACGAGCAGGCGAGGGGCGAGAAAGGTCACGCCGCCCCAGTCGTTCTGGGCCAGCGAGCCGGCTCCCCAGATCAGCAGTCCCTTCAGTTCCTCCTGGTGGAAGAGCAACAGCACGATGCCCAGTGCCCCCAGGTAAAGATTGACCACCAGACCGCCGAGCACCACGATCACCGGCGCCAGGCCGCGTCGCCAGGCCAGCGAGAACACCAGCGCCATGGACAAGCCCCCGCCGAGCAGCGCGACCCATTCGCGTCCCCAGCCCAGCAGTCCGGGGGCCAACAGGGTGGCGACCATAAGGGCCAGGTTGGCACCGCTGGCCACCCCCAGGGTGGTGGGCGCCGCCAGGGGATTGCGCAGTACCTGCTGCATCAAGACGCCTGCCAGGGCCAGGCCGCCGCCGGCCAGCAGCGACATGACCAGCCGCGGCCACCAGCTGAAGTGCAGGACCAGAGCATCCATCGTGAGGTTGGCGTCGCCGAACAGGGCCTGAAGGCCGGTGGCGAGCCCCGTTTCGGCGTTCAGGCTCGTCGCGGCCAGTGCCACGAGTGCCAGGCAGAGCAAGACGCAGGCGAGGCCTGGGGTCAGGCGAAACGATGCCCTAGCGAGCATGGGGAGCCTCCAGCGCAGCGGTGAGTTGCTCAGCAAAACGCTGTGCCGAGGGCAGGGCGCCGAAACTCCAGACCGGCGGCAGCACCAAGGGCTTGCCCCGGCTTTCCTGTACCAATCCTTGCCAGAGCCCGCTGCGGTCGAGCGTCTCACGGACCCCGGCGGGGTACGGCTCGACCACCACCAGGCGAGCATCCAGATTCGCCAGCGCCTCGATGCCGACCAACGAGAAGCCCCAGGCGTTGGTCTCGCCGGGCCAGGCATTGTCGAGGCCGAGGCGTTCCAGTACCGCCTGGTAAAGCCCATTGTCGCCGAAGACGCGGACGTGACGCGCATCCATGAACTGGATCACCAACAGCGGCGGGACCTGCTCGGGCAGCCGGTCACGCAGCTCGGCGATGCGAGTCTCGGTGGACGCGATCAACCGTTCGCCGGCCTGTGACCGATCGACCTGGTCGGCGACGCTGCGTGTCAGCTCGCGCATTTCCTGCCAGGTGTCGCGCCCGGGGGTATAGAGCGTGAAGTTCTTGACCGGGGCGATGCGTGACAGGCGTGGCCTCAGATTGGCGAACATCGGCGAGATCAGGATCTGGTCGGGATCGAGATCCGCGAGCAACTCGAGATTGGGCTGGGTGCGCAGACCGAGGTCGGCCACCGTGTCGGGCAAGTGCGGCTCGCCGACCCAGTCGTGGTAGGCATCGACCTGGGCGACTGCCATGGGCGGCGTACCGAGTGCCTGTAAGGTCTCGGCGAGGGTCCAGTCGAGTGTCGCGATGCGGGGCGAGGCGGCGAGGGCAGTCGGCGCGACGATGAGACAGCCGAGAAGCAGCGAGACGGCCAGCCCACGCAGGGTGGCGCGACGGTACGCGGTGGAGCGGAGGACGGGACCGAAACTCAGGAGCATGACGTCATGGATTGGGGTCAATGAACGACGGCGATGGGATGTTCTCCACCGGGATGGGACATGACACGCATGGGAATGCCGTAGATGGCCTCGAGGGTAGCATCGTCCATCATCTCCCCGGGGCTGCCCTGGGCGAGGATTCGACCGCTGTGCAGGGCCACCAGGTGATCGCAGTAGCGCGCCGCCATGTTGACGTCATGCAGCACGATGATCACGCCCAGGCCGAGTTCACGACACAACTGGCGCACCAGTGCCAGAACCTCGACCTGGTGGGCGATGTCGAGGGCCGCCAGGGGCTCGTCGAGCAAGAGGAAGCGGCTGCCCTGGGCCAGTAGCATGGCCAGCCAGACGCGCTGGCGTTCGCCGCCGGAGAGGGTATCGACGAGCCGGTCGGCAAAAGGCTGGGTGTGGGTGAGCGCGATGGCCCGCTCGACCTGCTTCTGGTCCTCGCGGGTATGGCGCCCGAGCAGGCCGTGCCAGGGGTAGCGGCCGAAGCCGATCAGCTCGCGACCGGTCAGGTTCTCCGCGCTGGGCAGGTGCTGGGGCAGGTAGGCGACCTGACGGGCGAACTCGCGGTGGCCCCAGCGGGCCAGGGGGCGATCGTCGAAGCGCACCTCGCCGTGACTGGCGGGTTGCTGTTGGGCCAGTAGCTTGAGCAGTGTCGATTTTCCGGAGCCGTTATGACCGATCAGGCCATAGACCCGTCCCTCGTCGAAGCTGAGGTCGGTGGGATGCAACAGTCGGCTGCCGTTGACCTCGAAGGTCGCGGCCTTGACTTCGAACATGATGGACTCCACATCTCTTGGGGAGCGTGAGAGCGTTATCGACGGCCTCGCGCCCGGCTAGACTAAAGCAGATAAGAATGGTTATCAATATTCGCCCAATAGGGGCGATGAAGAAAATCTATGGAAAATTGATAATCATTTTGCGTTAGTGTCTAGGGTCCTGATTTGCCATACTCTTGTATGCGACGAGTCGCGGTCCCGCGACCATTCATCAACGAGGAGGATGCTTCATCATGCCGCATTCACTGCCCGAGATTGCGTACCAGTACGATGCCCTGGAACCCCATATCGATGCTCAGACCATGGAGATCCACCACACGCGGCACCATCAGACTTATGTGAACAATCTGAATGCCGCGCTCGAGGGTACCGGACTCGAGGAAGTGCCGGTGGACGAGCTGGTCGCCAATCTCGATCGCGTGCCCGACGACAAGCGTCAGGCCGTGATCAACAACGGCGGCGGCCACTCCAACCACTCCATGTTCTGGCAGATGATGTCGCCGCAGGGCGGCGGTCAGCCGAAAGGCAAGGTAGCCGAGGCCATCGACAGCGAGCTGGGCGGCTTCGACGCCTTCAAGGATGCCTTCACCAAGGCGGCCCTGGGTCGCTTCGGCAGCGGCTGGGCCTGGCTCAGTGTCGACCCGCAAGGCAAGCTGGTGGTCGAGAACACCCTGAACCAGGATAGCCCGCTGATGCACGGCAACACCCCGGTGCTGGGCCTGGATGTGTGGGAGCACGCTTACTATCTGAAGTATCAGAACAAGCGTCCCGATTACATCGCGGCCTTCTTCAACGTGGTTGACTGGGACGAAGTCGAGCGTCGCTACCAGGCTGCCACTGCCTGAGGCAACGCCTGATCGCGCCCCACATGCGGCGCGGTGCTACCAGATTCGCCAGGGTCGGTTCTTCGCCGGCCCTGGCGTTTTTCGTTTGTCTGCGTGTCGAGGTGTCCCGTGCGCTCAAGGAGGACCATGCATGTCGAGTCGAAGTAGTTTCCAGGCCCTGGGCCGCCTGTTGCGTTATGCCCGAGGGCATCGACGACACATCATTGCCGCCACGGTCTGTTCGATCATCAACAAATTGTTCGATATCGCCCCGGAGATTCTCATCGGGGTGGCCATCGATGTGGTGGTCAACCAGGAGGACAGCTTCGTCGCTGGGCTAGGGTTCACCACGGCCCGCGAGCAGATCCTGGTGCTCGGCGTGCTGACCTTCCTGATCTGGGCCGGCGAGTCGCTGTTCGAGTACCTCTACCAGATCCTGTGGCGCAACCTGGCTCAGCGTTTGCAGGCCGAGCTGCGTCAGGATGCCTACGAACACGCGCAACGCCTCGACATGAGCTTCTTCGAGTCGCAGAGCTCGGGGCGCCTGGTGGCGATCATGAATGACGACGTCAACCAGCTCGAGCGCTTCCTCGACGGTGGCGCCAATTCCATGATCCAGGTCGGAGTCACCGTGGTGGCGGTGGGAGCGGTGTTCTTCGTGCTCTCGCCTCTGATCGCGCTGCTGGCCTTTACCCCCATTCCGCTGATCATCTGGGGGGCCTTCTTCTTCCAGCGCAAGGCCGGGCCGCTGTACGCGGAAGTCCGCGAGCGCGTCGGCGAACTGGCTAGCCGGCTGTCCAACAACCTGGCGGGCATCGCGACGATCAAGAGCTTCACCGCCGAGGCGCGCGAGGCCGAGCGCCTGCGTCAGACCAGCGAGGCCTATGTGGAAGCCAACCGCCGAGCGATCCGCATCAGCTCGGCGTTCATTCCGGTGATTCGCATGGCGATCCTCACCGGCTTTCTGGCGACCTTCACGGTGGGCGGCATGATGGCCCTGCGTGGTGACCTCAATGTCGGCGCCTATGGCGTGCTGGTGTTCCTGACCCAGCGATTGCTGTGGCCGCTGACCGGGCTGGCCCAGGTGATCGATCTGTTCGAACTGGCCATGGCCAGCACTCGGCGTATCCTCGATCTACTGGCCACGCCGATCCAGGTGCATGACGCCGGCGGTTCCGAACTGGCGCGTCCGGTGCATGGCGCGGTGCGTTTCGAAGGCGTGGGGTTTCGTTACGCCGAATCCGGCGCCGGGGTCGAGGATGTCGATCTCGAGGTGCCTTCCGGCCACACCCTGGCCCTGGTGGGTGCTACGGGGTCGGGCAAGTCGACACTGATCAAGCTGCTGCTGCGCTTCCAGGATCCGGCAGAGGGGCGGGTGCTGATCGATGACCAGCCGATCGAGACGCTCACCCTGTCCTCGTTGCGCGAGGCCATCGGCCTGGTCAGCCAGGATGTCTATCTCTTCGAGGGCACGGTGCGCGACAACATCGCCTACGGTCGCCCCGAGGCCGATGAGAATGAGGTGATCGAGGCGGCTCGCACTGCCGAGGCCTGGGGCTTCATCCAGACGCTGCCGCAAGGGCTCGACACGCCGGTCGGCGAGCGTGGCGTACGGCTTTCCGGCGGCCAGCGCCAGCGGCTGTCGCTGGCTCGGGCCTTGCTCAAGGATCCGCCGATCCTGGTGCTGGACGAGGCGACCAGCGCCGTGGACAACGAGACCGAGGCGGCCATCCAGCGCTCGCTGGCGCGGATCGGCCATGGCCGCACGGTGATCATGATCGCCCACCGGCTCTCGACCATCGTGCATGCCGACGAGATCGCGGTCGTCGAGGCCGGGCGCGTCGTCGAACGTGGGCGTCACGATGAGCTGCTGTCGCGACAAGGTCGATATGCGGCCCAATGGCGCGTGCAGACTGGCGAGATCGCCGCGGCAGACGCCACCTTTTAGTTGCCCTATGCGCCCACGAGGCCTTGGTGCAGCGCGGCCGAGCGGCAAAGTGCGATGAACCAAAAAAACCGGCGGCCCTCGGCCGCCGGTGTTCGTCTAGGAGATCGGTCTTGATCAGAAATCGTAGCTGACAGTGGCCTTTACGCTGCGCTCGGCACCGAAGTAGCAGTAGTTGAGGTCGTAGCAGGAGGCGACGTACTCCTTGTCGAGCAGGTTGCTGACGTTGAGCCGTGCCGAGACACCTTCCAGGCCTACCCGGGAGAGGTCATAGCCGAGGGTGGCATCGACCAGGGTGTAGTCGGGGACCTTCTCGGTATTCTCCTCATCGGCATAGATGTCGGCGTGGTAGCGTACCCCCAGTCCGGCATCCAGGCCCGCCAGGGTGCCGCGGTCGAAGGCGTAGTTGGCCCAGACGTTGGCCTGGTGGCGCGGTACCTGGTTGGCGGTGTTGCCCTGGGTGTCGTCTTCGGTCTTCGCGTAGGTTACGTCGGTGTAGCTGTAGCCGGCCTGCAGACGCAGGTTGTCGGTCAACTGGGTGTGGGCCTCGAGCTCGACGCCCTGGGATTCGATCTCGCCCACTGCGCGATAAAAGCTTTCGTTGGGGTCCTTGGTCGCGACGTTCTCCTGGGAGATATGGAACAGCGCGATACTGTAGCGGTCCCGGGTGCCCTCCGGCTGGAATTTCAGGCCGGTTTCGACCTGTTCCCCCTCGGTGGGGGCCAGCAGGTCGCCATTCTCGTCGGTATAGGCATTGGGCGAGAAGGAAGTTGAGTAGCTGAGGTAGGGTGAGACGCCATTGTCGAACGCATAGAGCAGGCCGGCACGGCCGCTGAGCTGGGTGTCGTCCAGTTCGCTGGTGGTGCCGGTGCCTTCATTGGTGTTCTCGATGTCGACCCAGTCGTGACGCAGGCCCAGTGCCATGTGCCAGTTGCCGACGGCTATCTGATCCTGCAGGTAGACGCCGGTCTGGTTGAGATCTCGCTGCTGGTCGTCGGTCTGGTAGATGGAGACGTCACTGCCGTACTGCGGGTCGGTGACGTCGAGGGGATCGGTGGTGCCGTAGTCCCAGCGTACGTCATTCTCGCGCTGCTGATAGTCGGCACCGAACAGCAGAGTGTGTTCGACAGCGCCGGTCTGCAGGTTGGCCTGCAACTGGTTGTCGATGGTCCAGGCCTCGAGATCTTCCTGGCCACCGGAGTAGTAACGGATGAGGTCGGTGTCGTTGGCCCAGCCATAGGCGTAGACCTGGTCCATGGTGACGTCCGCGTTCAGGTAGCGGGCGTTCTGTCGGAAGGTCAGGGCGTCGCTGAAGCGGTGTTCCAGTGCATAACCGAACATCCGTTGTTCGCGTTCGAAGTTCTCGAAGTCTTCCTCGCCTTCGAAGAAGGTATTGGAGAGTCGACGCCCAGCGTGATCCTCGATGGTGCCCGCAAAGGGCAGGCCTGAGTGGTAGCCGCCTTCGGGGTCTTTCTGCAGATAGGCGTACAGCGTCAGGCTGGTGTCATCGGTGGCGTCCCAGGTGAGTGAGGGCGCCAGGGTGTAACGTTCTTCTTCTACCGGGCCGAACTGGGTATCGGCGCTGCGCGCCAGGCCGGTCAGGCGATAGGCCAGGCGGCGCTCGTCGTCCAGAGGACCGGTGAGATCGAAGGCGGCGTTCTTTTGTGCATTGTTGCCGGCGCCAAGACGGATCTGGCCTGATTGCTCGAACTCGGGACGCTTGCTGGTGAGCGCCACCAGGCCGCCAGGGGAGGCGCGGCCATAGAGCACCGAGGCAGGCCCCTTGACCACTTCGATGCTCTCGAGAAAGTAAGGATCGATAGCCATCGAGCTGAAGGAGCCTGCATCGCCCATCACCTTGAGGCCATCGAGAAAGGTGTTGTTGATGCTGCCATCCGAGAAGCCGCGCATCACGATATAGTCGTAGCGATTGGACGCGCCGATCTGGTTGGTGAAGACGCCGGGCGTATAGTTGGCGGCGCGCTGGACCGTCTCGGCGCCTCGCTCTTCCCACTCGTCGTTCTCGATGATGGAGATGGCCTGGGGCGTCTCGCTGAAGGGGGTTTCGGTCTTGGTCGCCGCCGTACCGGTGACGGTCACGGTGCCGAGCTGCTCGGTCTGCTGGGCCTGGACAGCCAGTGAGCTACCGGAGGCCGCCAGGGCGACGGCGAGCGCCAGGGGAGTGGGTCGGAACATGCAGGTATCCTGTCGGGTTGTGCTGTTATCGGGCCAAGAAGCTTTGGGAAGCACTGAATAAATGCCTGCGCATGCAAATCGCTGCGTTGCGCGTACTCGAAAGCTCGCCTAACGAGGTGTTATGTCTCGCTTTCTGTGCTCCGTGCGCCTTGCGCTTCACTATGCTCGGTGATGTGTTCAGCGCCTCCTTTGTGTAATGAGAATTATTGCTTTTAATGGGGCGTCGTACGTATGGGGAACGCTCACATGCCTATGCGCAACGCTCAAGAAGCGTCGGCGAGGGAACTCGGCGAGACGCCGTAATGGCGCCGAAAGGCGGTGGCAAAGTTGCTGGCGTGGCGATAGCCGCAGAAGTGGGCGGCCTGCTGCACGCTGAAGCCGCGCGCCAGATAGTCCCTGGCCAGGGCAAGGCGGTATTCGCGTAGATCCTCGAAGACGCTTTTGCCGAAGGCGGCGCTGTACTTGCGCCTCAGGCTGGCCGGACTCATGGCGGCGAGCTCGGCCAGGGCATCGAGCCGATGCTCGCGGGCGGGGTCGGCTCGCAGGGCTTCGCGAACCCGTTCAAGACGTTGTTGTTCGCCCGGCGTGGGGAGGGTGACCGCTCCTCGGCGAGCCTCGGGCAGGCCATGGGCCAGCAATTGCAGGCTCAGCCCCTCGAACTGCAGGCGTCGGGCGGCGCCTTCCAGTGGTGTGGTGATGGCTTCCTCGAGGGCGCTGCGCAGCGTTCCCGGCAGTCGCCAGGCGCGCATGCGTGATGTCTGGCAGGGCATCGGCTCGCCGGCCATGGTGGTCAGCCGAGACTCATCGAGCCCCAGGGTCAGGGCGCGGATGTGTTGTCCGGCGGGTTGCACGGCGTTCAGGCCATGGCGGTCGTCGAGCTGAACGCTGAGTGCCATGCCGGAGCGCAACGTCAGATGGTCGCCTCCCAGGCTGACATCGGCCGCTCCTTCCAGCATGACGATGATCGATAAGGGGGCCGGCGCCCGGGAACGGGAGTCGTAGCGCTCCAGTACCTCGACGTCGGAGGCCACCAGTTGCATGCCCGGGCCGGGGGAGAGTTCCTGCACGCGTCCACGCACCACGGTACGTGGCCGAGCTCCAAGGTCTGGGAAGTGATAGTCGATGCCGTAGCGCTGTCCATAAGCTCTGAGGTCTCGCGAGGTATGGGCCTGGACACGCTGGCGATCAGAGGCGAGGCCTGTCATGTCGCCTCCGTCTGATGACGACGGCGCTCCCGGCACTCCAGCGGGCAGTTCTCGCAATAGCCCAGTTCGTCGATCAGGTAGCGGATGCAGCACAAGCGACGCACTCGCTTGGGGGAGGCCTCGCTTGCTTCGACATAACGCACCGGCTGGTACAGCGGGTTGCGACGTCCGTCAGCCAGGGTGCGGGATGCCATCAGGTGATGGGCCGGTTCGGCCATGGCCGAGGAGGCCATGGGATGCATCGGCAGGACGCTGACGAAATACTCGAAGTAGTTGCCGACATTGCTCCAGAACACCTTGGGGGAGGCCCCGGCATAGGCTGCCAGGCCTTCGATCAAGGGTGTCAGGTGATCATCGATCAGGGTGGTGAAGCGAGCCGTGCCTTCCAGCTCGGCCAAGGGGCGACCTTCGTCCTTGAGGCACAATCCGGCGACATGGCCTTCCGGGGCCAGAACCAGGCGCAGATCGTCCAGTGCTAGGGGAAGGTCGCGCTCCAGGATCAGATTGGCGGCCAGGCTCGTGGCGGCCAGGCTGGCGAAGTGCCACTTGGTCCATATCGAGACCAGGGCGCGGCGATCACCCCCGGGGTAGTGAGCATTGAAATCGGCCATCAGCGCCTCGAGGCGCGCCGGGTCTAGCAACTCGCTGGCCGCGACGGTATCTGGCGCGGTGCGAGTCGAGACGCGCGGCGGCATCAACTGTGCCATGGGGCCGATATACAGCGATGACAGCGCGAAGGACATGGGCCACCGTCGAAGAGGAACGTGTCGGGATAGTAAAATAAATAGGAATCGTTATCAAAACTGCTGGTCAGATGGACGATCCAAATCACGATGCCGCAGCGCCGTGAGATCCGGCGAGAACGGGGACGACACGCACGTCCCCGCCGCTCACCGCCCGGGCGCTCAGTAGCTCATTGACCAACCGAGCGTATAGGTCCGCCCGCGTCCCTGATAGTCGTAGAGGTACTCCGGGCCATAGTAAGGCGAGTAGAACATCGCCGCGCGCTGACCCCAGACGGTGGAGTACTGTTCGTCGAGCAGGTTGGAGACGCCGAGGCTGAGCTCGCCTACCGGCAGGCGCTGGCTCAAGGACAGATCCAGGGTAGTGTAGCCATCGATCTCGCGGTCGTCGGCATCTTCCAGGTCGAAGGCATGGCTGGCCTGCAGGCGTGCGGAACGCTCGCCATTCGGATCATGCCAGCCGACATAGGCCGTGGCGGAGGAGAGCGAGGCATAGCGGGCGTCGCGCTTTTCCCAGTCGCCAGCCTCGTTCTTCTGCTCGGAACGGACCGTGTGCAAGGTGCTGCCGACCTCGAAGCCGTTGTCGAAATAACGGGTCACCGAGCCCTCGAAGCCGTAGTCGCGCTTCTTCTGCTCGACCACGCTGACGCTGAGGTCCTCGGCATTCTCCACGGCCTTGTCGGACCAGGCGTAGTAGAGCGCCGCCTGAGTCATCCAGTCGGTACCGCGATAACGCCAGCCGATCTCGACCTGATCGGTCTTGATGGCGGAGAGCGGGTTTTCGGCCACGCTCACCTCGGCGCTCTTGCCGTAGTACTTGGCCGGGTCGGGCAGCTCGAAGCCCTGGCTGAATTGCAGCCAGTTCTGGTGGCCGTTGCCGTAGTCGTAGAGCGCGCCGGCGTTGATCAGGGTGGCGTCATAATCGTTCTCACCACCGGGGATGCCCTGGAAGTCCTCGACCTCGACATCCATGTGCTGCTGGCGCACGCCGGCGGAAAGTTGCAGCCCCTCGGTGACCTGCCATTCGCTCTGGGCGAAGGCGGAGAGGCCATCGACCTGGTAACTCGGATAGCGCGCTGCGGTCCCGGCATCCTGCTGTACCAGACCGCCACTGGCATCGGAGGCCGACTTGTCGAATGACATCTGGTTGGCATCGAAGGACTCGCGGTCGAGGTCCAGCCCATAGGTCAGCGTCAGGCTGTCGGTCAGGTTGGCATCGAACAGTGCCTTGAGCCCGGAGAGATCGGTGTTCTGCTTGGAGGCCTTGAACTGGTAGCCGCCTTCGACCGGATAGGGGAAGGCCTGAAAACTGGCTTCTTCCTCACGATGATAAGCCTGCAGGTAGAAGTCCTGGCCGAGGAGGTCGCCGTGATGATACTGCAGGTTGACCATCTTGCGGTCGGTGGCCGGGTCGCGGTCGGAGTCATAGCCGTCGCGGATCTCGGCATCGTCGAGGTTCGGCGTGGTGGCTCCCAAGTTGGGGAAGTAGACGCCACGATCCCCCTCGTAACCGGATTCGTAGATCTGTGCCGCAAGTTGCAGGGTCTGCTGTTCGGCAAGGCGGATGTCGAGATTGCCCATGACATCGATGCTGCGATTGTCCTGTAGATCGGTCTGGGCGATGTCGGGGAAGATTTCCTGACCATTGGCGTCGTAGTGGCGGCCATCGTCCTCGTAGGCGGCGGCGATGCGACCCTTGACGTTCTCGGTGCCACCGCTGATCGACTGGGCAAGGCGATAGCTCAGGTCGTCAGCGTCGTTGAACCCGGAGGTCACGCTGGTCTTGGTGGCCAGGTGGAAGCCTTCGCGTTCCCCTTTCTTGGTGATGATGTTGATCAAGCCACCGGTTGCCCCGCCGCCGTACAGGCTGCTGGCGCCGGAAAGCACCTCGACGCGCTCGATATTGAAGGGATCGATGGAATCGAACTGTCGCGAGATGCCGCGTGAGCTGTTCAGCGAGACGCCGTCGATCAGCACTTGGGCGGTGCGGCCGCGCATGTTCTGGCCGTAGTTGGTGCGCCCTTGGGGCGCCAGGTCCAACCCGGGTACCAGCTTGCCGAGTGCGGTCTTGAGATCGGCGCCGGCGCGGATCTGGTCTTGCAGTTCCTGCTGGCCGATCACCCAGACCGCACCGGGTATCTGGCTGATTTCGGTAGGTGTGCGAGAACCGACCACGACCATGGTGTCTTGTTCGGTGGTGTCTTGGGCGAGTGCCAGGCCGGGCAGGGTACCGACCAGTGCCGTGAGCCCGGCTGTCAAGCGAATGGGTTGCATGTCGTGCCTTGTAAATTGTGTTGAGCAGAACGGAACGGAATGTTTCGGGACGGGCGGCATTATAGTGAACAAATATGACATTGATAAGCATTATCAACGGAGACAAGGGAACTCGTCGTGCACTTGGTCTTCATCGGGGCCTGAGGGTCGGACTGAGCCCCAGCAGGCGATGAGACGGTGCATGCAAAGGGATTGGGGCAGGCGGACTTCGGGGCGTGACCTTAATCGGCGTGTACGGAATTGCAGGGACATGAGCTGGATCATGTCGATTCGCCTGCCTGCGGTGGCATGAGGAATCGCCACTGGTCTCGGCCGGCGGCTTTCGATATCATACGCAGCCGCTGATACGGGCCTATAGCTCAGTTGGTTAGAGCAGGGGACTCATAATCCCTTGGTCGCTGGTTCGAGTCCAGCTGGGCCCACCATGAAAATCAGTTGCTTAAGAATTCTCTTTGGTGAGTCCCATAGTCCAAGGGTACAGTGCCGATCCTTCAGCCCCCTGGAGACTCTCATGGCCACCATCGTCAAGACCCCCGCCGGTAGCTGGAAGACCGTCATCCGCAAGACCGGCTGGCCCACCACCGCCAAGACCTTCCGCACCAAGCGAGACGCCCAGGATTGGGCACGCCGCACCGAAGATGAAATGGTGCGTGGCGTCTATATCCAGCGCAGCGCCTCGGAGCGCATGACGCTCGAAGCCGCCCTCAAGCGCTACCTCGCGGACGTTACCCCTACCAAGAAGCCCAGCACCCAAAAGAGCGAACGCCACAAGGCCAACACGCTGATTGAGCACCTGGGCAAGTACTCCCTCGCGGCCCTGACGCCGGAACTGATCGCCAACTACCGCGACACGCGGCTTAACAGCATTGGCCATCGGGGCCAACCGATCAGCGCCAATACCGTGCGCCTGGAGCTCGCCCTGCTCGGCCATCTCTACACCGTGGCCATCCAGGAATGGGGCCTCGGCCTGACCTACAACCCGGTCCAGAACATTCGCAAGCCCAGCCCCGGGGAGGGGCGTGACCGGCGCCTGAGCCCCGACGAGGAGAAGCGCCTGTTCGCCGTGCTCCGGCAGCACAGCAACCCCATGCTGGCCTGGATCGCCAGAATCGCCCTGGAGACGGGCATGCGCTCCTCGGAGATCCTGAACCTCACTCGCTCCCAGGTCGACGTAAAACGCCGCGTGGTGCGCCTTACCGACACCAAGAACAACGAAGCCCGCCTGGTACCGCTGACCCAGGCGGCCACCGAGGTATTCAAGCAGGCGCTGCACAACCCCGTGCGACCGTTCGACTGCGACCTGGTGTTCTTCGGGGAGCCTGGTCGAGACGGCAAGCGTGGTCCCTATGCCTATACCAAGCTCTGGAATGGGGCGAAGAAGCAGGCCGGGCTTAATGACTTCCGCTTTCATGACTTAAGACATGAAGCTGTCAGTCGATTAGTAGAAGCAGGGCTGTCTGACCAAGAGGTAGCGGCAATCAGTGGTCACAAGTCCATGCAGATGCTGAGGCGATATACACATTTGAGGGCGGAAGATTTAGTAGTGAAATTAGATCGCCTAACCAATAAATAGTGAGTGGTTTTAAGAATCATGATGTTTTGTAATAATTATTTTGAGTGTGGGGTTGGATTTGTTTTTCATCGTAAGGTGGGAAGAAAATGAATGAAAGTGGTTTTTATCTTGTTTCGTTTGAAATTTCAGGAGTGGAAGTTCCTTTGTTTGGTGCGAATCGGGCTGCGAAAGGTCCTAAAGCGTCAATCATAATTGGACCAAATGGGTCAGGAAAGAGTAGAGTTCTTTCATTGTTAGTTGATGAGTTTGAAAGCTTGTCGAGACTTTTGGAGAATGAAAAAAACAGCCAGCATTCAGAGTTGAAAATTCTGGAGCATAGGGTAGGTTCTGTTCTTCAGAATGAAATTGATTTTGGTTCAGTAGGCCGAGAGATTGATTCTAAGATTGAGTATTTCATGGATGGAGATCTTTGGGGAGTTGTGCGCTCTGGAAGAGATTTGTGGGTGACAAAAAATAATAAAAAAATGATAGTTTCGCAGCTGCCCATACCCGACAAACTGCTTGCTGTTGCGCACTTGCCGGTAGATCGCTTTCGTTTTTCGCTAAACGATAGTGATGATTTTTATAGTTACTTGGGGCTTCGTCAGTCTTCGAACATGACGACGACCGGCGCGTTAGAAAAAAAGGTAATCTTGAGCCTTCTTCGTCTGGTCGAGAAAGGAAAGGGAGCCAAGCTTCTAAGAACTTGGCTTCCTGAGCTTGGGCTTGATCAGCCTGTTGTTGTCGAAATAGACGTCTTTTCAAAGCATTTTTATGGAATAAGTTCTTACGATGAGTTTGTTGGTTTAATAGAAGAGCGCGTTGCAGGGGTTCGAGGTCGTGCACGGGGTTTAAACGAGGATTCTGCTGAAGAAATCAGAGAGAAGATAAAAAGATTTTGGCCTCTGTGGGCTGAGTTTCTTCCATTAATAAATCAAGCAGCCCTACGTGATAGTAAAAAGTCTACCATCATTGAACTTGAGGTGGGTGTGAATGGAATTGATGGGTTTGAAAAGTATGCGCACATAGATGAATTTATTGATTTAGGTAGGCGTTTGCGAGTTTTTCGTCGATACGACTTGTTTTTGTATAAAAAAAACAAGAAAGTAAAGTTCACTGACCTGAGCTCAGGCGAGCAGCAAGTGATTGGGACTATAACTAGATTGCTTGAAAATCTCGGGACAACATCTTTAGTTGTCATCGATGAGCCAGAAGTTAGTCTCCATCCCGCATGGCAAAAACTATACGTTCCTAGGCTTTTGGAGACGTTAGAGGATTACCCTAATTCTCATGTTGTTATTGCAACCCATTCTCATTTTTTAGTTTCCGACGTTTCACCAGATAAAGGGTCATTAACTGTGGCTAGTGGAGGAGATGCTCCTGAATTCAGTACTTTCGACGGCGAAGTATATGGAAGGTCTGCTGAGAACATTCTATACCGTGTTTTCGGAATCGGGGCAGTTGGTAATTTCTACGTAGAGAGAGATTTGTCGAAGGCGCTTAAGATGTTGTCGGGAGTAGAAGATGTGTGCCACGATGAATTAGTAAGCATTCATCAACGCCTTTTGTTGGTAGATGGACAAGATAATGAGCCATTAAAAGAGATAGTTGATGAAATTGGCGCTTACTTGGAAGGAGCGCGAAGTGATTGATTTAAATAAATCTGCATCTATTGACGCTAGTTTAGAAAAATCTCTTGATGATATTGTCCCAGATCAACGGGCAACTGCATGGGGCGGAAATAATAAAAATGTAAAAAAATTTAAAAAAGTCGTAATGGAGCATGGGTTAATTGAGCAAGGTGGCCGATGTGTGTGGTGCACACTTGGTGTAGGCGTGCATTCTCGCCGAACTCCTCATCGGGACCACATTGCTCCTAAAGCACTATATTCCCAATGGACATTTGAAGTGTGCAATATTGCCATTTCATGCGAATATTGCAATGGGTTTGCAGTTAAGAGTGATCTAGATACAGTTTGTAACACTTCGCGAGATTATAGAGAAGTGGAGTGGCTTATAGTGCACCCATACTTCGATAATACGAATGAGCATATAAGATTTTGTGGCGAGGCGGAGAGTGGTGAAGTTGTAATAAAATCGCTTACGGAACGAGGTAAGTGGACAATAGAGAAGCTCAAGCTTGATGATCCTGGGCTTACAGTGGAGAGGGCGAAAGAAAAAATTTTCGAAGGAGTACTAGCAAAGCTTCCAGATGATAGAAAGGAACAGCTGTTGCAAGCTTTAGGTCGCAGGTAGATACGTTATGGACGATAGCCAATTTTATATTTTCTATTTGCTGTTGTAGCTAGATATGAGAAGAGACGACTAAGGGGGCTCTGCAATTTTCGAATTATAGTATTCGTCACGAGGATATCAGTCGGCCCATCGTGATAAAGTAAGTGTTATTCTGGATTAAGTGTGTGAGAGGGCTGTATGCCAAAGGAAATGTATATTTTTTTTGGGGCTGTTATTGGTGCGGTTGCCGCATACATAACGACAAAAATAACAGTTAGAAATCAGGTAAGGATTGCTGAGATTACTGCCCAAAAGGATGTTGCTCTTCAATCAGATAGATTGCTGCATGAGCGTGTTATGGCAGAAGTGGCCATTGAGAGAGAAGAGTTAAGAAAAATGCATGCGATATTGTCAAGAGTTTCGCTAGAGACATCTCTAACTATGAGTTATATACAGTCTGATAACAATATGAAACTCCATGAGTTTCGGGAGAGATATGTAGAGAGCTGTCATCGGCTTCATGAGGCTAAAGCCATTTCAGATATTTATTATCCTGAGATGAGTGATTCTGTCTGCAAGATTTATGGGCAAGCTAATGTTTTCTGGGGGCACCAAGAGAGCGTTTTGCGAACTGATGTTAAAGATGAAAGAGGCGTATGGGAAGCTAGTTTGTCCAAAGTGATTAAAACGGGAGATGAAATATCAAGCTATTCTCGCGTTCTTCAAGAAAAGATAGCTACTCGTGGAAAAGAGCTGAAGAATGCGGTGGGGGAAAAAATTGATTAACAGTTGGCTGAGGCTAAGGAAAGCGTGAAGTGACCTGGTGTTCTTCGGTGAACCTAGCGGAGACGGTAAGCGCGGCCTCTATGCCTACACCAAGCTCTGGAACCAGGCGAAGAAGCAGGCCGGACTAGATGACTTCCGCTCCCATAATCTGCGCCATGAGGCTGTCAGTCGGCTGGTAGAGGCTGGACTGTCTGATCAGAAAGTAGCGGCGATCAGGGGTCACAAATCAATGCAGATGCTGAGGAGATATACACAACTGCGGGCGGCAGATCTAGTCGCGAAGCTAGACCGAATTCAAAGTCAATAGCCAAACTTCTTGACCATTGTTTGTTGAGCGGATGCCGGTGCTTTGTCACCGGTGGTAAAAGGAGTGTTGAGCCCCCTGCCAAAAGGAGGATTTCTTTCAGAAATAATAAGAATAATAATGCTATTATTATTCTTATTATTGCTCCGCTTGAGCTCATTGTCTTCGCGTCTGTGCAATTTGTTAAATTTTGTTATTTATTTAAGTAGCTGTAATTCCTAGTATTTTTAGTGCGCCTTTTCTTCAAGATAATACACTTTGATAATCAACATCTAGTGCATTGATTGCTATGCAAGAGGCGCGCGCTTGAGCTTTGGCTTTGCTTGGTTAGCATTGATTACGTCGATGTGTGATTGATGGAGTGCTAGCCATGAAAGTCGAAGACTATCTTATTGATCGGTTCGGCCTACTGATGAGCATAACAGACCTGGCGGATCTTCTTGGTCGTTCGCCCGATGGTGTGCGAGTTTCTCTTTATTCAGATACTGAGGTCTCTCGAAAGCTGAAGCCGACGATGGTGAAGGTAGGGCGTCGTGTCTATTTCCGGACGCTCCAAGTCAAAGACGCTCTGGATTTGGAGCCTTCTGAATATGGCGCGTGTTAGTCCCTCGGTAGTACAGAAGATCCTGGGTAGGGTAGTTGCTTATCATGCCGCATTCACGCTCCTTCCCGGCGTTTCAGTTCCTGGTGCAGTTTTTCTCAGCCAAGCATTTTACTGGACGCGTAACACCAAGGCGGAGGAAAGAGGCGGGTGGTTTTATAAGAATCAGCGTGGCAGAGATAGCTGGGAGTCAGAAACAGGGCTTTCTCCAAAGCAGCAGGCTAATGCTAGGAAATCGCTAGTGGAAATTGGCGTATTGGAAGAGGAAAGGAGAGATGTACCTGCAAAAATGTGGTATCGGGTGAACTGCGAGCGCTTGCTTGAGCTTCTGGCGGAGCAATTCGACGACGACCCTTCTGGAAGTGATTGTAATTCCCAGTTTTTCCCTTTGGTCGATTCTACTATCCCTTCTGGCCAATCTGGTGATCAGGATGGTCAAACCTTGATTCGACCAAAGGGCAAATCTATTACAGAGAATACAACACAGAGTACATCAAGAAATAAAAGCGAAGCGGCCAAGGCCAAGAGTTATCTTGGGTCCGAATCAAAATTAACTCGGGCGGAGATGGCTGAGTTATTGGGCCAGCAAAGAGCAGACCTCATAGCCAGAAATTACGGCAGCGACAAGGTTGGAGCTCCTGCAGTAGAAGAAATGCGCAGAACCCTCCGCACATAAAACTCAAGCGGCGCGGAACGGGGGTGATGGCCCCGACCGCACCTAACCACGACTGCCTGCATAGGAGGCATCCATGGCTAACAAACAGGGTATCACACCCGCCTACACCGACAGTGGCCTGTCGCGGCTGTACCGGTCACACGCGGTCGAACAGCATGCCATCCAGAGCGAGATTCGAGCTCTGGTGATCATCGCCGACTACGCAAGCGATTTTCTGACCGAGGAGTTGGAAATCCTTCCCGAGGATTTCTTCACCTGCATCGAGGAGATGAAAGAGGTGATGGAGTCCATCGACCTGAAAAGCCTGGATTTTGAAAAACGGTCGCTCACGCTCCAGAGGACGAGACGGCGTCTGGAGGCCAAAGCGACCCGTCAGGATCGTCAAAAGGAGGTTTGATCATGAGCAACAAAATTTCGTGCGCACGAAAAATGGCCGGTGTCGCCCTCGCGGCCACCATCGGACTATCGCAGCCAGCCATGGCAGGCGGGATTCCCGTTATCGACGTGTCGAGCCTGACCCAGCAGATTTTGCAGGTTCAACACATGCTTAACCAAATCGAGCAACTGAAAAGCCAGCTCGAAACGGCCAACAAGGAGTTGGACAGCATGAGCGGGGTTCGTGGCTTGGGCAACGTCATCGACTCGGCCTATGACACCGCCGTGAACGTCGATCCTAACCAGGTGCTGAGCGACGCCGGCATCAGGGGGGCGAGCGAACACGGCCTGTCCGGTGACGTGGCGGACCTGTACGACAGCGGCAACCAGAACATGGCGACCTGGCTTGGCCAGTCCCAAAAGTCCCTGGAGCAGGCTCAGGAGCGTTTCAGCGAGCTGACCGGCTTAGTGGCTGAGGTCAACAACAGCCCGGACCAGAAAGACATTCTGGACCTCCAAGCCCGTATCGGCGCCGAACAAGTCATGCTGCAAAACGAGATGGCCAAGCTGTCCATGCTCCGTTCGCAGGCCGAGGCCAACCAGGCCATGCAAAACCAGCGCGTGCAGCAGATGCGCGTCGCGTCATCAGGGGAACCGTTCGAACTTGATTGGTAAGGAGGCCTTATGGATGTCAGGAAAATTTCGTGCGTACGAAATATTGCCATTGTGGTTCTGGTCAGCGTTTCGCAGTCCGGGTGCTTTGATGACACCCCGGATACTGGCCCGGTGCAGACCGTGGACTGGTACAAAGCGCATGACAATGAGCGCAAGGTGACCCTGGAGAAATGCGGCAACAACCCTGGCGAACTCCAGGAGACGCCGAATTGCATCAATGCACTCCAGGCAGAACGGGCACTGTCTAGCGGTGAGCCCTTCGAACTTGACCTGTCTAGCCTTAAGAGCGAGGAGGACTCATGAACCTGTTTGAAGGCATGTTCTCCGTCGTTGATCAGGCACTGGACCAGTACATCATCAATACGGCTACTGACCTCATCGCTTACATCACTCCGATGTTTACCAGCATGTTGATCGTCTGGATTGCCATCTGGGGCTATTTGATGATGTTTGGCAAGGTCAGTGAGCCCTTGCAGGAGGGCGTTTTTCGCATCCTTCGCATCGGCTTCATTATGACGCTGGGACTGACGGTCGGTACCTATATGGGCGTCGTGGTGGACGTGCTGGCTCACGGCCCGGAAAAGGTAGCAGCAGTCATCACGGGGGCCAATGGAGGTGCCGCGGCCATTTTGGACAGCCTGTTCTCTCGCGTTCTCGCTGTAGCTGATCAGGCCTGGGATAAAGCGGGGGTCATGAGTGGTGATTTCGGCATGTATTTAGTGGTAATTCTGATCATGGTGTTTGGTGGTGGTGTTGCCATCGTAGTGGCGTTTCTCCTGCTGGCCAGTAAGGTGGCAACGACAGTGCTGCTGGCGATTGGTCCGCTCTTTATCATCGGCCTGCTGTTTAACAGCACCCAACGCTTTTTCGAGAGCTGGCTGGGCATGGTGATCAATTTCGGCATGCTGCTGGTTTTGGGTTCAGCCATTGGGCGCATGATCATTGATGTCAGCGAAGCGTTCATGAACATCGTGGAATCCTCGGCAGGCAGCATGGCCAGTATGACCACAAGCGCCTATCTGATTGCTTTTTTTGCCCTTGGCATCCTTGTGCTGAAGCAGGTGCCGGCCATTGCTTCTGCATTGGGCGGTGGTGTGGCATTGGCAACTCAGGGCGCTCTGGGTTCTGCTATGTCCGCGATGCGTCCCTCAGCAATCCGCCGTCAGTATCGCGGCGTTCAACGTGATGCACGTTTAGCAGGCAGTGCGGCAACCTCTCCTTACCGTGGCGCCAAGTCTGCCTATCGTGCCTACCAGAAGCGTTTCGGTGCTGGCAACACGATGACAGGAGGCTAAGTCATGAATACCAATATCAAGTGGTTAGCTACCTGGCGCGTCCGCTGGGCGCGGGTAAAGCGAGGCGGTGAGCTAGGACTCTCCGGGATGCTACTGGTGGTGGGTATCCTGCTGTCCGTGGCGTTGCTCCCTGAACTACCCGGCTTGGTCAGCGGCACCCTTGCTGGCGATGGTGATACTGCTCGTACCCTGTTTTTCTGTGCGGCAGGCATTGCGGTGTGCGTGCTCCAGTGGCGATGGCGCGCAGCGATATATCCGCAGCTCCGGCGTGATACATCTCAGGAGGAGACCCAGTGAGCTACCGGCGTTTGACACCCGAGGAGATCGAGGACCTGCGAGCTGAGATGCGCGCCGCTGGTGAGTGGTGCAAAGCTGAGCTGGCCAAGCGTAGGCGCGAGCGTTCTAAAACCGAAGCCTCACCACCGGGAGCCGGATCAACCGAGAGTGTTCAAAGTCCCTCCCCTATGTCTAATGGCGAAGCCTCTGGCTCAGCCCAAGGCGGCGAGCAGGTTTGAGACAGGTCCGTGCGTATTACTAATGGCGAAGCCTAATGCGCGCTTCTGTGGCCGTTAACTTCGTTTGAGACGGCAGTCATTTTTCGTGCGTACGAAAAGAATGGATGGGTTTAGAGCTAGGGCAGGATTCGGCAAGTGCTGGCGTATGCCGGCAAACTTGCCTAGCCCACCTCTCAGCGGTGGAGAAAACTGGACTATGCCGAGAGTTGAAGCACGCCTGACAGAAATCGAGAAGAGCGCCTGGACGCAGTTCTGCAAGGCCAACGGCCTACGCGAGTCGGACATGCTGCGGCGAATGATTCAGCGTGTTGCCGGCAGAGCTGTGACTGTAATGGCGGACGACCAAGAGGAAGAAGCTAGGTCCCGAAAGCTCACCATCCGCCTATCACCCACTCAGGAACGCTGGCTAGCACAACGTGCCCAAGAGGAGGGCTATCCCAGCCGTACCAGTTGGGTCACGTCGATGGTTATGGCTGAACTGTATCAAGAGCCCGTGCTGACGGACGCCGAGGTGGCCGTCTTGCGGGAGTCAAACAGGGAATTGCGTGCCATTGGTAAAAACCTGAACCAGGTCGCCAAGGTTTTGAACATCGAATTTCGTGAGAGCGACAAGCTCAAGCGGGAGGCCATCGAGGCGCTGGCCGAGAGAATTGAGCAGCACAAGGACCAGGTGGCCACTCTGCTGTCCAGGAACATGAATCGATGGAGGGATGATGGATAAGCCGGAAGTCGTCGTGCGGATAGTCAGTAATGCATACGATGCGGACCAAGTTGAGAGCGATTTGCTTCGCATCAGTAAGAACGGAACAGTGGAGCTTGAGGACGAAAGCGGCCAGTTCTCTTTCACGGAAGATATGGTCCGTGACTTGGCTAGAGACTGGTCGAGGTTTCAAGGTCTGCAACGCAAGAACTCTCGTTATACTACCAATATCGTTCTGTCGATGCCGGCCGGAACCGACCCGCAGGCGCTAAAAAGGGCCTCCCAGGCGTTCGCCAAGCGGCAGTTTGGTCAGAACTATCAGTATGCCATGGCCCTGCACACGGACACCGACAATCCGCATGTCCAACTTACAGTGCGGAATCTTGGCAATGATGGGCGTCGGTTGCATGTGGCGAAGGGCGACCCGCAGAAGTGGCGGGAGGTCTTTGCAGACGAGCTGGAACGGTGCGGGGTGGAAGCGAAAGCCACATTAAAGGCCACCCGAAGGAGGAAAGATGGGTAGTCTGGCTGACGACACGATTGCTGACCTGCTGGAAGGCCCGGTCAAGAGCAAGGGTGGACGATCCGGCAACCGTGCGCGTGCCCGGCGGGTGGTGAACTATGCGCCCGAGGTCATGGTGAAGATCACCGGTAATGCCAAGGGAGCCGATCATGTCCAGTCCCACCTGGACTATATCAGCCGCAACGGCAATCTGGAGCTCGAGGACGAGCGCGGCGATGTGATCCACGGGAAAGACGAGGTACGGGCCCTGGCCAAGGACTGGTCGCAGGATCAGGGCAAGCGCCGGAAGAACACCCGCGACACCACCAACATCGTCATGTCCATGCCAGCTGGCACTGAGTCGCGTGACGTGAAGAATGCCGTCCGAGCATTCGCCAAACGACAGTTTGGACAGAATCATCAGTATGTCATGGCGCTGCACACCGACACGGACAGCCCCCACGTCCACCTGACGGTGAAGAGCCTGGGCTATGACAGCCGTCGATTGAATATGAAGAAGGGCGACCCGCAGAAGTGGCGAGAGGCCTTCGCGGCGGAGCTGGAGCGCCGAGGGGTGGAAGCCGAGGCGACACCACGCGCCACCCGTGGCGTGATAAAGAGGGGCGTTAGCCAAGTGGTACGCCACATCCGCGGAAAAGGCCAGACGCCACAGGTAGACCAGGCGAAGGTCCGAGAGATTGTCGAAGACTTACGCCACCAGCAGGCCGGCAAAGCACCGAAACCGCGGCCTTGGGAGGATCGCATCAAGGAACGCCAGACCTACGTTCGCAAAGCCTGGCTGACGGTGGCCAAGGCCTTGGCCCATAGCCGCAACCCTGATGACCAGGAGCTGGCCAAGCGCATCGCTGCGTTTGTAGGCTCCATGCCGCCGATGAAGGCTGAGCGCCACGAGCTCCAGGAAAAGGTCGCTGGGCGGCTACAGCATGCTCAAGCGCACCAGGGGAGAGAGAAGGGCAAAGATCAGGATCATCAAGACGAACGGTAATATGGAGCGGTAGAACGACTGTTAATGAATCGAGTCACTTGACCAGCTAGGTGGGATAGCTGGGTTGATAACGTAAAGAAGACTGGGTAAGCTGAGGCTAAGCCTAGCAACTTAGGCCCTTGTGGCCTACGAGGCATGAGTCATGCCTTGCAATGAAACGGTGAACAGCTCGAGGTTTCGCTGGCATCTTCTTTGGAGCCCAGCCGAAGTCTCGGCTGGGCTCCAAAGAAGATGCCAGCGCGCTTAGGTAGGCTATGTCAAAAATCACAGATAGCACTTACTATAGAGCTATTTCGCCTATAAAAAATGCAGTTAATAAGGGCCGAGTGATACCGTTAGGTGGTACTCCTCGGCTCTTTTTTTTGTGCGGAGCAAATGGTCATGATGGAAATGTGTCTTATAGGAGGAAGCAAGTTCACGACTTTTTGTTAAAAAATGTAGAGAATGCCCAAGTCATAATAGCGGAAAAATTCTTTGATGAATATAGAAGAAATAGCAGAGAGAAGAATGCTTTAGATTTTGAGCATGTTTTAACTAAGGTGTCTGAAAAAGTAATAATAATAATGGAAAGCCCAAGTGCAATATGTGAGCTTGGCGCGTTTGCACATCATGAGCTGCGGCACAAACTGATTGTTATTAATGACTCTAGCTTTAAAGACTCGCCATCTTTTATAAATACAGGCCCTTTAGAAGCTGTTCGAGAGTGCTCGGATGAAAATAGGGTGCTCTGGTATAAAATGTACCATGGAGATGTTGAAGGTAAAGATGGAGTTGCCGCTGTTTTTCATGATCTCAATAGTTTGGTTGAAAACCCCTCTGTGGCCAGTAAAAGAATTCCTTGTGAAGATCTTGATCCTTCTAATGAGATTACAGCGAAAACAGCGTTGTTCGTTCATGACCTAATTTTTATGATGAGAGAAGTTAAATACAAGAGCCTGATTAACGCTGTTAAAATAGTGTTTGGCGAAAGCAAAAAATATGACAATGTTAAAAAAATACTTACAATTCTTATTTCATTGGGCTTTATAGCCTACGAAGATCGTTTTTCAAAGATAAAGAGCGTGCGCGGCAAGGCCTTTTTTAGATATTCGGATGATGACGGAGTTATGAGAAAAGGGTTCTTTCTTGATGGCTTGAAGCAAAGAATGAGAGCTTGATTGTTATGTCAATCATTTCCGAGGTAAGCCGAGAACTCGACATGGCAGAGGATTCCTTTAGGGAGCAAATACGTCTTGCCCGTGGCAAGATAAAGCATATTAAAATAAAGAAGAAAAATGGTAAGGGTTTTAGGAGGATTGTAATCCCACCTTGGGAGTTTAAAATTGTTCAGTACTGGACCATTTTAAATTATTTAAGGGATGTTAAGATTCATCGTTCAGCAACTGCTTTTCATGAAGGCGCATCCATTCGTACCAATGCCCTTTGTCATCGAAAAGGGAATTATTTTGTTAAGATGGATCTCTCTGATTTTTTCCCCTCTGTTGGGGTGGATGACTTTAAGAATGCATTGTATAAATATCATCCGGGATTTGTCTGGCTCGAAAAGGAGCTTTCTGATAGTGAGTTTGTAGACTCTATGTTCCACAAAGGTGTTTGTGCGATAGGCTTTCCCGCTTCACCATATATAGCCAATATATGCATGATTGAGCTTGATGAGCTTATTGAGAGCAAGCTGAAAAATAACGTGGAGAGGTTTGGAAGATTTTCTTACACTAGATATGCTGATGATTTAACTATATCTATTGAAAGGAAAGGGTTTAAGAGGGAAGTGGAAGGAGTGGTGTATGAAGCAGTAAGAGAGGCATCTTTAAAAAATATTAAGGTTAATAAGGAGAAGACGAAGTACGGAAGCAAAAGTGGTGGGTCTGCGTTTGTTACTGGGATGAGGATTTGTAAGGATGGCCATATAACACTGCATAGGAAGTACAAGGATCATGTAAGACTATTGCTTTCCCTTTATAGCAAAGGAAAGCTGAAGCCTGAAGATAAGGGTAAGCTTTTGGGGCATCTGAATTATTGTAAATCCTCAGATCCTGAGTTTTACAATAAGCTTGTCCTTAAGTACTTTCAATCCATTGAAAGATTAAGAGTCTCAAGTGGTTGACTTTATTTTGTTTTGCGCTTGTTCTGGTAAAGAAGAGGTTAAAGTTAAGTTTGTATTACTGGAGCTCCCGTACGCCTATTGACGCCCGCCGGGCTGGCCGAACTGCGTCGGGATATGGCTGAGGCGTCCGCGTGGGCTGAGCTGAAACGGAGAAGAACAGGTAAATAACCAGGTTCCCCTCATTGGTGCTCAACCGCGGCTACAGCAGCTTCCGCCTCAGTCTTTAGCTTGAATCACCCCATAGCTTCAGAAATCGTCTGCTTCCAGTCCTGTTCCATTATAATTTGGAATCGAATCGGTTCGTCTTGGCCCTCAAGCTCAAGCTGGCCGACTTCTGCCGAGACATCGGCATATCGGGTCAGCAGCTCAAATAGTTTGCGCTTGTACTCGGTATCATCATTACCTTTCAGGTGGTCGCCTTTCGTTTCCAGCACCGAGAAACGGAACTTGCCATTTTCGGTGCCATGCACACAGGCTAGTAGATCAGGATATACTTTATGTTTCTGCCAGCCTTGTAGGCCATAGGAGCGCTGGTTTACGGCGATACGGTGCCACCAATGCACACATTGGTGCTCATCCAGATACCAGGCCGTGTTCTTTTCCAGGTCATTGAACTCCTTCTGATAGACCTTCTCGAAAAGATTCTTTTCCAGCGGCTCGCCATTTTTCCGGTATAGCAGTGGGTCAACATCGGAAACGTCGATTTCCAGTGTTTCGGCAATTTTCCAGTTCAAGGCAGGGTCATTGGACGACACCAGTCGCAAGGCAATCTCACCGCTTTCCAGCTTGGCGCGGAACAGCGATTCCGCCATCGCGTTCACCTGCTCACGCAAATCCGCCTTCATGGACTGTACTAGGTCCAACCGATTGATATAAATCTGCTCATTGGTGACGCCCTTGGCACGCAAGGCATCCAGGGTTTCATCCAGCAAGCGCATGCCCTGCCAGGGGTTGGGCACTACGTCCAGCAATTGGCGTACCAGATAGGGAACATCCAGCCCTTCCTCTGGCATAACGTCAATATCTTCCTGTTCCAGGTCAAATACTGTCTGCCCGGCGTTCTTCGCTTTTCGGTCGATAGTGACGCGAGCTACCGTGCGTTGCAGCTTGTCGCTATCTATAGCTGCCTTGTTGGCTGCTAGAAATTGCAAGGCACCCCAATCCAGAGCGCCTAACACATCCCGCTCATAATCCAACGCGCGATAACCGTCCGAAGCATCGGCATCCTGATGCAAAACGCGCGGCAGAAAGATTGGTGGTAGTCCGGAAAACTTATTATTCCGGTTGATGATCTCCCGGCGCATATTAGGGGACTCTCCGCTCCCCGTGTTGACCGCTTTGACGCTGGAAACCAGGTCAGCCATACCTTCATCTTCCAGTCCCTTGCGTACACTATTTACAGCTTTTGTGACGTCTTGATCGAAGGTGAAGACGTAACACTCATCTAGCGCTTCCACACCGGTTGCTTGGGCATGAGGCTGGCGCAATACGCGTCCAATCATCTGGGTCAATGCCGTGGTTGCAGTAGTGCGGGATAAAATTGTCAATACATAGGCGAAGGGGCAGTCCCAACCTTCGCGTAATGCATCCTTTGTGATAATGAAGCGCACCGGAGAAGTGGACGACAGAAGGTCTTCTCCCGCCAGCTCATCATCACTTGATGTCTTGAGGCGGATATGTTCTTCTTTCACCCCAAGTTGATCACGCAGGTATTTTCGGGCATCTTCAGCGTGCACAAATCCGGCATCGCGCTGCTCCTTACCGGTGCGTTCCACGCGCACCAGCACAATGGGGCGAATATAACGGCCAGATTCGCTTTGGAATACAAGCCCCGCCTGTTCCAGCTCTTGCTGTTTGGCGTGGGCCAATGACAATGTGTGTTTCCAGCCGCCCTTGCCCTCGTTGATAACATTGATCGGCAGCTTGATCATTTCCTCGTCTTTGAGATCTGTCCCCGGTACATTCACCAGAACATTGGACTGATGTTTGCTGTTGGTATTGGGGGTCGCGGAAAGCTCCAGGATAAAACGCGGATTAAAGCCTGCCAGGGTATCGCGAGCAGTATCAGAATAGGCCTTATGGCCTTCGTCGATGACCACCACCGGGCGCACCAGTCGCAGCACATTACCCAGGCTTTGCTTGACCGAGGCGGAACCTGGCACAACGCCGTCACCGTATCCCAGATCAGCCAGGTCATTCTGATCCAGGTTGGGCACCTGTTGCAGGAGGGCCTCGATAGCTTCATTGTCGTCTTCCAGCGGGAAGAAAGAGGTGAAGCGTCCACTGTCACGGAACAGCCGCAGCGTTTCCTTGGACTTGCGTGCTGCCGAGGGCAGCATCAGCAGCATGACACACAATTGCCCCTCCACATCCGTGCGGGTAAAGGCGTCGCCCTTTTCCAGCAGCTTCACCCGTCCGCCAGAAGCACGCTCTAGCATTTGCCGGTAGGCGTGTTCCCGGTTGGCCAACTGCTTCCAGGTTTGCCGGTAAATCGCCTCCGAAGGCACCACCCACAGCACCAACCCTGTCTGGCGTTTAAAATAATCGGTCTGCACCCGCTCCAGCGCCGCAGTGGCCAGTAGTGTCTTGCCGCCGCCGGTGGGCACCTTCAGGCAGATGTTCGGAATCGACAGTCCCAGGCCGTCATGGCGCGACAGATAAGGAGCTACCACGGGATTGCCATTCTGATAGAGGTAGGGCAACAAGCGTTCGGTGTTGAGTTGCTCCCAGGCCTCCCGGCAGTAATCACCCAAGGTGGTCGCCTTGCCCTTGCTCTTCTGGAACTCAACGAAGTCTTCCGACTCTTCTCGTTGCTCAGCCAGCACCGTGAGGTAGCGATCCAGCTTACCGAGTACGCCTTGCTGGTATTCTTTAAGTTCCATGCTCACTCCCCCAGAATCCGATGGACGGCATAGGGCAACTGACAGAATTCGATGCGCCGTGCGGTCAGCTCCTTCTGACTCATGAACTTGGCTACTGCGAAGACAATGGCACGCTTGCCACCCTTATTGCCCTGCTCAATCGCCGTCACCCGTTCGGCATTCAGCGCTGCTTCGTTGGAGCGTAGCCATTCTTTGTCCGGCTGGTAGAACAGGTGTACCCGGAACAGATCAGTCTCGCCAATCAAGCCATCGGGTGCGGGTTTGCCGACTTTCTCCAGTGACTGCCCGGTGGCGGTGTAGAACACATAGCGGGCTAGCGCCTCGAAGCCAGGCATATCCTTACCGGTTAGCAGACTTTCAACATCAATGAGCTCGCCTAGGGTGCAATAGGTGAAACTGCCACCCAGTCCAGGCGCAGTTTTCTCCACCTTGCGCTCACCGGTGACGGTGAGCACACCATCCTTGATCTGTTTTTTGATCTTGTCGTACTCGTGAGCATGTAGGTTCTCGATGGATTCTACCTGGTCCATCACCTTCCTATGCTTTTTCTCGTTACCGAAAGTACTCCAGGTGATATTTTCCCGATGCAACTCCTCGCGTTGAGTTCCGGTGTACGGGTAGCCATTGATAACTCGACGAACACGTTCGGCAGTGAGAGTGTCGGCGTAGTCTTCGCACTCAATCAAGATAAATCGTCGACTTCCCTTGTCACTCTTATTTGCCGAAATAACCGCATGACCTGTTGTTCCACTGCCTGCGAAAGAATCTAAAACAATTGAGTTCTCAGAGGTTGATATTTGGATTGCTCTTTCAACTAATTCGTGAGGTTTAGGCGCATGAATGCCCAGGGTTTCACGTTCATTAAAGATCTGCATGAGTAATTTCTTTGAGTTTTCCGTACTTCCTACTTCGGATGCCATCCAAAGCGTATTGGGAACTACACTCTTAAATTCGCTCTCTAAAGGGATGACCCTAGGCCGGCCATTACCTCCTTTTGGCCAGTAAATACGTCCTTCTTTTTTAAGGCGCTCAAACTCTTCCTCGGTAGCTCCCCAGCACCGACCTTTGGGAGGTTCTAGTGTAATTCCGGTAGGGGTTTTTATGGGATAAACTTGATTTTTTCTATAACCTTGCGCAGAAAAGGGGATGGTGTCAGAGCTATTTGAACCATCGGTATCATCAGATCTAATGTTGATTAGATTTCTTCTGAGCTTCCAGGTGTCAGGGAGCCCTTTTGTATAAAGTAAAATGTGGTCAATGCTAGGAGACAATGGAGCCCTGTTTTCTCTTGATGTTCTTTTTTGCCAAGCAAGTTGGCCTACAAAGCTATCTTCACCAAATATCTCATCAATTATCTTTCTGGCATGATGAATTTCATTGTCATCAAGAGTAATCCACAAGCTCCCATTTTCAGAAAGGAGCTCATACAGCAGATTCAACCTTGGCCACATCATGCTGAGCCATTTGTCATGTCTTTCAAGGTCGTCTTTATCGACTGGGTTGGCTGATTTCTTCAGCCATTCCTTCATCAGTGGCGAACGCACATTGTCATTGTAGCACCACCCTTCTTCACCTGTGTTATAGGGGGGGTCAATGAAAATACAGTCTACCTTACCTGCATGGGTAGGCAACAGTGACTTGAGCGCTTCTAGGTTGTCGCCATGAATGATCAGATTGTCATCTAGCGAAGGCTTCTTGCCCTCAGCAGGCAGGGATTTTTCCGGCACCACCTGCAATTCACGAAATGGCACTCCGAGGTGGTGGGAATAGATAAACTGCTTACCCTTGAACTCAAGCGTGGGCATTAAAGACTCCTGATCCAATCGAAGCACGCTTTGAAAGCGGGCATCTGCTGTTCAATTTCTGCTGCGCTCATGGCGCGCAACTGCTGTTCCTGTTCCATAATGGCGTCTTCGCCTTTGTCGTCCGCTCCGGTCACCTGCTCGATGCAGCCTTGTGGCCAGGCCCAGACCCGGGCGTCTTTCAGGGTTTCATGGCTGCCTTGGGCAATGTCTTGGCCTTCATCATCCGATGCAAAGCAGGCCCAAATATCTGCTGCGCTCCATTGATTGCATTTTTGCGGTAGCCCATTGCCACTCAGGGTAAAACCATGCTCTGGTCGCAACCTGCGCAAGGTTGCCTTGGCAGCGGCCATATCAGCTCCATCGCGCTCTAATAGACCACTCTTCCTGGCATTGGTATAGGCAAAGTCCAGATCAGCTATGGCACAGGCACGAATGTCCATGGCACTCAGAATGGACAAAGCCTTGGCAAAATTGTTACAACCACCGACGGAAACAAAGGTAATGTGATCCAGGTCGGGCGAACGCTGGTAAAGCTGCTCGTAGGCCAGCGGCAATAGCCTTCGATCCGTTTTTCCTTCACAGAGAATCACTCGGTCTGCAAAATAGATATCCACTAGATTTCCCAGTTCAAACAGGGTTTGTGACTGGCTCTCAGCGTCTTCAATGGCATCTTGAACAGCTTGATTAAGTGGCTTGCGAGCTGTGACTCCATCATCAACTGTATTGCCCACAATCACTGTATTGGGCGCATTGTCACGGCTCAACATAAGCGGGGAGTGGGTGGAAAATATCACCTGAAAACCTGCGCTGGAAAGCGTCTTCAAGGCCTCGCGCAGTCGTCGCACACCTTGAGGATGCAAATATAGTTCTGGCTCATCAATCAGCAGTAGCCGACGGGAAAGCTGATCATCCTCAGCGCGACGCACATCCGCCAAATAGCGGATCAAGGCCATTTGTATGGCACGCTGGGCACCGGTACCCATCTGATCAAAGCGGCGCCGGTCACCGCTGACCATATCGGTGACGTGCAAGTCTCCTGCCTTGAAAAACTCCTTAATGTCTACCACTTGCAAATCTAGATCCAACGCCAGACCAGGGAAGAAACTTTCCAGCGCATCGGTGGCACTGGTGTCGAACTGCTGCAAATGGTCGGAGCGTTGCTCTCCGCCCGTGGTCAGCACATTGCGAATGGTATCGAGCGCAGTAGTAAGCTCATCATGGGCTGCCAACAAAGGCTTCATGATCTCATCCAGCAGCCCTTTGATCGTTGTTCCGGTTTTGGCCTTGCCTAGATCTTCACCAATATCATGCATAGCCAACACATGAAGCGGCTCAGGTAACAAGGCCGAGACGGCTTGAGGGAGTCCGGTAGGGTAGGTCTGCCAGTGCTCGGGAACGCCATCTTGTGGGCATTCATCCACACTCCAGACTTCCTGGTCCTTAGACCTAGTGTTAGTTGCGGTGACCCGAATCCAGAGCCTTCCATCCCTGCAGTAAGGCTCAATCGCCTGACGATGCCTGTCATGGGGAATCCGATCCAGTACTTCGGAATCAATACCATCAATACAGGCTGCAACGGAGACAGGTTTTTCCTCGTCATAAAAATCGGAGGACTTTAGATTGCTTGGCTTCAACACCCAGCGAATGGCTTCCAGTATCGTGGACTTTCCAGCATTGTTCTGCCCTACCAGCGGGGTATAGCTGTCCAGCGGCAAGGTGATATTTCGGCAAGCTCTGAAATTCTCAATATGAATGCAGCTAACGCGATGCATTGATGGCTCCCTGTCGTTCCCATTCGTTGTTATAAGGAGAGAAACCCATGAGCCCAGCATGGTTCTCGGTTAGTTTTTATCCCAGAGAAGGCAGCCACTGGCGAGCTGTGTGCACTACACTCAGTACCCTGACCTGCATCCCCACAACGTCATAGACCAACATATAGCTGGGGTGAACAACCAGCTCTCGGGATCCAGGAGCACGGCCTGGCCGTCCACTGTCAGGGTGGCCTACCAGCTGTGCCGCCTCCTCTGAAAACAGTTCATCCAACGTCAATGCTGCCAGCGGATTCTCTGGTTCTATATACTCGTAAATATCGTCACGATCCTGTATCGCCTCTGGCGTCCAGACCAGCTCCATCATTTAGACTTCGCCAGACGAGCACGGGTAGCCGCACGGCGGGCAGCAGACCTGGCTTCGACATCGGCGGCAGGTATCAGATTACCAGCTTCTGCCGAGGCCCGTGATTGCTCCACCTTGGCAATCAGCCAGGCATCATAATCCTGCGCTTCCTGCTGCTGCGCTACATAGTTGCGCATAAAGTCGCGTAGAAGCTGTGCCCCGGTACGATCGTGAGCCTTGGCTGCACTGGCAAATTCTGCTTTCAGGCCTTCATCGACCCGAAAGGTGAAGGTAGCATCACTCATGACACCGTCCTCATGTGTTACACGGTAACCACAGGATAGCACGGAAGGTATGCCATGCATCCACTCGCATCCGCCCTGAACAAGTACACCACCGGTACACACACCAGCTTCGTGTGCTATCCTCAACCTTCGCTAAGTTACTGATTCCAAAGAACTGTACCTTTCGCTTGATTACGATTGCTTTTCCTTGAGTATCAGTAACATATTGATTTAAAAGCGAACTCATAATCCCTTGGTCGCTGGTTCGAGTCCAGCTGGGCCCACCAATGAGTGAAGCCTGAGAGGAAGGTGATTTTGGAAGGGGCAGGGCTGTTCGACCGGCCGGTATTCTGTACCGACTCTTTCATCCGACCCTCCTCCCACTGCTCCAGGTAGCTGTGCAGATGACCAGACTTGCGACACTGAATTGTGCCGGCGGCGCGATCATCTTGTACTTGGCATGCATGTGCCAGAGGGGGAGGCGCGATACACACCTATGAATTCGGCAACTTCGCCGATGTTCAGTATCTCGTCTGTCATGTTGCCCCCAGAAACAAAAAAGCCCGCGCTGCAGCGGGCGGTGTCGTGGTCTGATTACTACATCGTGAACTGGACTGCGTTTGTCAGAATCTGATCTGGTCCCAGCTGATGTTTTTTTCCTTTCCAATATAGTCAAGGCTCTTCTCGCAGCCTTCGATGCTCTCACTAAGGAACTCGACGATGTATTCTCCGTTTGGGAGGCGTTCCTTGACTCGGCAGTTGATGTGTCGGCCCTGACGGTCAAGCACGAAAAACTGTTCTTCTCCCACTTGCAGATGCTTAGCCTTGTCCAACGGCTCATCCGCCATCATGATGTCTTTGTCTGCCATATTGCCGCTTCTCCGGCCTGTGCGTGATCTCGAAGCTCATTGTCCGCATGGGCCTCTTCCTTCGCTCAGGCAAGGCCTACCTGGCGTTATCGCCATAGCCGCCTGAATCGTGTCGCAAGGCGCGTGCGGGCCTATACACCTAGAGTAACACTAGGTGGCATCACCCGACATGGCTTTGCGATCCTCGCAGCGGCGGTGATCATCACATCTGCCCTATGAGCCTGCCCGATACGGGCCGAGCGATAGCACGACGCCGATGTCGATGAGCATGGTTCCTCCTCGGCTTGGCTTTTGCAATCGGCGCATTCACGGCCAAAGTCCACGCAGGTTGGGGGCGGGTTCTTGGCCTGGCGGTGACATGTTCCAGAGACTCGTTTGCCGTGTCTTTTATGATCTTTGCGGCTTGTTCGTATTCGTTTTCGTGGGCGTTGTCTGTGTTGAGCAAGAATTGCGCTTGCAAACGTTTTGGCGGCATCGAATCGGATGGTTTTGGCCCGGCGCATGAGGGAGGAGGTGGGTAAGCCCGTTTGTACCTTTTACACTGCTTCTGCTGGTAGTGCCGTGGCTAATGTCGGGGATCGTGAATGGTATTGGCCATCGCCTGCGCAGAGTCTCGAGCTGATAGTGCTTATCGAGCCGGGTTCGTCAGACTGGTGGCTGGGTCTAGGCGAAACTCGGTTGGCAGGGTGTGCCCCTGAAACTACCTGTTTCGGAATGCATCTCTTTCGGTTGATCAATCTCCGCCAGCCGGGGCCGGCTCTGTTTCTGCGCTGGCGGCACGCCACCGGTGGGTGGTCAAAAGGTCTGAACGAGGCATGTGCTGCTGCTCGATAGATGTTTTGGTAATGATGTGCTTGTCTGCTGTATATGGCTGTTAATGAAGTAACTTCACTAGACCGGTCATTGAGGGTTACCTGACGTTTCCTGGGGTTACTAAACGACACTTCTTTTGGTTTGAGTGGCAGGGGTTGGTATAGGTTGCCTGTCTTTTAAATCAAATGAAAAGGTGGTTGTCGTGAAGGTATCATCCTATATAGACGAAAGGAAGAGTAGGTTCGCCTCTCACTCCTTCTTTGGTTTTCTTTATGATTCTTCTGTATCGGTTGAAAGGCGGATTTCGTTTCTCCCGCGCCTTTCACACTTTGTGATGAGTTTTGCCGATATAAGCCAATATATATTGCCTTTTGAATCACCGGAAAACGACCTGGAGCGAGCTATAAATGTCCACTCAGAGGAGGATGCGAATCATTGGCAGTGGTTCATCAATGATCTGAAACGTATGGAGAAAAGCAGTGGAGGCTTGCTGACTGATCATATATTGTTTCTTTGGTCGGGTGAGAATAAAAATGGGAGGCTGCTAACGTACAAGTTGATAAGTCTCATAGCGGGCCAGCCGGCCAAGGTGAGGCTGGTGGCTGTTGAGGTCATGGAGGCGGCCGGGAACGTATTTTTTGAAGCTCTCGCCGATGTCACCAAAGAGATAAGTCCCGCTATGGAGTATTGTGGAGAGCTTCACCTCAGTCATGAAACTGGGCATACCATAGGTAGCGACGAGGAGCTGGTTGATGCAGTCGAGTATTCGCCAGAAGAGATGAAGCAAGTCCGGGCGATCATAGATGATGGGTTCTTGGCCTTCGAGAACTTCTTCACCGAGCTGGAAGAAAATACCAGGCCACGCTGAAATGGGCCGGCATTCCGAGCCTGATGACCGTTACCCTCGTCGAAGGGCAGCGGTCGAGCTCCCGCGCAGCGACAGGCGGTTGATGGTGCGGATCATACCCGGAGGGGCTTTCTGGCGGTGACGGTTGCGGCAAGCACAGGGTAGCCGCTCGATGCGTCGGCAGGGGCTTGGTCTTGGCCAGGAACTCCATGTCAATTTTCTGAACTTTCGGCAGTGCCAGGCGGTATTATAGGTTGTGTGACCTTTTGGATCTTTCCCTTTCCATCTCGCAGGCACTCAAATGATAAAAGGTTTCATTATCTGCTTTGCGTTTCTGGTGGTACAGCTGATGGTATTGAGTCACATCGACAATCGGCAAAATCAGGCGTCCCGGGATGTCCGGCCATCGTCCCCTGTGGTGTATAGCTCTCATCGTGAGGAGAAGGAAGAAGTGGACAAGAAAGATATGGCCTGAGCCTGAGTAGCCACGATGCTTGGTCCCTCTGGGCCTCATCGAGGGGTAAGGCCTGAAGCCTGAAGGTGCTGTTCGTTCACGTGACCATCTGGTAGCCACGCGTTTCTCGACGATTGGGGAAAATTGATATGTTTTTCACTCTATTATTGGCCACGTTGGGGATCGCCATCGTCGTTTCCATGGTGGTCGTGCTGTTATTCAACAAGCCGGTCGGCAAAATCCTCTCGCGGATCGTCAAGGACGAGATCAGCGGCGCTTGGCATCGGTACATTACCTTCGCCGGTTTCGTTGTCGGTGTATCAGGTGGCGTCAGAATCTATGACCTGGAGCGATACATCAATGCTCGCGACCAGAACGTTGACGCTTTGGCGTTGACCGCGGAGCGTTGGACGCTGGAAGTCTATCGAACCATCATCGAAACGCTGCAAAGCATTGCCTGGATGTATCTGCTCGTGTTCATCGTGGCCCTGATCGCCTACGTGATCGTTCGGGGATTGGAGTTACGGCGTGGACGGGATGATGCCTAGGCGTACTCGCAGCCTGCACGCGTCTTGCTGACGTCGAAACGCCCTCGATCAGCATGGTCGTGGCGCATGCCGGGTCTCGTGGGTCATTCGCCATCGAACGATGCCAGAAAGGCCTCCACGTTCGTTTGGACGAAGACTTCGTGAGCCTTGATGTGAGTCTGGAAGTAGTCGTGCTGTCCATAGCATGGCCAATCACGGGGAGAAAGCCCGCTCAGTCGGCGCTTCGTGGCGCGTTTCAGGCGACGCTCCCACCCCGGTTTGTCCCTGAGGTCGTGCATGCTGTCCATGGCCACGGCCTTCTCGCGTTGGGTTTCCAGATCGAGTGGCTGACTGTAGAGCGACCAAGGGCCCAATCGAGACTGGGCATACTGTACCGGCCAGATGCCGGCGGCGGCATGGGCCGGCCCTCGCGGGAAGCCCCGCTGGCTCCTGAGGTGGTTGGCATACAACAGCACGCGTTGTGGCCGGTGCCCGGCGCCCCGCATGGCCAGCGCCAGGGCCTGGGAGGACGCTCGATGGTCGGGATGGGGGTCGAGCTCGGGGTGCGGTGTCACCACGGTGCTGGGGCGAATCTCATCGAGTAGACGTTCGAGGTCGGCCAGCAGGTCGCTGCCTCGATTCTCGGGGCCGTTCGCGCGCTCATCGGAGGCCAGTGGTCCCGGGTTCCACCCTCGAAAATCGGCAGGGCTGAGCGTTTCGTCGCCGAGCGATGGCTGGGGGATGGTCGGTGTCTCCAATAGCGCACCAAGGGTGTCATTGAAATAACCGAGCATGTACAGCCGTTCCGGGGAGAGACCGGCCAGCATGGGCGTGGTGGCACTGTTCCAGGCTCGGATCCAGCCTTTGCGACGGCTGGCGCTTTTCAGGTCTGGGTCGAGGAAGGGCAAGTATTGCCGATCGAGACGTTTTTGGTACTCGCCGGCGGTCAGGGTCAGGATCCAGGCGCGCTCGGCATGTTGGCGATAGAGACCATAGGCCGCGAGTTCGGCATCGTCCGGGTGAGGGGCAATGATCACCAGGGGGCCGTCATCCAGTGGTGGTCGGGGAAAACCGAGTAGTCGTGCCTGGGATGACAAGCGGCACCCTTGAGGGGACAGTGTGACGGCAGTCAGGTCGTCGATGCCGTTGAGGTTGAGTAGGCGTTTGCCGGACTGTCGCGTTTCCAGATACTGGGTGAACCGGGGCCGATCATGTTCTGCCACTGTAATGCCGGGCAGTCGCCAAAGACCAGGGGCCGTATACTGGATCTCCAGCATCCATGTCCACCCCAGCGTACCGAGTTCGGCAGACGCCGTGCGCAGGCGGCCTTGGTCGTCGATCCTGGCTTGCATGTCGTGCTCAGGGGCCAGCGGCAGGTAGTGGTCATGAACTCGGGACATCGGCTGACTCGCTGCGGTGTTCGATGAGGTCGAGAAATTCGCCAACGATCCTGGGCTCTGCGAACCGTTCCACCCACGCAGGCCGTATCGTGATGGGCGATGTTACCGCCTTGAGCATCCCCTCGGCCAATGCGGCGGCGGTGGGCTCGGTTACCAGGTCCCGTTGCTCGTCGATCAATACTTCTGCGATCCCTCCTGATGCTTGAGTGGCAACACAGGGCGTACCGAGTGCCAGGGCTTCGATCAGGACGATGCCCAGCCCCTCGAAGCGAGAGCTGAGCACGAGGGCGTCAGCACGTGCCACCCAGGGGTAGGGGTTGGCTTGTTGGCCGAGGAAATGGACGACCTCTTCGAGACCCAGTCGTTGGGTCAAGGCTTCCAGCTTGGGGCGCTGCGATCCATCGCCGATGATCACCAGCCGATGCGTCAATCCCTGGCGGCGAGCCAGGGCGAAGGCCTCGAGCAGGAGGGTTTGCTGCTTCACGGGTACCAGGCGTGCGACGTGTACCAGAAAAGGCCCCGGAATGACCGGAGAGGGAGCTTCCTGGGCCTTGTGGCGCAACTCGGCAATGGGCACGGCGTTGTAGATGACGCGGGTGGCGTCGAGCGTCACTCGCTGTTCGGTCAGGTAGGCATGAAGGCTTGTCCTCACGCCTTCGGAAACGCAGACCACGCGCTTGCCCTGGAATAGCCGACGTGTCAGCCAGCGGCCCCAGGCATTCCGGGAGAAGCGTCCCGTCACCGCTTCCACGACTCGCCAGGCGCGAGGATCCTGAACCCGCCATAGCATCTCGAAGGCCCCTTGGCCGCGGAGCAGGATGAGATCCAAGGGGCCATATCGGCGTTCCGTGTCAGCGACGAAGGCGTCGAAGGCTCGACTGCAGCGCCATCCCTGCCAGACAAACCTCGAGTGAGGAAGGATAGGGGTGAGCACCAGGCGGTTCAGCAGATGCCAGCCCATTCCCGCTAAACCGCTCCGCTGCTCCCTGTCGAGGTCCCGGCAATGGACGATCACGTCAGGATGAGGGGTGTGGGTCGGTTGCCCTTTCAGAACCAGCAGGTGGACCTCGTGACCGGCCGCGGCCATGGCATTGGCCAAGGTCAGGCTGGCTTGTTCGATGCCGCCGGTACCAAGGCGGCGCAGGGTGATGAGGAGTCTCATAGAGGGGCTGGGGTGCAATGGCGAGTCGTTCGGAGAATTGAGGCGGCGAAAAGGGGTGGCTCACTCATGGATGGGTATCCGTATCCAAGGTCGGGAAACACTCGATTCACCATGCTACCCGTTTTGTGTCCTGGCCGGTATGCATCCTGTCGGAACCGTGTTGCATATGGCTCTGGGCGTTCACTGATACCGCCTTGGGCGGCGGGCTGCATGGTGTACTCGCCATGCTTGCTTCGGTATTGTACGTGCCTCCGAATATGCAAGGCGAGACATTGTGAAACCGCAACAGATCTGGGAGTCTCCCGTTGAATGGTCATGCTCTCGGGGTATCTGGGGGCTGGGGGTCATCACCCTGCTGATCTATACGGGCGGGCAAATACTATGGCCGGAGGTGGGATCGAACGCCGAAACGGTCATGGCGCTGCTTGGGTTGGTGATGGTGCTGGTCCAGGGGAAGGACATCCGCCGTAGTGCGGCGCTCTGGTTGCTGCTGGCGGTGGTCATGGTGCAAGTGCTGGCCTGGGTGCTGGGCTACTTCCATCATCCCCAGTGGGTGGCCGACAATCCGCAGGTCGACCGGCTCGCCAAACTGTTTGTCTTCATCGCCGTGGCGTGGTGGCTGGGAGGAAGTACCCGTAACACCTTGCTGGCCTGGGGGCTGGCGGTTGCCGGTTTGATACTTGCCAGCGTCGTCCAGGGAGATGGGCTCCAGGAGTGGGTCCGCGGCCTCGAGGGCCACCGTGTAGGGTTCGGTGTCCGCAATTACCAGCACGGCGCCATGTTGTTCGGGGTGGCATTGCTGGGACTGACGGTATTCGCCTTCCGCATCATGGCGCCCGGACGCTGGCGAGCCGTTCGGGTCATTGGCTGGTGCCTGATATTCCTGTTGACCGTTATCGCCGTCATGATCGGGCAGACACGCGCCGTGCTGCTGGCGCTGGCGTTGTCATTACCGTTCGTGCTGTTGATCTGGCTACTGAGCATGCGCCTGCTTGGTGGTGGGCGTCTCAACCGCCGTCTTCTGGTCATGGGGAGTGGCATCGCGTTGCTCGTCGTCCTGGGAGCCGGCACCTTGCTCAAGGGACCGCTCATGGAACGGGTGAGCAAGGAGTCCCAGGTCATCGACATGCTGCTCGAGGGCCAGATCGACGATATTCCCTATACCAGCATCGGCATTCGCATCCATTCCTGGCAGGCCGCGTTCGAGTGGATTCAGGAACGCCCGATCGTTGGCTGGGGAGGCACAGGACGCCGTTTGGTCATTGACCATACGCCCTGGCTGCCGGCATCGGTCAAGCAAGATTTTGGTCACTTGCACAACTACTTCCTCGAGATATGGGTCGCCTATGGCCTGATTGGTGTGGGCGTGATCGGGGCATTGGCATCATGGGTTGGGCTCGCCACATGGCGGGCCTGGCGTGGTGGCGTCCTCCCGGGTGACATGGCGCTGTTCGGTGCCGGTTTTTTCCTTTACTGGCTGGTGGTCAATCAGTTCGAGTCATACAACTCCTTCTGGACGGGTGTCTACGTGCATAACCTGGTGGTGGGTGGGCTTGTCACCCATTACTGGCGTTGGCAGCAGGAGAGCAGGAGGACACCCCCTCCCGCCCAATGTTCTTCGGAGTGCCCGCAATGAAGCTTTCCCGAATCCTGCTGCTCAATGTCATTGGCATGTTGATCATCACCAGCTGGTGGTTTCCGTCGTTGTCGTTCTGGACAGTGCTTGATGATGCCGTGTTCTGGTGGTTCAACCAGACGATCGGCGACGACAATCTTCGTTGGACCGAGGTCCTGGCAGCGCTCAACAGCCGTCGCTATGACATTCTTATCATGCTTTGCATGCTCACGCTCATGGGCTGGGCTAGCTACCGCGATCGTCAGGGCGGGTGGCGGCGCTGGTTTGGGATTGGTGTCACCATGCTGATCACGGCGGGGCTGGTCAGTGAGCTGGTTCGCCATGTCATTACGTATGGCCACCCCAGCCCGACCCTGGCATTTGATGAGGTCAATCTGGTCTCTTCCTTCGTGGAATTTGCCACGAAGGATCAGGCGGGCAACAGTTTTCCGGGGGATCATGGCATCATGTCCATGATCTTTGCGGGCTTCATGTTGACCTTTGGGGATCGCGTGACGCGCCTGGCCAGCATTGCATTAGCCATTCTTGCCACGGCGCCACGCGTCATGGTGGGGGCACATTGGCTCAGTGACGTGCTCGTCGGATCATTGTCGATCTGCCTGCTTCTGCTGCCTTGGGTGCTATGCACGCCTCTTGCATCGCGCATGTCGGTATCCGTGATGGTGGGGCTCGAACGTCTGGAAAGCCTCTGGCCCCTGAAGAAAGACAACCGTCCATAGGAATTCCTTGATCCCTTGGCAATTGGCAGATGGACGGTCGCGATCGATTCGCACTACATCCCTACCAGCACGATAATGACGCCGTAGGCCGCCACGCCGGCGGCGACGGGCCAACCGAGAGAACGCTTCCGGTACCAGACGAGCAGCGTGATGGCGATGCCGATGGCCGTGGCCAGCCAGGTGGTGGCGCTGGGGTCGCGGGGTACCAGGGAGACGCCGAACAGGGCGGCGATCATCAACGGGCCCAGGATACCGAGACATTGTGGCATGGCATCCACGTTGTCGTTACCGTCGAGGCGCCGCAGGCGACGTCGCATCCAGAGCAGAGGCAGTACGCGTATCAGGTAGGTGCCGAGGGCAGAGGCCAGCACGGCAAGCCAGAGGGCATTACTCATGGGAGCCTCCCGTTGGTCGCGTATCGAACTTCACCAGATAGAAGCAGAGGGCTCCGCACAGGGCGGACAAGGGAATGCCGAGGTTGGTCAAGCCGGCCAGGGTGCAGGCCATGGCCATGGCGATGGTGAGACACAGGGCCAGCGTCCAGCGTCGTGACGTGAAGCGCGGTACGACCAGTACGAGGAACAAGGCCGGCAGCGCAAATGGCATGACCTCGCCGAGCAGTGGCCACTGCGTCATCAGCCAGTCACCGGCAACGGCGCCGAGTACCGTTCCGGCGATCCAGCTCGCCCAGGCCAGCAAGGCGGCACCGGTGTACCAGCCAAGACGCTGGTGTTCCGGCAGTTGTGGCAGTCGGCTGTGGGCGAGGGCGAAGATCTGGTCGGTCAGGCCATGCATCAGCCAGGGCCAGTGTCGGCTTGCGGTGAGCCAGGGGGCCAGATTCGGGGCATAGACCAGGTGGCGCACGTTGATCAACAGCGTCATGGCGACGACAAGCCATAATGGCGAGCCGGCGGCGACCATGCCGATGAACAGGAACTGGGAGGCGCCGGCATAGACTAGCACCGAGATGAGGGTGGCCTCCCAGGCGGTGAAACCTGCCTGAATGGCGATCAAGCCGAAGGAAATGGCAACCGGAATGTAACCGCCCAGCAGGGGAATCGCCTCGCGCATGCCGGCCAGCCAGGGGCTGGTGCTCAGGGCATGGGGTCGTGTCGTCATGGTACGGCCTCGGTGTCGGTATACACGATGGTCATGAGCAAGGTCGCCCAGGTGTCATGCGTGCGGTATAGGTGGGGCTGATCGGCGTCGAAGCTCAGGGTATCGCCCGCCGAGAGTGCTCGAGCCGCGGCTTCGGGGCCGGCCTCGAGCTGGCCGCTGACGACGGTGAGCGACTCCCGGGTGCCCGGTGAGTGCGCCTCGGCATGGCGTGTGATGTGCGGCGCACAGCGCATCCAATAGGCATCGACGCGGGGGGTGTCCTGGCCCTGGTCGAGCAGGCGCACTTCGACACCGTCCTCGCCTAATGGCACCTGGATCGGTGCTACCAGGGTGCCGAAGGGCACATTCAGCTGTACCGCCAGGCGCCAGATAGTATCTAACGTCGGGTTGCCGTCGCCCTGTTCGAGGCGCGAGAGGTTCGATTTGGCAATGCCGGCGGCGGTGGCCAGCTGTGACAACGACCAACCCCTGGCGCGCCGCAGCGTCTGCAGGTGCTGGCCCAGGGTGCCGAGCGAGAGCTTGTCCATGTCGCTCATGTACCTTTCCAGATTGTTCGTTATATAGAACGTTCTATATAACGAACAGCATCCTGTCAATGATACGACGTGTGGGCATCGCTTTCTTCTTGGCGGGGAGTTCGCATAATGGAGGGCGAGGGAATCGTCCTGATCGGGGGAAGTGCCGATGCCGCGTCGGACCAACCCCGGCTCTCAACATGATGGAGTCACCATGAGTTATATGCCTTCGGAGCATCGCTATGAGCGCATGTCCTATCATCGCTGCGGGCGCAGTGGCTTGAAGTTGCCGGCCATCTCGCTTGGCTTGTGGCAGAACTTCGGCGAGAACGCCAATCCTGACAATGCTCGGGCGATCTGCCGTACCGCCTTCGATCACGGCATCACCCATTTCGATCTGGCCAACAACTATGGGCCGCCGCCGGGCAGTGCCGAGGAGCTGTTCGGCCGCATTCTCAAGCGAGATTTCGCCGGTTATCGAGATGAACTGGTGATCTCGACCAAGGCGGGGTATCGGATGCACCCGGGGCCCTATGGCGAATGGGGGAGCCGCAAGTACTTGCTCTCCAGTCTCGATCGAAGTCTCGAGCGGCTGGGAGTCGACTATGTCGATATCTTCTATTCGCATCGCTTCGACCCGGAAACCCCGCTCGAAGAGACCATGATGGCCCTCGACCAGGCAGTGCGTCAGGGCAAGGCGCTGTATGCGGGCATCTCCTCCTATAATGCCCGGCGCACCCGCGAAGCCATCGAGATCCTGAACGCCTTGGGCACGCCTTGCCTGATTCACCAGCCCAGTTATTCGATGCTCAATCGCTGGATCGAGGATGATGGTCTGCTGGATACCCTCGATGAACTCGGTGCCGGGTCGATCGTCTTCTCCCCGCTGGCCCAGGGGCTGCTGACCGACAAGTACCTGACGGGAGTGCCCGACGACAGCCGGGCCTCGCGCAGTGCGACCCTCAAGGATGCGCACTTGTCCCCGGAAAACCTGGCGCATGTGCGGGCCCTCAACGAGATCGCCCGGCAGCGTGGTCAGAGCCTGGCGCAGATGGCCATTGCCTGGGTGCTGAGAGGCGGGCGGGTGACCTCGGCATTGATCGGCGCCAGCCGCCCGCAGCAGGTCATCGACTGCCTGGGGGCCCTGGAACGTCGGGAGTTCACCGAGGAAGAGCTGCGCGAGATCGATCGCCATGCGGTGGAAGGTGGCATCAACCTGTGGGCTGCCTCGGCCGAGCGCTGACACGACACAAGCGGCGGGAGTGATACCATGGCCCGGGCAACGTGAAGTGCCGGGCCATGGCGGACAGGCGTGTCTCAGTCGTCGCCGAGACCGGTGTTCTTGGCACGGCAGGCCGCGGCAGTGAACAGCACATCGGTGGAAGAGTTGAGCGCCGTCTCGGTGGAGTCCTGCACCACGCTGATCACGAAGCCGATCGCTACTACCTGCATGGCCACGTCGGTGGAAATGCCGAACAGGCTCGCGGCCATGGGAATCAGCAGCAGCGAGCCGCCCGCCACGCCGGAGACGCCACAGGCCGCCAGGGCGGAGACGATGCACAGCAGCAGCGCGGTCGGAAAGTCGACGCCGATGCCCAGGGTATGGGCGGCGGAGAGGGTAATCACCGTGATGGTGATGGCGGCCCCGCACATGTTGATGGTCGCACCCAGCGGGATCGAGATGGAGTAGGTGTCGGCGTGCAGCTTGAGGCGCCGGCACAGTTCCAGGTTGATCGGAATGTTGGCCGCCGAACTGCGCGTGAAGAAGGCGGTGATGGCACTGCCACGCAGGCAGGCGAAAACCAGCGGATAGGGGTTGCGTCCCGTCTTCCAGAACACGATCAGTGGGTTGGTGACCAGGGCCACGAACAGCATGCAGCCGATGATCACCATCAGCAGGTGAGCATAGTCGAGCAGAGCGCCCATGCCGGTCTCGGCCAGCGTGCCGGCGACCAGCCCGAAAATGCCCAGCGGAGCGAAGCGGATCACGATCTTGACGATGCCCGATACGGCGTCGGAGAGATCGCCCATCAGCGTCCGTGTCGTGTCACTGGCGTGGCGCAGCATGATGCCGAGACCGACCGCCCAGGCCAGGATGGCGATGAAGTTGGCTTCCATCAGGGCGTTGACGGGATTTTCGACCGCATTCATCAGCAAGTTCCGGAGAATCTCCACGATGCCTCCCGGCGGATTGCCGCTGACCTCGGGCGCATCCAGTGCCAGGGTGGTGGGGAAGACAAAGCTTGCCGCCACGGCGACCAGGGCGGCCACCAGCGTGCCGATCAGATAGAGCACCAGCACCGAGCGGATATGGGTGGGCTGGCCCTGCTGGTGGCCGGCGATGGCGGCCGCCACCAGGATGAATACCAGAACCGGCGCGACCGCTTTCAGTGCGGAGATGAACAACTGCCCAAGCAGCGAGACCGACTGGGCCATTTCCGGCGACAGGGAAGCGAGCAGGATGCCGCAGACGATGCCGATGGCGATCTGGGGGATCAGGCCCAGTCGCCAGATGGGACGGAACAGGGCGTTGACGGTAGCGATCATGAAAGGTCTCTCGAAGGCTTCGGGCTGGGATGGATGAACAGGAAACGCGACGGCGGATGTCCCCGGCTTGCCGATACGGGAGTGGCTTGGGAAGGGCTACCCCGTGATGCGTGCCGGGAGCGCTGAGCGGGCCTCTGCCGAGTGCGCGGGAGTCTAACATTGTATGCGCCAGCAGGCGGTGCGACTTTCGTTTGCTGCAGGGAAAGCAAAAATGGCTGCCTGGATGGCGTTACCCTGGTGATTCTGAAAGCGCCGGAACGGTTGATGCAAGCAATCGCCCAAGCTGCATTCATGAAAGGCCTTCGGAGATGGCGCTGGGAACGGCGTGGGGCGTCAGCACTGCCCCGATTGGGGCGCCGGCCCAGGGTTGACAGGAGGATGGGGCGAGGGCGATGTGGAGGAACGAGGGATACGAAGTACAAGGAGACAACATGGAGGCAGGCCGCCTACCCGTCATTTCCATGCGAACCTGGTCGATCGCGGCCGTCACCGGCGCAGGCGCCTTCATGGCGATGCTCGATGCCACGGTGGCCAACCTGGCCATCGAGTCCATTCGGCGCGACTTCGATGTACCCCTGGCCATGGTGCAATGGGTCGCGACCGGCTATCTGGTCGCGCTGGCCGTCTCGCTACCGGTGGCAGGCTGGCTCGGGAACCGCTATGGATACGGTCGCCTATGGGGATTCGCCATGGCCCTGTTCATTCTCAGTTCCGCGGGCTGTGCCCTGGCGCCGAATATCGGGAGCCTGATCGGGGCGCGACTGGTGCAGGGGCTGGCGGCTGGCGTGATGGTGCCCGCCGGACAAGCCGTGATCGGCTCGATTGTCAGTGCCCAGCAGCTTGGCCGGGTGATGGGCACTCTGGGCCTGGTCATCGCGTTGGGGCCTGCCATTGGCCCCGGTCTCGGCGGCATGATGCTGGAGGTGCTCTCATGGCGCTGGCTGTTCTGGATCAACGTGCCCGTGGGGCTAGTGGCCTTGCTGGCCGCGCGTCGTCTGGTACCTGGAGGCGACACGACACAAGCGCGTCCTCTGGATGGTCCCGGGCTGTTGCTGATCGGGGTTGGCCTGCCGATGATGCTGTATGGCGCAACGCGGCTGGGGGCTCAAGAAGCTGGGCTGACATCGCTTGGCACCGTGCTGCTGGGGGGCGTCATGGTAGCGAGCTTCGTGTGGCGTGCCGGCCATCAGCCGCATCCCCTGATCGATGTGCGATTGCTGCATGCCCGGCACTTTGCCGCCGCGACGCTGACTGCCGGCCTGGCTGGCGCCAACATGTATGGTGGCTTGTTGGTGCTGCCGTTATACCTGCAGACCACCGCCGAGCTGGGGGCGGCAAGTACGGGGGCGCAGTTGTTGGCAATGGGACTTGGCAGCGCCCTGATGCTGCCCTTGGCCGGCACGCTCACTGATCGTCTGGAGGCGTCTTGCGTAGCGATGGGAGGGGCGGCACTGATGTCGCTGGCAACCCTGCCGCTGGCGCTGGGGATAACGTTCGATGACGTTGGGTTGGCCCTGTTGCTGGCCGTGCGTGGCGCCGGACTGGCACTGACCCAGATGCCCGCCATGACGGCCGCCTACGCTTCGGCAACCAGGGCACAGATGGGGGATGCCACGACGATCGTCAATGTGGTCCAGCGCGCTGGAGGGGCACTGGGCGCCATCGTTGTCGTGATCATCCTGTCCCGGGTCGGCTCTCGGGCAGGCAGTGAGGGCCACGCTATGGCCTTCGTCATGCTGATGATGCTGGCGGTCGCCGCGATGGGGTCGGCGGTGGCGATGCGTTCCCGCAGGGCAGTTGCCTGAGTCACTACCCTTGGCTGGCGCGGGTGCGACAAGGCACCGCGTCAGTGACTGCCCCTGCACGTATGGGCTGCGCTATCATGGCGCGTTGCTCCACTCCGATTTCCGGCATATCGCCCATGTTGCACCGTTTCCAGCACCATCGTTCTCGCCTGGCAGTGCGCTTCGCGCTGCTGGCAATGCTGTTGCTGGCCATCGGCCCGATGATCGGTCAGGTGAGTGCGGCCGTTGGCAGCGGTCACGATCATGCCGGGCACAGCATGTCGGCATCGTCGCACATGGTGATGCAGGCATCGGGCGAGAGCGACCACGGCACGCCGCATCATGCGGCGATGCACCACTGGCAGGTGCAATGCGGCTATTGCTCGCTCTTCCAGCAGATGCCCGTGCTCATGGCGATGTTGCCGCGTGTCGCGCCGGTTGCATCGCATGTCATCACGGCCCCGGTGGTGGCCACGCGAACCGCGCATGGCGGGCCGGCAGTCTTTCCCCAGGCATTGACTCGGGCTCCTCCCATTCCCTTCGGTTGATCCATCGAGAATATCCCGCACGCCTCGCCGCCGTCGCACCTTTCGACGGGGCGGGATGCGTGTCTCGCGCCTGTCGTTGGCACGTTTCGCACGATGCCTGGGCGGGCCAACAGGTGTTTCTCCTTTCAAGGGGCCCTCATGAGTAACAAGACTAACGATATTTATCGTACGGTCTGGCGCTGGCATTTCTATGCCGGCTTGATCGTGATTCCGTTTTTGATCTCCCTGGCCGTGACGGGCGGCCTGTACCTGTTCAAGGATGAAATTGGCCAGTGGGTGAATGCCGATATCGTGCGTGTCGAGGCTCAGACCTCACCCACCGTATCGCCACAGCAACAGCTCTCTGCCGCACTGAGCGCGCACTCCGGCGAGGCGTTTCGTTACGTGCCCCCGGCTTCTCCGGTGCATGCGGCAGAGGTCGACATCACTACTGAGTCGGGTCGCCAGGCCGTGTTCGTTGACCCTTACAGCGGAGACGTCACCGGCACTTTGCCCTATCGGGGCAGCTTCATGTGGGTCGTGCGTTACCTGCACAGCCTCAACTACTTTGGCGAGACGGCGAGCTTGATCATCGAGATCGTCGCAGGCTGGACGATCCTTCTGGTGTTGACCGGCCTCTACCTGTGGTGGCCGAGAGGGCGCCGCGGTGGCGTGATGTCGGTACGCGGCAAACCGGGCAAGCGCGTGTTCTGGCGCGACCTGCACGCCGTGACCGGTGTCTTCGTCGGTGGCTTCATCCTGTTTCTGGCCATCACCGGCATGCCCTGGTCGACGGTATGGGGTAGCAAGGTCAACGAACTGGCCAATGGACACAACTTCGGTTATCCCGACGGTGTGCGCGTCAACGTGCCGATGTCCGACGCACGCCTGGCCGAGAACGCCGAGACGGCCTGGTCGCTGGAGCAGGCGCAACTACCGACGTCGGCCGATTCCACATCCCCTTCCATCGGGCTCGACCGGGCTGTGGCCACCTTCGATTCGCTGGGGCTGGCGCCGGGTTATGCGGTCAGCCTGCCGAGCGGGCCGGATGGCGTCTATACCGGCTCCATCTATCCCGACGACCTGAGCCGCCAGCGCGTCGTGCATCTCGACCAATACAGCGGCGAGCCGCTGCTCGACATGCGCTATGCCGACTATGGTCCGCTGGGGCGCGGCCTCGAATGGGGCATCAATGTGCACATGGGGCAGCAGTACGGGCTGGCCAACCAGCTCATCCTGGCTCTGGCCTGCGCCGGTATCGTCTTGCTGTGCGTATCCTCGGGCGTGATGTGGTGGAAGCGACGTCCCGCCGGTCGAATGGGCGTGCCCCCTGAACCCAGTGACCCGCGACGATTGAGAGGTGTGCTGGCCCTGCTCGCCATCGGCGGTGTGATCTTCCCGCTGGTTGGCGCCTCGATGATCGTCATGGCCGTGGTGGATGGTCTGGTCAGAAGGCGAGGCATGCAGCGGGCACCTGCCTGAGTCGATCCTGGTCCTGATGCAGAAAAGGCCGGCGTTACCTGCGCCGGCCTTCTTCTTTCAGGTCTTCAGGCGTAGCCAGAGCCGTCAGATGGCCGTACCGAGGATCGTCAGTGCCTCATCCCCCTCGAGGGGCGAGCAGGATGACACCGGCGCCGGCCAGGCAGATGGTGGCGCCGATCAGGTCCCAGCGGTCGGGGAGGCGTTGCTCGACCAGCCATAGCCAGCCCAGCGAGGCGACGATGTAGACGCCCCCGTAGGCGGCATAGGCGCGGCCGGCGTAATCGGCGTCGCTCAGGCTGAGCAGCCAGGCAAACAGTATCAGGCTGGCCACGCCGGGCAGCAGCCAGACGAGCGATTTGTCGAGCCGCCACCAGGCCCAGACGCTGAAGCAGCCGGCGATCTCGGCCAGGGCGGCGGCCACGTAGATGGCCAGGGTGGTCATGAAGGAGTGCAGCCTGTCGCCGTGCCCCGGCCACGGGCCGGGGGCGCATGCGCCGTGGCGTTCACGAAGCCAGGCGTGCCGCTACGGCGTCGAGGAAGCCCTGCATGTCGACTACGGTCTCCTTGTCCGGCTCGGTGGTCTTGCCCTTGAGATCGCCGGTGACGATGCCGTCGCCGATGGTATCGATCAGGGCCGACTTGAGGCGAATGGCGTAATCGCCGAGCTCGGCGTTGTTCTCGCGTTCCGCCAGGGTCTCCAGAGCGTTGCCCACGGCGTAGATCAGCGCGGAGGAGTTGAAGTGCGCTTCCCGGCCATCGCTCTCGAGGTACTTGAGATAGAGGTCGTGAGCGGTACCGTGGGGCGCTTCGAACAGCATGGTGCCGTTCTTGCTCTCGATGATCGAGCTGGCGGTGGCCAGGCTGCCACCGAGCGCGGCGGAGATGTCCGAGAAGATGTCACCGTCCAGGTTCTGCGCCGGGTAGAGGGCGTTTCTGGGTGGGTCGGTGATCATCTTGATCAGCTGGCTGGAGGGCCGCATGATCATGAACGACGGCGGGGGAGTGTCGGCCTTGGCGAGTTCGCGACGCGCCTCGGTGATGACGTCGCTGAACACCTCGTCGTAATCCATGTACTCGCGCTTGAGGCCGAAATAGACCTCCTTGTCCTTGCGCGAGGCGTCGCGGAACACCTGCAGTACCCAGTCCTTGATGGCCGCGCGGTCGTTGGACATCAGCAGAATGGGGTCGCCCTTCTTCACGCGGCGGGCATGCTTTTCTTCGCCGTCGACCACGACCTTGAGGATGCCGTCTTCCTCAGCCGGGGCGTTGTAGCTGCCATACTGGTCGCCACCACCGGCGCTCATCCGCGAGATCGATACCTGGGCCTTGCGCTCGGGGATACCGTAGCGCTTGAGCTGCTCGACCAGCTTGTAGAGCTTGCGTCCGGTGTTGTTGTCCGGCACGCCCCAGAGTGCGCGCTCGGGAGGGTTGGCGACCAGCCGTGCGGCCTGGGCGTCGATCAGCTCGTAGTGATACTCGAGCCCCAGTGCCTCGGCCTTGGCCTGGTAATCGGCGCGGAAGATATCCTCGATGGCGGCGCGCATCACGCCGTCATAGCCGGCGATCACCGTGTCCTTCAGCCCCAGGTAGATATCGCGCTTCTCGTCGATGGCGCGCTGGAAGAAGCGATGCGCCCAGGCCTTGACGTCCTCCAGGTCGTTGGTGGCCAGCAGCCAGGGGTCGCCCTTGTTCACCTCGCGGCGGTGCAGCTCGATCGGGTCACCGCTCTGGCCCACGAACAGCAGCTTGACCACGCCGGTGGCGTCGGACAGGGCATTGTAGCTGTCCTTGGTGCCGCCGTGCTCCATGGTCTCGACCTCGATGTCGCGGCCGATCCACGCCGGGCGCTTGACCTGGAGGTTGCGGAACTCGATGTCCTCGCGGGTGATGTTGCCGCCGATGCCCTTGCGGATGGCGCCGTTGGGCGACTTGGTGGCCAGTGGCTTGAGGCTGGCGCGATCCAGTTCTGGATGCTTGGCCAGCAGCGCATCGAGCTGTTCGCGGTTGACTGTCATGCCAGCGTTCTTGATGCCCACGCCATGGCGATTGAGTGCCTCGATGGCATCGACCACCGCCTGCCCGTTGGTGGAAAGGCGGTTTTCCGCGGTTAGGTCGATCTCGACCAGCTCGATGTTCAGCGGTGCGGTCACGAAGGTCTCGAGGATGCGTTCGAAGGCCACCTGGGCCATCTCGTCGCCATGCAGGATGACAAGCGGGGAGGCCACGTTGATCTTTCTGCTCATTGCGCGTCTCGTTTTGCGATGGAGGATTGGCGTCTTGCGTCATCCGATCGTTGCTCGAGCCGGGAGTCGCTGTCGCCCCGGCCCGGGCGCTGCATGCGTCTGGTGTCACGCGTTCGGTGACGCACCATCGGTGACGGGCCTGGCCTGGGCGGGTGACGCCAAGTGCGTTATAGGGTAGGGCGTTGATGGCCCGCGAGCAAAGCACGCGTCGCGTCATTCACGGCCATTATACTCGCCATGGCCCTCGGGGTCGTCGGCCCAGCGTTCATCGGGATGCACTTCGTTGGCCGGCAGCACGGGATCGTAGCCCTCGGCGCGTAATGCCTCGATGACATCCCGGGTATGTTCGCGGCCCAGGGTTTCCAGGGTGGCTTCGACCTCGGTGGCGCGCAGGGAAAGATCGGTGAAGGTGCGCTGGTGGGCGATGGTAATGACGTTGGCGCGTTGTTCGGCGAGCAGGTTGGTGAGCTCGGACAGTGCACCAGGCACATCGGAGATGCCGACGCGTACTCGCACGATGCGACCGGATCGCACCAGACCGCGCTGGATCACCGAGGAGAGGGCCAGCATGTCGATGTTGCCGCCGCACAGTATCAGCCCCACCTTGCGGCCACGGTAGCGCTCCGGATCGGTGAGCAAGGCGGCCAGGCCGGCGGCGCCGGCGCCTTCGGCGACGGTCTTCTCGATCTCCAGCAGCATCAGGATGGCGCGTTCGATCTCCGGCTCGTCCACCAGGGTGATGTCGCTGACCAGCTCGCGGACCAGTTCCCGGGTCAACTTGCCCGGCTGCTTGACGGCGATGCCCTCGGCCAGGGTGGCCAGCCCGCAATGAACCGGCTCGCCGGCCAGGGCTTGTTTCATGGCGGGAAAGCGTTGGGTCTGCACGCCCACCACCTCGATGTCGGGACGCAACGCCTTGGCGGCCACGGCATTGCCGCCGATCAGCCCGCCACCGCCAATGGGGATCACCAGGCTGTCCAGATCGGGGACCTCCTCAAGCATCTCCAGCGCGACGGTGCCCTGGCCGGCGATGATGTGCTCATCGTCGTAGGGGTGCACGAAGACCAGGTTGCGCTCTTCGGCCAGGCGCTGGGCATAGGCACCGGCCTCGTCGACGCCGTTGCCCTGCAGGTGCACCTCGGCACCGAAGTTGCGGGTATTGCGGACCTTGAGGTTGGGCGTGTGGCGCGGCATGACGATGGTGGCGTGGATACCCAGCCGGGCGGCGTGATAGGCCACCGCCTGGGCATGGTTACCCGCCGACATCGCAATGACGCCCCGGCGCCGCTCGTCCTCGGAGAGCAGCAGCAGGCGATTCAGGGCGCCGCGCTCCTTGAAGGCGGCGGTGAACTGGTGATTCTCGAACTTGATGTAGAGTTCGCAGCCGGTCAGTTTCGAGAGCGTGGCCGAATGCAGACAGGGCGTGCGTACCAGGTGGTCTCGGGTACGCTCGGCGGCGTGTTGGACGTCATCCAGATTGACGATCATGCGGGCAAGTCTCCAGAAAGTCGGTCATGGTGTCGGGGACAGCGGGCATCAGGCATCCGAGGTCTCGCTGTCGAGGTGGCGCACGTGGCGGGCCAGTTCGGCGACATGCGCGTCTTCCACGTCGAGCGCGCGCAGGGCCTCGTCTAGGTTCAACAGATAGTCGCGATTGGGCCCACTGGGGCCTCGCGCCTCGGCGATCTGCCGGGCGATCTCTGCCGTCGGCGCATCGCCGAGATAGGCGGCGTTGTCCTCGGTGGCGATGTAGACCAGTCCCTGCGCCGTGTCGCTGTCTGCGAAGTGCAGGGTGATGACCTCGCGCAGATAGCCGTTCTTCTCGCGCACGTCGAGCGGGCCGAGGGTTTCCGGCGTGATGCGGTAGGCCATGCCATGGCAGATGGCGCCGGGAGACGGGAGCAGGGTCGCGACCCGGCCCGGTGCCGCCGGGGTGCCGCGGTGATCGTGGGAGCCCTGCCAGAAGCGTCGTGTCCAGTCGCGAATATAGGCCGGGCGGCGTTCCAGGTAAGCGAAGCCGGCCTTCCAGATCAGCGAGCCGTAGCCGAACAGCCAGATGGCATCGTGGTCGCTGAAGTGGGTCATGCGTTGATTCTGCTGAGTGGTGTCGAGAACCATGTCGAGTGTCGCGTTGCTGCCGGGTGGCGTGCCCGGTCTGCCGGGCACGGTGAATTTCCATCATGCGATGTTCAAGGGCGCTTGTCGAAAAAGGAATGAAGCGTATTCAATGGATTGGCTTTGTTGTATACAAAATTGACAGGGTAGAATGACAACGTGTCGGCGCTGGGCCGACCCCGATACGACAACCATGATAACGAGGAGAAACGATGAGTTTTCAGGTTTACTTGTCCGGCGAGATACACACCGACTGGCGCGACGAGATTCGTCGTGGCGTCGAGGCGGCCGGCCTGGATGTGGTGCTGACCTCGCCGGTGACCGATCATGATGCCAGCGATGCCGCCGGCGACCATCTCGGCGAGGAACGCGAGGGCTTCTGGCGGGATCATCGGTCCTCCAAGGTCAACGCCATTCGTACCCGCACCCTGATCGCCGCCAGCGACCTGGTGGTCGTGCGCTTCGGCGACAAGTACAAGCAGTGGAATGCCGCCTTCGATGCCGGCTACTGCGCGGCGCTGGGCAAGCCCTATGTGACGCTGCACAGCGAGGAGATCGTACACCCGCTCAAGGAGGTCGACGCCGAGGCCATGGCCTGGGCTCGCACGACGGACCAGGTGGTGAAGATCCTCGAGCATGTGTTGCGTGCCTGACGCCTTGTTTCGTCAAGGAGACGGAAATGGAAATTGCCGTTGACGCGTGGCATGTCGGTGTGGTGAGGAGCCGCTGAGATGGAAGCGCTATGGATATGGCCCGCCACCGGATTTGGCTTTGGCTGGTTGCCCTGGGCATCGGGCACCATCGGCTCCCTGCTGGCGGTGCCCCTGGCCTGGTGGCTGCTGGGGCGCTCGCGCCCCGTGCAATTCGGTCTTGTAGCCGTATTGCTGGTGGCAGCGATGCCCCTTTGCCAACTGGCATCGGACAGCCTGGGAGGCAAGGATGATGGGCGTATCGTGCTCGATGAGATTGCCGCCTTCCCGGTGGTAGTGCTCGGTCAGGCAGCGGCGCGCCAGCCGTTGGCCATGGCCGGCGCTTTCGTTGCCTATCGGCTGTTCGATATCACCAAGCCGCCGCCAGCGGCCGAACTGGAGGGCATCCCCGGTGGGGTCGGGATCGTACTCGATGACCTGGTGGCAGCGGGGTATGCCTGGTTGCTGGTGTTCGGTGGCTTGTCGCTGTGGCGACGACGGCGCTCACCGTGATACCGGGCAGATCCTTCAGTCACTTTCCTGACGAGGGGGCGGAAAAACGACATCGAAGCCCCGAGCATCGAGTTGGCGTATTTCCTCGGGGCGCCCCTGTTCGTCCAGCACGACCAGCCCGATGCCGGCGCCGTTCCACAGACGCTCGCCGGCTTCGGCGCGATCCGGGTCGCGCGGGCGGATGCGCATCGGCCGTCGCTTGGTGAACCAGTTGAGCGGCGAACGCGGTGCGTAGAGCCAGCGATTGGCCCGGTCGAAGGCATCCAGCAGGGTGTCGGGAAAGGCATTCTTCACGCCGCTGGACGTGATCTGCCAGATCTTCGAGCCATGCTGGCGATGGCGGAGCTCGATATCATAAGCAAAGGAATAGTGAACATCCCCGGAGAGGACCACGTAATGGCCCGGCGTCCGGGAGTGTCGGAAGATGTTGAGCATCACGCTGGCCGCGCCGCGATGGGCCATCCAGTTTTCGGCATCCACCAGTAGCGGTTTGCCGGCCAGGGTGAAGAGCTTTTGCACCACTTCGATGAGCTTGACGCCGAACATCGGTGTCGGTGAGACGATCACCACCGAGGGGGCATCGAGAATCTGCTGTTGCAGATCGGAGAGTGCCTCCCAGTCCATGAGCCCGGATGGGCGCCCCAGCTTGCGTTCGCTGCGCCAGCGGCGGGTCCGGGTATCCAGCACCACCAGCCGGGGAGTACCGGGAATCTGATATTCCCAGCCCTGGAAGCGCTGCAAATGGCGCAGGAAGACATCGTGCGGCTCGGCGGGCAGCCAGCCGTCTTCGCGCGCGGCGGTGTCGAGTAGCGTCGCGACCTCTTCCATGGGGTCGGCCAGCCGGTCCGGATCATTGCCCCAGCCCTGGCAGAGCAGATACCCCATCAGAGCGTTGCCGATGATGCGTCGCGAGAAGGGGTGGCCGTAGGCGGTCTCTTCCCAGTCGGCGGTCAGGTTCCAGTCGTCGGTGACATCGTGGTCATCGAAGATCATCAGCGTTGGCAGGTGAGCCATCAGGCGTGCCACGGCGGGCAGGTCGTCGACGAAACGCTCGATGATGCCGCGCTCATTCGCGAAGATGTCGGCATGGGGTTCGTCGAGTGCCGGCTCAGCGATATCCACCAGGCGCCAGGGTGTCGGCGACCAGGCCAGCAGATACATGGCGATGATCTCGCCGAAGCTGATCAGGTGGTTGGACGCATTGGCCGAGGTGAAGATCGGCTTTCTGGCACCACCGAAGAAGCGCTTGCGCAGGTCATTGCTCTCGGTGACATCCGGCAGCAGGGAGTCACGGCGATAGTAGGCGGTATCGGTGGTGTAAAGGGCGCGGCTGTCGGCCACGGTGGCGCCTTCCAGGGGTTCGTCGAACAATCCCAGGCGCTGGATCAACTGGTGAATCGCCACCAGCATGGGGCCGGCCACGTCATCGGCATAGACCTGGTCGCCGGTCAGCAGCAGCCAGGCGGGCCATTGGCCAGTGTCGTCGCGTCGTTCGGCGAGCCAGGCATCGGCGCGCGCCAGGCCGTCTGGCCCGTCGTGGTGCGGACGCCGACAGGAGCCGTGAAGCAGCCGACGCTGGGTAGAGGCGAGCACGAAGCCTGGGCGTCGGCTGCCCTCGTGGAGCAGATGAGGGGCCCAGTCGGCGATGCCGCCCTCGTCGGCAAGGCGCAGGTCGTAGTCGATGCGCACATCCTGAGGCAGCGGAGTCTCGAGCGAGACATCGATCAGGTGCAGATAGGCGTGGCGGCCCAGCGGCAGGCAGCGCCGCCGCTTGTCGTTGATCGTCAGGCGGCGCGGGGGTTGGCCGTCGGGTTGCAGAACCAGTTGCATGTCGAGCGGTCGGCTGCCCACCAGCCAGAACAGCAGACGCTCGCTCGACAGGCGCCTCAGCAGAGGACCTGCCAGTACGGAAGGTAGGGGCTGGGAGGCGTCTTCCGCTGTCGTCATGTCGTGAATTCCTTTTCGCCACGGTCATCGGGCGCCCTTGCCGGCCCCCGCGAGTACAAGGATATCACGATGGCGTGTCGTGAAATTCACGAACGTCGCCGCTACCAGTAATGAGGATAGCGCCGATGGCGAGCGAGGTTGTTGACCAGCATGGCGACAATGAGCATGACACTGCAGCCGAGCGCGATCGGCAGGATCGGGAACCACCAGCCCAAGGCATGAACGTCGTGGCCGCCGATGACCGCAATCAAGGCGGCTGCGGCACCGGGAGGATGCACGCTGTGCGTGAGCTGCATCACCAGGATCGATAGCGAGACGGCCAGTGCCACGGCCAGCGCCGTGGCGCCGAACCATTCGAAGCAGGCGACGCCGACCAGGGCCGAGAGAAGACTGCCGAGCAGCACGTTGCGGGGTTGCGCGAAGGGGCTTTCCGGCGCGGCATAGAGCAAAACGGAGGTCGCGCCGAACGAGCCGACGACGAGTAGCTGCTCGGTGAGCCAACGCTCTCCGAGCATGGTGACGGCACCCATGCCGATGAAGGCGCCAAGCCAGGACCAGGCGGCATCGTGCCAGTCGATGTCACGTCGGGACGCGCGGGCGCCGCGCATCTTGGCAAGATACGATTTCATTTTCAGAAATGATTTTCACGGTAAAGGGCGGCAGATTCTGCCAGGTGGCGATACCATCTGGCAAAGCATGATTCGTCATGTGCTTATGCCGGGGAACCCACCCTTCACCAGGGGTGATCGGGCAGCCAGACCCTGGCGGCCAGGCCGCCCAGATCGGCGCGTTCGAGGGTCAGGGTTCCATCGTGCAGGGTGACCAGGTCATTGACGATGGCCAGTCCGAGCCCGCTGCCCGAGCGCTGTTCATCGAGCTTGGCGCCTCGTGCCAGGGCGGCCTGGCAGTCGGCCTCGCTCATGCCGGGCCCATCGTCCTCGACGCGCAACCAGGTGCCCCGGTTATCGGTGCCGCCACTCAGGTGCACACGCTGCTCGGCCCAGCGCAAGGCGTTGTCCAGCAGGTTGCCGACCACTTCCTGCAGATCCTGCGGATCAAGGCGAACGGTCAGGGAGGTGGGAAGGTCGTGCGTCAGGGACAAGCCTCGACGCTCGGCCAGGCGTGTCAGGCCCTCCAGCACCGGTCGCAGGGTGTCGAGGCACTGGATCGGCCGGTTCAGGACACCGTCGCCGGCAGCCGAGGCGCGGGCGAGATGGTGGCGGGTGGCATCGTCGATGCGGGTCAGTTCAGCCTTGAAGCGGCGTTGCGAGTCTCCGGGTAATCCCTCGGCCAGGGTGGTCAGCACGCTGACGGGGGTCTTCAGCGCATGAGCCAGGTTGCCGGCTGCGTGGCGGGCACGTTCCAGCCGGCGGCGGTCGCGCTCGAGAACCGCGTTCATGGCGCCGGCCAGTTTCGCCAGTTCGGCAGGAAGCCGGGTGCCGAGCCGTTCGGCATCGCCGTTTTCCACGGCCTTGAGGTCGTCGCGCAAGCGCCGCAGGGGGGCCAGGCCCCAGCGAATCTGTACCGCCAGGCCGAGCAGTATCAACAGGCCAAGGGCCGCCAGTGAGAGGCTGAGCAGACGATTGAAGCGCGAGGCCTCGAGGTCGATGGTACTGCTGGGGGCCGCCACGCTGACCCGTAGCGGTGTGGCCAGTGGCGCGATCCGAATGTCGCGGGAGACGACGCGCAGCGGCGTGTCCCGGGGGCCGACGAGTTCGCGGGGCGAGGTGCTGTCCTCGAGCGCCAGGCGCTGGTCCCATAGCGAGCGCGAGGTCAGGATTCGTGAGTCGCCGTCGCTGACCTGCCAGTACCAGCCGGAGAATATCTGGCGGAAGCGAGGATCGCCCAGGGGGCGGTCGTGGATCAGTTGCTGCTCGACTTCATCGTAGTGGACGCCGGCAATCACCACGTTGAGCAGGGCCTGCAGGCGTTCGTCGAAGACGGTGGTGACCGAGTCGCGAAAGTGATGAGCCAGCCCCAGGCCGGCGAGCGGCAGCAGCAAGAGGACGAGCAGAAGCGCGGCCAGCAGCAGGCGCGTGGCAACCGAGGCGCGGACCAGAATGTCGCCTAGCCGCCGGCTCATGATGCCTCATCGAGGTCGACCAGCCGATAGCCCTGACCCCGCTGGGTCTGGATGCGCTGGCTGCCGAGCTTGCGACGCAGCCGGCTGATCTGCACGTCGATGACATTGGAGTCCGGCTCGTGGTCGCGGTCGTAGACATGCTCGGCAAGCTCGGCACGACTGACCACTCGGGGCGCGGCATGTACCAGATAGGCCAGCAGCCGGGATTCCTGAGCGGTCAGGCTGACCGGGCGGCCAGTCAGTGTCACGCTGCCGGTATGGGTGTCGAAGGCCAGGTCCCCGACGCGCAGCACGGGATGGGCATGGCCGTGGCTGCGACGCATCAGGGCACGCAGCCGAAAGAGCACCTCCGCAGTCTCGAAGGGCTTGGTGACATAGTCGTCGGCGCCGGCCGAGAAACCGGCAGCCTTGTCCGCCCAACGCTCCCGTGCCGTGAGCACCAGTACGGGCAGGTCGATGCCCGCTTCTCGCCACTGGGCCAGCCAGCGGGTGCCGTCGCCATCGGGTAGCCCCAGGTCGAGAATCACGGCGTCGTAGTGTTCGGTCTGGACGAGAAAGTCGGCCTCGGTGCCGCTGGCGGTCGACTCGATCAGCACGCCGGCATCCGCCAGGGCCGCACTCAGTGCTTCGGCGAGCGGGCCATCGTCCTCTACCAGCAAGACCTTCATGGTGCCTTCCTCATGGCATTGATGTTCACGCCTTCCATGCCGATCAGCTCTCCGTTGACGGCGTCGAACTCGAATTCTACCACTTGGCCCTGGGGGCCGAGCATCTCGATCTCGTAGATCAGTGGGCCGTCGTCACGCTCGAGTTCGACTTCCAGTATCTCGCCGGCGTAGTGCGCCTGCAGCCAGTCGAGGATGACCGGCAGCTCGACCACCTCGCCACGACGCACGTCGTCGTGGAGGCGTTGCCAGTGCTCGTCGCTCATGGCCGGTGCCGAGAGCGCGATGCACAGCAGCACGCCGCACGAGGCTCGGCCCAGGCGGCGAGGCAGCCGGCGTTGGTGGAGAGAGGGAAGCGCGCGCGTGATCATCATGGCCCAGAGGTTGCCAGTCATGACATGAATGCAGCATGAACGGCCTTGTCAGCTCTCGGCAAGGTAGGACTTGTTATAACATCCCTGCACTCACGATGAATGCACCAACACAGAGGACGTTGCCATGACATTCAAGACCCTGATGATCGCATCCGCCACCACCCTGGCCCTGGTGGCCGGCAGTGCTCAGGCTGACGGAAGCCTCGGCCTGGATCGCATCGACGCGGTGCTCGATCGCGCCCAGACCTTCGGCTTTACCCATATCGAGGAGATCGAGGCCAAGGGGCGTGATGCCGTCGAGATCGAGGGCTGGCTGGACGACGAGTGGTATGCCGATGTTCGGCTTTCCCTGAGCGGCGACGACGTCCTGCGCGAAGAGCGCAAGCGTCTGATCACCAGTGCCTGGGGCATGACCGCCGATGATGTGCGTCAGGCACTCTCCTCCGCTGGTGCCGAGGGCATGACGGAATTCGAGAGTCTGCAGATCGATGAGGCGGGGAATATCGAGATCGAAGGCCGCGGCCAGAACGGTCGCGAGCTCGAAGTCACCACCCGTCAGGGCCAGGACGGTGTGATCGGAGTGGAGCACGACTGAGGTTTCGCTTCGTCCCACGGGAACCCTCTCTCAACGGCAGGCGTGGCGCCTGCCGTTTTTCGTGGGTGTGAGGAAATCTTGTGGGGTAATGAGACCTGTTGCCGACTATACCAGCTTACTCTGGCGCAACTGCCAGACGTTGAGCGGCGGGTCGAAGCTGTCGGGGTCGGCCTGCTCCCAGTAATCGCAAAAGACCGCATGGCGCGACGCGCCTCCCTCCAAGAGTTCGTTCGGTGCTACGAAATCGAACAGGGTGGAGAGACTGCGTACCTCGTGACGTGAAATACGACGAATCACGTGTTCGGGGCCCAGTTCGCCGGGGTGGCTGAGGCCGGCGGCAGTCAGCATTTCGGCCAGTGCCTTCAGGGTGTTGGCATGGAAGCGTTGCACTCGCTCGGCCTTGAGGGGGACGTCCAGCCGGCGACCGCGTCGAGGGTCCTGGGTTGCCACGCCGCTCGGGCAGCGGTCGGTGTGACAGCTCTGGGCCTGGATGCATCCCAGGGCGAACATGTAGCCTCGCGCGGCGTTGCACCAGTCGGCGCCGAGCGCCATGGTGCGGGCGATGTCGAAGGCGCTGATGACCTTGCCGGCGGCGCCCACGCGGATCTTGTCGCGCAGGCCGGCACCGACCAGAGTGTTGTGCACCAGCAGCAGGGCCTCGGTGAGTGGCATGCCGAGGCGGTTGACGAACTCCAGGGGCGCCGCGCCGGTACCGCCCTGACCGCCATCCACCACCACGAAATCCGGGTGGTCACCTTCCTCGCGCATGGCCTTGACCATGGCGAACCATTCCCAGGGATGGCCGATGGCCAGCTTGATGCCGACCGGCTTGCCGCCGGAAAGGTCGCGCAGTCGCTGGATGAAACCAATCATCTCGCGTGGCGTGGTGAAGGCGCTGTGGGCCGCCGGGGATATGACATCTTGACCTTCCGGCACGCCTCGGGTCGCGGCGATTTCGGCGGTCACCTTGGCACCGGGCAGTACGCCGCCATGGCCGGGCTTGGCACCCTGGGAGAGCTTGATCTCGATCATCTTCACCGCCTCGAGGCTGGCGGTTTCGGCGAATCGCTCGGGGTCGAAGCGGCCCTCGGCATCGCGACAGCCGAAATAGCCGGAGCCGAGCTCCCAGACCAGGTCGCCGCCATGGCGATGATAGGGAGACAGGCCGCCTTCGCCGGTGTCGTGATAGAAGTTGCCTTCCCGTGCGCCTTCGTTCAGGGCACGGATGGCGTTGGCCGAGAGGGCACCGAAGCTCATTGCCGAGATGTTGAAAACGCTGGCGCTGTAGGGGCGGGGGCGGTCGGCGCCGATGACGACCCGGAAGTCACGGTCCTCTATGTGCTTTGGCGCCAGGGAGTGGTTCATCCACTCGTAGCCGGGGGCCTGCATGTCGCGCTGGGAGCCGAACGGCTGCTTGTCGATGGTGTTCTTGGCACGGCGGTAGACCAGGCTGCGCTGTTCCCGGGAAAAAGGCCGCTCTTCGGTGTCCGACTGGATGAAGTACTGACGGATCTCGGGGCCGATGGACTCCAGCCAATAGCGCAGATGGGCCAGTATCGGATAGTTGCGGCTGACGGTGTGATGGTGCTGGAACACGTCATGGGTGCCCAGGGCGACCAGCAGGCCGAAGACCAGAACGCCCAGTCCCCAGGGCCAGGCCGGGGCCAAGATCAGGCCCAGCAGGCAGACGACGAGACCGGCGAGACTGATGGCATAGGCGCCGTAGCGACTCGGTAGGCGGTACATGTGGACACGCTCTCCTTGCGATGAGGGTCCGGCTATTGCATGTCGCGGAAGGTCGACTGTCAATTCGCGGCACCGAGCGCTAGCGTGTCAGGCATCGTCTTGTCGGATGCAGGAGGCAGACCATGACGCAGCGCCATCGTTTCGACACCATCATCGTCGGTGCCGGCACCGCCGGTTGCTTGCTCGCCAAGCGCCTGACCGAGGACGGCGAGCGGCGCGTGCTACTGATCGAGGCGGGAGGGCGTGACACCTATCCCTGGATTCACATTCCCGTCGGCTATCTCTACTGCATCGACAACCCGCGCACTGACTGGCGTTTTCGCACCGAACCATCACCGGGACTCAACGGGCGCCGGCTGGTCTATCCGCGAGGCAAGACGCTCGGAGGCTGTTCCAGCATCAACGGCATGATCTACATGCGAGGCCAGGCCAGGGATTACGACCACTGGGCGGAGGTGACCGGCGACGATGCCTGGCGCTGGGCGAACTGTCTGCCGGATTTCATGCATCACGAGGATCACCACCGTCTCGATGACGGGGCCGAGCCCGATGCCGCGCATCGCGACTTCCACGGCCATGGTGGCGAATGGCGTGTCGAGCGTCAGCGGCTTCGCTGGCAGGTACTCGACGATTTCGCCCAGGCCGCCGAGCAGGCCGGCATTCCTCGGGTCGATGACTTCAATCGTGGCGATAACGAAGGGGTGGATTACTTCGAGGTCAACCAGCGGAGCGGTTGGCGCTGGAACACTGCCAAGGCCTTCCTGCGAGGCATCGAGGGACGTGACAACTTCACCCTCTGGCATTCGAGCCAGGTGCAGTGCCTGGGCTTCGATGCGGAAGAGTCGAGCCGCCCCCACTGCGCTGGCGTGCGGGTGATGCGGGATGGTGAGGTCGTCGAGGTGGAAGCGGCCCGCGAAGTGGTGTTGTGCGCTGGTGCCATCGGCTCGCCGCAACTGCTCCAGCTGTCCGGTATCGGGCCGGCCGAATTGCTTGCCAAGCACGACATTCCCTTGATCGTCGATTTGCCGGGTGTGGGCGAGAACTTGCAGGATCATCTGCAATTGCGCTCGGTATATCGTGTCAACGGCGCCGATACCCTGAATACCCGTGTCGGTTCATGGTTCGGCAAGACGCGCATCGGCCTGGAATACCTGCTGCGACGTTCAGGCCCCATGAGCATGGCGCCTTCCCAGCTCGGCGTCTTCACGCGCAGCGCACCGGACCAACCGCATGCCAATCTCGAATACCACGTGCAGCCGTTGAGCCTGGAGGCGTTCGGGCAGCCACTGCACGATTTTCCGGCGATCACCGCCAGTGTCTGCAACCTCAATCCGACCAGTCGGGGCTGGGTACGCATTGCCGGTCGCGATCCTTCCCTGGCACCGCTGATTTCGCCCAATTACCTGGCAACCGAGGAAGACCGCCGGGTCGCGGCGGACTCGCTGCGCATCACCCGTCGCATCATCGCTCAACAGGCCATGGCCCGCTATCGTCCCGAAGAGATCAAGCCGGGCGAGCGCTACCAGACCGACGAGGAGCTGGCGCGCCTGGCCGGCGACATCGGCACCACCATCTTCCATCCCGTGGGCACCGCGGCCATGGGGCGTGACGATGACCCCTCGGCGGTGGTCGATTCGCACCTCAGGGTGCGTGGCGTGACGGGGCTCCGGGTGGTGGACGCCAGCGTGATGCCGACCATCACCAGCGGCAACACCAACGCACCGACCCTGATGATCGCCGAGAAAGCGGCCGGTTGGATCCTGGCCGAAACGTCATGATCTCGTCATATCGAGCAAATAGTGTTTGACCTGCGCCTCGCTCAGGCGCATGCTAGTTCGCAGTAGGTTGGCAAGTCGAACATCGCAAGTGGTCATCGAAACGCTCAGTGCATCGATTTCCCGGTGAAACGTTTCTTGTTTTACCCACTGCAACTCGGGTATTTCCCGGCAAATCAATGCTATTTGAGGAATTCGAAAAATGGCTACCGGTACTGTCAAGTGGTTCAACGACACCAAAGGCTTCGGCTTCATCTCTCCGGACGACAACGGTGACGACCTGTTCGCTCACTTCTCCGAGATTCAGGCAGACGGCTTCAAGTCTCTGCAGGACGGCCAGAAGGTCTCCTTCGACGTCACTCAGGGCAAGAAAGGCCTGCAGGCGTCCAACATCAAGGTCGTCGACTGATCGTCGATTGTCCTGATGCAGGATAGCCACCATCCGCTTGGATGGTGGGATGGCGGGGCCCGCGAAAGCGGGCCCCGCTTGCGTTTGCACAACAACAAAATGCCGCCGGGCCCCGGCCGTGATTTATTTGGCGCAGCCGTTACGCTAGGGTGTGGCTTTTGTCTGTGGAGATGATGTCGCCATGAGCGCACCCGACGAGTTGATCATCGAGCCGGCCAACGGCAAGGTCGCCGATGCCTGCGTATTCATCCTGCATGGTCTGGGCGCCGACGGGCATGACTTCGAGCCTCTGGTACCGGCTCTGGAACTGCCCGCCGATGCCGGCGTGCGTTTCATCCTGCCCCATGCGCCTCGTCTGCCGGTGACCGTCAATGGTGGCATGGTGATGCCTGCCTGGTATGACATCACCGAGATGAGTCTGGATCGCCAAGTCGACGAGGCTCAGTTGAAGGCCTCTGCCGAACGCCTCCAGGGCTTGATTCAGGAACAGATCGACCACGGTATCGCGCCGGGGCGTATCATCATCGCCGGCTTTTCCCAGGGGGGCGCCGTGGCTTACGACGCGGCCTTGAGCTTCCCTCAGCGCCTGGGCGGGTTGCTGGCCCTGTCGACCTATCTCGCCACGGCCGACAGCCTCGACTATGCCGATGCCAATCGCGACCTGCCCATCGAGGTGCACCACGGTAATCTCGACCCTGTGGTACCCGAGTCGCTGGGGCGTGCCGCGCATGAACGCCTGCAGGCCATGGGGTATCCGGTCGAATATCGGCAATATCCCATGGCCCATGCCGTCTGCCCCCAGCAGGTCGCCGATATCAGTCGCTGGCTGTGTGCTCGGCTCGGCGGTTGAGGCCACCCTGGTTGGCGTTCGCCCTCCGGCCCGTTATGGTCTAGAAGGGGGAGACGGACTGACGGCTCCCGGCAAGAGCCCTGTCGGCATTGGGCCAGCCGCATGGATAACCGGCATGAACTGGCAAAGAGGAGACGCTCATGGCCTTATCGGAAGATTTACGTTTGCCCGTGGCCTGCCCGAATTGCGGCAGCCACCTGATGCGGGTCCCCAGTATCAAGAATCCCGACGACAAGGTGCACTGTGCGTCATGCCAGCGTTTTGTCTGCCTCTATCACGAGGCCTGCAAGGTACTGAAGCAAGGGCCGGGCAGCGACAGTGAGGCACTGATCGAGAAGGCGGTGAATCGCGGCGCCTGAAGCGTGTCGGATCGGAGTTCACGCGTTTTTCTTGAGGCAATGACATGAAGGGCCGGCGTCTTGCGCCGGCCCCTTGCATTGCAGGATCGCGATCCTGGCGATGTTCAGAGGAGTTCCTCGCCGGCGAGTGCCAGGCGTGAGCGTTCCACACTCATCAGCGTGACGTGACCGGCGTGGGCCCAGTCGCGAAAATGCTGCACGACGGCGGCCATGCCGCAGGTGTTGGCGGTGAGATAAGGCGTGTCGATCTGCCCCACGTTGCCCAGGCAGACGATCTTGGTGTTGCGCCCGGCGCGGGTGATCAGCGACTTGAGTTGCTTGGGCGTGAAGTTCTGTGCCTCGTCGATGATCAGAAAGGTGTCGTTGAGGGTTCGGCCACGCATGAACCCCGGGGCGCGAATCTGCACCCGGGAGCCGAGCAACTGGCGGGTGGCCTCCTGGTTCCAGGTGGTGCTGCCGTCGTGTTCGTCGCGCAGCAGGTTGTCCATGTTGTCGTGAAAGGCACCCATCCAGGGCGACATCTTCTCTTCCTCGGTACCGGGCAGGTAGCCGATGTCCTCGCTCATCGAGATCGGCGCCCGAGTGAAGACCACTCGCTCGAAGCGTTTGGTGTCCAGCGTCTGCTGAAAGGCGGCGGCGAGCGTCATGAAGGTCTTGCCGGTACCGGCGCTGCCGGCAATGGTGACCAGGTCGATGTCGTCGTCCATCAGCAGGTTGAGCGTGAAATTCTGGCGGCTGTCGTGGGCGTGGACGCCCCATACGCTGGCGCCGTGGCGATAGTCGGTGAGCAACTCGAGCTGGGCGTGTCGGGGGCTGACTTCACGCACCACGGCCTCGAAGCTGGCACCGTTGTCGTTGTCCGACACCAGCATGCCGAGGTGCCAGTCTTCCGGGATCTCGCCGGCGAGGCGATAGACCACTCGGTCGTCCTCGCGACTCACCTGGACGTCCGCACGCAGGGTTCCCCACAGGCCACTGCCGTCGTGGCCGGCTTCGGGATAGATGCGGGCGCCGCTGATCATGGCGTCGCTGTCGTCGAAGGCCCGGTCGGTGAGGTAATCCTCCACGGGTACGCCTAGCGCTGCCGCCTTGACCCTCAGGTTGATGTCCTTGGTGACCAGCACGACCGAAGCATCGGGGCGCTCGTCGCGCAGCCGGCAGGTCTCGGTGAGCAGCCGGTTGTCCGGACTGTCCTCGAGTGGGTCGAGCGGCTTGAGGTCGTTGTAGCAGAGCAGGCGAAGTCGGCCTTCGGGGCCGGTGAGACGAGGAATGGGAATGCCGTCGCGAATCTGGCCGATATCGACGTTGGCGGTGAGGTCGGAAAGGGTTCGGCTGACTTGCCGGGCGGTGCGAGCGATCTCGCGGATGCCGTTCTTGTGCTTGTCGAGTTCCTCGAGCACGGTCATCGGGATCACCACTTCGTGCTCGTCGAACTGGTAGAGGGCGGCGGGGTCGTGAATCAGGACATTGGTGTCCAGCACGTAAAGCCGGGTGGCTTTCTTGTCGATGCGTACCATCGGCGCAGCTCTCCTGATTGTCACCGGATCGGCGTCACCAACATGACGCCTCGATGTCGACACTGTCAGCGCAAAATGTCAGGTCTGTGACAGGGCGTGACGTGTCTCCCTGATCGCTAGTGTTCCTCCTTGTCGGGTCTCTATCGGGTTGGACATTGGATGGCGTCGAGGGTGCAATGATCGGCATTGTCGTCAACGCTTCCTTAGCATGGACCATATCGTCAAGTCTGCAAGTAGACGAGCCTTACGGCTACGTCAACGAACCGGGCCCGCCGGGTGGCGGGGCCGCGGTGTCAGGCTTGCACGAGGACGTGTCCGTCGCGCAGGGCGACGCGCCAGGTGCGCAGTCTGACCTGCTCGTCTTCCACGCACTGCCCGTCGCGCAACCTGAAGTGCTGCTTGTAGAGCGGCGAGGCTACGACCGGCTCGCCCGCGACGTCGCCGATGATGCCGCGAGCGATGACATTGGCGCCGGAGAAGGGGTCGTGGTGGTCGATGGCATAGAGTTCCGGGGCGTGGCCGGGCAGGTAGAAGATCGCGACCTGGGCGGGGCCGTCGCGAGTCTCGATGCGGGCGGCGATGCCGGAGTGGGCGACCAGGTCCTCCCTGGTGCACAGGGACTGCCAGTCGTTGGAGGTGATCAGGTCTTCTGCGGTGGCGGTGGTCATGGGAGAGCTCCTTGGTTGTTCGGGAAATCCCGGTTGTTCAGGAGACAGGCCGGTGGCCAGGATTTGCGGGCCTGAGCGGCCGGCGTCGACTTGCTCTCTCGGGGCTGATCCGTCGACAGGTCTTCGAGGAGGCGCTGTGAACCCATCCCTGGGCGCTACCTACGCGATTCATGGCGTAGGACCTCCTCTTCGACCTGTCCCCGGCGCCCCTCGTTGGTACGGGAACCAACCATAGCGAAAGCGCTGTTCAGGCGGGTCTGAGCTGGCCACGCTCCTCGGTCACGATGATGTCCGGATCCGGCCGTTCGTCGTTGACGAAGCTGCGGAAGCGCTTGAGTTTCTCGGGGTCGGAAAGCGCGCCGGCCCACTCGCACTCGTAGTTGTCGATCACCGTCTGCATCTGGCGCTCGAGTTCATCGCCGAGCCCCAGGCTGTCGTCGATCACGACTTCCTTGAGATAGTCGAGCCCGCCTTCGAGGTTTTCGCGCCATACCGACGTGCGCTGCAGCCGATCGGCGGTACGCACGTAGAACATCAGGAAACGGTCGATGTAACGGATCAGGGTGTCGTCGTCGAGGTCAGTGGCGAACAGCTCGGCATGGCGCGGACGCATGCCGCCGTTGCCGCAAACATAGAGGTTCCAGCCGTGCTCGGTGGCGATCACGCCGACGTCCTTGCTCTGCGCCTCGGCGCACTCCCGGGTGCAGCCGGAAACGGCGAACTTGAGCTTGTGCGGCGAACGCAGCCCCTTGTAGCGATTCTCTAGGCGGATCGCCATGCCCACGCTGTCCTGCACGCCGTAGCGGCACCAGGTGCTGCCCACGCAGGATTTCACCGTGCGGGTGGCCTTGCCGTAGGCATGGCCGGTCTCGAAGCCGGCCTCGATCAATTCGGCCCAGATGTCGGGTAATTGCTCGAGTCGAGCGCCGAAGAGATCGACGCGCTGACCGCCGGTGATCTTGGTGTACAGGCCGTATTTCTCGCCGACCTCGCCCAGCACGCGCAGCTTGCTCGGCGTGATCTCGCCGCCGGGAATGCGTGGTACTACCGAATAGGTGCCGTTCTTCTGCATATTGGCCATGAAGGTGTCATTGGTGTCTTGCAGGGGCACGTGGGCGGCGTCGGTGATCGGCTCGTTGAAGCAGGAGGCCAGGATCGAGGCCACCGCCGGCTTGCAGATGTCGCAGCCCAGGCCATGGCCGTGCTTTTCGATCAGCTCGCCGAAGGTCTTGATGCCCTCGACGCGCACGATCGAATAGAGCGCCTGGCGGGTATGGGCGAAGTGCTCGCAGATCGACTGGTCGACCTCCACGCCGCGCGCCTCCAGCTCGCTGTCGACCACGCTCTTGAGCAGGGCGGCACAGCCACCGCAGCCGGTACTCGCCTTGGTGGCGGCCTTGACCGCACCGAGATCGTCGCAGCCGGCGTCGATGGCCTCGCAGATCGCGCCCTTGGTAACGTTATGGCAGGAGCAGATCGAGGCCGTGTCGGGCAGGGCGTCGGGCCCCAGGGCGGGGGCGCCTTCGACATTGGGCAGGATCAGCGAGGCGGGATCCGCCGGCAATTCAAGGCCATTGGCGTAGTACTGCATCAGGGTGTCGTAGGTGGCGTTATCGCCGACCAGCATGGCGCCGAGCAGCTTCTTGCCGTCGCTGGAGACGACCAGCTTGCGGTATACCTGCTTGAGCTGGTCGAAGTAGCGGAACTGGCGGGCACCCGGCGAGCGGTCGCCGTGGGCATCGCCGATGGCGCCGACGTCGACGCCGAGCAGTTTCAGCTTGGTGCTCATGTCGGCACCCTCGAAGGTCAGCTCGCCACCGCACAGGGTGTCGGCGGCGGCCTTGGCCATCTGGTAACCCGGCGCCACCAGGCCGAAGATGCTGCCTTGCCAGAGGGCAACCTCGCCGACGGCGAGAATCGACGGATCGCTGGTCTGGCAGCGGTCATCGATGACCACGCCGCCGCGCTCGCCCATCGCCAGGCCGGCATGGCGGGCCAGTTCGTCCCTCGGACGGATGCCCGCCGAGAAGACGATCAGGTCGGTCTCCAGCCGCTTGTCGTCCTGGAACACCATGCGGTGTCGGCTGGTGTCGCCATTCTCGATGTGCTGGGTCGCCCGGTCGGTCAGTACCTGCACGCCCAGCGCCTCGATCTTCTCGCGCAGCAGCTCGCCGCCTTCGTGATCGACCTGCATGGGCATCAGGCGCGGCGCAAATTCCACCACGGCGGTGTCCAGGTCGAGTCCGCGCAGGGCATTGGCGGCTTCCAGGCCCAGCAGGCCGCCGCCGACCACCACGCCGGTGGTGGCCGAGCGTGCCGCCTCGCGGATGGCGTCGAGGTCGTCCAGAGTCCGGTAGACCAGGCAACCGTCACGGTCACCGCCGGGAATCGGCGGCACGAAAGGGTAGGAGCCGGTGGCCAGCACCAGGCGATCGTACGCATAACGCCCCTGGGGCGTGACCAGCTCCCGGGTGTTCCGGTCGATGTCGGTGACCGCTTCGTGCAGGTGCAGTTCGATGCCGTGCTCGGCGTAGTAGTCAGCGGTCGAAAGCGCCAGATCGTCGGCATCACGACCATTGAAGTACTCGGAAAGATGCACCCGGTCATAGGCCAGGTGGCGCTCTTCGCCGAATACCCGAATTCGGTAGTGCCGATGGGCGCCGCGTTCGATGAGCTGTTCGACGAGATGATGGCCGACCATGCCGTTGCCGACGATGATCAGGTTCTGGGGAGTGGCGTTCGATGCCTTCATGCGGCCTCCTGGTCGAGGGTGTCGGTGACATGTGGGGCGCCTGCTTCGTCGTCGAGCAGGGCCTCGGTATCGGCCTGGCCGAGCAGCAGGGTGCGACGCGCGGTGCCGAAGCGCATGCCGTCCCGGGAGCGGTCGAACAGCCAGGGGCCCATGGCGGTATCGCCGTAGAGTACGGCGCCGTCGATGCGACCATCGCGCAGCAGCAGGCGGCGATATTCGCCCTGTTCGGGATCGTGGTAGGTGAGCACATCATGCTCCGGCGTGGCCTCGATGGGCCCGAAGGCGTACAGCGACACGCCGCTGATCTTGAGCTTGGTGGCGGTCGGGCGATCGCGATAGCCGGGGCCGGCCTCGCCGGCCAGGCGGGCGGCGAGCACCTCGACCTGCTGCCAGATCGGTTCCACCAGTCCGAAGGTGCTCAAGCCGAACTGACAGCATTCGCCCAGGGCATGAATGGCGGCGTCCGAAGTGGTCAGCCACTCATCGACGCGGATGGCACGGTCGCAGTCGAGCCCGGCGGCACGCCCCGGCTCGACGTTGGGGGTGATGCCGGTGGCGATCACCACATGATCGGCGGCCAGCCGGGTGCCATCGGCGAGAATCACGGCACGCACTCGGCCCTGGCTGTTGTCTTCCAGCGCGCTCAAGTGGCCGTCGGTGATCACTTCCAGGCCTCGCGCCTCGAGTTCAACGCGCAACAGCCCTGCGGCGGTGGCGTCGAGCTGGCGGTTCATCAGGCGCGCGCTGCGCTGGATCACCTGAACCCGCATGCCGCGCTTGCGCAGCCCCTCGGCAGCTTCCAGGCCGAGCAGGCCGCCGCCGATGACCACGGCGCGGCCGCCGTGTCGAGCGGCCCGGGCCAGGGCCTCGGCGTCGCCCAGGTCGCGGAACCCATGCACGCCATCAAGGGTCACGCCGGGCACCGGCGGCATGGCGGAACGCGAGCCGGTAGCCAGCACCAGTCGGTCGTAGTCGAGGCTCGCACCCCGGTCGGTGGTCACCCGGCGTGCTTCGCGGTCGATGGCGGTGACGCGCTCGCCGAGCCGGGTCTCGATGCGTGTGCCGGTCTGTGTGGTCGCGGCGTGCTCGGGCAGGCGCAGGGCATCGCGCTGCATTTCGCCGGCCAGCCAGGGCGACAGCAGGATACGGTTGTAGGCGTGGCTGGTTTCCTCGCCGATGACGGTGATCCGGCGGGGCGCCCGGGGCTTGTCGCAGAGTGTCGCGACCAGGCGGTGGGCGGCCATGCCGTTGCCGACGATCACCAGGTGATCGATGGGAGCTCGGTCGTCGGTGCTGATGGTGGCATTGGGTCGCATATCGCAACCTCCTGAAAACGCAAAAAGACGTCTCCGCGCTCCCCGGCATCGGGGGCGCTGAGACGTCTTTGTCCGAAAGCGTGGCGATCGCCGTTGATCGCCGGGGGCCGGTCCGTGGCAAAGGAGCTCGCGGATCGGCGTTGTTCGCTCAAGCGTCTTTCAAGTTCTACGCCATTTTCTTGATAGTGCTTTTATATCATTTGGTTAGGCCGCATCGAGGAGGCTGTTCAGCTGTTACCTGTCGTGTCCCGTGCACGTCATTGGTGCGTGGCGGCATCGAAATGCGCGGGGCTGTAGCAGGTCGAGAGGGTGCGCATGTCGAGCAGGCGACCGTGTTTTCGCATGTGCTGGTCGAGGTGCTCGGCCACATGGGACATGATCTCGGCGGTCGGGCGGGGGTCGCCGACGAGGCTCTGCCAGGCCGGCGGAGCATCGGGCGCCAGGCTCTCGAGATGCGCGACGCTGCGATCCAGGTAAGGCGGCAGCACCAGCCAGCTCTGGGCACGTCGGGCATGTTCCGGCGAGGCGCCGAGCCACTGGCTGGCCTTGTGCAGCGCACGGATCATTGCCGCCAGGGTAGTGGGATAGCGCAGCGCCCAGGAGGCGGTCACGCCCAGGACCTTCTCGGGGTGCGCCGGCCATAGCTGGGCGCCGCTGGCGACGATACGCCCGACGTCGCGATGCCGGGCCAGGCTGCCCCAGGGCTCGCCGACGCAGAACCCGTCGATCTCGCCGTTTTCCAGCGCCTCGACCATACGTGGCGGGGGCAGGGCTCCCAGCGTCACCTGTCGATCGATGTCGATATCGGCACCGGCCAGCCATTCGCGCAGTTGATAGTGCTGGCAGGAGTAGGGATAGACCATCGCCAGCCTGGGCGGCTCGCCGCGGTGGGTGTGCAGTCGGGCGGCGAAGCGGCGGGCATTGTCGCGCGGATCGTGCTCTTCGCCGATATCGTTCATGCCCTCGGACCAGTGCCGCGACAGCACGATGGTGTTGCCGCCACGACCGAGGATGAACGGCGCCAGGGTCTCGCAGGGAGCGCGCGACAGGCCGAGACTCATGGCCAATGGCAGGGGCGAGAGCATGTGGGCACCGTCGAGCAGGCCGGAGGCGACCTTGTCGCGCAGTGTCGACCAGGCATTTTCGCGCGAGAGGGCGACTTCGAGTCCTTCGTCGGCGAAGAAGCCGGCCTCGCGGGCGATGATCGGCAGGGCGGCGTCGAGCAGGGGGATGAATCCCAGCGTCAGTCGTTCGAGTTCGGGCGCGCTCATCGTCCCTTCTCCAGTTGTTCGAGGATGTCGATCACGTTGTTGGCCACGTCGCCGATACGCTGACCGCGGTCCATGGCCAGCTTGCGCAGCATGCGATAGGCCTGGGGTTCGTCACAGTCCTGATGCTTCATCAACAGGCCCTTGGCGCGTTCGATGCGTTTGCGTTCGGCCAGTTGGGTGCGGGCCTGGTCCAGTTCGCGGCGCATCGACTGGAAGGATTCGAAGCGGGCGATGGCGACTTCCATGACCGCCTTGACCCGGCCCGGTACCAGACCGTCCACCACATAGGCGCTGACGCCGGACTTGAGCGCGGCCTGCATGGTCTCGGGGTCATGCTGGTCGGCGAAGAACACCACCGGACGCGGGTTCTCGCGGTTGAGCAGCGACATGCTGTCGAGGGTGTCGCGGTCGGGGGATTCCATGTCGATGATTACTACATCGGGTTGATGGCGGGCGACCATCTCGTTGAGGCTCGTCGGGGCCTGCAGGCGACAGATGACCTCGTGGCCCTCGTTGGCGAGGGCTTCCTCGACCATGGCGGCCCGCACGATCTCGTCGTCGACCAGAAGGACTTTCAAGGGCTGAGGCATGGTGGCGTAGCTCGTTGCATAGGGGCGTTTCCCGATCGGTTGCAAGATGCGTTCCAGTTGCTGGAACTCCTGGTGAACGCCGGCAAAGTGTTGGCCCGATGGCATGGGCAGGAAGTGTGGCGGGCGGGTGTTGCACCGAGTCGGTGCGGGCGGGGTGGCGAGATGCGCCCGAGCTGTGCGGCGAGCTGCTGTCCGCCGGCGGCGAGATCGTCGCGGCACGCGGTATTCCGGGGGTTGAGCATTCCTGGCACGGGGCTTGCTAGATAACCGGTGACCAGGATGGATCAAGGGTGATCCGTTCATCGGCAAAGACGCCCACCGCTTCTCCGCAGCTTCGGTTGCCGTGAGGCGGTGGGCGTCGTCGTTTCGGCAATCGTCCACGACGGGAGGATAGCGTCATGTCCAGGGCCTCAACGCAAGACGCACGCACCACATGCCCTTATTGCGGGGTCGGTTGTGGCGTGCGTGCCGAGATGCACGATGGGCGGATCATCGCCGTCGAGGGCGATGTCGAGCATCCGGCCAATCATGGCCGTTTGTGCGTCAAGGGCTCGGCACTGCACGAGACGCTCGGTGACCGGGGGCGACTCACGCGCCCGCGGCTGGATGGTGCCGAGGTCGACTGGGACACGGCCCTGGACGCCGTGGCCGAGCGCCTGGCCGAGACGCAGCGCGAGCACGGCCCAGAAGCCCTGGCCGGCTATCTCTCCGGGCAATTGCTCACCGAGGACTATTACGTCGCCAACAAGCTGTTCAAGGGTTTTCTCGGCACGCCGCATCTGGATACCAACTCGCGGCTTTGCATGGCCTCGGCGGTGGCCGCCTACAAGCGCTCGCTGGGGGCCGATGCCGTACCCTGCAACTACGAGGACCTGGAGGATGCCGAGCTGGTGGTGCTGGCGGGCTCGAACCTGGCCTGGAATCATCCGGTGTTGTTCCAGCGCCTGCGCGTCGCCAAGACGCGCAACCCCCTGCTGCGAGTGGTGGTGATCGATCCGCGCATCACCGACACCTGCGAGCTGGCCGATCTCTACCTGGGCGTGCGTCCCGGCAGCGATGCTCGCCTGTTCACCGGGCTGTTGGCCTGGATGGCCGAGCGGGGCAAGCTCGATCGCGTCTACCTGGAACGCCACACGCGCGGGGTGGAGGAAGCCCTGGCCGAGGCCCGTCAGGACGATGTCTCGGTCGAGGCCATCGCCGCCGACTGCGATGTTGACCCCGAGCGCCTGGAGACCTTCTTCTACTGGTTCGCCAGCCAGCTCCACGTGGTGACGCTGTATTCCCAGGGCATCAACCAGTCGAGCAGTGGTACCGACAAGTGCCAGGCGATCATCAATTGCCACCTGGCAGGCGGCAAGATCGGCCTGCCCGGCGCCGGTCCCTTCTCCATCACCGGCCAGCCCAATGCCATGGGAGGGCGCGAAGTGGGCGGCCTGGCCAACCAGCTGGCCGCCCATATGGATTACCATAGCCCCGGCGCCCTGGAGCGGGTGACGCGCTTCTGGAGCACCGACTCGCTCGTTCCGCATCTCCCGGAAGGGCCGGGGCACAAGGCGGTGGCGCTGTTCGAGGCCATCGAGCGCGGCGAGATCCGGGCGGTGTGGATCATGGCCACCAATCCCACGGTCAGCTTGCCCGACGCTCGTCGCGTACGCGCGGCGCTGGCCCACTGTCCGCTGGTGATCGTCTCGGAGTGCATGGCCGATACCGATCTGCTGGAGGTGGCCGACATCGTGCTGCCGGCCTCCGGCTGGTCGGAAAAGGACGGCACCGTGACCAACTCCGAGCGCCGCATCTCGCGCCAGCGCGGCCTGATGGCGCCACCGGGCGAGGCCCGTCATGACTGGTGGATCATCAGCGAAGTGGCGCGACGCCTGGGCTTCGGCGAGGCCTTCGACTATGCGCATCCGGCCGATATCTTCGTCGAACATGCGCGCCTGTCCGGCTTCGAGAACGAGGGCGACGGGCGGCGCTGCTTCGATATCTCGGCGCTGGCCGAGCTCGACCGCCAGGGCTATGACACCCTGGCACCGATCCAGTGGCCGGTAACGCGCCAGGCGCCGCGGGGAACACCACGCCTGTTCGAGGACGGTCATTTTGCCACGCCCGATGGCCGGGCTCGGCTGGTGCCGGTGTCACCACACGGCCCCGTCCAGGCCCTCGGCGAGCACCGCCGCTTTCGCCTCAACACTGGTCGGGTGCGCGACCAGTGGCACACCATGACGCGCACCGCTCGGGCGCCACGGCTGATGAACCACCGTAGCGAGCCCTTCATCGAGGTGCATCCCGAGGACGCCCGTGAGCTGGGCCTGACCGATCAGGGGCTGGCGCGACTCGAGGGCGAGGGTGGTGACTACCGGGGGCGGGTTCGCATCTCGCCGGCGCAGCGGCGCGGCGAACTGTTCGTACCAATCCACTGGAGCGATCGTTTCAGCGCCTCGGCGCTGGCCGGTGCACTGCTGGCGTCGCATGTCGATCCGCTGTCCGGTCAGCCCGAGTCGAAGCACGGCGCCGTGGCCCTGGCGGCATTACCCAGCGCCTGGGAGGCCACCCTGGTGGTCGCCGCCGATCTCGACGTGGGCGCGCGGGTGTACCGGGAGACCGGCTACTGGGCGCGGACTCCCATGGCCCATGCCGAACGCTGGCAACTGGCCGGCGCCCCTGCTGCCGCCGAGCGTGACTGGCTGGCCTGGCTGGCCGAGATCCTGCCGGTGGCGGCCTCGCTGTGGTGCGATGATCCGGCCGACGGTCGGCTGCGTGCCGCGGGCATCGAGGCGGGGCGCCTGCGCTGGTGGTTGATGGTCGGTCCGCCGGCCGAATTGCCGGGACTGGCCTGGCTCGATGAACGCTTCGCCGAAGCCGCCGAGGGCATCGCCCTGGAAGTGGGCCAGCGGCGCCGCATCCTGGCCGCCTGCGAGGACGGCGCCGCCGACGATGGCCCCCTGGTGTGCAGTTGTCATCAGGTCGGCCAGGGCGCCATCACCTCGGCGATCCGCGAGGGCGATACCAGCGTCGAGGCACTGGGCGCCCGACTGGCCTGCGGCACCCAGTGTGGTAGCTGCATTCCCGAATTGAAATCACTTATCGAAGAGGAGAGGGCCCATGCGTCTCATCCCGTCCCTGATGTCGAGCCGGCTTGAGGGCATCCTGCGCCCCGTGGATTCGCTGGCGCGTGTGGCCCTCTCATGGTGGGAGTCCTGGCGCCCGTGGCGCGATGCGTACAATGCTGCGGGGCGTCGTCATGGTCACCGGACCGGCCGGGTGTTTCTGGTTGGTGCCGGCAGCGGCGATGTCGAACTGCTGACTCTCAAGGCCGCCCGACTGCTGCGCGACGCCGATGCCGTGGTCTACGATCGCCTGGTGGGCGACGAGATTCTGTCTCTGATTCCCGCCGGACGCGAGCGCTACTACGTGGGCAAGGCGCGGGGGCAGCACAGTGTCGCCCAGGCCGAGATCGGTGCGCTGATGGTGCGCCTGGCCGGCGAGGGCAAGCGGGTCGTCAGGCTGAAGGGTGGCGACCCCGGCATCTTCGGGCGCATGGGCGAGGAACTGGCCGCGCTGGATGCCGCGGGGGTCGACAGCGAGATCGTGCCTGGTATCACCGCTGCCTCGGCGGCCTGCGCGAGCATGGGCATTCCGCTCACCGATCGCGGCCATGCCCAGCAGCTTCGCCTGATCACCGCCCAGCAGTGTCGCGAAGGGGGCGAGCCGGACTGGTCCGCCCTGGCACGCCGCGACGAAACCCTGGTGTTCTACATGGGACTGTCCCGCGTCGAGGCCATCTGCAACGGCCTGCGCGGCGCCGGGCTGCCCGACGACTGGCCGATCATGCTGGTCGCCAATGCCAGCCTGCCCGGGCAGGAGGCGCTCGTCGGCACCCTGGCCGACATGTCCGAACGGCTTGCCGCCCATCCGCTGCCGTCGCCCTGCCTGATCATCGTGGGTAGCGTGGTGCGCCTCGCCGAGGCGCGCCGGCTGGTCGACACGGCGATGATGCACCGCGAGGATGCCGCCTACCACTGACGCGATTGCTCGCCGGGGGTCACGCGCGGGTCGAGCAGTCGCCAGTAGGTGAGCAAGGGATGATCGGCCGGAAGCCGGGCGTTCAGTTCACCATGACCGCCAAGCAGCGAGTGAGTCGCACGTAGCCGCACATCTTCTGGCTCGCCGAGCGTGAAGTGCCACGCATCCTGGCCCTGGGCGCAGGCGAGGCTCAAGGTCGCCCGTTCCAGGGGAACGATCTCGGGGGCCTTCAATTGCAGGGAGGGGCCGGTGAGCTGCCCCTCGGCTGCCAGGCAACCGCCCGGGCCCATCCGGCCCTCCAATTGTCCTTCCAGCCTGCCGTCGAGGCCGATGCCGGAGCCCACCGGCAGCGCCGAGGTATCGAGGGCCGCGAGATCCCCTCCCTCGAGCCGCCAGGCCACGCTCAGACCCTCCAGTCGCGCGTCGAGCGCCCAGCCGTCGCCGATGCCCAGGTGCAGTTCAGGGCGCCAGCCATCCAGTCCCAGGTGCCAGTTCAGCGGTTCGAATCTCAGGGGCCAGCCGGGGCGGGGCTCGAAGATCAGCGCCGTGGCCCGGCCATCCAGCAGCCGACCGCGCGGCTCTTCCAGGTCGACTCCCTCGGGGAGGTTGGCCGCGATGAGGCCTGACAGGGCGCCGAGCGGCAGGGTGAACAGCAGGGTCAGACAGAAAATGCCGATGATGAGGATGGCCTGGGCCGCCCGGCCGATGTAGCGCTTCATGGCGTGGCCTCATCCTGTTTGGCGATGGGCTGGCGCTCGAGCTCCGCCACCAGGGTCATCTCCAGCGCCAGGCCGCCGTCCGATTCCCGTGCCAGCGACCATTCGGTGGTCCACCAGCCATGCTGCGCCGCCCAGCGGGCGAAGGTCGTGACGGTCTGTGGCTGTGGCACTCGCCCCTGAAGGCGCAGGCCATGGGCTTGCGATTCCAAGCGCGGCGCGTCGATGCCGTGGCGTTCGGCGGCGGCCAGCCAGCGTTCCTGCGCCAGTGGCTGGATGGCCGGAAGGCGGGAGGAGGCCGCCGGCGGTGGAGCAGCGTCGGTAATGTCGATAGCGCCCAGCCGCGAGATGGCCAGATAGCCGAGCAGCAGAACAATGATGCCGGCGCCGATGGCCAGGGTCCGGCGCTCCCTGGGTTCGCGAGACAGCCAGGCCTGTTGCAGTGGCGAGAGCAGGGATATCAACGCACTCATGGTGTTTGTCCCCCTTGTTCGGTAGCGGACAGGTCGAGTTCCAGGGTCAGTTGCGTCGGCGTATCGGTGAGTTGCCCCAAGCCGGCGAGCCGGGAGCGCAGGGCCTCCCGTTCGGTTGCGCTCAGCGCCTCCGAGGACCAGCTCAGGCGCATCCGTTGGCCCGAGACCTCAAGCTGTTGCAGCCGGGCTTGGTTGGGCAGGTCACTCAGGGCGGCCAGCCGTTGCTCGATGTGAGCGCGGCGTTGGGCCAGGTCGGCCAGGGCCGAGGTCCGTTCTGCCAGGCGCCGGCTGGCGTCGTCCGCACTGGCGGGCGTTGATATGAAGCGGGCAGCCAATTGCCGCTCGGCCGCTTCACGGGTGGATTGCTGGCCTTGCCAGGCGACGAGCCCGCCATGCAGCAGGAGCAGTGCCACGATCAGTCCACAGCGGCGCAGCGGCAGCCAGGCCCTCGCGCCTGCGAGCGAGATCGGCAGACGACGGCTGGATCTGCCCCGGCCCGACTGCGGTGCGAGGCGTGGCAAGCGATGGGGCAGGTGACGACCGAGGAACGCCAGCCAGGCCAGGGTGTCTTCGTCGTCGAGGGGCTGGTACCACTCGCGTTTGGTCAGGGGCGGGGGCAAAGGCGCCTGGCGTGGCCAGGTCAGCCAATGGCAGCGTCCCGGCGTCTTGTCCTGTGTGGTGTCATGCCAGCGCAGCATCCAGTCGTCACCGGTCGGTAGCGCACAGATGGCATGCTCGGGGGGATCGGGCTGTCCCAGGAAGGCCGGCGCCCAGGCCATGGGGGCCAGTCCGGCTCGGGCCAGCGTGGTCTGCCAGCCGTGCAGTAGCGAGCGCGAGACGCCGACCAGTATCAGGCGACCCTGGCGATGGCCGAGTCGTTCCAGAACCAGAGGCTCGTCATTGCCCGGGTCGCAGCGGTGCCGGTCAACCAGCAATGGCCACTCGTCTCGCTTGATGCCTTTGGGCGCGGTGAGCTCGAATCGGGTGACCGAGGCCGGTGGCAGCACCAGAACCGGGTCGTGACCGGCCGATGTCATGGCATCACTCAAGGGCTCGCCCGGTGTCCAGTGGCCGCCTGTCGGTGGTGTCATCTCGTCGACCAGGGTCCAGCACCAGGGGCCCTCAGGATCCTGGATCGCGCCGGGGGGCATCAGCAGCAACCGGGGCCGGGGCAACTGGCGGCCGCGTTGAATGCGAGGGAGTCGTCTCGGCATCGCTATCATGAAGACTCCTCGGGTGCAGGTGTCGGGAAAGGAGGAGGAAGAGCGTCACCGCGATGGCGCTGCAGGACCCGGACCCGGGCGGCGGGGGCCCGGGGTTGCCAGGGGCTCACCCCTTCGGCTTGGAGCAGTCGCACATAGCGGTACTGGCGGTCGCCTATCTCGACCCGGATATGCAGGCGCAGCAGGTCCGGCGTCAGGGTCAGGCGACGGGCGAGTTCGTCGAAGTCGTCGGGATTGCCCAGGGCGCGGCGCACGGCATCGATGCCCTGGTAGCCGGCCGCGGGGCGCGATCTCAGCAGGTGCTCGAGCCGGCCACGTGGAACTTGGCCCTCGAGCAAGGCATCGAGCAAGGCGATCCGTTCGGCGGACAGGCTGTTGAGATTGAGGGTTATGGGGCCGGTATCCGGGTAGGCACAGAGTCCTGCCGGCAGGTGCCGCGCGCGGCGGCTGTCGAGCGGTGCCAGCCAGTTGACCTCGCTGATGTCGGTGAGGGGGGCATTGGCGGCGGTGCGTGGCCCGAGGCCGGGACGGACGTCATCGGCGTAGTCGGGACCGTCGAGGCTGCCGGAGCGGGCCACGCCGTCGGGGTCTATCCAGTCAATCAATCGGGAAAGGAAGGCACGGGTCGAAAGCCCTGCCACGGAGCGTACCTGTTGATCGAGGTAATAGGTCAACTGGCGTGCGGCCAGCGCCGTATCGCCGGCTAGCGCATTGAGATTGAGGCAGCCGCGCAGGTCCTCGACGTTGAGGTGAATCTGGCCATGATCGGTGGGGTAGGACAGCGAGCGCCCGCTCAGGCTTTGCCACCACAGGCCCGCCTGGCGTACGGCAGCGTCGGTCAAGGCTCGGCGGGCGATTACCTCGGCGCCTTGCGCATAGAAGTCGGCCTGGGTCTGCGCCTGCAGCTCGCTCAGGCGGGCCAGGTCTCGGGAGCCCTGTTCGCTCAGGCTCGTCAGGGTCAGGCTGATCAGTGCCAGGCACAGCAGCACCATCAGCAGGGCGGCGCCGTCCTGTCGTGTCGTGGCGGGGAACCGGAGCTTCATGGTTGAACCTCCGGCAGTCGCACGATGACGTCGTGTTCTCGGCCATGACGCTGCCAGCGCAAGCGCAATCCACGTACCGTCCGAGCGTTGGCGGTGGTCGGCGTCTGACGCCACTGACCATGTTCATGAAAGGCGATCTCGACGGTCTCGATGCCGGTCAGCCGGGCCTCCCTCTGCCACTGCGGCGTGTTCAGGGCATCGAGCAGACCGGCGGAGGCCAGTTGCAGCTCGCCGCGCTCGAGATCCCAGCTCAGGCGCTGGCGGCGCAAGCGACTGACGCGGTCGCCCAGCGCGACAGGCTCGCCGACCAGCGCGACCCATTCCAGCACGCCCGGTTCGGGGCGGTAGTCGAGTCGATGGTTGAGCAGTGGTTGCCCGCCTTCATGCAGGGAGCGGCTCACCAGGGCCTGGAGGCGGTCTTCCAGACGGCGGGCGAAGCGCATGTCCTGGCGCTCGTCGGGCGGGGTGGCGAAGCGTTCCTCGGTGCTGACCAGGCCATTGACCAGCCCCGCCACGGCGACGCCGATCAGGGCCGTCAGGGCGATGGCGATGACCACCTCGAGCAGCGTGAAGCCGGCCTGGCGATGCTCGTTCATGGGCCGATTCACGCTCATGGCGCCAGGAACACCGTGAAGTCGAGGCTGTGCGGCGCCGGCAAGGGCTCGCTGGCCACGCTCAGAGTGCCGCGGCGCAACTGCTTGACCGGCGTGCTGACCACTTCCAGGCGCCAATGGCAGTCATTGCCGGTCAAGTGCCGCCGTCCTTCATGGGTACCCACGCTCGGCCAGTAGCCGGCGAGACGGAACTCGTTGTTCAGGGCGCGGGCGCACATCACCAGCGGCAATCGCTCGCGTTCCAGCTGAGCCGTGCGGGTTCGCTGATGCACGCCCTGACTGACCATGGCGGCGATCAGCGCCAGGATGAACAGTGCCACCATGACCTCGAGCAGCGTGAAGCCGTCAGCGTTGCGGGACTCAGCCATTGTCGCGCTCCGTGGCGTGCGTCGTCTCTCCCGCCGTGGCGTCGCGTATCCCCAGCAGGTCGATGACCAGGTGACGGTGTCGCTCGTCTGCGCTCAGCTCGAGGCGACCGCCCAGTACCTCGCCATCCGGCCACCAGATGAGCCAGGGGGTCGCGGGAGAGATGGGAGAGACGGGATGACGCCGCAGGGCGATGTCGAGCTGCCAGCGTCTTGGCGGCAGTGACGGCGTCTCGAGACGCTCCCAGGTGGTGTCGCCCGGTTCGCGGGTCACGAACGCGTATCCCGTGTCGCTGGGCCGCAGGCCGATGGCTCGTTGCTGTTCCATGGCCTGGATGGCAGCCCGTTCGAGGTCGATGCGCAGCCGCTCCCGGGCGCTGTCGAGGCTCGGTTCGCTACCGCCTTCCAGCCAGGCCACGCTGAGCCCGGTCAGCGCGGCAATGATCGTCATCACGATCAACACTTCCAGCAGGCTGAAGCCCGACTGGTCGCCGGCCTGGCAATGCCGTGACGGGCGCTGGTGCATGGCAACCGGACTCAAGAGCGATGTCCTCCTCGGGCTTAGAGCATCCAGTTGCCGATATCGGCATCGTTGCCTTCGCCCCCGGGCTTTCGGTCGGCGCCCAGGCTGAAGACATCGAAGCGGCCGTGTTCGCCGGGGCTGCGGTAGTCGTAGGGATGGCCCCAGGGATCGTCCGGCAGTCGACGCACATAGCCTTCCTGTCGGTAGTTGGTCGGCAGCGGTTCCTGGCGAGGTGCCTCGACCAGCGCCTGGAGCCCCTGGTCGGTTGTGGGGTAGCGGTGGTTGTCGAGGCGGTACATGTCGAGGGCCTGTTCCAGGGTGGCGATATCGGCCTTGGCTTTCTGTTGCATGGCCTTGTCCTGGTTGCTGAGCACATTGGGCGCGACGATGGCGACCAGCAGACCGAGGATGAAGATCACGACCATGATCTCGAGCAGGGTGAAGCCGGCCTGGGCGTTGGGGGAATGGCGTGACGGTGTCATGGGATGCCTCCGGGTGGGTGGTGGAACGATGTCTGACTAGATCGCCATGGCGCTGTTGAGACTCATGATCGGCAGCAGGATGGCCAGGACGATGGTGAGAACGACGCCGCCCATGACCAGAATGATCAGGGGCTCGAAGAGTGCCAGCGCCATGTCGATGCGTCGCGAGAAGGTGCTTTCCTGGGTCGTGGCGATGCGCTCCAGCATCTCGCCGAGGCGGCCGCTGGATTCGCCGCTGGCGACCATGTGCAGTAGGGTCGGGGAGAAGCGTCCGGTGTCGGCCAGGGCGCGATGCAGGCTGATCCCGCTGGTGACGGCGTCCTCGACCTCGCCGAGATGCTGGCGCAGGCAGGCATTGGCCAGGGTGTCGCGGCTGACCCGCAAGGCATCGACCAGCGGGATGCCGCTCAGGGTGAGAATCGCCAGGGTGCGCGTCAGGCGGGCGCTGTCGAGCAGCAGCAGGAGCTCGCCCAGGCGCGGCAGCCTCAGCAGGCGGCGGTCGACGCTCAGGCGGATGGCGGGGCGGCGCAAGGCTCGGGCGACGATCGGGCCGACGATCAGCAGGACGACCAGCAGCCAGGGGCCGGCACGCTGCATGAGGTCGGCCAGGGCGATCAGGGTGCTGGTCAGCCACGGCAGGGTCATGTCGGAGCGCTCGAACTGGGCGGCGAGGCGCGGTACGACATAGGTCATCAGGCCGCTGACCACGCCGACCGAGACCAGTATCAGAACCAGCGGATAGATCAGCGCGCCCTTGGCCTTCTGGCGTTGCCGCTGACTGCGTTCGAGATGATCCGCCAGGCGCTCGAGCACCTGAGGCAACTGGCCGGCGCGCTCTCCCGCGGCGACCAGGGCCACGTAGAGCGGGTCGAAGCTGGCCGGGTGCGCCTTGAGGCTGTCGGCCAGGCTGTACCCCTCGCGAATCCGGTTGACCAGCGAGAGCAGCAACACGCGTGCCGTTTCGCGGTCGGCCTGAGTGGCGAGTGCCTCCAGGGCCTGGCCGACAGGAATGCCGGCATCGATCAGGGTGGCCAACTGACGCGTCAGCAGCGTCAGGCGTTCGGTATCGAGACGCTGGCCTCGCCGGCGTTGTCGAGCCCCCCGCACTTCTTGCAGGCGACGGGCAAACAGGCCCCTGTCGGAAAGCAGCTCGCGGGCATGGGGCTCGTTCTCGGCCTGGATGACGTCGCGCCGGCGGCGTCCCTCGGCATCCAGCGCCAGGTAGCGATAGGTCGGCATCAGCGGGCGCTCCTCCGATCGGCGGTGAAGGCTCCGGTGGTGAAGATGTCATTGGTGGATGGCACGCAGTACCTCCTCGAGGCTGGTGTCGCCATCGGTGAGGCGTTCCAGGGCCGCATCGGCCAGCGATCCGGCCTGCTGGAAGGCCTGGCGGGCCAGCTCGGCTTCGCTGGCGCCGTCGTGGATCATGGCGGCCAGGGTGTCGTCGATGGCGATGAACTCGTAGAGCCCCAGGCGTCCTCGGTAGCCGGTCTGGTCGCAGGCGTCGCAGCCGCCCGGTTCGGCAAGGCGGGCGAGGGTTTCGAGCCCCTGGAACTGTCGGCACTCGGCGTCAGTGGGGGAGCGCCAGCGGCGGCAGTCGGGGCACAGTCGACGGACCAGGCGTTGCGCCATGACGCCCTTGAGGCTGGTGGCCAGCAGGAAGGGCTCTATGCCCATGTCGCGCAGTCGGGCGATGGCGCCGAGGGCACTGTTGGTGTGCAGCGTCGAGAGCACGAGGTGGCCCGTCAGGCTCGATTGCACAGCGGTCGCGGCGGTTTCCAGGTCGCGGATCTCGCCGATCATGATGACATCGGGATCCTGGCGCAAAATGGCGCGCAGCCCGCGGGCGAAGGTGACGCCGGCATGCGGGTTGACCGGCGTCTGGCCAATGCCGGGCAGGGCGTACTCCACCGGATCCTCGACGGTGAGAATGTTGCGCCGGCGATCGTTGAGTGCGGTCAGGCTGGCGTAGAGGGTGGTGGTCTTGCCCGAGCCGGTGGGACCGGTGTTGAGCAGGATGCCATTGGGCCGCGCCAGTGCGCGGCGATAGGCGGCGAGGGTCGCGGGCGGCATGCCGATGCCATCGAGCGACAATTGGGCGGCCTGCTTGTCGAGCAGGCGCATCACGACTCGCTCGCCGTGAATGCCGGGCAGGGTCGAGACGCGAATGTCCACCGGGCGTCCGGCGGCACGCACGGTGATGCGGCCATCCTGGGGCTGGCGCTTTTCGGCGATGTCGAGCCCGGCCATGACCTTGATGCGCGAGATCAGCATCGGAGCCAGCACACGTGGTGGGGAGAGAATCTCGCGCATGGCGCCGTCGACCCTCAGGCGCACGATCAGCTCGCGCTCGAAGGGTTCGACGTGGATATCCGAGGCACTCAGGCGCAGCGCCTCGGAAAAGATGCCATTGATCAGCCGGATTACCGGGGCCTCGCTTTCGGCATCCATCAGGTCTTCGGTGTGCGGCAACTCCTGCATCAGGCCGTCGAGGTCGACGTGTTCGGCGAGCCCCTCGATCAGGCGGTTGTTGGTCTCGCGCTGGGCATCGTAGAGACGCCCCAGGCGGCCGGTGTAGGCCTCGCTGTCGAGCCATTCGATCGCTGCCGGAGGGCCGTGGCTGCGACGCAGCTCCTGGAGAATCAAGGGGTCGGCGTCGAGTCGGGCCAGCAGGTGGTACCCCTCGGCCTGCCAGTCGATGGCCACGCCGCTGCGCTGGGCCAGTCGATACGGCATGAGACGAGCGGTGGTCTCGGTCTGCGGAGCGTTCATTGCGCCAGGCTCCCCAGGCGGCTGCGCGCCGATGGATACAGCGCCTGCAGGCTGTTGCCGGACGTCGAGGACCCTGACACCGGCGTGGTGGAGGCCGGGGGCAGTTCCGGCAGGGCCTGATCGCTCGGCAGGTTCGCCCTGAGCATGTGTTGTCGCATTCTCGAGTACTGCTGGCGGGCCATCTGCTGGGTCTGCGGGGCATCACGCAGCACGCGGGCGCGGATAAAGACCATCAGGTTGCGCTTGTCCTGGGTATCGCGGTCGTAACGGAAGAGGCGGCCGACGCCGGGAATGTCGCCCAGCAGCGGCACTTTCTGTTCGGCATTGGCATTCTCGTCGCTGATCAAGCCACCCAGGACGATGATGCCGCCGTTCTGGGTCAGCACGGTGGTCTCGATCTCACGCTTGTTGGTGACCACGTCGCTGGCTTCGACCCCTTCGTCGATGGAGGAGACTTCCTGGACGATTGCCAGCCGAATGCTGCCGTCGGCACCGATGGTGGGGCGGATGTTCAGCTTGACGCCGACATCCTCGCGCTGAATGGTCTGGAAGGGATTGGTGTTATCGACGGTGGTGGAGCCGGTGACGAAGGGGACTTCCTGGCCGACCAGGATCGAGGCTTCCTCGTTGTCCAGGGTCGTCAGCGAAGGTGTCGACAACAGGTTTGTCTGGGTATCGCTGCGCAGGGCATTGAGCAGCATCGCAAAACTGATGCCGCCCGAGGAGAGTTGCCCCACGCCGGTGGTGATGCCGTTGAGGTTACCGAGCAGGGAACCCAGGGCTGAGGCGTCCTGGCTGGCCGCCGCGGCGGCGATCTGGTTGATGCCCGGGGACGAGGCGGACGCGAAGTTGACGCCACCTGCCGGGACAGTGCCTTCGCCGCTGATATCGCCGAACAGCCATTGCACGCCGAGCTCCTTGGCGCGGCTTTCGGTGATTTCGGCAATGATCGCTTCGACCGCTACCTGGGCGCGGCGCGTGTCGAGGCGCGAGACGAGTTCTCGATAGCCCTCGAGGGCGCTGGGCGGACCACTCAGGACCAGGGCGTTGCTGGAGGGGTGTACGGCGAAGGCAACGCCATCGAGTCCGCTGCCCGATGGCGTTGCCGGCAGTGACTGGCTCCCGGCCTGGCTTTCGGTAGCGTCGGCGGCTTCGCTCCCTGTGCTCCCATTTCGGGGCGGTATCGCCCGCGATCCGCTGGCGCTGCTGGCCAGATCGCCCAGGACATCGGCGACATCGGCGGCATCGGCATGGCTGAGGGGAATGACCGCCGTGGTGGTGTCGTGATCCTGGGGGTTATCCAGGCGTTCGATCAGCGTCGCGACCTGGCGGCGTTGGCGGCGAGTGCCGAAAGCCACCACGGCATTGGCGCGGGCATCGGCGACCACGGTGGCCGTGTTGCCGCTATCGTCCAGCACGTCATCGAGTGTCTGGACCAGGTGCTTGGCATTGGCATGGGCGATCGGGAAGACCTCGGTGTCGGCCTGGCGGTAACCGTCAAGGCGTTCGGTGAGCCGTTTCAGGCGACCGAGATTGGCCTTCCAGTCGGTCACGACGACGGAGCGACTGCCGGGGTTGGGCGTCAGGGTGCCGACGTTGGCATCGATGAGCGGCTCGAGGATGCCGGCCAGTTCCTCGGCCTCGAGGTTTTCGGTGTGCAGGACGTCGGTGGCGATCTCGTTGCCCTGGGCATCTTCCAGGCCGACCGGCAGGGGCTGGGTGCGTGCCACCTGCTCCGGCACGATGCGCACGCGGTTGTCGGGCAGCCGGACGGTGGCGTAGCCGTGGTTCTGCAGGGTGTCCTGGAAAAGTCCGTAGAGTTCCTCGGCGGTGACCGGCCTGGGGCTTTCCACCGAGAGGGTGCCGCGTACCCGGGGATCGATGACGAAATCGGTGCCCGTGATGTCGCCGACGCCGGCCGCAAACTCGGCGATGCTGACGTCCTTGAAGCTGACGCCATAGACCGGAGCCGGGTCAGTCTGGGCCTGCAGGGAGGCCGAGGGCAACGCCATGCACAGTAGCAGGGCCAGGCGTATGGCCGGGGCGGGCAACAGGCTGTGTCGAGTGGGCGTCGTGACGGTCATGAAAAGCTCCGGATGGGGCATCAAGGCGCGTTCAGCAGCCGAATGCCGGTGGTCTTGGCGTCGTTGTCGTCAGATGCGCGCAGGCGTTCGCGACGACCGTCGTTGTCGAGGATCAGTCCTTGTTCGTCGATGCCCGCCAGCCTCACCCCTTCCATGATGATGTCGCCTGGGCGGACGGCGACCTGGCCGCCTGGCGTGGCCACCACCACCAGGCTGTGGCCGAGCGGGGTGGTACGGAAACTGCCGACGAGGCTCAGGGGCAGTCGGGTATCGTCGAGTCCGCTGGCAGGGCGATGGTCCGCCTGCCAGAGTCGCGAGGCGACGATCGGCAGTGGCGCTGACGAGGACAGCGGCGTCTCGTTGTCCCGAGCGGCCGGCGCGGGCTGGCCCAGCGCGACCACGTCGGCGATGACCAGTGCGGTGAGCCAGGCCAGCAGCATGTTGCTCAGCAGGCCGAGCCAGCGCCGGGAACGCTCCTGTCGGCTGGCGTCGCTCATGAGGTCGGGCGTTGCTCGGGATGCCAGCCGGGATGGCCCTCGACAAAACTGAGTTCGGCGCCGGGCCGCGGTGGCAAGCTGGCAAGGCCGGTGCTCGACAAGTATTCCTCCAGTAATTGCCAGAGTGGCGGGCCAGCCTGGGACGAAGCCTCGGGTAGCCAGGTCACGACCGGGCCCTGGACGCGACCTTGCAGCTTGATGCGCTGTCCGGTCTCGCGGCTGTAACGACAGCGCCAGCCGATGCCGGCCAGGCGTGGCAGGTCCTGGCTGGTATCGAGCAGCATGGGGGTGCCGAAGCAGGCATCGGCCGCGCGTTCGAGCAGGCCGTGCAAGGCGGCGTTGTCGGCATCTCGGCGGGTGATGGCACCGGGGTGCCCGCCACTCAGGGTCAGCAGGTGATCTCGGGTGATGGCCTCGCCCGGTGCCACACGGCGGTCGTGGCGCAGGCCCGGCGCCAGAGCGATGGCTTGCTCGCCGGCGCTTTCGCGCAGTGCCGAGACGATCAGGGCATCCCAACTGCCGCCGGTGGTGTCGCGTCGCCATAACCAGTCGGGCGCGATGGTCAGGGGGCGGTCCAGCCAGTCGCTGTAAGGGGCACGCAGGGTGCGTAACTGGTGCTGCTGTTCGGCAAGTTGGGCGGCGACGTCGGCATCGCGTGGCGACGGGTCGGCGAGCACGAAGCGGGATTCGAAATGCCACCTGCCATGTCGGGCATGGCAGGCGATTTGGAAGACTCCCATTGCCCTGCTACCGGGAAAGCAGAGTGGCACGGTGTCGCCGCCGTGTCTTTCCACCTCGACCAGGGTCGGCCAGAAGTCCTGGCCGCGAGCGGCGACGATCAGGTCGGCGGCATCGAGCCGTTCGGCCAACCAACGGGCCGGGCCACTGCCGGTGTCGGCCAGGATGATCACCAGGTCGGCCTGTTCGCGTGCCGACTGGCTGGCGGTCCGGATGGCGTGGAACCAGTCATCCAGGTTGCGAGGCTCATCCGTGGCGTGGGGGTCGCTGGCGCCGACCACAGCCAAGCGTGCGCCACCGCGCTCGAACAGCGTGAAGTCGGTCACCAGGCCTTCGGGGTTGCGGTCGTCGTCCAGGCAGCCGACGACCGGTCGCGCAAAGCGGCGGTAGAGACCCGCGATGCGATCCGGCCAGAGGTGGCGCTCGTCGCTGCTGACTCGCACGTCGGCATCCAGCCATTGGCTGAGGGTCACGCCCGAGTCGCCCTGGGTCAGGTAACCCAGGCCGCCGCCATTCCAGCATTGCCCGTTTTCCAGCGTCAGGAGGCTGTCTGCCGGCAGGCGGCGACGCAAGTCCCAGAGCGTGGCGGCCAGGGCGCTGCTGCCTCCGACTGGCCGTTGTGCGAGGGCAGGTCGGGTCAAGGCGCGCGTGGCATCGGTGGTGATACCCGACAAGCTCTCCAGACTCCGCCCCGTGGCCCATGGTGCCTTCCCCAGTGCCGCGGCGGGGCCCAGACGGGTCGCGGGCGTGGCCGGGTATTCCGGTTGATGGGCATCGAGCACATCGGCATAGAGCAACAGGGTAGGGCCACTCTGGTCCGGTAGGCCGTGGCGAGGAGCGCTGGCACCGGATCGGGAGATCCCCGTGGCACAGCCGCTCAATCCCGAGGCGGCCAGAGCGCCGCCGAGTCCCAGGAAGCGCCGTCGAAAATGACCATGGTCACTCAGTGTCGCAGGAGAGGCATCTTGAAGGGCCGATGGATGAGAAGGAGAGCGATGTTCCTGTGAAGAGTCGGTCATAATGTCGTTCAATCGGAGCCTTTTCCGCCACGGCGCTCGGGCGGGAATTTCCATTTCTTACTTTAATCCAGGCACTTTGCGGTTTTATTGTTACATTCGCATGAAATGTGATGGCCTGGAAAAGCTTTGATGGTTCTTCCATTTGTTCGTCATTTGTTTGTCACCTATAGCCATCAACCTTCCGTGGTCGTGTGAAATGTCCGTTGTCGAAAAGCAAGGCAATATGGCAAGCGGAATCATCAAAAAAATGACGTGGAGGAGACCTGGATGAGCAAGGAAATCGAAGACCATCGCCTGTTGAACCCGAGCAATAACGAGCCATTTTCCTCGGTACTCGAGAAGCACGTATCGCGTCGTCGTGTCATGCAGGGCGGACTCGGCATGGCGGCCATGACGGTACTGGGAGGATTCGGTCTGGCCGGCTGCGATTCCAGCGATGGCGACACCTCGACCCCTGGCTCCGGGAAAACACCGTTGTCGCTGGCCTTCGATGCCGTTCGCGGTTCCCTGACGGATGCCGTCGTTGTGCCGGCCGGTTACACCGCTCAGGTGCTGATTCCCTGGGGGACGCCGCTGAACAGCCAGGCTCCATCATGGCGCGAGGACCTGAGCTTCACCCCACAGATTCAGGCCAATAGCGTTGGCATGCACCACGATGGCATGCACAACTTCGCCCTCGATGAGAACAATGCTTCCAGTAACTTCCTGCTGGCGATGAACAATGAGTACATCGACCAGGGCGCGCTCTGGGCGCCGCAGGGAGGCCCCACCAATGCTGCGGAAGGGGCTCGCCCAGCCGATGAAGTGCGCACCGAGATCAATGCTCACGGTGTCACCGTGGTCGAGGTGAAGAAAGACGGTGAGGGGCGCTGGCGTCACATCCCCAACTCTTCTTATAACCGTCGCTTCACCAGTGCCACCGAAATGGAACTGAGCGGTCCGGTGGCCGGCAGCGACTACGTCAAGACCAAGTATTCACCTGATGGCACCAGGACCCGAGGCACCAACAACAACTGTGCCAATGGTTATACGCCCTGGGGCACTTATCTGACCTGCGAGGAGAACTGGCCGGGTTACTTCATCAAGGATGCCGGTCGCGAAATGGATGACAATCGTATCGGCATTTCCGAGGGACGCGGCCGTTACGGCTGGGAAACCGCCGCCGGCGATGCGAGCGAAGTGGACGATGAGTTCGCCCGCTTCAATGCCACCCCGAGGGGAAATGCCGCCACCGACGACTATCGCAATGAGCCGCGCACCTTCGGCTACATCGTCGAGATCGATCCTTATACCGGGGCGCGTGCCGTCAAGCGCACCGCGTTGGGTCGTTTCCGCCACGAAGGCTGCTGGCCGGGCAAGCTGGTAGAAGGTGAACCGGTCGTCTTCTATTCCGGTCACGACTCGCGCAACGAGTACATCTACAAGTTCGTCTCGGATGCCGTCTGGGACCCGGCGGATGCCAACCGGCCCGGTGCCAACTATGATCGTCTGGCGCTCGGTGCCAAGTACATGGACAAGGGCACCCTCTACGTGGCCCGCTTCAATGCCGATGGTACCGGCGAGTGGTTGCCGTTGACCCCGGAGGCGAAGACGCAGGACGGTCGTACCCTGGCACAGGCCCTGGGGCTGGCAGCGGATGACCTGGCCGGTGTGATCATTCATACCTGCGATGCCGCCGACATGATGGGCGCCACGCCCATGGACCGACCGGAGTGGGGCGCCGTGGATCCGGCTTCCGGCGATGTCTACATGACGCTGACCAACAACTCCGATCGGACCGCCGAGGGCACGGCCGCGACCTATACCAATGGTGGAAGCGATATCGACGAGCTGGGCGTGGGCTATGGCACGGCGCCGACCAATGGTCCCAACCCGCGTGCCGACAACAGCGGCGGTCAGGTGATTCGCTGGCGTGAAGGCAGCGACGCGACCCGTTTCAACTGGGCCGTGTTCGTTTTCGGTGCTGCCGTCAACGATGCCGACAACTTCTCCGGCCTGACCGAGCTCAACCAGTTCGCCAGCCCCGATGGCTTGCACTACGATGATCGCGGCGATGGCCAGGGGATATTGTGGATCGAGACGGACAACGGCTACGACAATGTGGCGGATTACACCAACGACCAGGTTCTGGCGGTGGTACCGCAGAACGTCAACCAGGCCGAGGGTGATGCTGCCGTGATCGGTGGTGGCGACCAGGCGCAACTCAAGCGCTTTGCTGTGGGGCCCAACGGTTGCGAGGTGACGGGCATCTTCTTCACACCGGACAAGACGGCGATGTTCATCAACATTCAGCACCCCGGGAACTGGCCTTCCACGGAGGATGCCACCGTCGAGACGCAAGGCAGCGTACGTCCTCGCGCCTCCACGGTCGTCATTCAGCGGGAAGATGGTGGCGAGATCGGGGTGTAACGACCTGGCATGCGCTTGCGATGTACCGCACCCCCCGGCCGGAAAGGTCGGGGGGTTTTGTGTCAGGGGGTGAGGATCAGTCCCATGCTGATCCGGTCCTCGGTGTCGAAGCCAAGGCGGCGGTAGAAGTCCGCTACCTCCTCATTGCCACCTCGTATCTGCAGGTTGACCTTGACGCAGCCGAGTTCGCGCAATCGCTCGATGGCGAACTCGACCATGCGCCTGCCGAGGCCTTCTCCTTGTCGTGAATCTGCCACCGCGACGGAGTACAGCCAGCCACGATGGCCATCGTAGCCTGCCATGCAGGTCGCAATGATCTCGCCATCATCCTCGATGACATAGATGTGGTCATCCACCAGTCGTTTGGCGCGTAGCACGGCTTCGGGCGTATTGTAGCCGGTATAGTCGGGAAAGCTGGCCCGCCAGAGGGCTGCTACCCGAGGTTCATCGTCTTCGATGTATTTTCTCGGTGTCATGAGCGTGGGTCGCCGGGTATGTGATGCCTACAGTCTCGCATGCTCTGGCGTGCCGATCATGAGGTGGCGATGGGAAAAGTCTCAGATGTAGGCACCCTTGGTAAACTCGATCAGGCAGAAGCCATGTCCGAAAGGGTCGGAAAAGCTGATGCAGCGTGACCCGCGCCACTCGCGACATTCACTCTCCCGTCGGGCACCGGCGCGTTCCGCACGCCGTACCGCAGTCTCCAGATCTTCCACCACGCAGTCGAGGTGCACCGGTGTCTAGTGCCGCCTGTAGTGGCGGGGCATCGATCCTGGCGATGAGGAGGGAGTATCGGCTGCATTCTGCAGCAGATAGAGCCTCGATGAGGTCCCGGACAGTTCGGCGACATCGTCATCGAGGAAGCGGTCGAGCGTCAGGCCCAGGGCATCGTGATAGAAGTCGACGGCGGGACCCAGTTCCGGCACATCGATGTTGACCAGAAGGTGCATGGCGATCTCCTTTGGTTCAATGGAAGCGATGTGTTCCTGCGCGTCGCTCGGTCAGGGTAGAGGTTCCCGATAGCCGTGAATGCTCGATGGGATCGAGCGGGGAATTCCCCGCTCGAGAGGTGGCGAGCCCCTTACTCCTGGTCGGCCTGAAAGGCCTCGAAGACCTGCTGGCCGGTGAGATCCTGGGTGGCGTTGCCGAAGTGGTACCAACCAGGCTTCTCGTCGATGAAGATCTGCGAGTCGAAGGTCCAGGCCTCTCCGGTGTCGACCAGGCCTACCGGTACGGCATAGTGCTCGCCGGTCTTGAGCCGGTAGAACAGGTGAGTGCCGCAGTGTCGGCAGAAACCGCGTTCCGCCCAGTCCGAGGAGGCATAGATGCTGACGTGATCCTCGCCCTCGAGGGTCGCACGGCCGACCGATTCCATGGCAAGCAACGGGCCGCCGCCCCAGGTGCGGCACATCTGGCAATGGCAGGCGGCGACATTCTGGCGCTCGGCCTCGACGGAGAGCGTCACGGCGCCGCACAGACAACTGCCGCGCAGGGTCATGGCATCGTTCATGGTCATCTCCTTGGTGGCCGAGTGTCGGCCATCATGATGTTGCTACGTTCTCTCAGAGCTGTGCCAGGACCGTTTCGGCACTGCTCTGCTCCACGCCCTTGGCGTCGACGCCGAGGTATTCCACCACGCCGTCATTGGCGATCAGGGCAAAGCGCTTGCTGCGCGTGCCCATGCCGCCCGCGCTGGCATCCATCTCCAGGCCCAGGGCGCGGGCGAACTCGGCGTTGCCATCGGCCAGCATGGTGATGCGCTCGGCGTTCTGGTCCTTCTGCCAGGCATCCATCACGAAGGCGTCGTTGACGGCCATGCAGGCCACGACATCCACCTTGTCGAGCAGCTTGTCGGCGTTGACCACGAAACCCGGCATGTGCGTGTTGGAGCAGCCGGGGGTGAAGGCGCCCGGCACCGCGAACAGCACCACGCGCTTGCCGGCGAACAGCTCGCCGGTGGCGATGTCCTCCGGTCCTTGCTCGCCGTTGGTCTTGAGGGTGATGTCGGGAATGCGGTCACCGATGGCGATCGTCATTTCAGGCTCCTTTCACATTGGATGGAGACGGCGAGATGCCGTCGCACTGTGCAGGTTCCAGCATGGGCGTATATGAGTGGCTCTGCAACGTACGAGAGCGGGGATATTATCGTTGGGTTTGACGAGGGGCGCCGGGGACAAGCCGAAGAGGAGGTCCGACGCCAGGGAAGGCGTCGGTAGCGTACAGGGAGGTATTTACAGCGCCTCCTCGCAGGCTTGTCGACGGATCAGCCCCGAGCGATATGTTGCCTGGAAAGCATAAAACGCCCCCGGTGCGTTGCTGCAGCGAGGGCGTATCCGGAAAGGGCGCTATCAGCGCAGCGAGAGGGCGCCGGAGCCGCTGTTGCCGGCGGCGTCGCGATAGGCGGCGGTCTCTTCGGCCTCGACCTCGGGGGAGAAGCGCACCACCAGAGTACAGAGGGCGGCAATCACCACGGCGACGCCGAGATAGAAGAGCCCCTGCTGGTAGGAGAGCGATTCTGAACGAAACAGGAAGCCGGCCGCCACGGCCCCGGCGTTGCCACCCGCGCCGACGATACCGGCCACGGCGCCCAGCGCCTTCTTGTTGACGAAGGGCACGATGCCGAAGGTGGCGCCCTCGGCCATCTGCACGAAGAGGCTGAACACCAGCATGATGGCGATGGCCAGCGCCAGGACCTGCATCTGCGAGAAGAACATCAGGGCCACGCCTTCGCAGAGCATGGCGATGAACAGCCAGCGAACCCGCCCCTTCAGGCCACCGTTGCGGGCGAACAGGTCGGAGAAGACGCCGCCCAGGGTGCGGGCGAAGAGGTTCATCAGGCCGAACAGCCCGGCGATCAGGCCGGCAGTGGCCAGGGTCAGGTCGAAGTTGTCGAAGTAATAGATGGCGGCGATGTTGTGGATGGTCAGCTCGACCCCGAAGCAGGCGGCGTAGACCACGAACAATGCCCAGACGCGGATGTCCTTGGCAGCAGTGACGAAACTGCGGCCCATGCCATGATCCCCGCTGGCCGGCGGCAGTTCGCCACGTGCGCGAAGTTCGTCGAAATTGCCGTCGGGGGCATCCTGGGTAAAAACGTAATAGGCGATACCGCAGAGGAACAGCACCACGCCGGGCACCACCATGGCCAGACGCCAGCCCAGGGCCTCGTTGACGCCGAGCATCAGCAGGCCGGAGAAGATCAACGGCATCAGGATCTGGGTGGTACCGCCGCCCAGGTTGCCCCAGCCTGCCGAGGTGGCATTGGCGGTGCCGACCACATTGGGGGCGAACATGATCGATGTGTGGTACTGGGTGATCACGAAGGAGGCACCGATGGCGCCGATGGCCAGTCGGGCGAGGAAGAAGGCTTCGAAACTGTCGACCAGCGCGATGCTCATCACCGGCAGGGACCCCAGGCACAGCAGCCAGGTGTAGGCACGGCGCGGGCCGATGCGGTCGCAGAGCACTCCGATGGCCAGTCGCACGATCACGGTGATGGCTACCGAGGCGATGATGGTATTGCCGATCTGGGTCTTGGTCAGGCCGAGGTCATCGCGGACCACTGCCATCAGCGGGGCGATGCCGAACCAGCCGAAAAAACAGATGTGGAAGGCGAACCACGAGAAGTGGAAGGCGCGCATCTGTGGCGTCTTGAGGGTGAACAGGCGAATCCTGTTGGCCTTGTTGCGGATTTCCATGGAGTGCCTCGTCGAGTGATGGTCGAACAACACGAGCCGGGCCTTCGTCATTGAAGGTCGGGTTCGACGCACTCGTACCGCGAGGGGCCTGGTCCACGTCCACCGCTGCTTGGAAGCTGGTCAAGCACATGGCCTGCCATGATTTTACATGGCGTTTATATTCAGTCACCTATAGCGAAAGATGGGGCAGGAATAGGCCGCTGAAGAGAGACGTGGCGATACATGGCGGTGCGCGAAAGCGAGGCGGCGCCCCGCCGTGGTGCCGGAAGGCGGGGCTGTGGCATCACTGCAAGGCGAGGCGGGAGTCGCCGCCGGGGCAGCGCAGGTAGGTGGATTGGCTGAGCCACTCCCGATCGGGATAGTAGGTGAACAGATACTGATGATCCTTGAGGCTGTTGATCAGCGGTACGGCGACTTCTTCGCGTACCGCCGGGCAGCCGTGACTGCGGCCCAGTCGGCCGACCTTCTCGATGAACTCCTCGCTGACATAGTCGGCGCCGTGCATCACGATGGCGCGCTCGTAGGCCAGGTCGTTGACCCCCGGCTCGAGTCCCTTGAGGCGCAAGGAATAACCATTGCGGCCCTCATAGCTGTTGAGGGTACGAAACAGTCCTATGCTGGACTGGTGGCTCTCGGGAATATTGGAGAAGGCCGTGGCCATGTTGTCGCCGGAGCCTTGCCCGTGTGAGACCAGTTCGCGAAACATGAGCTGATCACGGCGCAGGTCGAAGACCCAGAGCCTGGGTTCGGTGGAGGGCAGCGAGAAATCGATCACCGCCAGGCGGTCGGCGCCGGGATCGGCGCAGTTCAGGGCCCGGGCCGCTAGATGGAGCACGCCGGGGTTGGCGTGAGGGGCCATGCGGGCAAGCTGTTGAGCCAGGGGAGGCTGGTCGAGTTGCTGGGGCGTGAAGGCCCGAACCATGAAATCCCCTGCCTGGAGCGGAGAGGCGAGCAACGTCAAGGCGCCGGTCAGGAATAAGCCGACCAAACGGCGGAGCTTGCAATGTAGCATCCTGCGAGTTCCCGTCGAATGATATTCAGGACCGGTATCGATCCATTGTGATCGTTCGGAGTCCAGTTCGTATTTCCCGTGGCGCTTTTCCATCGTGCGCCATCTGGCATTATTATGACGATACTGGCCTGGATGGCCAATTTTGTCGACGATTCGCAGGGAGGTCACGTCATGTTCGCTACCGAGATTCGGTATACACGCTGCCAGCGCACCGCTTGGTGTCTGGGGATCTGGCTGGCACTGGCGGGGCCTGCCATGGCCCAGTCGGATGCCCCGGGGGCACCGCAGGGCGACCAGGCACTGGAGGAACAACTGGCCGAGGCCTCCTCTCGACTGCGCAATCTCTATGCGGTGCGTGGTGATCGTCCCATCTGGCGGGATGCCGAGATCGTGGACGCCCTGGTCGAGTCGCTGAAGACGCTGGATGCCGATGGCCTTTCGCCGAGTGACTATCGCCCTGACGAGCTGCGGGCGGCGTCCAGAGCGGCGCTCAGGGAAGGCGCCGACGACGATGTGCGAGCTCGCTTCGAGCTGCAGGCCAGCCGTACCCTGCTGGCCGCCCTGACGCACCTGCAGCGTGGCAAGGTCGACCCGCAGCGCATCAATGACGACTGGGACCTGACCATCGAGCCGCCTTCTCTCGATCTGGCTGCCATTTCGCGGGAGCTGGACGAAGGCGACGTGCCTGCGGCGATCGACCTGGCGCGCCCGCCCTATGAACCCTATGAGCAGTTGCGCGAGGGTCTGGCCCATTATCGGGAGATCGAGCGTCAGGGCGGCTGGCCAGCATTGATGAACGTCGAGGACCCGCTGCGCCCAGGTGACACGGGCACGGAGGTGGCTGCATTGCGCGAGCGTCTGGCGGCGATCGGCAATGATCAGCTGTGGGCCGCCGACGAAGGATATTATCCGGCCATCGAGTTGCAGGCTCCCGAACCGGAGGTCTATGACGAGGCTCTGGTCGAGGCCGTGCGACGCTTTCAACGTCACCACCTGCTGGCCGACGATGGCGTGGTGGGGCCGCGTACGCTCAAGGCCTTGAACATGAGCGTCGACCAACGCATCGATCAGATTCGCGCCAACATGGAGCGTGCTCGATGGTTGCTTCACGGGCTGCCGGAATCTTTCGTGCTGGTCGATATCGCCGGCTATGACCTGCGTTATTTTCGTCCCAACGGCGATACCTGGCGGGCCAGGATCGTGGTGGGGCAACCCTATCGGCGAACGCCGTCGTTGCGCTCCGAAATCACCCATCTGACCATCAATCCGACCTGGACGGTGCCACCGACCATCATGCGCGAGGATGTATTGCCCAAGGTACGTCGCGATCTCGGCTATCTGGCGACCAAGAACCTTTCGGTGCTGAGCCCTTCAGGGAAGGAACTGGATCCCGAGAGCATCGACTGGTCGAACCCCGGCGGAGTGATGCTGCGTCAGAAGGCCGGGCCGAGCAATCCCCTCGGGCAACTGGTGGTGCGTTTCCCCAACGACCACATGGTCTACCTGCACGATACGCCATCGCGTGGGCTCTTCAGTCGCTCACAGCGGGCGCTCAGTTCCGGTTGCATTCGCGTGGAAGACGTACTCGAACTGGCGCAGTTGCTGTTCGACGATACCGGCACCTCGTTCGATGTCCGTCGCCTGATTGCCGACGGCAAGACACGCAACGTGCTGCTGGAACATCATGTGCCGGTGGTGCTGCACTACTGGACCGTGCAACCCGAGCCCGATGGTGAACTGTCCTTCCGGCCGGACATCTACGATCGTGACGATGCCTTGATCGAGGCGCTGGATCGACCGGTGACGTTGTGACGGATGCCGGTCAGCTCGCCGGTATGGTGCCGACGAACTGACCGGACATGTTCAGGTGTGGCTTGCCTCGGCCTTCGTGCTGGCGGCGTCCTTGTCCTTGAAGGCCAACAGGAAGAGCAGCAGGACGGCGAGGGCGAAGAGGGCGGGGAACAGCCAGATGCCCTGCCAGTCGTGACCACCGGCAGTGACGTAGTGGTCGGTGACCAGGCCGGCGACCCAGAAGCCGATCAGCATGCCGACCCCGTAGGTGGCCAGGGTGATCATGCCCTGGGCAGAGCTCTGGAAGCGCTCCCCGGCACGGGCATCGGTGTAGATCTGTCCCGAGACGAAGAAGAAATCGTAGCAGACGCCGTGCAAGGCAATGCCGATCAGCAACATGTAGACCCCTGCGCCGGCATCGCCGAAGGCGAAGAGGGCATACCTTACCGCCCAGGCCAGCATGCCGACGATCAGGGTGATCTTGATGCCGAAGCGATGGATGAATATCGGCAACAGCAGCATGAACAGGACTTCCGAGATCTGGCCCAGGGTCATCTTGCCGGTGGGATTGGCCACGCCGATTTCCGCCAGGAAGGGATTGGCGTTCTGATAGTAGAAGGCCAGCGGAATGCAGATCAGTACCGAGGCGACAAAGAAGATCGCGTAGTTGCGGTCCTTGAGCAGCTGCAGGGCATCGAGACCGAGCATTTCCTTCAGGCCGCCTTTGCGGGTCTCTGCCTTGGGGGGCGTGGCCGGCAGGGTAAAGCAGTAGATGCCCAGTACCAGCGAGGCGATGGCACACATCAGGAAGGTGTTGCGCAGGGCGCCATCGGCGATGGCCTCGGCACCATCCCAGGAGAACAGGTAGCTGATCGCCAGACCGGCCAGAATCCAGCCGATGGTGCCCCAGACCCGGATCTTGGCGAATTCGCGCGACGGGTCGCGCATTTGACGGAAGGAGACCGAGTTCACCAGTGCCAGGGTCGGCATGTAGAGAATCATGTAGACCAGGACCAGCGGATAGAAGGACGCAAAGTCCTGGGAGCGATACAGGCCGAACATCAAGGCGGCCCCGGCCAGGTGCAGCAGGGCGAGGATGCGCTCGGCGTTGAAGTAGCGATCGGCGATCAGGCCGATGATGAAGGGCGCGATGATGGCGCCCCATGACTGGGTCGAGAAGGCCATGCCGATCTGGCCTCCGGTCGCGTCCAGCGTCTGGGCGAGAAAGGTGCCCAGCGTGACGAACCAGCCGCCCCATATGAAGAACTGCAGAAACATCATGATGCTGAGCCGCGTGCTTAGCATGGTGAACCCCCGGTTGTTGTGTGGTGGTGGGTATCAGTTCGTGTCGCCGAGCCCCAGCAGACGCCGGTTGCGCTGAGGATCCGAACCGGTGCCGGTAAAGTCGTCGAAGGCCTTGTCGGTGCGCTGGATCAAGTGTCGGGCGATGAAGGGAGCACCCTCGGCGGCGCCCTGGGCGGCGTCCTTGAGGCAGCATTCCCACTCGAGTACCGCCCAGCCGTCGAAACCGTACTGAGTGAGCCGCGAGAAGATGCTCTTGAAGTCGACCTGGCCATCGCCCAGCGAGCGGAAGCGACCGGGGCGATCGACCCATCCTTGATATCCGCCATAGACCCCGCTGCGGGCATCAGGCGTGAACTCCGCGTCCTTGACGTGGAACATGCCGATACGCTCGTGGTAGCGGTCGATGAAGCCCAGGTAGTCGAGTTGCTGCAGTACCATGTGGCTGGGATCGAAGAGAATCTTTGCCCGGGGATGATGGTCCACGGCGTCCAGGAAGCGCTCGAAGGTGGCACCGTCGTGCAGATCCTCGCCAGGATGAATCTCGAAGCACAGATCGACGCCTTGCGCGTCGAAGGCATCGAGGATCGGTCGCCAGCGACGGGCCAGTTCGGCGAAGCCTTCCTCGACCAGCCCTGCCGGTCGTTGCGGCCAGGGATAGACGTAGGGCCATAGCAACGCGCCGGAGAAGGTGCCGTGCGCGTTCAGTCCCAGGCGGCGACTGGCACGAGCCGCAAGCTTGAGCTGTTCCTCTGCCCATTGGCGCCGTGCCTCGGGTCGGCCTTGCAGGTGAGCGGGGGCGAAGCCGTCGAAGAGCTCGTCGAAGGCAGGATGCACCGCCACCAGTTGCCCTTGCAGATGGGTGGAAAGCTCGCTGATTGCCACGCCGGCCTCGGCGCAGCGGCCGGTCAGTTCATCGCAGTAATCCTGGCTGTCGGCGGCGAGTTCGAGATCGATCAGGCGCGGGTCCACCGTCGGCATCTGTACGCCGCGATATCCCAGCGAGGCGGCCCAGCGCGTGATCGAGTCGAGATCGTCGAAAGGCGGCCGATCATCGAGAAACTGGGCGAGAAAGAGGGCCGGCCCCTTGATGCCATGGGCGAGCGTATTCGTCATGTCGCGGTCTCCGTGTCATCCCGGCGAGAGGCATTGTCGAGCGATGTCCACTTGGCGGTGCTGGCCTGGCTTCTCAGTAGGGCGTCGATGAAGGCCATGCCGCGCAGGCCCTCGGCCATGCCGGGCACGCCCTTGGCCGCTCCACGCTCGCCGCGCCGGATGGCGTCGGCGAAATCGCGATAGAGGTTGGCCAGGGCCTCCAGATAACCTTCCGGGTGCCCGCCGGGCAGGCGCAGACGCTCGAGGGCTTCCGGGGCCAGACCGGGCTGGTCGATGCCCGCGCGCAGCACGCGCATGGGTTCGTCAAGGCGCCGCTGCACCAGGGTGTTGGGGTCCATCTGCTGCCATTCCAGCGCACCGCGATCGCCATACAGGCGGATCTTCAGGGCATTCTCCTCGCCGGTGCAGACCTGGCTGGCCATCAGGGTGCCGCTGGCGCCCTCTGCGGTGCGGAACAGGGCGTCGCCGTCATCGTCCAGGCGTCGCTGCTCACCGTGGATGCCGAGGGAGGCGCAGAGTTCGCTGACTCGGTGTCCCGATATGAACTCGGCGAGACCGAAGGCATGAGTGCCGATGTCGGCCATGCAGCCGCTGGCGCCTGCGATGTCCGGGTCGGTACGCCACCCGGCCTGCTTGTTGCCGGTGCCTTCGAGGTTGGTGCCCAGCCAGCCCTGAGGATATTCGACGTGGATCTTGCGCAGGCCGCCAAGCTCGCCATCGCGCACCAGGCGGCGAGCCTGCCAGACCATGGGATAGCCGAGATAGGTATGGGCGAGGCCGTAGAGACGGTCGCCGGCATCGAGCGTGGCGGCGAGCTGGCGCGCTTCTGCCAAGGTGGTGGCGGCGGGCTTCTCGCAGAAGACATGGAACCCTGCCTCGAGCGCGGCCTGGCTGATGGGGACGTGCAGGTGATTGGGCGTGACCACGACCAACACGTCCATGCGTTCGTCTTCCGGGAGCTGCCGCTCGCCGTCGATCAGGGCCTGCCAGTCGGGATAGAGGCGTCGTGGCGCTAGTCCGCAGGCCTCACCGGTACGCGCGTTGTTGTCGGGGTCGCGACTGAAGCTCGCGCAGACCAGATCCAGCTCGCCGTCCAGGGCGGCGGCCAGGCGATGCACTCGGCCGATGAAGGCGCCTTCGCCACCACCGATCATGCCCATTCGCACGCGCCGTTTCGTTGTTGCCATTCGTCCTCCGCAGGATTGCTGCCTGAGATTGTGTGTCGACCCGGTTGATGCTTTGATGTAACCGGTTACATTTCGTTGAAAGCTAGTCGGCGAGCCGTGCGGAATCAATGAGACCTAGGTCGCAGGGAAGAGACTGGAGGCAACGATGAGCTCGTGGCGACGATGCAGTAGACTGGCCCGCATGGCGACACCGAGGAGTAAGACGTGATCGAGGAGGTTTCTAGCCAGGCATGACCAACATACGCAAGGTGGCCGAGCTGGCCGGTGTGTCGGTGGCAACGGTGTCGCGTACCTTGAAGACGCCCGACATCGTGTCGCCGGGAACGCGCGACAGGGTGCTGGCCGCCGTCGAGCAGGCCGGCTATCGACCGAACCTCATGGCAGTGCAGTTCCGGTCGCAGCGAACCCGCAATCTGGTGGTGCTGGTGCCGACCATTGCCAATACCTTCTTTGCCCGGGTGATCGGCGGTATCCAGGAAGCGGCACAGCGTCGCGGTTACGGTATTCTGCTGTGCAACACCCTCGGTGACGAGCGCGCCGAGCGGGCCTACGCGGGCATGGTGTCGACTCGCCAGGCCGATGGCCTCATCCAATTGCGGGCCTACGACCCCTTCGGTGCATCGAGCGCCGAGGCACGGCCCCCGATGGTGAATGCCTGCGAAGTGCTGGATGAGGCGCCGTGTCCTACCGTCAAGCTCGACAACCGAGCCGCCGCGCGAGCGGTGACCGAGCATCTGCTGAGTCTGGGGCATCGTCGCATCGGCATGATCAAGGGGCCGCGTAACAGCCCCTTGACCCGGGATCGTCTGCTGGGCTTTCAGGATGCCCTGGCGGCTGCCGGTCTGGCGCCGGACGAGAGCCTGTGGTGCCCGGGTGATTTCACGTTGCGTTCGGGGCATCGGGCGGCCGGTGATCTGTTGTCGCAATCCGAGCCGCCCACGGCGATCTTTTGCGAGAACGACGAAATGGCCATGGGCGCCTTGCGGCGCATCAGGGAGGCGGGACTGCGGGTGCCCGAGGACATCTCGGTGGCGGGGTTCGACGATATCGCCTTTGCATCCTTCTGCGATCCTTCCCTGACGACCATTGCCCAGCCGGCCGAGGATTTCGGCCGTGTGGCCGTCTCCTTGCTGCTCGATGTCATCGATGAGCGGGACGAGGCCGCAGACCAGCACTGCATCATGCCCTTCGAGCTGGTGGTGCGGGAGAGCACCGGGCCGAGTGCTTGACGCGGGGCATGTGATGACGCGGGATCGACGGAGGCGGCCGAACCCGCGCGCTCCTTTCTCTTCATGCCGAGTCGGTGGGGTGGCGTGCCCGGCGACCGCTCAATGCCTGACGGACATCTTCATCGAGCGACTGGCGCGAGGCTCGCTCGATCTCGCCGCGGTCGAGGCCGAGATCGGCCAGTATCCGGTCGTCGTAGGCCAGTAAATTGACGGCCTGGCGTCGGAAATGCCGACGGCGCTGCCATTGACGCACTCGCGCGACGATCCAGCGCTCCAGGCTATCGATCAGCCCCAGCGGGGGCATGGCCGGCATGTACAACGCCGGGAACTGGTTGCGTGACCGGACGCCGCTCCTGACCTGTCTCGTGTCCGCGACGCCGGATTCATGACCTGTGCCACGGCATTGCGATGTGGGACGCGGTGTGTTGTAAGCGTTCATGACAGCACCTCTCGTTCGTGTGCCCCGCAGGGGCAGGGTCGATGGAAAGACTCCAGGGTCGCGACCTCGGTGCTCAGGATGGTGCGGAGTGTTTGTTCAATCCAGCGAAAAGGTCTACATTCACGATTCAGAAATTCTGAAAGGTGATATGCCATGAACACCGCTTCCGCTCCCTCGCATCCCACGGCCTTGCCACTGCTCGATACTGACGTGCTGCGTTCCTTCGTCGCCATCGCCGAGAGCGGCAGCTTCACGCGGGCGGCCAATCAGGTCTTCCGTACGCCATCCGCGCTCAGCATGCAGATCAAGCGTCTCGAGGAGACGCTGGGTCAGTCCTTGTTCGTACGCGAGGCGCGTCAGGTGCGGTTGACGCCCGAGGGGGAGATGCTGCTGGGATACAGCCGCCGCCTGCTGCGACTCAACGAGGAAGCGGTGACGCAGTTTCTGACGCCCTCCCTGGAAGGCACGGTGCGCTTCGGCACCCCCGATGATGTGGGGTCACGCATCCTTCCCCGGGTGCTGTCGCAGTTCGCGCGTTCGCATCCTGCCGTGCAGGTGGATGTCATGGTGGGCCGCAGCATCGATCTGCTGGAGCGCCTGGATAAGGGCGAGCTCGATCTGGTGCTGGCCACGGCGGGAAACGAGGGATTTCCCGCCGATCGCGGCGAGGTCGTGCATACCGAGCCTCTGGTCTGGGTGGGGCGAGAAGGCGGCGTGGCGCTGGAGCGCTCGCCGCTGCCGCTGGCGATGGCCAATCATGGCTGTGCCTGGCGACGTATGGCCTTGTCGGCGCTGGATGAAAGCGGCCTGGCGTATCGCATCGCCTATATCAGCGAGAACTGCGCAGGACAGGAGGCGGCACTGCTGGCGGATCTGGCCGTGGCCCCGCTGCCGCGCAGCCTGGTCCGGGCGCCCTTGAGCATTCTGGGAGATGAGTCGGGACTTCCGCCGCTGGGCGATTATCACGTGCTGTTGCTGCGTTCGGGCCTGTCGGGGGAAGCCACGGAGGTACTGGCCGGCCATGTGATCGAGACGTTCCGGGGCATGCGGTAGCGACGTAAGCCAGGGTGAGCAGGTTGCCTGCAGTGCGTGGTGCCATATGTCGATTCCTGGCCCCGCCAGACGACTCAAGGCTGGACGACCATCAAGAATGGAGAGAACAGCATGAAATATCTGTGTCTGGTCTACAGCGATGAGGAACTCCTGCACAGCTTGCCGGAGAGTCCAAGGGACGAGGAATGCCTGGCCTATGCCGAGAGCGTTCAGGAAAGCGGGCGCCTGATTGCCGGCGAGGCGCTGGCTCCGGTACAGACCGCGACGACCGTGCGTGTGCGCACCGGCAAGACGACCGTGACCGATGGCCCCTTCGCTGAGACCAAGGAGCAACTGGCAGGCTTCTACATGGTGGAGGCTCGGGACCTGAACGAGGCGCTGACCATCGCGGCCGGGATTCCGGCGGCGCGGGTGGGCAGCATCGAGGTGCGGCCGGTACGCCAGCTGGATGTGCCGGCACGGCCCGTGGCAGCCGGCAAGCGTGGATGAGGAGGGTATGACATGCACATGAATCCCTATCTGATGTTCGATGGCGACTGTGAGGCCGCGTTCACCTTCTATGCCGAGTGCTTCGGCGGTCGCATCGAGGCGATGGAACGTTATGGCGATGGCCCGCAGTGCGATGGCGAGATCTCCTTTGCGCCCGACAAGATCATGCATGCCCGTCTGGTGGCGGATGACTGGATCCTGATGGGCTCGGACTGTCCGCCGAGTTACATGAAGACGCCGCAGGGATTTTCGGTTGCCGTGCACGTCGATGGCATTGAGAAGGCCGAGCGCCTGTTCGGCATCCTGTCGGCCGGAGGCGAGGTCGGCATGCCGCTGCAGCAGACCCATTGGGCCATACGTTTCGGCATGCTGGTCGACCGCTTCGGCACGCCCTGGATGATCAACTGCGAGACGGATTCCCGATAGCGGGCAGCCTGACAGAAAGTCTCCGAGGCTTTCGTCAGAGCGAGGTGCGGCGACCGACCCACGGCGAACTTTGCCGTAACGACGACGCTTTCCTACGCTGATCAAGCGGCGCCAACGCCGAGTGATGTCCCGTCGTGGGGCGTTGGCATGAATCGGTTCGATGATCCGGATGCCTGGCGATCGCCAAACCCCGCGACGCGAGGCAACACGAAAAGGCCGGAGGTGGACATGAGCGCCCAGGTGCATGCCCTGGTCGAGCGCACGTACCGGCACGAGTCTCGTCGTGTCTTGGCGACCCTGATCCGGTATCTGGGGGATTTCGATCTCGCCGAGGAAGCACTGCACGACGCTTTCATGGCCGCGGTGGATCAATGGCCGCGAGAAGGAATCCCCGACAACCCGCGTGCCTGGCTGGTGACGGCCGGGCGTTTCAAGGCCATCGACCGGCTGCGTCGACGGGCCCGCTTCGATGCGTCGCTGGATACACTGGCCGAGCGGCTCGATGAGGCGCCTCGAGGCATGGGAGATCCTGCTGACGTCGAGGCCGTGGAAGACGATCGGTTACGGCTGATCTTCACCTGTTGTCATCCCGCCTTGACGGCGTCTGCTCAGGTGGCGCTGACCCTTCGCGAAGTCTGTGGCCTGACCACCGAGCAGATCGCCCACGCCTTTCTGACCCGGCCGGCTACCGTGGCGCAGCGCATCGTGCGGGCCAAGGCCAAGATCCGGGACGCCGGCATTCCCTATCAAGTACCCGAGGCCACCGAGCTGTCGGAGCGCCTGGAAAGTGTGTTGAGCGTGATCTACCTGGTGTTCAACGAAGGCTATGCCGCTTCAATGGGGGAGCGGGCAACTCGCGGCGAGCTGGCCGAGGAAGGTGTACGCCTGGGGCGGCTGCTGTTGGGCTTGTTGCCGGATCCCGAAGTCATGGGATTGCTGGCGCTGATGCTGTTGCATGAGGCGCGTCGCGGGTCGCGTACCAGCATGGCCGGCGAGCCGGTATTGCTCGCCGATCAGGATCGACGTCTCTGGGATCGGGACATGATTGCCGAAGGGCGGGCACTGATCGGGCGCGCTTTCGCCACCGGAGAAGTGGGGGGCTACACCCTGCAGGCCGCCATTGCGGCAGTGCATGCCGGCGCGGCCAGTGCCGAACAAACCGACTGGGCGCGCATCGTCGGGCTCTATGATGTGCTGGCTCAAGCCTCGCCATCGCCGATCGTTGAGCTCAATCGGGCCGTGGCCGTCGCCATGCGCGATGGGCCCGAAGCTGGCCTGTTCCTGGTCGATGCGTTACTGGCTCGAGGCGAGCTGGTCGATTATCGATTGGCCCATGCCGCACGGGCTGACCTGTGCCGCCGGCTCGGTGATGATGAGCGAGCCCGATGCGCTTATCAACGGGCGCTGGATCTCAGCGAGCAACAGCCTGAACGGGCGTTCCTGGAGCGGCGGCTGGCGGAGCTGGATGGTATCGGTGTCTCGGAAACGACGACGCCCCATCCCGAGGGTGGGGATGGGGCGTCGCGACCCTAGGCGGGGCGCGTTCGTCAGCTTTCGTCGTCCTCGTCGCCATCCTCGCCGTCAGAGGGCTGTGTGCTGGCCACGACCGTACCGGTCTGACCGCTCTCCAGGGCGGCGAGCACCGGTTCCGTCTGATGCTTGAAGCTGGCCAGTGCCTCACCGCTCAGGCTACCGCCTTCGGGCAGCGCGACCTTCATGGCATTGACCTGGTTGTTGTTGACCAGGACTTCATAGTGCAGGTGTGGCCCCGTACTGCGTCCGGTATTGCCGGACAGGGCGATGCGTTCACCCATGGTGACGCGATCCCCGCGACTGACCAGCGGCTTCGAGAGATGCAGGTAGCGCGTCTTGTAGCCGTTGTCGTGGCGAATGACGATGTAACGGCCCGCGGCCGGATGGTTGCCGACCTTCTCGACGCGACCGTTGGCCGGCGCCTTCACCGCCGTACCGACGGGCATGGCGAAGTCGGTGCCCTTGTGGGGGCTGATGCGACCGGTCACGGGGTGATGGCGTTGGGGATTGAAGGGGGAGCTGATTCGATACTGACCGTCGAACGGGTAGCGATTGAACGAGGGATCGAGGCTGACGCCATCCGGCGTGTAGAACTGGTTGTCCTGCGGGTTGCGGAGCAGTGTCAGATCCATGCGCGAGCCATCGTACTTGACGGCCAGGATGCGCGGGTCAAGGCTCTGACCGTCGATGATGTCGGATTCCACCAGCACTTCGAAACGATCGCCGCGACGGGTGTCGCGGCGAAAGTCGAGTTTCTTTTCCAGCACCTGGGAGAGCTCGGCCACCTCGGCGCTGGTCAGGCCGGTAGCCTGTGCCGAGCGGGCGAAGCTGCCGCTGACGGTGCCGGCGAACATGCGCTGGGTCGCTTCTCCGGCACGTTCGATGGTCGATATCTCGGTGTTGTCGGCGTCGCGCTTGACCAGATAGCCGTCACGCGGGTTGCTCATGATACGCAATGCCGCGAGTTTTCCCTCGGCATCGAGCTGATACTCGAAGCGTTTGCCGACGTTCCATCGGGTCAGCAATTCGGGCTCTGGCATCTTGTCCAACAGGGCCATGACCTCGCGATACCCCATCCCGAAACGATCCTGTGCCAGGGCCGTGAAAGTGTCGCCGGACTGGACGGTATAGGTGCGCCATTCGGGCACGAAGGGTTCGTTGGCGGCGATTTCTTCCTCGAGAATGATCGGGCCTTCATCGAACAGTTCGAGCTCGTCTTCGCTGATATCCTCGTAGGAGGTGGCATCGGCCATGAGGCGCTTGTCGGATGCCAGCATGCCGCTGGCCACGGTGCCGAGCACGACGGCGATGTGGCGGGCGGCATCATCGATGTGGCGGGTGCTGTCGTCGCTGGGGGACAACGGGCTGGTCGCTGGCGTATCGGTGGCCGAGACGACGGCATCGCGACCGGCCTGGGCGGCGTCGATGAAGTCGATGTCGACGACTTCACTGGCGGTCAACTGCGAGAGCGGAACGTGTTCGCGAGTGGCGTCCACGGCGCGCGAGGCGACGTCGATCGCTTCGGAGACAGGGTCGCGATCCAGGGCAAGAGAAGGAACGCCAGGACTGATGTTAGGTTCGAGAGGGACGAGCAGTGTATCGGTCTGGGTCGTGTCATGCTCGTATCGGGAGTCTTCCAGGGTGGAGACGATCTTGTGAGCGCCCAGCACGGTGACCATGGTGGCAACGGGTAACAATAGTAACTTGTGCGTGCGGGGCAGCGAATGAAGGATTCGCATCATGAAATTGGGCCGTCGTGACTGAATGAATAAACGTAAATGACATATAAATAGGCATGAGAACCATACCCCATGAAACGGGGAGTGCCTAGTCTATACATTCATACAGTAGTCGGCCGTCCCGCCCCGTCACCAAGCGGGGCGAGCGATGCAAAGGGAAATCGAACGCTGTTTGCTAAAGGCGACAATGCCATGCCTTATTGGCCGTTGGCAAGCCCCTGTTCGTTTGGTGAATGCGTCAGGGTTCCATCACGATAGTCGCGCATGGCCTGCTCCAGCTCGTGTGTGTGATTCATCACGAAAGGGCCATGGTGAGCGATTGGCTCCTGATGGGGTTCGCCGGCGAGCAGCAGCACCTGGGCCTTGTCGATGCCGTGCAGCGTCAGGATGTCGCCCGGGCCGAAGCTGGCAAGTTCGCCGCGCGCGAGGGTGTCGCCATTGGCCGTCAGGCTGCCGTCGAAAACGAATGCCAGCAACCGTGTGGCATGGTTCTCGAGCGACAGGGAGGCCCCGGCGTCGAGGCGCAGGTGCGCCATGGCACCTTGGCCGGCCAGGGCGTCGAGAGGCCCTTCGAGCGTGTCGCCGCCCGAGGTTCTCCAAGTGCCGCCCAAGGCGATCAATTCCACGCCAGGTGCCCGGTGGCGAGGCATTTCGTCGGGACTCACGTCGCGATAGGTGGGCTCGCTCAGCTTGTCGTGGGCCGGCAGGTTGATCCATAGCTGGAACGCGTGGAGCCCTTCGGCATCGGTGAAAGGCGTTTCGCCATGGATAATGCCGTGACCGGTATGCATCCACTGGGCACCGCCGGCACCGATGCTGCTGTGGTGGCCAAGATGGTCCTCATGGCGCAGGCCACCATGCACCACATAGGTGAGCGTCTGGATGCCGCGATGCGGGTGGGGCGGGAAGCCGCCGATGTCATCGTCTCCCGGGGAGGCGACGAGTTCGTCGAGCATCAGAAAGGGATCCAGGCCACCGCCGAAATCGTGCAGACGCAGGATATCGACGCCATCGCCGTCACGGCTGGCCTGGCCGCGCTGGCGGCGGGTCACTGGTCGCTGAATGGGCATGTTCATGAAGGAATCTCCTCGGTAGTGGAGGGTATGGGTGGCATTCTAGTCCGATATTTTCGAAAATTAAGCGCATATATTTGGGTTGTATGTTCGAGGGAATCGAAAATGTCGCGTGTCACGCTTGCGCAATGGCAGATGCTTGCTGCCGTGGTCGATCATGGGGGGTTCGCCCGTGCCGCCGAGGCGATCCACAAGAGTCCTTCCACGCTCAATCATGCGGTCCACAAGCTTGAGGAGCAGCTCGGCGTTGAAGTGTTGGAGCCGGTGGGGCGGCAGGTGCGCCTGACCGAGGCAGGCGAGCTGTTGCTGCGCCGTGCTCGTCAGCTCCTGGAGGGCGCCGAGGCCCTGGAAGATGTCGCCGAGCGGCTCGGCGAAGGGCTGGAGGCCGAGATCGTGCTCAGCGTCGATCAGATCTTTCCTCCCGATGTCCTGGCGCGCGCCATGGAGGCCTTCTCTCGTGACTATCCCCATGTGCGCGTGCAGCTTCACGAATCGGTGCTCAACGGTGGCGTCGAGATGCTGTATGACGGCTCGGCCGACCTGATCATTTCAGGACTTGCCGCCCAGGGCTTTCTGGGTGAGCCGCTGGTCTCGGTGCGTTTCGTCGCTGTGGCGCATCCCGAGCATCCCCTGCACAAGCTGGAGCGTGTGCTGGATCTGCGTGACCTGGAGCAGCATCGCCAACTGGTGGTGAGAGATTCCGCGCAGCGCCAGTCGCTGGATGCGGGGTGGCTGAAGGCCGAGCAGCGCTGGACGGTCAGTCATCTCAGTACCTCCATCGACATGCTCGAACGCAATCTGGGATTCGCCTGGGTACCGGAGACGTTGATCGAGGCGTCATTGGCAAGTGGTCGGCTCAAGCCACTGCCATTGTCGGCCGGTGGCACGCGTGAAGCGCCCATGCAGCTGATCCATCGCGATCGCGACCGTGCAGGCCCGGCAACGCATGCCATGGCGCAGCATTTGCGGGATGAAGTGGCGGTCTGCCCGGATGCGAGAAGGCAAGGCTGATTTTGGCTGCACTCGGCGCCCCGTCTCGTATGGCTCCCGACATGAAGCCGCACGCCCTTCAGGATCGATAAAATCGAATGAATGCCGCCAAAAACTGCGCTTGAGCGCCAAGTTTTTCGGCATAAGCTGGCAGCATAGCCTGACAGGAAAAGGAGCGGCGACATGGGCCTGCTGATCGAGGGGCGCTGGCATGACCAGTGGTACGACACCAAGCAGCATGGTGGGGAATTCGTGCGTGAATCCGCCAAGCTGCGCGACTGGGTGACCGCCGACGGCGGTCCCGGCCCGGATGGGCAGACCGGCCTGCCCGCCGAGGCGGGGCGTTATCACCTTTATGTGTCGCTGGCATGTCCCTGGGCGCATCGCACTCTGATCATGCGTCGTCTCAAGGGGTTGACGTCATCGATCGACGTGTCCGTGACCAGCCCGCTGATGCTGGATCAGGGCTGGAGCTATCATCGCGACGAGGGATCGAGTGGCGACTCGCTCAACGGTGTCGAATTCCATCATCAACTCTATACCCTGACCGATCCCCACTATACCGGCCGCGTGACCGTGCCGGTGCTGTGGGACAAGCATGAGAAGCGCATCGTCAACAACGAGTCGGCGGAACTGGTGCGCATGTTCAACGGCGCCTTCGACGACCTGACCGGCAATCGCCTGGACCTGTATCCCGAGGACCTGCGCGGGACCATCGATGCCGTCAATGCCGATGTCTATGATCACGTCAACAATGGCGTCTACAAGGCGGGCTTCGCTACCGAGCAGTCGGTCTACGAGAAGCACGTGGATGCGCTGTTCCAGGCACTGGATCGTCTCGAGGCGCGTCTCGCCGAGCAACGTTATCTGGCCGGCGAGTGGCTGACCGAGGCGGACATTCGCTTGTTCACCACCCTGGTGCGCTTCGACGCGGTCTATCACGGGCACTTCAAGTGCAACCTGCGCCGTCTGGAGGACTACCCGAACCTGTCCCACTACCTGCGCGAGCTCTATCAGTGGCCGGGTATCGCCGAGACGGTGAACATCGACCACATCAAGCGTCATTACTATGTCAGCCACGGCAACATCAATCCGACGCGCATCGTTCCCGCCGGACCAGTGCTGGACCTGGAGCGGCCTCACGATCGTGAACGCTTGCCGGGGCAGGGGATACGCCAGCGCGGCTGACGCCGCGCTCTCAGCTTGTGTTACGTGCCAGCCAGCGGTCCAGGGCGTTGGCGAATTCCCGTCGGTCCACGTCCGAATAGCCCTTGGGGCCACCGGTGTGCTCACCGCTGGCCCTCAACGTCTCCATGAAATCCCGCATCTGGACCCGGGCGCGGATGTTGCTCTCGTTCAGGGCTTCCCCCCGGCTGGTCATGACGCTGGCGCCGCGTTCGATGGCCGCCATGGCCAGGGGCAGGTCGGAGGTGATGACCAGATCCTGCTCGGCGAGACGGTCGACGATTTCGTCATCGGCGGCATCGAAGCCATGACTCACCGTCAGCCCCTTGACCCACTTCGATGGCGGCAGGGGGATCTGATGGTTGGCCACGAAGGTGGTCGGCGTGGCGGTCCGCTCGGCGGCGCGCACGATGATCTCGCGGGCGATTCGGGGGCAAGCGTCGGCATCGACCCAAAGGTTGGGCATATCGGAGGACCTCGAGGAAAGGACTGGCCAGGGTGGTGCGACAATGGTAGCATGCGCGCTCCTCGCATGTGCTGACCCCACCATCATGACGACGCGACCCGTTCACCGATGTGAACGCGGTGGTCGACAACGCCGGGCCGAGGCCCAACGCGTTTGAACTGTGTAGATGGAGCGCCGACGAGAGTTCGCCACCAGGGCGAATTCGGCGCAGACGGTCGCCACGATGTGCTCGCCAAGCCGGCGGGCAAGCATCGGATGCTAGGTGCGACCGGCGTCCCCGACTCCGCTTGAGACTCCCGCAATGTTCGGGACCTTGACTGTACGCCAGGTGTACGGGACGCCATGACTGATGTTTCTTGCCGGTGATCCCGGCCTACCAAGGTGTGATTCATGACCTCGACTTCCGTCGCCTCGCCGAGTTTCGGCGATCTGGCCCTGCTGCCCGCCGTTCTCTCCGCCATTGAGACGCTCGGTTACGAAACGCCGTCACCGATCCAGGCACAGACCATTCCGGCTCTGCTGGAAGGCCGCGACATGCTGGGCCAGGCCCAGACCGGTACCGGCAAGACGGCTGCCTTTGCCTTGCCGATTCTCTCGCGCCTCGAACTTGAGCGACGCGAACCCCAGGTGCTGGTGCTGGCGCCGACCCGCGAACTGGCGCAGCAGGTTGCCGCGTCCTTCTCCAAGTACGGCCAGAATCTCAAAGGCCTGGAAGTGGCGACCCTGTGCGGTGGCATGGAATACCGCGACCAGCTTCAGGCATTGCGCCGAGGCGCTCAGGTCGTGGTCGGCACGCCCGGTCGGATCATCGATCACCTGGATCGCGGTAGCCTCAAGCTCGGCGGTCTCTCCGCCCTGGTGCTGGACGAGGCCGACGAGATGCTGCGCATGGGCTTCATCGACGACGTCAAGCGCGTGGTAGCCGATACCCCCGTGGACGCCCAGCGCGTGTTCTTCTCCGCGACGCTGCCCACCGAGATCGAGCGCATCGTCAATCAGTACCTGGTGGAGCCGGTCAAGGTAACCATCGAATCGCGCGCCTCCAGCGGCGACAACATCGAACAGCGCCGGGTGCGCATCGATGGCGGCGCCAAGCTGGAAGCCCTGGCACGCATCCTCGAGGTCGAACCCGTCGACGCGGCGATCGTCTTCGTGCGGACGCGAGCGGCCTGCACCACCTTGATGGAGCAACTCTCGGCGCGTGGCCTGAATGTGGCGAGCCTGTCGGGCGACCTGGACCAGAGCCTGCGCGAGCGCACCATCACGCGTCTCAAGCGCGGCAAGATCGATGTGCTGATCGCCACCGACGTGGCGGCGCGAGGCCTGGACGTGCCGCGCATCACGCACGTCATCAACTATGACCTGCCGCAGGATGCCGAAGCCTATACCCACCGTATCGGCCGTACCGGTCGTGCCGGCCGCGACGGGATCGCCATCACCTTTGCCGGCAACCGTGAAGGCCGCAAGGTCGGCTGGCTCGAGCGTGCCACCGGCCGCAAGATGGAAGACATGGAACTGCCCGACGAGGCGGCCATCCGCGCACATCGCGATGCCGTCTTCCAGCAGCGCGTGGTCGGCTCGCTGACCAAGGATGCCGATACCCAGCGTGAGCTGGTCGAGCGTCTGATCGAGGAAGGCCATGATCCGGTCGAGCTGGCCTGCGCCTTCGCCGCCCTGGCGCGCGCCGATGAAGCGCCCATCGGTCGCCTGCAGGCACCGCGCAAGGAGCGTGCACCGCGCGAAGGACGCGAAGGGAAGGCGCCGCGTCGTGAGCGCGGTCCCACCGAAGGCATGACGCGCTATCGCGTCGCCGTGGGCCACAAGGATGGCATCAAGCCTGGCCAATTGGTCGGTGCCCTGGCCAATGAAGGGGGCATCGAGGGTAACCGGATTGGTCGGATCGACATCCGCAATGCATTTTCCGTCGTCGAGTTGCCGAGCGGCTTGCCTTCCAGCATTCTGGCCAAGATGGCACGGGCCCGGGTTGGCGGTCGTCCGCTGGAGATCAGCGAGGATCGCGCGCCGCGTCGCCAACGCGATGACGGGGCGGCTCGTCGCGAACGAGCCTGACCACCGTGCCGCTCAAGGGCGGCCGATGAGAAGCATCCAGGCAGGCCGGGGAATCTCCCCGGCCTGCCTGCTTTTAGGCCCCTTGCAACGAAACGACGAACAACGCTGAGGAACCTGCCATGTGGAAGCGACTGCCATTCCGCTTGCGGGGGTATCTGATCACCATGACCGGTGTGTTGCTGCTGTCGCCGGACGCTCTGTTGATCAAGGATACCCAGGCCGAGGTGGCGACCTTCATGTTCTGGCGCGGCCTGTTGTTGGGGAGCGTGCTGCTGGTCATCGCCGCCCTGCGCTATCGTGCGCGTCTGCCGGATGCCATTCGTGCCTGTGGGGCTGCAGCCTGGTGGTGTCCGCTGGCGTTTGCCGGCAGCGCCTGGGCCTTCGTCTGCGCGGCGCGCCTGACCGCTGCCGGCAACGTGCTGGTGATGATGAACCTGGCACCGCTGGTGGCGGGGCTGATCGGCATGATCGTCTTCGGCCAGCGTCTGCGTCGCCAGACCTGGGTGGTGATCGCCGTGTGCGTGACCGGGGCCTGCCTGATGGCGGCAGGCGAGATTGGCCAAGGAAGCCCGCTGGGACTGGCGATAGCCTTGTTCGTGCCCATCTCCATTGCCGTGAATACCACGGTGGCAAGTGTTCAGCGCGGCGACCGCCAGCGCGGGGTGGACACCACCGTCGTGCTGCCGCTGGGATGCCTGGCGATGCTGGTGCCGGCGGTATTGCTGGGAGGCGCGCAACCACCGCCGCCCGAGGACGTGCAGCGCCTGGCACTGCTGGCGTTGTTCCTGCCGGCGGCCTACTTCCTGATCCAGACCGGGCCGCGCTATCTGCCCGGCGCCGAAGTCAGCCTCGTGATGCTGCTGGAGACACTGGTCGGAGCCCTGCTGGTTTGGTGGTGGCTGGGCGAGGTGCCGCCGCCACTGGCCTTCGTGGGCGGCGGCATGATCGTCGCTGCCATGCTGCTCAGTGGATTGCGCGATCTCCATCGCCAACGCCGCAAGGCCGCTGCCGGCGCCCCGGACGAACGTCTGTTGCAGGAGCAGGTCATGCGCGAGGAGGAGAACGTCGATTGATCGGCCGGCGCTATCCGCTCGGCAAGGGCATTGCCGGTATCTCTCGCCTTGAGGGGGCAGGGCATCATGCTGTCGAACGGGTCGACAGGCGTTCGCCCAATGCCGTCATGAAGCGCTCGCCCGCTGCCAGTTGCTCGCACTCGATGTATTCGTCCGGTTGGTGGGCCTGGCTGATGCTGCCGGGACCGCAGATGAGGGTGGACAGCCCCTGGCGCTGGAACTGGCCGGCCTCGGTGGCATAGGCCACGGCCGACGCCTCGACCTCGCTGCCCAGCAAGGCACGGCAGAGTCCCAGCACCTCGTCGTTGTCGCGGTCGGCCAGGGCGGGCACGGTGACGTTCAGCGCCTCGGTCACGATGCCGGTCTCCGGCGCGGTCCGTTGCATTTCGGCCTCCAGCTCGGCGGCATAGGCATCAACGCGGCCGCGCAGCTCCTCGATCTCGTCGCTCGGCAGGTGACGAATCTCCCACTCGAAGGTGCATTGGCGGGCCATGATGTTGATCGCCGTGCCGCCTTCGATCCGCCCCACGTGCAGGCTGGAATGGACCACGTTGAAGGCTTCGTCGACGCGCCCCTCGGCCTTGAGTTCGCGCATGACGTCCTCGATCTTGGTCACCAGCCGGGCCGCCACGTGGATGGCCGAGACGCCTTGATAGACTTGGCTCGAGTGGGCCTCGCGGCCGGTGACCGTGGTGCGCAGGTTGGTCGCCCCCTTCTGAGCCACCACCGGCTGCATCAGTGTCGGCTCGCCGACGATCACCGTCGAGGGGCGAGGGTGATCGGCCATCAAACGCTCGATCATGCGTGGCGCGCCGACGCAGCCCACTTCCTCGTCGTAGGAGAAGGCCAGCCACAGCGGCCTTTCCAGTGTCATCGTCACCCAGCGGGGCACCTCCGCCAGGGCGCAGGCGATGAAGCCCTTCATGTCGCAGGTGCCACGCCCGTAGAGGCGGCCATCGTTGCCGTCGCGCAGAACGAAGGGATCGCTCGACCACGGCTGGCCATCCACCGGCACTACATCGGTGTGGCCGGAAAGCACCACGCCACCTTCCACCGCCGGCCCGATGCGGGCCAGCAGGTTGGCCTTGCGGCTATCGTCGCTTTCGATGCGCCAATGCTCGACGCCATGATCGTCGAGCCAGGCCTCGATCCACTCGATCAGGGCCAGGTTGGAATCTCGCGATACGGTAGCAAAGCCCACGAGGCGCTGAAGTATCTCGGTGGCGGTCATGGCGGCTCCTGGGTCAAGAATTCGAAGGGAGATTAGCACGCGGGTGAGCCTGGTCGCAGCCAGTGCGATGAAACAGGCTATAGGTCCTGCCTATCGGGACGATCATCTTGCTGGCTTGGCGAAAAATAATTAACACGCTTATTGTGTAGCCCACTTCATCATCGAGCCAACGAATCGAGCAAGCGATTCGTCGCCACAGGAGAGAGACCATGGCCGACACCACATTATTCACTCCGCTCCGGCTCGGCAGCCTGAGTCTGCCCAATCGCGTCATCATGGCGCCGCTGACGCGAGCCCGCACTCCCGACAGCGTGCCCGGAAAACTGCAACAGGCCTATTACGGTCAGCGTGCCGGTGCAGGTCTCATCATCAGCGAGGCGACCAATATTTCGCCGACGGCGCGTGGCTATGTCTATACCCCCGGCATCTGGACCGACGCCCAGGAAGCCGGCTGGCAGCAGGTCGTCGAGGCCGTGCATGCCAAGGGCGGGCGCATTGCCCTGCAACTCTGGCACGTTGGGCGCGTGTCCCATGAAATGGTCCAGCCCGACGGCCAGCCGCCCGTGGCGCCCAGCGCGTTGAAGGGCGAAGGTGCCGAGTGCTTCGTCGAGTTCGAGGATGGTTCCGCCGGACGGCACCCTACCAGCACGCCTCGGGCGCTGGAGACCGACGAGATCCCGGGTATCGTCGAGGACTATCGCCAGGCGGCCGTGCGCGCCAAGCGAGCCGGCTTCGACATGGTGGAGGTGCATGCCGCCAATGCGTACCTGCTCAACCAGTTTCTGGCCACCGGCACCAACCAGCGTACCGATCGCTACGGCGGTTCGGTCGAGAATCGTGCGCGCTTCCCGCTGGAAGTGGTCGATGCCGTGGCCGAGGTGTTCGGCCCGGATCGCGTGGGTATTCGCCTGACTCCCTTCATCGAGATCTTCGGCCTCAGCGACGACGAGCCCGAGGCGATGGCCTTCTACCTGGCCGAGCAGCTCGGCCGACGCGGCCTGGCTTATCTCCATTTCAACGAGCCCAACTGGGCCGGTGGTGATGTCACGTTCCCGGAAGGATTCCGTGAGCAGATGCGCGAGCGTTTCGGCGGCAGCCTGATTTACTGCGGTCATTACGATGCCGAGCGTGCCCAGCAGCGTCTGGAGGAAAACACCGCCGATGCCATCGCCTTCGGCCGGCCCTTCATCGCCAACCCGGATCTGCCGGAGCGCCTGCGTCTGGGCGCCTCGCTCAATGAGCCGGATCAGGGCACCTTCTACGGTGGAGGCGAGCAGGGCTACACCGACTATCCCTTCCTCGACAATGGGTACGATCACCGAGCCTGAGGGGCCACGCATCTTCATCAATGTTCATCAGCCCGGCCAGTGTGCCGGGCTTATTGCGTCGAGGTTATGGCATGATGACGGCACCCGGCCAGGGAGGCATTTCCGGGGGCGTCGTTTCATTGAGTGGCTTGAGGATGTGATATGTTCCATTACCAACCGCGTCAGTTGGCCGAGGTCGTATTGGCCATCATGGGGATCTGGCTCGTGGTTAGCCGCATGCCGGATTATGCGGCTTCTCTGTATGTGGCGTGGTCGAGTGCAGCGGTGTCGCAGCCATCGGATGGCCCGAACGTACTGCTCCTGCAAAGCGTGTATTTTCTGGTCAGTGGACTGCTGGGGCTGGCGCTGATCCTGGCGCGCAAGCCGCTCGCTGCCTGGATGTCGCCGGTTTCCACCGAGGCGCCTGCCGCCACCGAGTCGCTGGTGGCGGTGGGGGCGGCCGTTGTCGGCGTCTATTATCTCGCTGACGGGGCGGTCACGCTGAGCATGCAGATGGCCTCGGCCAGCCAGGCCTTCCTCTGGCAGGGCGGTGTGTCGATGGTCGTCGGTATTGTCCTGTTCGCGGTCTCCGTTGGCCTTGGCCGCTTGTGGGGGCTGCTGCGGGGGCGGCAAGAGCTCTGAGCACGTTCTGCACGCGTTGAGGTTCACTCCCGCTCGCTCTTCGTCGAGCGCAGCAACACTCGGTCCATGCCGCGCGTGCTGAGTACACGCTTGAGCGCGGCGAACAGATGGGTCGGTAGGGTGACCGCGTAGCGGGGCTTCGGTCGCCGGCTCTCCAGGGCATGGATGAGCTTGGCGACCACCGCATCGGCCTCCAGTGCGAAGGGCGTCTTGCCGTCGGGGTTGGCCAGTCGTGCTTCGACTTTCGCGTAGGTGCTGGCATGGGCGCTGTTGGCCGTGTCGATATTGGCCTTGAAGGCACGGTGGGCGTTTTCACGAAAGCGGCTGGCGATGGGGCCGGGCTGGATCAGGCTGACGTGAATGCCGCTGCCCGCGAGTTCCTGGCGCAGGGTGTCGGTCAAGCCCTCCAGGGCGAACTTGGAACAGACGTAGGCGCCGCGATAGGGCAGGGCAGCAAATCCCAGTACCGAACTGTTCTGCACGATACGCCCATGGCCCTGGCCACGCATCATCGGTAGCACACGGGTCGTCAGCTCGTGGGTGCCGAGCAGGTTGGTCTCCAACTGGTCCCGTAACACGTCCCGCCTGAGATCTTCGACGGCACCGGGCTGGCCGTAAGCGCCATTGTTGAAAAGGGCTGCCAGCGCGCCGCCGGTGCGCTGGCTTACTTCCGCCACCGCGGCCTCGATCGAGGCACTGTCGGCAAGGTCCAGCCGCAGGGCTTCGAGTCCTTCCTCCTGAAGCCGGATGACATCTGCCTTGGCCCTTGCGGTGGCAAAGACCCGCCAGTCGCGTGCCGCCATGGCATGGGCCGCGGCATGGCCGATGCCGCTCGAGCAGCCGGTGATCAGCAGGCTGCGTGTCGGTGTCGTCGAGGCGTCCACTATGCGCGTCTCCTTGCATTCCGCAGGGCGAGAGGGGAGGTGTCACCTCTGTGCCCGATATGATTCGTCGAGTCCATGAAAGCAAGGTGCCGCGCCGTACTCAACGCTGGCAGTTGCCTTGACCATTCAGGGTCTGTGTCGCGTCGACAGTGGCGTCGATGGCCGCGGGATCGAGAATGAGGCCGATGTGGTCGATGCCGGGCAGGTGCTTGATCGGCACATGCCGGCCGGCGTGTTGAAACACGGGGTCGAACTGCTCGGCACGAAAGATCTGGTCGTCCTGGCCCACCAGCACCTGCATGGGGCAATCGAGCGCTTTCAGGGTGGCACGATAATCGGGCTTGGGTCGGTAATTCTGCGCGAGCGTGAACGAATAGGCCGTGGTGAGCGAGGGGGCGGCGTCATCATCGACGGCGTAGCGCATCACCGGCAGATGATGGAAGGCATTGATGCCGAGTCGGTCGAGCAGGATGAGCGCAATGTAACGGGGCAGGCCGACGCTCGTCCAGCCGCCGCTGTCGGGCCGATGGGTCGGTGCCTCCTGGCTGATGAAGGGCGCCAGCAGCAGGTAGTGGTCAAACAGCCGCTGGCGCTGACTGCCGGCGACGCGCAGCGCAAAGCCGCCGCCGGAGGAGAAGCCGACCAGAGTGCGCGGGCGGGCCGGAGCGATGGTCGCCAGGAAGTCTTTTAGATCGTTTTCGAGTTGCCCGATGTAGGCAATGTCGCCTTTGGTGCCCGAGGCGCCGTGGCCGCGCACATCCAGCGAGTAGACCATGAAACCGGCCGCGGCATGGGCCTTGGCCAGCGGGTGCAGGCTGCGACTGTTACCAGCCGAACCGTGGAGCAGCACGACGCTTCCCTTGGCGGCGTCGGAGGCCGGTGGGTAATGGCGATAGGCGAGCTGGCTGCCATCGCGTGCCGGATAGTGACTGAGTTCCGGCAGGTCGCGATAGTCGACGGTGCTGAACGGGGCGTTGATGTCTTTCATGGCCGCCGGCCGGGACGGGCCGCCGAGGACGAGTACCATGGCGACGATGCCCACCGAGGCGACGAGGATCAGCAGCACTAGGCCCGCAGCGATTTTCATGAGGCCTCGCTCAAGCATTGACCAGTGTGGCGCGACTGGTGCCGTTGCCGATGGGGGCAACGTGGATCTGCACCGGTATGCGTTCGTGCATTTCCTGGACGTGGGAGATCACGCCGACACGGCGGCCCAGGGCCTGGAGGCCGTCCAGCGCTTCCATGGCCAGGGCCAAGGAGTCTGGATCGAGGCTGCCGAAGCCCTCGTCGATGAACAGCGATTCGATGGTCAGCTCGCCGGAGGCCATCGAGGCCAGCCCCAGGGCGAGGGCCAGCGAGACCAGGAAGGTCTCGCCGCCGGAGAGCGAGTGCACCGAGCGGCGTTCGTCGCCCATGTCGCGGTCGACGACCAGCAGGCCGAGCTCGCTGCCGCCGCGCACCAGACGATAGCGTCGGCTGAGGCCTGTCAGGTGCGCATTGGCGTGCTCCAGCAACTGTTCGAGGTTGTAGGCCTGGGCGATGCGACGGAACGTCTTGCCGTCGGCGGAGCCGATCAGCTCGCTGATCCGGCCCCAGCGGCGATACTCGGTGCGGGCCGCTTCCAGCTCGGCCTGGCCTTGCTGCTGGCGCGCGCGCTTGCGGTCGTCGTCACGCAGGGCATGCTGGGCGTCGTCGCGCTGTCGTTGGGCATCCTCGAGCCGTGGCGCGAGCGCCTCGCGTTCGCTGGCCAGCGCCTCGCGACGCTCGCGGAGCCTGGCCTCGGCGCTTTCCCCCAGCAGAGCCGCGTCATCTTCGTCGCTCTCGTCATCTTCGGTCAGCCCCTGATCGCGGCGGTGAGCGAGCAGTGCCTGGCGACGTTCGGCGAGGGTGGCATCGGCCTGCTGGCGGGCCCGCTCGGCGTCGTCGAGCTGCTGCTCCAGGCGTTGCGCCTCGTCGTCGGATTGGTCCAGCAGCCGGGTGAGCGTGGCGTCGTCCAGTTCGGGATGGGCTCGGCGCCATTCGGCCAGCTCGTGGTCCAGGGTATCGCGCTCCTGGTGCAAGGTCTCGAGGCGCTGGCGTTCATGGTCGCGCTGCTGGGCGAGACGTTGCGCTTCCTGCCTGGCCTCATGCAATCGGCTCAGTGCGGCATCCCGGGCGTGATGGGCCTGGGCCTGTCGGTCGTCGAGGGATTGTTGCCAGGCGTCCGGCGAGGCGTGTTCGCCGAGCTGGGCCTGTAGCTGGCGCGCGATGTCGTCACGTTGCGACCGCAAGGGCGGGAGGCGCTCGGCCAGCTCGGCCAGTTCCTTGTCGAGGGCCTCTCGCCGGGATTCGAACCTGGCCAGGACGAGTTCGTCCTGCTGCAGGGCACGCTCGAGCGGGGCCAGCTCGGCCTCGGCCTTGGCCAGATCGTTCAGTATTCGCTGGTGATGCGCTCGGGCAGCTTCGCTCGCGTCGCGTTGGGCGGCCAGCCAGGCATCGCGTTCGGCGTCTTCGATGGCGTCGAGTTCAGCGTGGAGAGGGTGATCGTTCAGGGCCTGGCGAGCCTCGTTGTGTTGCTGCTCGGCTGTTTGCGCATCCTGACGGCGCTGCTTGAGCGCGGCCTCGAGGGCGCGGTATTCGCCGACCAGGTTGTCACGCGCTTGCCGCGCCTGGTCGAGCGCTGCCTGTGCCTCGTTCAACTGGCGTTCTTCCTCTGCCTGCTGGGCGGCAAGCTGGGTGGCCTCCGGCGTCGGTGGTGGGTGATGGCGCCAGGGATGGTCGAGGCCACCGCAGACGGGGCAGGGCTCGTCCTCCTGCAAGCCTTCGCGCAGCCTCGCCACGCTCTCGCTGCGCACGGCGCGAGAGCGCTCGATGACGGCAGAGATGCTGGCGTAGTGGTTGTGCCTTTCATCGAGGCGGCGCCGAGCGTTCTGGCCCTGCTCCAGTAGCGTCGCCAGGCGACGTTCGTCGTCGCTGAGCTGGTCGGCCAGGCGGCGTTGGGTCTCGGTGGCGTGGCGGACCTGCCGCCAGCGGCTGGCCAGTTCTTCCAGGGCCAGGTGACGTCGGGCGGCCTGGTCGAGCTGACGCTGGGTCGCTTGGCGGGCGTCCTCGAGTCGTGGATGTTCACCCATCAGTTGCGTGAGCGTTGCCTGCCGGGCGTCGCGTTGCTGGCGGCGCTCGTGGTGTTCGGCCCTGGCTTGCCGATGCTGGGTGTCGAGCTCGACACGCTGGCGTTGACGCTCGGCCTGGGTGGCTTCCCGCTCGGCCAGTTGCTGCTGGATACCGGCGAGTTGCTGGGCCTGGTCGCGGGCTTCGCGCAGCCTCGGGTCGGCCCGACGTCGAGCTTCAGTGGCGTCATGCAGGGCATGCTCGGCTGCGGTATGGGCCTGGCTGGCCTGCTGGCAGGTCGTTTCACTGTTCCTGAGCGATTCGAGCGTTGCGGCGTGAGTGGTTTCCAGGGTGGCGATGTCGCCGGGTAGCGCGGCCTGGCGCGCAAGGCGGTGGCGCTGGGGGAGAATCAGTCGTCGCCACTCGCGGTCGGCACGGGCAGCCGCCAGTTCCCGCCAGCCGGCATCGGCCTGTTGCTGCTGGTGCCGCCCCTCGGCGACGGCGAGGCTAAGGCGGTCGTCGGTGTCGTGCCAGCGCTGACGAGCGTCCAGCCGGTCTTGCCGTTGCTGTAGGTCGGCCAGGGCCTGATGGGCGGATGCCGCTTGCTGCTCGAGCTCGGCGCGGGCCTGTGGCTCGGCGGGCAGGTCGTCGGCGAGCTTAGCTTCGAGCGTCTCGACGCCTTTTCTGGCCTCGCTGGCCCGGCGGTAGGCGGCGCGTGAGATTGCCGAGTACTCGGCGGTGCCGGTCAGGCGCTCGAGCAGGTCGCTGCGTTCGTTGTCGTCGGCCTTGAGGAAGGCGGCGAACTCGCTTTGCGCGAGCAGCACGGCGCGGGTGAATTGTTCGAAGGTCAGCCCCAGTCGTTCGGGCAGCAGCTTGTCGAACTCTCGCTTCTGGTTGGTCAGCAGGCGGTCATCATCGAGGTCGCGCAGCGACTGATCGACACTCTGCAGTCGTCCGTCGGCCTTGTCGCGGGCACGACGCACCGCCCAGCGTGCACGGTAGCGATGGCCATCGCGGCCCAGGAAGTCGACCTCGGCGTGGCCGCTGGCGGTCCCTCGGCGCAGCAGGGTGCGGGGGTCGCTGGTGGTGAGCGATTGCCCGGCGGGGTCGTCGACCTGGCTGTCGCGGTTGGGCGCCTGGCGCAGGCGTGGCGTGTTGCCGTAGAGCGCCAGGCAGAGCGCGTCGAGCAGGGTGCTCTTGCCGGCGCCGGTGGGCCCGGTGATGGCGAACAGGCCGGCCGAGGCCAGCGGCTCGGCGGTGAAGTCGAGTGCCAGCGGGCCGGGCAGCGAGGCCAGGTTGGCCAGGCGCAGGGCGAGGATCTTCATGCGTCGGCCTCCGGGTCGTCGAGCACGTCCTGGTGCAGGCGGTCGAAATCGGCCAGGACGTCGTCGTCGGGCGGGGCGTCCCAGCGTTCGCGCCAGGTGCGTTCGAAGAGCTTGCGCGGGCCCAGTGTCTGCAGGTCGATACGTGCCGAGGTGGTATCGCCCTCACGCTGGGGCAGACGACGCGAAAGCCGCAGCAGGCGCAGGGCCTTGCCCTCCAGGGCGGCTTCCAGTCGCGCGCGGAGGTCGGGCACCGGGGCGTCGAGCGCGACCGTGACTTCCAGCCATGGCCAGCGTTCGCGAGGCAGGGCTGGGTCATCGGTCAGCGCGTCCAGTTCGGAGAGGACCTCGTCCAGCGGTGCCGGGCCGAGGCGGTGCATGGCCACCGGGCGCGGTACGTGGAGTGCCTCGCTGCCGGTCAGTCGTTCACCGTCGAGGCTGATCTCCACCACCTGGTGGGGGTAGTCGACTTCACTGAAATCCAGCGGCAGGGGGCTGCCGCTGTAGCGGATGCGAGGCTCGCCGACCTGCTGGGCGCGGTGCAGGTGGCCAAGTGCCACATAGGCGATGTCGTCGGGGAAGAGGGCGGCGGAGATCGACTCCTCGCCGCCGATCACGATGGGCCGTTCGCTGGCCTCGGAGACGGTGGCGCCATGCAGATGGGCGTGGCTCATGGCCACCAGCGCCTGGCCGGGTTCGCGCCGCTGCCGGGCGGCATCGATCAGTCGTTCATGGACGCTCGAGATGCCGCTGACATAGTCGTCGGCGTCGCCACCGGTGACCTCGGCAGGCCGCAGGAAGGGCAGCGCCAGGCACCAGGCTTGCGTCTCGCCGGCCGCATCGGTGAGCGGCACCAGCAGGTGGTCGGCATCGAGTTCGCCGTCTTCCTGCCAGACGACGCGCCCCAGGGCGTGGGTGCGAAGGCGGCGCATCAAAGGCGCGGGAAGCTCGATGCGATTGCCGCTGTCGTGGTTGCCGGCGATCAGCACGATATCCAGGTGCGGCAAGCGCTCGTGGGCGCTGACGATGAAGTCGTACAAGAGTTCCTGGGCGCGCAGCGAAGGATTGACCACATCGAAGATATCCCCGGCGACCAGCAGGGCGTCGGCGTCGCGCGCGATGAGGGTCTCGAGCAGCCAGTCGAGGAAGGCGCGGTGCTCGGTGTGGCGCTCCTGGCCGTGGAAGCTCTGGCCCAGGTGCCAGTCGGCGGTGTGGATCAGTCTCAGCATTGGCTTCCCGGTGGCTGGTCAGGCGGCAAAACCGTAGTCTAACCCGAGAGATGCCCATGAATCAGGAAGCCCGAATGTCCAATCCTCCCTTGCATGACTGGAACCTCGCGCCGAAAGCGGCTATCGAGCTGCAGAAGCAACTGGCCGGCCGGGTCGAACTCGAAGATCGACTCGAAAGGATTCGCCATATCGCCGGTGTGGATATCGGCTTCGAGGAGAGCGGTGATATCACGCGTGCGGCGGTGGTCGTGCTGGCCTGGCCGCCAGCCGCCCCCGGCGAGTTCGAGGTAGTGGAGCAGGTCGTGCATCGCGAGCCGACGCGCATGCCTTATATTCCCGGCCTGTTGTCGTTTCGTGAGGTACCGGCGGCCCTGGCCGCCTTCGACAAGCTGACGACCAAGCCCGAACTGGTGATGGTGGACGGTCAGGGCATCGCGCATCCGCGCCGGCTGGGCGTGGCCAGCCACCTGGGGCTATGGCTCGACCTGCCGACCACCGGGGTTGCCAAGTCGCGGCTTTGCGGTCGCCACGCCACGCCGGGAGACGAGAGGGGCGACTGGATGCCCCTCATGGACGGCGAGGAGACCATCGGCGTGGTGCTGCGTTCCAGGACCGGCGTCAAGCCGGTGTTCGTGTCGCCCGGACACCGCCTTTCGCTGCCCACGGCGCTGGAATGGGCGACGGCTTGCCTGGGGCGCACCAAGCTGCCCGAGCCGACTCGCCTGGCGGATCGGCTAGCGTCGCGGCGAGGGTAGATGAGGTTGCTTTCGCCGGCGTGGTTCCGGTGCGGCATGGGACGCCAAGGGCACTGATGTTGATGCTATTTTCCCTTGTTCCTGTGAGGGCATCCCGGCCAACAGCAGGGGCGACGCTTTCCCGCCTTGAGATCGGCGCTCACTCGCGAGATGCGGCGGTGTCTCGTCTCGGGTTTCTTGGCGTCTTCTACCCAGCATATCCACTCATTGCGCGCGATGGGCGTAATGGCCTCCCAGAGCGCCAGCACTGAGCTGTCGCCGGCGAGGACGTGTCGCAGGTCCTCGGGGACATCATGTACAACACCGGCGGAGATGGTTTTTCGGATCATGAGGGGGCATCGCATGAGTCATTGATGCTTGATGGTCTCGTCAGACTAGAACGACTGGCGGTGATTGGCCAGAAGCGAGCATTCCGCTTCAGACGAGGCGTGTTTTCCCGTCGCGTTCCGCGGGTTCAAACCGGGTATACTGCGCTTCCATTCTTCTCCATTCTCCCGACGAGCCCGCTCATGACCCACCATGCCGATCCGCTTTCCGCCACCCGAGCCTGGGTTGAATCCTTCGTGGTCGGCCGTGAGGTCTGTCCCTTTGCGGGACGCGAAATTGCCCGGGACAGCGTGCGCTATGTGACGGTGGAGGCCGCACGGCTGGAGGCTGCCCTGCTGCGATTGATGGAAGAGTGCTGGCATCTCGATACGCATCCCGAGACCGAAACGACCCTGCTGGTATTGAGCGACGGGCTGGCGGATTTCGACGACTATCTGGATGCGCTGGGGCTGGCCGAGTCGCTGCTGGTGGAGCAGGGCTATGAAGGGATCTATCAGTTGGCGAGCTTCCACCCGGACTATCAATTCGAAGGCGAGGCGGAGGATGCGCCGCGCAATTTCACCAATCGCTCGCCCTGGCCGATGTGGCATCTGATCCGCGAGGCCGGGCTCGAGCGGGCCTTGGCCCATTACCCCGATCCCGAGGGAATCCCCGTGCGTAACGAGGCCCGGATGCAGGCGTTGGGCACCGAACGGTTGGCCGCGTCACTGGCTGCGTTGCGGGGAGCGGCGCGGTAGCGTTCGGCCGCTGCCGAGAAGGGCCGATTGCATCGCTCAGGTCAGGGCCAGCCAGGCTTCGACGAGCCAGCGTCCGCAGCGCTCGATCTCGGCCTCCGTGGCACCGGCATAGCCAAGCACCAGCCCCGGCTGGCCGGGGGCGCGTAGGTAATAGCCGGAAAGCGGCGATAACCGCAGGCCGGCCTCCTTGCCTCGCCGGAGCAGCTCGCGTTCCAGATCATGGCTGGCCAGGTAGGCGACCAGGTGCATTCCTGCATGGCCGGACGAGAGTTCGAGCCCGTGTGCCACTGCCGGTGCCAGTACATGTCGCAGTGCGGCCTGTCGAGTCTGGTAGCACCGGCGCATGCGTGCCACGTGGCGCGCGAAATGGCCTTCGCTGATGAAGTCGGCAAGCGCTGCCTGGGTGATGTACTGTCCTTCCCGGTGCAGGCGGGCATTGACGCTCCGAAAGGTCGTCACCAGTGACGGCGGCAGTACCAGGTAGCCGAGCCGCAGCCCGGGATAGAGAACCTTGCTGAAGGTGCCGACATAGATCACCGGCGCGTTGTCCATCAGTCCCTGGAGCGAGGCGATCGGCGCGCTGGTGTAGCGAAATTCGCTGTCGTAGTCGTCCTCGATGATCCAGGCGCCATGCTGCTGGGCAAGTCCCAGCAGCGCCGTGCGTCGCGTCAGCGACAGGGTAGCGCCGCTGGGGTACTGGTGCGATGGTGTCACGTAGATCAGTTTGGGGGAGGGCACCTCGGGCGGCAGCGATGCGACGTTCAGGCCCTCGTCGTCGACTGGCACCGGCTGCAGTGTCAGGCCTGCCGCGGTGAAGCAGGCCTGCGCGCCGCCGTAGCCTGGCTCTTCCAGCCAGACGGCATCGCCGACATCGGCGAGCAGGCGCGCGATCAGCTCGAAGCCCTGCTGCGCGCCCTGGGTGATCAGGATCTGTTCCGGCTGGCAGCGTACCGAGCGCGATAACCGCAGGTAGTCGCACAGTGCCTCGCGCAGTGTCTCCACACCGCCTTCATTCCGGTAATCGAACCAGTCGATGGGGGCTCGCTGCTGGTGACGGCGCAGCAAGCGTTGCCAGCGCTCGCGAGGAAAACGATCCAGTGCCGGCACACCCGGAGCGAAGGCCGTATGCCGCGCGCTGGGAGGCGTCGCGAAGTCGAGGAGGCGTTCGCCGCGGTGCGAGAGCGTCGCAGGTGGCGTCGGCGGGACATCGAGGGGCGTCTGCGGGTCCCACTGCCAGTCGGCCACGAAGACGCCGGCACCGGGACGCGACACCAGAAAGCCTTCGGCGGCGAGGCGGTCGACCGCGCTCAGCACCGTGTTGCGCCCAATGCCGAGCTCGGCCGCCAGTTGCCGGGACGAGGGCAGGGCACTCCCCGCAGGGAGCCGGCCCTGCTGGATGCCTCCGCGCAGGGCGTCGTAAAGGCGCTGGCCGAGCGTGCGGGCATCCGGCTCGGCCAGTTGAAGATTCAGTGCCTCCTGAATCCAGAGGCGGTGGGCATTCGGATCAGCCACTGGTTCCCCATGTATCGGCCAAACTGGTTCTTTTTGGGGAACCATTATGTCGTCAGACTGAGGCTTCGTCATGTCCGAACGCGAGCCTTGCCATGATCACGATTCGTGCTGCTACCCACGCCCACCTCGACGACCTGGTGCCCCTGGTCGACGGCTATCGACGGTTCTACCACCAACCCGGCGATGTCGACGGTGCTCGCCGTTTCATGAGCGAGCGTCTCGTAAAGGGCGATGCCCATGTGTTGCTGGCCCTCGATGACGACGATCATGCGATCGGCTTCGCGCAACTCTTTCCGGTCCCGTCCACGACGAGCCTGGCGTCACGCTGGATCCTCAACGATCTGTTCGTCATCCCCGAAGCTCGCCGCCAGGGCGCCGGGAGCGCCTTGCTGGAAGCGGCTCGCGAACGGGCTCATGCCCATGGTGTATCGCAGCTGATGCTGCGCACCCAGGTCGACAACGAGACGGCCAAGGCCCGCTACCATGCGCTTGGCTGGCAGCGCGACGCGGTCTTCGATACTTACCTGCTGACGATCTGAGAGCGTGATGCCATGACCCATGAAATCAATGACTATGGCCAGCCGGTCGGTTCCGGTCTCCCGCATTGGCAACCGCCGTCAGAACCTGGTGCCGAATGCCTGGCAGGGCGTTTCTGCCGACTGGAACCGCTGGACGCCGCCCGCCATGCCGAGGCTCTGTGGCAGGCGTGGCAGGTGCCGGCCCCGGAGATCGACAACGACACCGAGGCGTGCGCCCGCTGGACCTATCTGGGTGGCCGTCCCTTCGACGACGCGATCGGCTGTCGAGACTGGCTGGCCCGCATGAGTGCAGCCCCGGACATGCGGTGTTACGCCGTCGTCGATGCCACCGAGGGGCAGGCGGTGGGCATGGCCGCGTATCTCAATATCGTGCCGGGCGATGGTTGCATCGAGATCGGCCATCTGAGCTTCTCGCCCCGCATGGCACGGACTCCGATATCCAGTGAAGCGCTGATGCTGATGATGGCCAATGCCTTCGACAAGGGATATCGGCGTCTCGAATGGAAGTGCGATGCCCTGAATGCGCCATCGCGCCGCGCCGCCGAGCGGCTCGGTTTCCGCTTCGAGGGCATTTTTCGTCAGCACCGGGTCGTGGCCGGGCGAAACCGGGATACGGCCTGGTTCTCGCTTTTGGATGGTGAGTGGCCGGCGATTCGCGAGTGCCACCGCCGCTGGCTGGCCCCCGAGAACTTTGACGCCACGGGCCGCCAGCATCGTTCGCTCACGTCGATGACGGCCGCCCTGCGTCACGATCTTTCCCCAGCTTGAGAGGCTAATCATGTATCAGCCGCCCCAGTTTCGCATCGACAGTCGTGCCGAATGTCATCGGGCCATCGAGGAGGCGCCTTTCGCTACGCTGGTAACCCGTGATGCATCCGGCGAGCTGAGTGCCGATCACTTGCCATTGTTGCTGACACCGGCGGGAGACGAGTGGCCAGCGGATACCTTGTGTGGCCATATCGCGCGCGCCAATCCGCTTGTCAAAAGGCTTGCGAGCTTCCAGGAGGGCATCGAGGCCCTGGCGATCTTTCATGGGCCTCAGGCCTATATCACGCCGAGCTGGTATCCGGCCAAGCGTGAGCACGGCAAGGTGGTGCCGACCTGGAACTATCAGGTGGTGCACGCGCATGGCTGGCTGCGCCTGATCGACGATCCACATTGGCTGCGCGAGATGGTGACCGCGCTCACTGAACGCTTCGAAGGCGAGCGGCAGAGACCCTGGCGGGTCGATGATGCCCCCGACGATTACATCGCGGCGATGTGCCGCGCCATCGTCGGGATCGAGATCTCCGTCGAGCGCCTGACGGGCAAGCGCAAGGCGAGCCAGCACAAGCCGCTCGAGGAACGTCGGGCGATCCAGCGAGGCCTGCGGGACGAGTATGGCGTCAACGAACGAGATGCCGCCAGCCTCGGCGGCATCTCGTCATCAAGCTTCGCAAGCGATTAGACGATATCCAGTGGCTCCTTGCGTTCCGGTGCCGGAAAGGCGGCATCGAGCCGGGCCAGGGCATCGTCGTCAAGAGCGACCTCGAGGACGGCGGCATTGTCGCGCACATGCTGCGGTTGTACCGCCTTGGGAATGGCGATGACATCGCGTTGGCCGTCTACCGGGCGAATGGCCCAGGCCAGCAGCAACTGGGCCGGAGTCAGGTCGCGCTCGGCGGCCAGTGCCGTGATGTCGGGATGATCGAGCAGCCGGCGGCGCAGGCGGCCGGCCTGGGCCAGCGGGCAGTAGCCCATCAGTGGCATGCCATGCTCGCGTTGCCAGGGGCGCAGCGAGTGCTCGATACCCCGTGAGCCGAGGTGGTAGAGCACCTGGTTGACGGTGCAGTCGCCACCGCCCGGCGTTGCGCTCAGTGCCTGCATGTCGTCGATGTCGAAGTTGGATACGCCGAAACGGCGGATCTTACCGGATTCGCGTAGCCGATCGAAGGCTTCCAGGGTCTCGTCCAGCGGAATGCCGCCGGGCCAGTGCAGCAGATAGAGATCCAGATAGTCGGTACCCAGGCGTTGCAGGCTGCGTTCGCAAGCGGCGATGGCGTGGTCGCGCCCGGCATTCCAAGGGTAGACCTTGGAGACTAGGAAAGCATCGTCACGGCGGCCGCGGAGCGCCTCGCCGACCACTTCCTCGGCGCCGCCGTCGCCGTACATCTCGGCGGTATCGATCAGCGTCTGGCCGAGGTCCAGCCCTTGCCGAAGGGCACGTACCTCGTCGGCGCGAGGCGCCAGGCCTTCTCCCATGAACCAGGTGCCCTGGCCGATGGCGGGAAGTTCGATGGCGGCTTCATGGGAGGTGGCAGCGAGGGTAACGCGGGAAGAAGTCGTCATGACGTATCCTCATTGGTGGATATTGGCGACCAGTGGTTTTGGAAGTGTTTTCCATATATTCTGGTCGCAGGCCGTTCAGGATGCAATGCGCGTCCTTGTGTCCTGGAAGGGTCATCCCAATGATCTATGGTGTAGGAGCAACGCTGCGACCCACCCCAACATAGAGGAGTCGACATGAGCATCAAGAAGAATGGAAGCGCCGTCTGGCAGGGCGGCCTCAAGGATGGCAAGGGCACGGTATCCACCCAGAGTGGCGTGCTCGATGAGGTGTCCTACAGTTTCGCCAAGCGTTTCGAAGGCGAGGGTGGCTCCAATCCCGAGGAACTGATCGGGGCGGCCCATGCCAGTTGTTACTCGATGGCGTTGTCGATGATTCTCGGCGAGGCGGGCTATACGCCGGAACGCATCGCCACTCAGGCGACGGTTTCGCTGGAAGAGGATTCGGGCGGCTTCAGCATCACCGCGATTCATCTGGAGACCCGTGCCAGCGTTCCCGGTGCCGATGAGGCGGCCTTCGAGGACGCCGCCAACAAGGCCAAGGCTGGGTGCCCGGTGTCCAAGCTGTTCAATGCCGAGATCAGCCTGGACGCTAAGCTGGAATCGTAGTCGCCCTTGCTGACCTCTCAGGACAAAGGCCACCCTCGGGTGGCCTTTTCTTGTTTCGGGGAACCGGTTTCGGGCCGAGCGTTCATGACCGGCGGGCGGCGTCGACCAGGGCGCGGATCAGGCGTTGCTGGGGGCGGTTGAAGATCAGCCACTCAGGGTGCCATTGCACGCCGATCAGAAAATCGTGATGGCGGGATTCGATACCCTGGACCAGGCCGTCACGGTCACGGGCGACGATCTCGATGCCGTCGCCGGCGCGCTGCACCGCCTGGTGATGGAGGCTGTTGATGCGACACCAGGTGACCCTGAGAATCCGGTTGAGCTGGCTGTCGCCGACGATGTCCACGGTCTTGCGGGGTAGCACGGTGCGTCGGGGCTTCAGGCCCTCGTGGGTCGTGTAGATATCGGGGTCCAGGGTACCGCCCAGGTGCACGTTGATCAGCTGGGCGCCGCGGCAGATGCCGAGCACCGGGATGCCACCGGGAATGAAGCGTTCGAGCAGTTGCAGTTCGAGATCGTCGCGTTCGGGATCGACGCGTACATCGAGATGCATTTCGGCGCCGTAGAGATGCGCCTGGATATCATCGCCGCCGCCGATGATCAGCCCGTCGAGATGGCGGGGGACAGGGCGTGATGGCGAGAGTCGCAGTGGCCGTCCTCCGTGACGCCGGACGGCGAGCCAGTCGAACCACCAGGCAATGCGGCTCTTGCGGTCGGAGGTGGTGATGCCGATCAATGGACGCCTGACCATCAGTATCCCAGCCTCCGGCGCAGGGCGAACCAGTAACGGCGCGGCCAGGCGGGACGATGGCGCGCGAGATACTGGGCACTGCGCTCGGCCAGGGTGTCCGGGGCGGCGGCCAGCTTCTCGACCTCCAGCCAGCGGTTCCACTCCAGGCTGGCGCCCCAGTCAGCCTCGGAGAGTTGGGCGTTGGGCAGACGATAGTGGTAGGTCGGGCGAGCCTGAACGAGATGGTCGCTCAAGAGTTCATGAGGATGCGTCGGGTCGAGATAGGCGAACAGCGGTAACAGGTCGAGTTCCCGGTTACGGGTCGGGTTGTGCTCCAGATAATCGTCGATCAGCGTCCGCAGGTCCGGCTGGTAGTCCGGGTCCAGCACCTTGAGTGCGTAGGTCCGCGAGAAGGGGTTGGCGTGTGGCAGGACCTCCCGGGTGATATCGACGTGAATCTGTTCGCGTAGCCAGCGTGCCGTGAGCAGATAGGCCCGCAGGCAAGCCAGGACGTCGTCGACTTCCAGGCTGGGAGCCTCGGGATTGAGATGCAGGCCGAAACCATAGAGCAGGCTGGCGTCGGTGCCCTTGGCGCCATGACGACGCAAGGCATCGAACAGGGTGTCGAGGTCGTCGAGCTCGTTCCAGGGCACCGGCGGGCAGACGATCTCGGTGGGAACCAGGCCGGTGACCACGTCACCGATCAGCTCGCGGGTGCGGGCATGAAAGTCCTGACGCATTCGCTCCCACTCGCTGTCACGATAGGCCTCGGTATCGAGCCGCTGGTGATCCGGATGAGCGTACTGGGTGTCCAGCTCGATGCCGAAGTCGCCCCAGCGGGTATTCCTGACCTTGAGCCGATGCGCGCTGATCGCTTCGAGATCACCGCCGAACAGGGTCTGGACCAGGTGAGCCGTTTCCTTCGGCGGCAGGCCGGCGAACTCGATCTCGACACCGACTCGGCGAGTCTGGCCGTCATCGTTATCGGGGATGGGTGGCGGTTGCGGCGTCATGACGGCATCCTGTTGTCAGATTTCGGCAGCCTAACATACGTCTGAACCTCTTTATGTCAGGATATGCCGTTATACCATGACTCTCTGGATGGAGACCGACGTTGCTCATCGTGCATCGCTTCTCGATGGTCCTGCGTGGCCTGTTGACGCTGCTTTTGTTGATGCTGCCGCTGTTCGTGGCGGCGCAGCCCTCGCCATTGTCGAGTCTGGCGAATGCCAAGCAGTCGGAGAATCATGATCCCCAGGCGTTCCAGGCCTCGCTGGACGAGGTCATTTCCACCCTGCAGGACGACACCAAGCGACAGGAACTGCTGGAGAGCCTGGAGGCGTTGCGCCAGGCCAATCAACCGGCGGCCGAGCAGAATGGCATCACCTCCCAGCAGGGCCTGCTGGGGGCGCTCGCCGACACCTTCAATGAGTTGGGAAAGCAGGCCGAGGCGGGCCGATCGCCTCTGGATGGCTGGCGACTCCAGTTGAGCGAAGGGTGGCGAGACCTTTCCGAGCTGGTGGTACAGACCGGCAATGCCGAGCTGGCGCGCTTCGTCATCGAACTGACCGTGCTGGTGGCGATCTGGGGCGGCCTGCTGGTGATCTTCATTGCCCTGGGGCGGATGCTGGCCGGGCGTCGTGGCTGGCCATTGGACCTGCCGCGCGAACCCAAGGCGCATCTGCTCGCGATCCATTTCCTGCGGCGCATGCTGCCCTGGGCCTTGGCCTTCGCGTTGACGATGGGCATCGCGCAACTGGTGCCGAGCAGTGCCGGGCGTACGGGCGCCCTGGTCATTGCTTATGTCGCGCTGTGTGGTCGGACCCTGGCGGTGGTGGTGGAGTCGGTCATCGCGGTGTTCACGCGCGGGCATCGTTTCGTCGCCGTGCGGATCCTGCAGCATCAGAGCCTGCGGCCGCTGTTCATGATCGGCGCCTTGATTGCCCTGGGCGATGCCCTCAATTCCTCGCGGCTCACCGAACTCATCGGCCTCGATCTGGCCAGCCTGTGCTCGGTGCTGGCCAATACCCTGGCGGCCGTGTTGAGTGGACGTTTCATCCTGCGGTTCAAGCGTCCCATCAAGCACCTGATACGCAATCGGCCCTACTCTCATCGGCGCGAGAAGGGTAGCTCTTCGGAGGTGATCCGGGTGGTGGGCGGCCTCTGGCATGTGCCGGCGCTGCTGCTGGTGGGTGGTTCGCTGCTGGCGATCTTCGTCACCGGTGGTGATGTCGGTACGGCGCTGGCGCGTTCGATCATTTCCGCCGCCCTGCTGGTGCTGACGCTGGTCGTGGCGGGGCTGTTGCGTCGGCATGCCGAGCGGCGCTCGAAGCGCCGGCGCCAGAGCGAGTATCGGCGTCGGCTCGAGCGCTTCGGCTATGCGCTGGGCCATGCCCTGGCCTGGTTTGCCTTCGCCGAGCTGTCGCTGCAGGTATGGGGCGCTTCCTTGATCGGCATTGGCACCCAAGGGGTGGCCAGCGTGCGCATCGGCCAGGCGCTGCTGGGTATCGGCTTCACCATTCTGCTGGCCTGGCTGGTGTGGATCTTCGCCGATACGGCGATCCAGCGCGCCTTGGTGTCGTCGGCCCGCTCCCGTGGGCGTCGGGTCAATCAGGCGCGCGCCCAGACCATCACGCCGATGATCCGCAACGTCATCTTCGCCACCATCGTGATCATTGCCGCGATCGTCGGGCTTGCCAATCTGGGCGTCAACGTCACGCCGCTGCTGGCGGGTGCCGGTGTGATCGGCCTGGCCATCGGCTTCGGTGCCCAGACCCTGGTGCAGGATTTGATCACCGGCATCTTCATCCTCATCGAGGACTCCCTGGCGGTGGACGACTTCGTGAAGATCAATGGCCACATGGGCACCGTCGAGGGGCTGACCCTGCGCACCGTGAGGCTGCGTGATCTGGATGGCATCGTGCACATCATCACCTTCAGCCGTATCGACTCGATCCATAACATGTCGCGCCAGTTCGGCATCGCCCTGATGAAGATCCGCATTCCCTACGACATGAAGATCGACGATGCCATCACGTTGATGCACGAAACCGCCCGGGCGTTGCGACAGGATCCGATGATGCGCCACCACATCTGGTCGCCGCTGGAGATGCAGGGCATCCATGCGTTCGAGGATGGTTGTCCGATCCTGCGCATGCGCTTTCGCACCGCGCCCGAGATGCAGTGGGATGTGGCTCGGGCCTTCAATCTGCTGCTCAAGCAGCGCATGGAAGAGCTGGAGATCGATCTTGGCGTGCCGCGCCTCAGCGTCAGCATGGAAGGGCGTGGTGGTGGCCGGCTCGACGGCAGCAGCGAGCGGGGCGACGAACGGGATGCATCAGGCCGCGATCCCGGTGAGGCGGGTATCGCCGATCCGACCGGCGCGACCAGTGCCCGTGGCGCCTCGCCGGATCCCGGCACCTGATAGCGGCCTCTCCTCGGGGCTTCTCGCCTGTGCATGATCGGGCCCGGCCAAGTGCCGGGCCCGGTCGCGCTTCGGTTATTTCTCGGTTGTGACATGCTGCGTCGGGCAATGTGAAGGCTTGGCGTCAGATGCGACCATGGTGGTAGTAGGTAAACGTTTACTCTAAGGGCGTAAGCGTTTACTTTTTAGATGTCACTGACATCGGCGGTATCGACATCATCCATCAGGCCATGCCAGGAGGAACCAAGCCATGACGATCAAGGTTACGGTCTGGGGCGAGAACGTCCACGAACAGACCAACGAGGTGGTAGCGCGCATCTATCCCGAGGGTATGCATGCCTGCATCGCCGCCGGGCTCAACGAGGACCCGCAGATCGAGGCCCGCGCCGTCACTCTGCAGGACCCCGAGCAGGGGCTGCCCGAAGCGCTGCTCGAGGATACCGACGTGTTGCTGTGGTGGGGGCATGCCGCCCATGGCGACGTTCGTGACGAGACCGTCGACCGGGTTCAGGCCCGGGTGCTGCAAGGCATGGGGCTGCTGGTGCTGCACTCTGCCCACTACTCCAGGATCTTCAAGCGCCTGATGGGTACCACCTGTTCGCTGAAGTGGCGCGAGGCCGGCGAGCGTGAGCGGCTGTGGGTCGTCAATCCCGGCCATCCGATCGTCCAGGGCCTGGGCAACTACTTCGAGCTGCCGCATAGCGAGATGTACGGCGAGCCCTTCGCGGTGCCCAACCCCGACGAGGTCGTGTTCATCAGCGCCTTCGAAGGCGGTGAGGTGTTCCGCTCCGGACTCACCTATAAGCGCGGCAACGGCAAGATCTTTTACTTCGGCCCCGGTCACGAGACCTATCCGATCTACTACGACGAGCAGGTGCGCCGGGTCCTCAAGAACGGCGTGAAGTGGGCGTGCCCGGAAGGCTCGCGTTGGATCGACAGCTGCCCCAACGTGCCGCCCGACCAGGCGCCGAACCCGGTGGAAGTGAAGGGCGAAGGTCTGCACAAACCGGGTGAGGAGGGCTTCAAGTGATGCGTCTGGCGATCATCGGCGCCGGCGGCATGGCCGGCCAGCACGCCCAGCGGTTCCAGGAGATCGCGGATGTCGAGGTCGTGGCGGTCTGCGACCTGGATGGCGACAAGGCACATACCTTTGCCGCCGAGCACGGCATTTCCGCGGTCTACACCGATCTCGAGGCCATGCTGGCCCGCGACGACATCGATGCGGTGAGCAATGTCACCCCGGACGGGGTGCACAAGGCGACAACACTTGCCGCCATCGCCGCCGGCAAGCATGTCCTCTGCGAGAAGCCCCTGGCCACCAATGCCACCGATGCTGACGAGATGGCGGCGGCGGCCCGCGAAGCCGGCGTGATCAACATGGTCAACCTCAGCTATCGCGACGCCCCGGCGATCCAGCTCGCCCGCGAGCTGGTCGCCGAAGGCCGGCTGGGGCGGGTGATGCACGTTGATGCCAGCTATCGCCAGAGTTGGCTGGTGAGCGATGCCTGGGGGCGCTGGGATCAGGACAGCCAGTGGCTGTGGCGCCTCTCCGAAGCGCACGGCAGCAAGGGGGTACTGGGCGACGTGGGAGTGCACATCCTCGACTTCGCCAGCTTCCCGGTAGGCGACATCGCCGCGGTGACCTGCCGCCTAAAGTGCTTCGACAAGGCTCCGGACAATCGCATCGGCGAGTATTCCCTCGACGCCAACGACAGCGCTTTGATGCAGGTGGAATTCGCCGGTGGCGCGCTGGGCACCGTTCAGGCCACCCGTTGGGCCACCGGCCATCACAACTCGCTGACGCTCTCGGTCCATGGCGATCGCGGTGCGCTGCGCGTCGACCTCGATGCGGCGCGTGACCGGGTGCAGGTGTGCCTAGGCGAGGACGTCCATCCTGCGCGTTGGGTCGACATCACGGCGCCGCCCACGCCGAGCATCTATCAGCGTTTCGTCGATAGCATCGAAAGCGGCGTCAACGACCAGCCCGACTTCGCCCGCGGCGCGGTCTTGCAGCGTGTGCTGGATGCCTGTTTCGACTCCGACGCTCGAGGCGGCATCCTGCACCTGGAGGCGCTCCAGAGCCCGTCTGCCTGAGCCGTATCGGCCCGCTGATATTCATCATGGCCCGCCATGCCGGGGCGGTGAGTGAGGCGCTGTCGCAGCGATTCGTCCGATCGGGCACAATCGGTGGCCGCAGAGAATGGCGGTCGGCGCGAGGCCGGCCGCCCGGTGACGAGGCAGGCGATGAGCAGACAACCGTCGAAGACGGCCAACATTCGGGAAATCGCACGGCGGGCGGGCGTCTCCATCGCCTCGGTCAGCCGCGCGCTCAACGACAAGCCAGGCATCAGCGAGGCGTTGCGCGATCGTATCCTCACCATCAGTCGCGACGTCGAGTACCGGCCCAGTGCCGCTGCCCGCCAGTTGATCAGCGGCAAGGCCGCGGTGGTGGGTATCTCGCTGGGGCGTCGCGACTTCGAGTTGCGGCCTTACTACATCCTGCTCTACCAGCACCTGACCGTGGCGCTGCACCGCCAGGGCATGGTACCGATCTTCTTCGCCCACGACCGCACGGCGACCCTGCCCGAACAGGCCGGCGCCGCCATCCTGCTCGGTGAGTTCGCCGACGACCCGCGTCCCGAACTGATGAGGTCTCACCGCGTGCCCTTCGTGCGCATCGGACTGGCCGGTGAGGGATTCTCGGTGGCGCCGGAGGATCGTCACGGCATCTACCTGGCCACCCGCCACCTGATCGAGAAAGGGCGTCGGCGCATCGCCTTCGTCGGCGACGAGCTGACGAGCCCACACAGCCAGCACCGCCTGGACGGCTATCGCCAGGCGCTCGACGAGGCTGGCTTCGAGGCCGAACTGATCGACATTCCGCCCAACCTGGATCCGGCCCTGACCGGTTACCGCTGGCTGAGTCGGCGCCTCGATCGAGAGCCACGCGCCTATGACGGCTTGGTCTGCGAGACCGACGAGCTTGCCCGGGGCTGTCTGACGGCCCTGGAAGATCATGGCCTGAACGTACCCGGCGAGGTGGCGGTCACCGGCTTCGACGACCTGCCGACCCTGGCCGAAGGCCTGACCACGGTGCGCCAGGACATCGCCGGTATTGCCGCCATGAGCGTCGACCTGCTGGGAGAGGCCCAGGCAGGCAAGCCGCCGCGACATGTCTCGATGCCGGTGGAACTGGTGGTTCGCGAGACCGGTTGAACGGAGGTGCGGCTGGCAGTACTGGCGGCTCGCACCGTACCCTGAGAGCAGGAGGACACCATCATGCGATCGCTGATCCAGACATTGCTGGCGCCGGTGGTATGGGTGGCCGAGAAGCTCGGCACCCGCCGCGAAGTCGTGCGCGACGAATCCGAGCAGGCCCGGACTGACCAGGCCTGCGAGAGTCTGGCGCTCTACCAGTTCTGGAGTTGCCCCTACTGCGTGCGGGTGCGTCGCGAGCTTACTCGTCTCGCCCTGACGATCGAGATTCGCGACATCCGGCTCGACCCCGAACATCGTCGGGCATTGCTGGAAGGCGGCGGCAAGGCGCAGGTGCCCTGCCTGCGCATCGAAGAGGGCGGTGAGACACGCTGGCTGTACGAATCCAGCGACATCATCGGCTACCTGCGTCGACGCTTCGGTGAATAGGGCGGGGAGCCTCGGTGAGCCTTGTGTGGCCCAGGTTTATACCTTTGGCATGCCCCCTGCAGTTCGCTTATATCGCTGGTTTCTCAGCCTATTGACCGGCAGGCCTGATGCACAGAGGGGATCCGCGCCCACCTGCATCGGGGCATCGCCAAGAGAGACAACCACGGCACTATCACGGTCGTTACTGTCGAGGGCTGACCTGCCGGCAGAGTCCGTACGCACGTATAGCGGTGCTATATAGTAGGGTAACTGTCACTGGAATGATTGGGTGTAGCTGGCGAAGTAAACGTCTTGAAAGTCTGTTTAAGAAGGAAGTTAAGTATGCTATCTAGGAGCTTTGATAGTTATTTAAGAATTCGGCATGAGCGTTGAGATGGATCTATATCGTGCCGCGGTTGATCTTGTGCAGGAGCGGTACCCGTATGGGTGGTGAGGCGCTTCGGCTGTGAGAACTTCCTCCGGACGAATAATTATCAGTGTTGCACCGGACACAAAGAACGATGCGTTAGCACTCTGTGTGGAGGTCGGTGCGTATCTTGAAGCACATGAACTTGATGAGGCCATTACTCACTCGCTATGCATCTGCCGTGATGATGAATGCTCCGACTTCAAGATTCTTTCACCTTGCGGAATCTGTCAGGAGCGACTCCTTTACTGGGGTGGCAATGTACTGGCTGCGATTACGAATCCGGAAAATGAGGTAATATTTAAATCGGTTCGGGAGCTGCAGCCTTTTCATTGGACAGGGGGCGATGGTGGCGAGCCATAATGTCGCAAACGGTTCGAACCTAAGGCCCTAGATATCACTACGCTTGGCGGCTATCGCGAATTTTGTATTTCGGCAGGATCAATTGAATGATTACAGGCACCAATCATATTACCTTTTCGGTCAGGAATTTGAATGATTCCATTAAATTCTATCGTGACCTGCTGGGGATGGAGTTACATGTGTTCTGGGACACTGGCGCTTATCTGACTGCAGGCGATACTTGGCTGTGTTTGAGTCTGGGAGAGCCTGTGCCCGCCAACGACTATACGCACGTTGCTTTCAGTATCGCTGAAAACGAGCTTTCGGAGTTGCGTACCAGGCTGCAATCGGCGGGCGTGGAAGAATGGAAGAAAAATACCAGTGAGGGTGATTCTATGTATATTTTCGATCCAAATGGACATCGCCTTGAGCTTCATTGTGGTTCATTGTCGAGCCGTCTGGCTGAGCTGGAGAGCTCTCCTTATCAGGGGCTGGTATGGTGCTGAAATTGTAGAGACTTAGCGGTAGGGTGGTCTTGCCGTTTCTTAGCGGCTATAAGTTTGATTAAGACTGGTCGTTAAAAAGAAAAACCTGAAAATCGTTATCGTGGTTTGTGATTTTTCACGAAGTATGAGGAGCTGTCGATGAGCAACCCGAAAGCCGATGCATCTCTGTATCTATTGACTGGACTCTTTCAGCGCCTCGAGTTGGAGCGTCCAGGCATGATCCAAGAAATGATCGAGGGGGTGGAAGGGGATAAAGCCTCCCTCCCAAGCGACGTTGGAAATCGAGCTTATGTGGAAGAGGTTTTCGATGAGGCATTGACGCTGCTAAAGCGTGCGAACAATACACAATAACTGCTTTTAGACTGATAAATTTTCTTTCGTCTGACTTGAACGAAAGCGGTACCTCAAGCAAGCCTCCGATCTGGTCGAAACTCCATCCCTGTCCGAAAGGAGTCACTCGTCAGGCGTTGGTAGCGCCTTCGTTCTCTTTCCTCACCCTGTTCCGCCAACGACCCATCATGGGCCGTTGGCGCAAAGCGGTGAATGTGAGTCCTTACAGCGTTTCTTCCAGGAGCGTGGCGAGTCGCTTGTGGTGCAGGGCGTCGGCGGCGGCGTCATAGGATGGGGCGTCCTTGGCAGTGAAGCCGTGGGCGGCGCCCTTGTAGAGCTCGGTGGTGAAGTGCACGCCAGCGGTAGCCAGGGCTTCGTCCATGCGGGCGATCTGCTCGGCGGGCAGCAGTTCGTCCTTGTCGGCGTGGCCGAAGTAGACGCGCGCTTCGATGGTATCGACCTTGCCCACAGGGCTCGAGGCGTCGTCGGCCTTCGCCAGGTTGGCCGAGTGGAAGCCGGCTGCGGCGGCCACGCGGTCGGGGTGCTCGGCCGCCATGCGCAGTGCGAAGGCGCCGGTCATGCAGTAGCCGACGACCCCCAGCTTGCCGCCTGCGAATTCGGCCTCGGCATCGAGGCATTCGAGCAGGGCGATGAAATCACGGGATTGCGTCTCGGGCGTGAGGTGGCCGGCATACTCGACCAGGGTTGGGCGCACGTCCGGGTCGCGGAAGGATTTGCCTTCCGGCACGATCTGGCCGGTCGCATCGCGGTAGTAGACGTTGGGCATCAGCACGGCGTAGCCGTTGTCCGCGATCCGCTGGGCCTTTTCATGATAGCAGGGGCGAAGGCCGCCGATGTCGGTGAACAGCACCACGGCCGGCAACGGGCCGTCAGCGTTGTCGGGCGTGAAGATGAGAGCGTCGATGGTGCCGTCAGCGGTGGGAATATCGATGGCGCGAGACATGAGAGGCTCCGGATGGTCGATGGCGGATGGATATCATCAGGGGCGAATGTCATGGCCCCGTTGGCGAGGCCGTCACGGCTCCGCACCGATGGTCAAGCGCAGCGCTTGCAGCCCACCGAGCTCGAGACGGGTTTCCTCCGAGAACAGCGGGTGGCCGTGGAGGCCCAGGTCGACGGTGGCGGAAGCGCCCTGGTAGCGTACCTCGGCGGTGATACGGGCCTCGGTGCCTAGAGGTGCCAGCGGCCCGTAGTCGATGCCGTCCACTTCCACGGTGCCAAGGCCAATGTCGGTGATGGCCTGGGCGACATCATCCTTCAGCGCCATGCCGTAGGTGACATAGAGCCCGCCATAGGCCAGGGCGATGATCACGATCAGGGAGAGAAGACGGCCCATCGTGGGTTTCCTCGTCGAAAGCGTGGGTCAGGTAGCGGATGGTTGGAGGGGCGGCCAGCCGCCTTCGCGAATCGCCGGGCAACTGTCGACGTCGTGATTGTAGAGGTAGAGCCAGGCGGGTCCGAAGGACGTGGCGTGAATGGCGCGGTCGTACATGCCCGATGCCGGGGCGCGCACGCGATAGTCCTCCAGGCGGTCGAGACCGGCAAAGGTGCGCGCGTCGACGCGGTAGACCTCGACCTCCACGCCGCGGGAGGGTTCGGCCTTGGCGCCTGGGCAATGGCCGAGGTCATAGAGCGTCGCGCTGGTGAGTCGGTCGCGACCGACGAAGGTGGCGCCTTCCAGCCAGTGGTGGTTGCGCAGGCCGCGCTTGAGAGTGCCATAGACGGCCACCAGAGGCGTTCGGGTAATGGCAAGGGCGGGGCTGTGCATGGGCCGTCGCTCTTCGATGTTTCAGACAATGCCCAGATTATCGGGCCCGAAGGCGTCCGGCAGCAACTCGTCCATGGTGTAGCGGCGCAGCGGCGTGCCCTCGGCGTCGACCACGCGGATCCGCGTCTCGGCACTCGCGAACTCGCGGATGCGCTGGCGGCAGTCGCCGCAGGGCGTGCACAGGTGCTGGCCGGGCCCGATCACGTAGACCTCGTGCAGGTGCCGTTCGCCGGCGCTGGCCATGGCGGCGATGGCCGAGGCTTCGGCGCACAGCCCCTTGTAGTGGGCCACCTCGACGTTGGCGCCGGCATAGCGGGTGCCGCTTTCGCTGATGACCAGGGCGCCCACCGGATGGTTTGAGTAGGGGACATAGGCGCGGTCGCGCACTGCGATCAGTGTCTCGACGATGTCCTGGGGAATGACGTCGTGATCGATGGCGTCGCTCATGCGTTGGCCTCCCGGGTGGCATCGTCGCGCAGCACGCTGTCCAGGGCGATGCGCATCATGTCGTCGAAGGTGGTGGCGCGCTCGTCGCTGGACAGCGAGTCGCCCTTGACGATGTGGTCCGAGACCGTGCAGATGGTCGCGGCCCGGGCACCGTACTCGGCGGCCACGCCGTACAGGCCGGCGGCTTCCATCTCCACGCCGACGATGCCGTAGCGGCGCATCATCTCGATCATCTCGGGACGCGGGTCGTAGAAGAGATCGGCAGAGAAGATGTTGCCGACCTTGACCGGCACGCCGTGCTCACGGGCGGCATCCACGGCATGGCGGGTCAGCTCGAAGTCGGCGATGGCGCCCAGATCGTTGCCCAGGAAGCGAGTGCGATTGACGCCGGAATCGGTGCTCGCGCCCATGCCGATCACCACGTCGCGTACCGCCACGTCGTCGCGCACCGCACCGCAGGAGCCGACCCGGATCAGACGCTTGACGTCGAACTCGGTGATCAGTTCCTTGGCGTAGATCGAGATCGAGGGGATGCCCATGCCATGGCCCATTACCGAGATCTCGCGACCCCGGTAGGTGCCGGTATAGCCGTACATGTTGCGGACCTCGTTGACGAGCCGTGCATCGTCGAGGAAGGTCTCGGCGATGTAGCGGGCGCGCAGCGGGTCGCCGGGCATCAGTACGGTGTCGGCGAAATCGCCGCGCTCAGCCTTGATGTGGGGAGTCGCCATTATGTGTCTCCTGTTGGGGAACCGGCCGGGAGAAAGCTCTCGCCGTCGTCCATGGGCGGCAGGTCGAAATGACGGGCCAGGCTCTGGCCGATGTCGGCGAAGCTGCTGCGTGCGCCGAGCGAACCGGGAGCGAGTCCGGCACCCAGGGCGAGAATCGGGATATGCTCGCGGGTATGGTCGGTGCCATGCCAGGTGGGGTCGCAGCCGTGATCGGCGGTGATGATCAGAAGGTCGTCGTCCTCGAGGCGTTCCAGCAGTTCGGGCAAGCGGGCGTCGAAGGCCTCGAGGGCGGCGGCGTAGCCGGCCACATCGCGCCGGTGACCGTAGACCATGTCGAAATCGACGAAGTTGGTCATGATCAGGGTGCGCTCGCCGTCGGATGCCATGGCATCCAGGGTGGCGTCGAACAGGGCCTCGTGGCCGCTGGCCTTGAGGCTGCGCGAGATGCCGCAGTGGGCGTAGATGTCGGCGATCTTGCCGATGGCTGTCACCTGGCCGCCGGCGTCGCAGAGGCGCTGCAGTACCGTGGGCGAGGGCGGCTCGACGCTGTAGTCGCGACGGTTGGCGGTGCGCTGGAAGCTCGCGGCATCATCGCCGTTGAAGGGGCGAGCGATGACCCGGCCGATGTTGTAGGGTTCGAGCAGCCGGCGGGCGGTCTCACAGAGTCGATAGAGCCGTTCGAGGCCGAAGGTGTCCTCATGGGCGGCGATCTGGAAGACGGAATCCGCCGAGGTATAGACGATGGGCTTGCCGCTGCGCACATGTTCTTCGCCCAGTCGGGCGATGATCTCGGTGCCGGAGGCGTGACAGTCGCCCAGCACGCCGGGCAGTTCGGCTTCGTGGATCAGAGCGTCCAGCAGCTCGGCAGGGAAACTGTTCTCCGGCTCGCTGAAATATCCCCAGTCGAAGCGTACCGGTACCCCGGCGATCTCCCAGTGGCCGGACGGGGTGTCCTTGCCGGAGGAGACTTCCCGGGCATGGGCGTAGGCGCCGCCGAGCGACTCGGGCGGGACGATGCCTGCGGCCCAGGCCCCGGTGCTCTCGTGGTGAGCATGGAAGAGACCGAGTCGACCAAGGTTGGGGAGCTGCAAGGGGCCGCGCTTGGTGGAGGCCGCACAGGCCTCGGCGATATGGCCGAGGGTGTCGGCGCCGGCATCGCCGAAGCGTTCGGCGTCGGGGGCAGCACCGATGCCAAAGGAGTCGAGGACGAGCACGATGGCACGTGTCATGGAGCCTCCCGGCGAATGATGTCGCGAATCAGGGTGGGGGATGCGGTGGCCTCGCCGATCTCGATGGCCTCGAGCAGTTGACGTTCGGCCTGGTCGGCCGCGGCGTGGCTACGGGCATGCAGGGTGGCGAGCGGCTGGCCGGTGTCGAGCGCGGTACCGAGTTCGGCGATATCGGCCAGACCCACTGCGGGGTCGATGGCCTCACCCGGCTGGCGACGCCCGCCGCCGAGCTCGACCACGGCCATACCCAACGCCCGGGTATCCAGGCTGCGCAGGTGGCCGGCGCACGGTGCGAGCACCGGGCGCACCACCGGGGCGGTGGGCAGGTGACGATCCGGGGCGTCGAGCAGATCGGCGGGACCGCCGAGACCGGCCACCATGCGTGCGAAGCGCTCGGCGGCCTCGCCCGAGGCGAGTCGTTCGTCGAGCCGCGTCAGGGCCGCTTCCCGATCGGGGGCCAGGCCGCCGGCCAGCAGCATTTCCACCGCCAGGCCGCGGGTTACCTCGAGCAGGCGTCCGTCACGGTGCTTGCCGGTGAGCACGGCCAATGCCTCGCGCACTTCCAGGGCATTGCCGGCGCAGGGCGCCAGGGGCTGGCTCATGTCGGTGAGCAGGGCCGTGGTCGGCGTACCGGCTCGGCTGGCGACCTCGGCGATGGTCTCTGCGAGTTCCCGCGAGGCCTCTGGCGTGGGCATGAAGGCACCACTGCCGACCTTGACGTCCATCACCAGGGCATCGAGACCGCAGGCGAGCTTCTTGCCGAGGATGGAGGAGACGATCAGCGGCAGCGACTCCACCGTGGCGGTGACGTCGCGTATTGCATAGAGGCGCTTGTCGGCGGGAGCGAGATCGGCTGTCTGACCGATGATGGCCACGCCGACTTCCTTGACCAGTTGCCGGAAGGTGGCGGTGTCGGGGTTGACGGAATAGCCGGGGATCGATTCGAGCTTGTCCAGGGTGCCGCCGGTATGGCCGAGCCCTCGGCCCGAGATCATCGGGACGTGGCCACCGCAGGCGGCGACCCAGGGGCCGAGGATCAGCGACACTACATCGCCCACGCCGCCGGTGGAGTGCTTGTCGATGACTGGACCGGGCAGGTCGAGCGCCGTCCAGTCTAGCACGTCACCGGAGTCGCGGACCGCCTCGGTCAACGCCACCGTTTCGGTGGCGTTCATGCCGTTGAGGTAGATGGCCATGGCCAGCGCCCCGATCTGGGCATCGCCGAGATCGTCACCGGCGATGCCGGCGACGAGTTCATGGAGGGTCGCGGCGTCCAGGGCCTGGCCATCGCGCTTGGCGCGTATGGCTTCCTGGGGCAGCATCAGTAGTCCTCCTCTATGTCGGTGCCTCCCGCCACACCGAGGGTCTCGAGGAGGTTGTCGAGCAGTCCGGAGGCGCCGAAGCGGAAGTGCTGCGGCGTGATCCAGTCGGCACCCATCAGGCGCTCGGCCAGCTCGAGATAGGCGCGCGCATCTTCGGCGGTGCGCACGCCGCCGGCGGCCTTGAAGCCGATCTCTCCGCCGTTGTCGCGAATCACCTCGAGCATGATCTCGGCGGCTTCCAGGGTGGCGTTGACGGCAACCTTGCCGGTGGAGGTCTTGAGGAAGTCGGCGCCGCCGTCGATGGCCAGTTCCGAGGCGCGACGGATCAAGGCCGGATCGCCGAGTTCGCCGGTCTCCAGAATCACCTTGAGCGTCTTGCCGCCGGCGGCGGCCTTGCACATTTCCACCAGTTCGCGGCCAGTGTCCTCGTCACCTTCCATCAGCGCACGGTAGGGGAAGACCACATCGACTTCATCGGCGCCGGAAGCAACGGCTTCGCGGGTCTCGCGAGCGGCACGCATGATGTCGGCGTCGCCGTGCGGGAAGTTGGTGACCGTGGCGATATGGATGGTGTCGTTCAGTCGGTGGGCGGTCAGGGCGCGCCGGGCCGGCACGATGAAGCGTGGGTAGATGCAGATTGCCGCCGGATGACCGGCCGGCGTCTTGGCACGCTGACAGAGGGCTTCGATGCGCTCGTCGGTGTCGTCGTCGTTCAGGCTGGTGAGGTCCATCAGGGCCAGCGCCTGACGGGCGGTCCGGGTGAGGTCGTTCATGGCGTGCTCTCTTCAAATGTATGACGGAGACACTGCAGAAACGCCGATGTCCATGACGCTCGGCGATCGACTCAGTGTGTCCCGAGGGGGCGCGGTGGCCCCCTGGAAATTATGGCTCAAGCGCCCAGGGCGATGAAAAAGCCGGCAAGTGTGGCAGACATCAGGTTGGAAAGGGTACCCGCCAGGACGGCCCGGATGCCGAAACGGGCGATATCGTGGCGTCGGCTGGGGGCGATGCTGCCCAGGCCACCGAGCAGGATGGCGATGGACGAAAGGTTGGCGAAGCCGCACAGGGCGAACGAGAGGACCGCCTTGGTATGGGTCGTCATGGCCTCGCCGGTGGCGGCGACGACTTCTTCCCCACTGATGTAGGGGGCGAGGTTGATGTAGGCCACGAACTCGTTGACCACCAGCTTCTGGCCGATGAAGGAGCCGGCCAGCGTGGCCTCGGACCAGGGAATGCCGAGCAGGAAGGCCAGGGGTGCGAACAGCCAGCCGAGGATCTGCTCCAGGCTGAGCGCTTCCATGCCGAACCAGCCGCCGACGCCGCCGAGGATGCCGTTGATCAGCGCGATCAGACCGATGAAGGCGAGCAGCATGGCACCGACGTTGGCGGCCAGGCGCAGGCCGGAAGACGCACCGGCTGCTGCGGCGTCGAGCACATTGGTGGGGTGATCCTCTTCTTCCTCGAGGCGCTCTTCGGCTGCCGAGACGCTGTCATCGGGTGTCTCGGTCTCGGGCATGATCAGCTTGGCGAACAGCAGACCACCGGGGGCGGCCATGAAGGAGGCGGCGACCAGGTACTCCATGGGAATGCCCAGGGCGGCATAGCCGGCCAGGACCGAACCGGCAACCGAGGCCAGACCGCCGCACATCACCGCGAACAGTTGCGACTGCGTCATGCGGTTGATGAAGGGGCGGACCACCAGCGGGGCTTCCGTCTGGCCGACGAAGATATTGGCGGTGGCCGAGAGGGATTCGGTGCGCGAGGTACCCAGTGCCTTCTGCAGGGCGCCGCCGAGCAGGCGAATGATCCACTGCATGATGCCCAGGTAATAGAGCACGGCGGTCAGCGAGGAGAAGAAGATGATCACCGGCAGCACCTTGATGGCGAAGACGAAGCCGGTTTCCTCGACATTGGCCAGGCCGCCGAACAGGAAGTCGATGCCATCGTTGGCGTAGAGAACCACCTGGCTGACGGCATCGGAGACGGTGGCAAGGACAGCCTGACCGAAGGGGACATAGAGCACGAAGGCCCCCAGGCAGGCCTGAATGGCGAAGGCGCCGATCACGGTTCGCAGGCGGATCGCACGACGATTGGTGGAGAACAGCAGAGCGATGACGATCAGGGTCGCCATTCCGACGAGACTCATGATCAAGGTCATGGCAGTGTCCTTGTGGTCGATGGCATGGAGGCGTTCATGTCGGCCTGCCTTACAGGAAGTTGTACTTCAGGGTGTAGATCATCGCGTTCTGGTAATGATCGGCGGTGCCCAGCTTGTTGTTGGAGTAGCGATACTGAACGCCAGTGGTGATCTCGTCGATCGGATGCCACCACAAGGCCACGGCACCATTGGTGCCGGTGCTGCCGGCCGGACCGTTGACGTAATTCTGCTTCAGGTATTCGTCATCGCGGTCGAAGGTCTGCTCGTGCCAGTTGCTCAGGCTGAAGTTCTCGCCGAAGGCCTGGAAATCGTAACCCAGCACCCAGCCGAGCATATAGCCGTTGTCGCCGCTGTAGGCATTGGCGTCGCTGTCGACCCAGGCCTTGCCGAGAAAGGGCTTGAACCACAGGCCGTTGTCGAAGGTATGGCGATAGCCGACGCCCACGATGCGGTCCTGCTCCTCGCTGTCGAAGCCGTAGTCGCGAAAATCGTAGACGTGGAGGTAAAGCGAGAAGGGCGTGTCGCCGAGATAGATGTGCGAGGTGACCTTGGCGGCGCTGCGGCGGTTGTCGCGGGTATCGTCTTCGAGCGTGTCGTTCTGGGGATTCTCGAAATCGTAGAAGCCGTAGAATTCTCCCCAGTCGAAACCGACCCCACCTTCCAGTTCCAGGTAGAAGAAATCCCCTTTGGCGGCATTGCTCGCGGTGCGTTGTTCCGTGCCGTCGGACCAGTCCAGGTAGTTGACGGAGACGTTGGCGAACGACCACTGCGGCGAGAGGCCTGATGCGGCATCATCTCCGGTGGCGCTGGCCGGTAATGCGGTGGCGGTCAGCAACAGGCCGGAAAGGGCGGCGAAACGCTGGGATGAGGCGAAGGACGGCATAATGTCGGCTTCCTTTGGAGTTGTTGTCGTGTGATGCGTCGGACAAGCCAAGAAGGGCGGACCATCACGGACGTCAATGCATGGATCCGGCCTGGCCGGATGAATGGGGATCGTGGTCGTCTAGGCTGTTATTCGAGTAACATGCGAATGTTATTTTAATCACAACAAGGGTCGCAACCCTGGCGATCAACGACGCATACACGGTATGGCAACATGGTGCGGCAATGTTGAGGTCGGGGGCTTAAGCGAGATAGCAGAGGTGGACGAGTGAATGAGCGCAGCGCGGCACGATTGAGGCGGCTTCAGATATCGCTGGCAGAAGGGGGAAGCTTGCGTCTGGCCGAGGCGGCGACGCTTTGCGGTGTCTCGGAGATGACCATCCGGCGCGATCTGGCGGCGTCCGACGGCGCCCTGGTACTGGTCGGCGGGCTGCTGATGCGTGCCGACGATCCCCGCCATGCACCGGCCTATGATCTGGCGGCACAGCGTGACCGTCACGCCGAGGTCAAGCGCCGGCTCTGCGAAAGGGCCCTGGCGAGCCTGGAGGAAGGCGACACGCTGTTCATCGACTGTGGCACGACGCTGATGCCGCTGGCGGCCGGCCTGCCATCCGACCTGTCGCTGACGGTGGTGACCTATGCCCTGAATGTCGCCGATGCCGTGAGTGCCTGCCCTGGGGTGCGGTTGTGGCTGCTGGGTGGCCTCTATCAATCTTCCTCGCGTTCCTTCGATGGCGACGACATGGCCGCGACCATCGCTCGCCTGGGCATCAACAAGGCTTTCCTGTCGGCGGCGGGCGTCCATGCCGAGAAAGGACTGAGTTGCTTTCACTTCCATGAGGTGGCGCCCAAGCGGGCCGCCATCGACTCGGCGGAACGCCGGATACTGGTGGTCGATCCCAGCAAGCTTGGGCTGGTCAGGCCGGCCCGCTTTGCCGGGCTCGATGACATCGACGAGATCATCACCGAGGAGGAAAGCGCGGTGGTGTGACCGGGTGCGACAACCTGCGGCAAATCGCCCCTTCCCATTCTGTTCCTGGACCCTCAGAATACTGGCCTCACGGCCGGAGCCTCCCGCCCGGCGATGTCGCAGCGAGTCGTCGCCGCGGGCTGCGAGCCGTGAATGTGCCCGAAGTACTCTCCACGACGGTCGTGGGCCGCTCCCCGTCAGAGCCCCGCCAGCGACCCGCGCCGGAGAGCGCTTCGGCGCGTGCATCGCCCGTTGAACTCGAGCGGGAATGCGTTCGCCGCCAAGCCCTGACGAGGTTGAAACATGAGAAGAAACCCCACCCTGCGCATGCTCGGCGTCCTGCTGCTGCTATCGCTGCCACTGCTGTTGGCGGGCTGCAGTTCGGCGCTGCTGGATCCCAAGGGACAGATAGGGGAGGAGCAGCGCACCCTCATCCTGACTGCCTTTGGACTGATGCAGATCGTCGTTGTTCCGGTCATCGTGATGACGCTGTTGTTCGCCTGGCGTTATCGCCGGAGCAACCGGGATGCCACCTACGCGCCCGACTGGGCCCACTCCAACAAGATCGAGGCCGTGGTCTGGTTCATCCCCATGGTCATCATTGCCTTCCTGGCCGTTCTGACCTGGTATACCTCGCACAGCCTTGACCCGCACAAGTCCATCGTGCCCAACGAGGACCAGCAGGAGCCGATGGAAATCCAGGCGGTCTCGCTGGACTGGAAGTGGTTGTTCATCTATCCCGAGCAGGGCATTGCCACCGTCAACGAGGTCGCCTTCCCCGAGGATACGCCGGTACGTTTCCGGGTCTCGTCCGGTTCGGTGATGAATGCCTTCTTCATTCCGCGCCTGGGTAGCCAGATCTATGCCATGGCGGGGATGGACAACGATGTGCATCTGGTCGCCGACGAACCGGGCGTCTATGACGGCCGCTCCACCAACTACAGTGGTGCCGGTTTCTCGGAGATGACCTTCAAGGCCCATGTGGGCACCCAAGAGGACTTCGAGGCCTGGGTGGACAAGGTGCGTGAATCGTCCGATTCACTGAACTTCCCCGAGGAGTACTACGCTCTCGCCGCGCCCAGCCGGGACAACGAGATCCAGTACTTCTCCGAAGTTTCTCCCTCTCTCTACGAGAAGATCCTTCAGAGCTTCCATGCCGGCGGCAATCATGCCGAGCACATGGCAGCGGTCACCGGTGACGGCCATGGCGGTGGCCATGGCAGCGATTCCGAGTCTCACGGCGAGTCCATGAGCGCGGAGGCAGCGGAGTAAATTATGTTAGGAAAACTGAGCCTTGAGGCGATTCCTTACCACGAACCCATCATCATGGTGGTCGCGATCGCCATCGCCATTGGTGGGGCCTTCGTGGTAGGCGCACTGACCTATTTCAAGAAGTGGAAGTGGCTGTGGACGGAGTGGCTGACATCCGTCGATCACAAGAAACTCGGCATCATGTATTTCATCGTGGCACTGGTGATGCTGATCCGTGGTTTCGCCGATGCCATCATGATGCGGACCCAGCTGGCCATGGCCGCAGGGGGCGCCGAGGGGTATCTCCCGCCGCACCACTATGATCAGATCTTCACCGCCCACGGCGTGATCATGATCTTCTTCGTTGCCATGCCCATGGTCATCGGCTTGATGAACCTGGTCGTGCCGCTGCAGATCGGCGCGCGGGATGTGGCCTTCCCCTTCATGAACAACCTGAGCTTCTGGCTGTTCGCGGCCGGGGTGATCCTGGTCAACATCTCGCTGGTGGTCGGCGAGTTCGCCCAGACCGGCTGGCTGGCCTATGCGCCATTATCGGGGATAGATTACAGTCCCGGCGTCGGGGTGGATTACTGGATATGGGCGTTGCAGATATCGGGTATCGGCACGACGCTAACCGGTATCAACTTCTTCGTTACCATCCTGAAGATGCGGACCAAGGGCATGACGCTCTTCCGCATGCCGATCTTCACCTGGACGTCGCTGTGCGCGAACATCCTGATCATCGCTTCCTTCCCGATTCTGACCGCGACCATCGCGCTGCTGACACTCGATCGTTACCTGGGGATGCACTTCTTCACGAACGATTTCGGCGGCAACATGATGATGTATGTCAACCTCATCTGGGCCTGGGGCCATCCTGAGGTTTACATCCTCATCCTGCCGGCATTCGGTGTCTTCTCCGAGGTCATCGCGACCTTTGCGCGCAAGCGCCTGTTCGGTTACGGCACCATGGTCTGGGCAACGGTGGCGATCACCTTCCTGTCGTTCATCGTCTGGCTGCACCACTTCTTCACCATGGGGGCGGGTGCCAACGTCAATGCCTTCTTCGGCATCGCCACGATGATCATCGCCATCCCCACCGGGGTGAAGATATTCAACTGGCTGTTCACCATGTACCGCGGGCGTCTCGAGTTCACCTCGCCGGTGCTGTGGACCCTGGGCTTCATCATTACCTTCACCCTGGGTGGCATGACCGGCGTGATGCTGGCCTTGCCGGCGGCCAACTTCGTGCTGCACAACAGCCTGTTCGTCATCGCCCACTTCCACAACGTCATCATCGGCGGCGTGGTGTTCGGCATGCTGGCGGGGCTGACCTTCTGGTTCCCGAAGGCCTTCGGCTTCAAGCTCGACGAGAAGTGGGGCAAGCGTTCCTTCTGGTGCTGGATCATCGGTTTCTACGTGGCGTTCATGCCGCTGTACGTGCTGAGCTTCTTCGGCGCCGTGCGCCGCATGCAGTCCTATGAAAACGGCGACTGGCAGTCCTGGATGATCATCGCCTGGGTGGGTGCCGTGATCATTCTCTGCGGTATTGCCTGCACCGTGATCCAGTTCATCGTCAGCATCCGTGATCGCAAGAAGAATCAGGATGTCACTGGCGATCCCTGGGATGGTCGGACGCTGGAATGGTCCACCTCCTCGCCGGCACCGTTCTACAACTTCGCGCATCTGCCCGAAGTGAACGACATTGACGACTTCTGGGACCAGAAGCAGCGCAATGGTGGCAAGGCGCCGCTCTCCAAGCCGCCGTATCAGGATATCCACATGCCCAAGGATACCTGGGAAGGTCCGCTCATCGGTCTGTTCGCGACGATCGCCGGTTTCGCCCTGGTGTGGCACATCTGGTGGCTGGCCATCGTCGGTGGCGTCGCGACGTTCGCGGTCTTCATGGCGCGTGTCTTCAGGGAGGACGTCGACTACTACGTTCCTGCCGCTGAAGTGGAGCGCATCGAGCGTGAGCACCAACAACGTGTGGAGATGCAGGCGTAATCATGGCAACCGACACCCTAAGCAACCACGAGGGTCATGCTCACGAGCATGACCACCACGATACCGCGGGCACCAAGGTCTTCGGTTTCTGGGTCTACCTGATGAGCGACCTGGTGATCTTCGGGTCACTGTTCGCCACCTACGCTGTGCTCCTCCGGGGCACGGCCGGGGGGCCCTCGGGGGCAGACATCTTCGATCTGCCGCTGATCCTCATCAACACCTTCCTGCTGCTGGTGAGTAGTTTCACCTACGGTATGGCGGTGCTGTCGATGAACGCCAACCGCGTCAACCAGGTCAAGGCCTGGCTGGCGGCGACCTTCCTGCTCGGGGCCGGCTTCATCGGTCTGGAACTCTACGAGTTCCATCACCTGATCCACCTTGGCTTCGGTCCGGATCGCAGTGCCTTCCTGTCGGCCTTCTTCACGCTGGTGGGGACCCACGGCCTGCACGTGACCTTCGGTCTGATCTGGATCCTGGTGATGCTGGTTCAACTGCAGACCAAGGGCCTGACCGACATGACGCGGCCGCGGATCATGTGCCTGAGCCTGTTCTGGCACTTCCTGGACATCGTCTGGATCTGCGTCTTCTCCTTCGTCTACCTGATGGGAGTCCTTTGATATGAGCGGACATGCCTCTCACGAAGAGCACAGCCACGGTAGCGTCAAGTCCTATGTCGTAGGGCTGATCCTGTCCATTGTGCTGACCATCATTCCCTTCGGGGTAGTGATGACCGGTTCCTTCGGTACGTCTGCCACGGTACTCATCATCGTGGCGACGGCCGTGGCACAGGTTCTTGTGCAGCTGATCCTGTTCATGCACATGAACACCAAGGCGGACGAGGGCTGGAACTTCATGTCGTTCGTCTTCACCGTGTCGATCCTGGTCCTGATCATCGGAGGTTCCGTATGGATCATGTACAACCTGCATCAGAACATGATGATCGGTTGACGCCGGCGGCCAGGATGCGCAAGGACTATCTCACCATCACCAAGCCGGGCATCATTGGCGGCAATGTGATCGCGGTTCTGGGCGGCTTCTTCCTGGCCGCCCGGGGCGATATCGATCCCTGGCTGCTGATCGCCACGGTGGTCGGTCTGGCGTTGGTGATCGCTTCCGGGTGTGCGTTCAACAACGTCATCGATCGCGATATCGATGCGATGATGGAACGTACGCGGACACGCCCCCTGGTACAGGGGCGTGTCACCCCTGCGGCGACCCTGCGTTTCGCAACGGTGCTGGGGATCGCTGGATTCGCGTTGCTGGCACTATTCACCAACTGGGTGACCGTAGGGCTTGCGGCATTCGGCTTCGCGATCTATGTAGGGGTTTACAGCCTCTACATGAAGCGTCAATCCGAGTACGGCACTCTGGTGGGCAGCCTGTCCGGGGCCATGCCGCCGGTGGTGGGCTACTGTGCCGTGACCGGCCAGTTCGACGGTGGTGCGCTGACGCTGTTGGTGATCTTCTGCCTGTGGCAGATGCCGCATTCCTATGCCATCGCCATTTTCCGACTGAAGGATTATCAGGCGGCCCGGATTCCGGTATTGCCGGTGGTCAGGGGCATCAAGACCGCCAAGCATTATATCCTCGGCTATATCCTGGCCTTCGTCTTCGCTTCGCTGGCGTTGAGCGTGGCCGGGTACGCCGGCCCGGGATATTTCGTCGTTGCCCTGGTGATGGGCATCTACTGGCTCTATCTCGCCATGCAGGGCTACCGCGTGAATGACGAGGAGCGCTGGGCGAAACGCGTCTTTGCCTTCTCGATCATCACCATCACGGCACTGAGCCTGATGATGTCGGTAGACGCCAGTCTGCCGCCCGCGACTCCCTTGTGGACTGCCCTTAACTGATCCTGCCTGTGTTATCCGGGGGGCAAATCCCCCGGATTCCTGCCTATACTGCAAATCGAAGGAACAATGCAGAGGACCGACGGACTCGTCCTGGTCCGTCTCCGGCAGGAGGTAGCGCTATGTTGACACATGTATGGGGCCTGATCGCTCACCCGAATCGTGAGTGGAAACAGATCAAGCAAGAGCGCGAGACGCTCACCCACCTCTACGAACACCATGTCCTGTTGCTGGCGGCCATACCGGTCGTCTGCTCCTATATCGGCACCACGCAGGTCGGTTGGAGTCTGGGAGGGGGCACCACCATACAGTTGAGTTACCTGGATGCCCTGGGAGCCGGGGTCGTCTTCTATCTGGTGATCCTGGCAGCGGTCTATGCCGTCGGCAAGATCATCCGCTACATGGCCAAGCGCTATACTCGTCCGCCCAGCCAGAGCCAGTGCATCGTCTTCGCCGGTTACGTGGCCACGCCGATGTTCCTGAGCGGCGTCGTGGCGGTCTATCCTCTGATCTGGCTGTGCCTGCTGGCTGGTGTCATCGGGCTTTGCTACACCGCCTATCTGCTGTATATCGGCATTCCTGCCTTCCTTAACATCAGCAAGGAAGAAGGCTTCATCGTCTCCAGCACGACCCTGGCCTTCGGGGTGCTGATTCTCGAGGCCCTGCTCGGGATGACGGTCCTGCTGTGGGGGTATGGCGAGCGCATCATCCTGTCGATCATCGGGTAGTCCCGGCGCATAATCTCGGTCTTGAAACGCGAACGGGCGGCCATCGGCCGCCCGTTCCCGTTGACGCCATCACGCTGCCGGGGCGTCAGTCGCCCGATTGGCGTTCGACGTCAATCAGGGCTCGCTCCAGCGTCTCGACGCTGCGCTCGACATTGTGCAACTTGTCGAGCCCGAACAACCCGATGCGGAAGCTCTGGAAGGCTTCGCCTTCGTCGCACATCAAGGGGACGCCGGTGGCCACCTGGACACCGGCATCGGCAAACTTGGCGGCGATCTGCGGGTCGTCGGTATAGCTGACCACCACGCCGGGTGCCTCGTAGCCCGGTGCGGCGACGCTCTTGTAGCCGTGTGTGGCCAGCATCTCGCGAACCCGGCGGCCTAGCTCGAACTGCTCGTCGCGCACCTTGTCGAGGCCGTAGGCTTCGGTCTCGGCCATGACATCGCGAAGCTGGCGTAGCCCGTCGGTCGGCAGCGTGGCGTGGTAGGCGTGGCCGCCCGCCTCGTAGGTCTCCATGATCGACAGCCACTTGCGCAGGTCGCAGGCAAAGCTCGTGCTGGTCGTTTCGTCGATGATCTCCCGTGCCAGGCGGGAGAGCATGACCATGCCGCAGCAGGGTTCAGCACTCCAGCCCTTCTGTGGGGCGCTGATCAAGACATCGACGCCGATGTCCAGCATGTCGACCCAGGCAGTGCCGGAGGCGATGCAGTCGAGCACGAACAGGCCGTTTTCCTCGTGGATCGCCTCGGCGATGCGGCGCATGTACTCATCGGGCAGCATCATCCCCGAGGCGGTCTCGACGTGGGGCGCGAAGACCAGGTCGGGTTGCTGGTCACGGATCGCCTCGACCACGTCTTCGATATCGGGAGGGGCAAAGGGTGAGGTGGGGTCTTCTTCATCCACGCGCCGCGCCTTGCGCACGTTGAGTTCCGAGGGGATCCGGCCCATCTCCAGGATCTGGCTCCAGCGGTAGCTGAACCAGCCATTGCGGATCACCAGGCAGCGCCGGTCGATGCCGAACTGACGGGCCACGGCCTCCATGCCGAAGGTACCACTGCCGGGGACGATGACCGTCGAGTGAGCACGGTAGACGCGTTTCAAGGTGGTGGAAACGTCGCGCATCACCTCCTGGAAATTCTGCGACATATGGTTGAGGGCGCGATCGGTGTAGACCACCGAGTATTCGAGCAGTCCGTCGGGGTCGACATCGGGTAGCAAGCCGGCCATTTCTCTCTCCATCGTGGGTGGCGCATCAAGCGTATTCCGAGGATATGCGCAATCCGTGCCGTAGACCAGCCTATCCTATGCCGATTCATAAGTAGGCCGCTAATGGAGTGGCCAGGGCGACAGCGGCGCAGGCCTGGGCAAAAGGAAAAACCGGACTCGGTAACCCAGAGAGGGCAACCAGGGAATGCCGACGATAGTGCGGGAATGTCGGTGGGGTAGCCGGGTCGTGGCAACGACCCGGCCCGGTGCCAGGATCAGACCTCCTTGTAGAGTTCGGCACCTTGTTCGCGGAATTTTGCGGCCTGCTCCTCCATGCCTTTCCTGACCGCTTCGCGGTCGCCATCGAGGCCCTTCTCCCTGGCGTAGTCGCGGACCTCCTGACTGATCTTCATCGAGCAGAACTTGGGCCCGCACATGGAACAGAAGTGGGCGACCTTGGCCGAGTCCTTGGGCAGGGTCTCGTCGTGATACTCCCGAGCGGTGTCCGGGTCCAGGCCGAGGTTGAACTGGTCCTCCCAGCGAAATTCGAAGCGTGCCTTCGACAGGGCATTGTCACGACGCTGGGCGGCCGGATGGCCCTTCGCGAGGTCGGCGGCGTGCGCGGCGATCTTGTAGGTGATGATGCCGGTCTTGACGTCGTCCTTGTTGGGCAGGCCCAGGTGTTCCTTGGGCGTCACATAGCAGAGCATAGCGCAGCCATACCAGCCGATCATGGCCGCACCGATTCCCGAGGTGATGTGGTCGTAACCGGGGGCGATGTCGGTGACCAGCGGCCCCAGGGTGTAGAAGGGAGCCTCGTCACACTCGCGGAGTTGCTTGTCCATGTTTTCCTTGATCAGGTGCATGGGCACATGGCCGGGACCTTCGATCATTACCTGGACATCGTGCTCCCAGGCGATCCGGGTCAGTTCGCCCAGCGTCTCGAGTTCGGCGAACTGGGCCTCGTCGTTGGCATCGGCCACCGAGCCGGGGCGCAGTCCATCGCCCAGCGAGAAGGCAACGTCATATTGCTTGCAGATCTCGCAGATTTCCTCGAAGTGGGTATAGAGAAAACTCTCCTGATGATGGTAGAGGCACCACTTGGCCATGATCGAGCCACCGCGCGAGACGATGCCGGTGGTGCGCTTGGCGGTCAGCGGCACGTAGCGCAGCAGCACGCCAGCATGAATGGTGAAGTAGTCCACGCCTTGTTCGGCCTGTTCGATCAGGGTGTCGCGGAACACCTCCCAGGTCAGGTCCTCGGCCACGCCCTTGACCTTCTCGAGCGCCTGGTAGATGGGCACGGTGCCGATCGGCACCGGGGCGTTGCGGATGATCCACTCGCGAGTCTCGTGGATGTTCTGGCCGGTAGAGAGATCCATGATGGTATCCGCGCCCCAGCGGATGCCCCAGGTCATCTTGTCGACCTCGTCCTCGATGGACGAGGTCACCGCCGAGTTGCCCAGGTTACCGTTGATCTTCACCAGGAAGTTGCGGCCGATGATCATTGGCTCGGATTCCGGGTGGTTGATGTTGTTGGGAATGATGGCGCGTCCGGCGGCCACTTCGGCACGCACGAATTCGGGGGTGATCTCCTCGGGCAGGCGGGCGCCGAAGCTTTCGCCAGCGTGCTGATGGCCGAGGATGCGCTCGACCTCTTCGGTACCCAGCGCTTGCCGGCGCTGGTTCTCGCGGATGGCGATGAACTCCATCTCGGGCGTGATGATGCCCTGGCGCGCATAGTGAAGCTGGGTGACGTTGCGACCGGGCTTGGCGCGGCGGGGTGTACGGGTCAGATCGAAGCGCAGCGGAGCGAGCATCGGGTCATTGGCGCGGCGCTGGCCGTACTCGGAGGTTGGGCCGTCGAGGCGTTCGGTGTCGCCGCGCTCCTCGATCCAGGCGCGGCGCAGTTCGGGCAGGCCACGACGCAGGTCGATGCTGGCCTCGGGGTCGGTATAGGGGCCAGAGGTGTCGTAGACCAGCAGTGGAGGATTGTCCTCGTCGGGACCGGAAGTCTGGGTCGGGGACAGGGAAATTTCACGGAAGGGCACTCGGATGTCCGGACGCGAGCCTTCCACGAAGATCTTGCGCGAGCCGGGCAGGGCCTGAATGGCGGCGTCGTCGACGCGCGCGCTTTCGGCGAGAAAATGGTCGGTCTTTGCCATCGGTCGGTCTCCCTTTGCTTGGATGATGTTGTTCAGGGAGGACAGCTGGGAAGGACATTGGCAGCCGGGCGGGAAGGCCCGACGGCGTGTCGCTTGATCCCTACGCTGGTCCTAGCCAGTTCAGGTTCAACGGGATCCATGCTGTCTCCGCATGATCTCAGCCGTCGTCAACGGCACCCCGTCAAGCGTGGTGTTGCCCGCCGTTGCTGGCGGACGGGTTCAGTGCCGGGAAGTCTCTGCCTGGAGCCCGGGGCTGATCCGGTGACAGGTCTACGAGGAGGCGCTATGAACCCATCCCTGGGCGCTACCTACGCCATTCATGGCGTAGGACCTCCTCTACGACCTGTCTCCGATGCCCCTTGCGTCCGCGCAGCCGGCAATGGATATCAAGGCAGTGGGCTAGTTTGCGCCATCCAGCCCCATTTGCCAGAAGTCGATCTCCAGTCGGGTGGCGTCGCGGAAGATGGTGGCCAGACGTGCGAAACGCTCGGGCGTGACCTCTGCCAGGCGGGCATCGAGCCAGGCGACTTCGTCGCGCATGGCGCCTTGGAAGTCGTCGCTTTCGTACATGGCGATCCAGGCATCGAAGGGGTTGTCGCCGCCGCGTATGGTGTCCTGGCGTGCATTCAGCCAGTTGGCGATTTCGCCGTAACCCACCAGGCAGGGGGCGAGCGCCACGTGCAGGTCGAGCAGGTCGCCGCGATTGCCGGTGTCCAGTACGTAGCGGGTGTAGGCCAGGGTGGCGCGGGCTTCGGGTAGCCTGGCCAGGTCATCCTTGGAAATGCCCCATTCGCGGCAGAATCCCACGTGCAGGTCGAGTTCCACGTCGAGGATGGTCTTGAGCCCCTCGAAGGCATGGCGCAGCTCGTTCAGGTCGTGGCTCTTGTAGGCGGCCAGGGCATAGGCCCGAGAGAAATGGATCAGGAACAGGTAATCCTGCTGCAGGTAGTGGCGAAAGGCTGCCGGCTCGAGGCTGCCGTTGCCGAGGGAGCGGACGAAATCGTGCTCGATATAGGCGCGCCAGTCCTGCTGGCAGGCGTCGGTCAGGTCGCTGAAACGATAACCCATCATGTCTCCGGTGTCGGGATCCGGAAGGTGGGCGAAGCGAAACAAGGAGGGAGGACTGACAAGCGGAGAGGTCGAGTCCACCGCCTGATTCCCTACGCCGGTTCACGTGCGCACGAGGTCGCACCTACCCGGATCAGGTTCCACGGGATCAACGCTGTGTTCGTCGCGAACGCGCGTCATCTCAGCCGGCCCAACCGGCACCCCGTCAAGCGAGTAGCCTCAGTCTAGCAGTTTGCTCGGCAATGAAAAGTCCTCGTCGTCACTTGCCGATGCCCTGTCCCTGAGCGGGCAGGCGGCGTGCCCAATCCCGCGAAAACGACTGGAGCGGCATGTCGCGGGGATGTTCCACCGGCGGGGGCGCCGGTTCGGCGTCGCCCTCGACGGGTGTCGGCAGCGTCAGTTCTTGAAGCACGGTGGGCGGTGTCGTCTCACTGGGAACCAGTAACAGGCCGCGTTGCCGTAGACGCCGGCCGATGGTGAGACTGCTGCTCAGGCGAACCAGGGGGGCTGCCAGCATCAGACCCAGCCATACCGGTGTCAGCCACCAGAAGAAGGTCGGCGTGTACCACCAGGTGGCCCAGGCCCAGCAGACGCCGGCCAGGGTGCCAGGCCAGGTGTGGCGTAGCGCCTCGCGCCAGGGAAGAGCTCGCCCCTCGCGGGATTGGGGGTTCCAGGCGACGGTGCGCCCGATGAGTACTTCGATCACGAAGCGACTGTGGAAGACCATCATCAAGGGAGCGATCAGCATGGCGAACAGGGCTTCCAGCAGGGCGCTGTTCACCAGCCGGGTTCGGCCGCCGTAGTGGTCCGGGTGCTTGCGCAGGGCCAGGCAGACGCCCAGGACCTTGGGCATCAGCAGCATCGCCAGGGTGCCACCCAGCAATGGCATGATCAGGTTGGGTGGGGCGATCGGCCAGTCGGGAAAGAGCTGGGCATTGGACGTGAAGAAGTTGGGCTCGATCAGGGCGCGCATCAGGGCATCAATGGTGCTGACCACCAGGATTGCCAGCCAGATCAGCGATGACAGATAGGCCAGGGCACCGCACAGGAAGTGCACACGGCTGACCATGTGCAGGCCGCTGCCTCCCAGCAGTCGAAGGTGTTGCAGGTTGCCCTGGACCCAGCGGCGATCACGCTTGGCGTAATCGAGGATATGGCTCGGCATTTCCTCGAAGCTGCCGCCCAGGTCGGTGCGCATGCGCACTTCCCAGCCGGCACGCCGGAGCAAGGCGGCCTCGACGAAGTCGTGGCTCAGGATGTCGCCGCCGAGCGGCGGACGGCCGGGCAGTTCCGGGAGTCCGCAATGCCGGGTGAAGGCCTCGACGCGCATGATGGCATTGTGCCCGAAGTAGTTGGCGGCGTCGGACTGCCAGAAGCTCAACCCGGTGGCGAGCATGGGCGCATAGACCGCGGCGGCGAATTGGTTGGCGCGGCCGAACAGGCTGTCCTGGCGAACCGGGATCGGTACCGTCTGCAGCAGGCCAAGGCGTGGGTTGGCTTCCATCTCCGCGATCAGCTCGTGCACCGTGTCGCCGCTCATCACGCTGTCGGCGTCGAGCACCAGCATGAAATCGTAGTGTCGTCCCCAGCGCTGGCAGAAGTCACCGAGATTGCCGGCCTTGCGACCGGCATTGCTGTTGCGGTGGCGGTAGTGGAGCTGGCAATGGTCGGCGAGGCGATGCTGCAGTGCGGCCATGGTGGTGCGTTCTCGGGCGATCGTCTCGGCGTCGGTGCTGTCGCTGAGCACGAAGGCCTCGATGTGTCGTGCTTCGGTGACAGGGGGCAGGTCCCGGCAGGTGGCCTCGAGACCGGCGGCCACTCGCTCGACATCCTCGTTGTGGATCGGCATGACCAGTACGGTACGCGAATGCACATCCTTGGGCGGTCGGGGCGGCGACGCCTTGGCCAGGCTGAGGGGGTCACGGCCGGTCAGCGTCAGCGCGAAGCCGATGATGCCGCTCCAGAAAGCGATGGCGATCCAGCCGAAGGTCACGGCGAACAGCCCCAGGATGACGAGTTCCAGGGGCGTCAAGCCGCCGACGTGGAGGATGCGGAACATGGTCCACAGCCCCAGGCTGGTCGTGGCGGCGACCAGCAGGGCAAAGACCAGGCGACGCGTGCGCCGGAAAGGAACGGGGGCCGCGATGGCTCGGGAGTCAACGTCGCTCATCGGGATACCAGACATAGTTCCAGGTTTCGGTCAGGGGTTCACCGTGAAGTGTCAGGGCCAGGCGCATGTCGGCCGGCGTGCCGTCTTCCGGGGAGAGCCGGAAGTTGGCGCGCCAGGTGTTGTCGCCGGGCAGGCGCTGGACGCGCGGCTCGAGAATTTCGCCGTGGGAGGTCGTCAGCCGTGCCTCCACCGGTTGGTCGGCATCGAGATCCTCGAGAGAGGGGCCCTGGAAGTCGACGATGAAGTGGCGCTGGCTGGTTGGGGGCGGATCGTCCTGGCCCGGCATGGCGCCCCAGCCCTGGCGGCTGCGAATGACATGGGCGAGCCGCTGATCGGGGGGCGTGGCGCCGAAGGTGCGCAATCGATAGCGGAAGGTGCGTGATTGCCCGGCCTCGAGCGACTGTTCGGGGACCCAGTAAGCGGTGATGTTGTCATTGGCCTCGCTGTCGGAGGGGATCTCGACCAGTTCGAGGTGACCCTTGCCCCAGTCGTCCAGAGGGGTGACCCATTCGCTGGGCCGAGTTTCGTAGTGGGCCTCGGCGTCGAGGTAGCCGTCGAAGTGCCGAGGCCGCTGGACCAGGCCGAATCCCCGCGGGGCGGTATCCTGCAGGCTCGAGATATGCAGCTTGTCGGGGTTGCTCAGCGGTCGCCAGATACGTTCGCCGCTGCCGGTATGCAATGCCAGGCCGCTGGAATCATGGACCCGCAGGCGATAGTCGTCGGCCGGATAGTTGGCGATACCGCCGTGCATGAACATGCTGGTGAGCGGAGCGATGCCGAGCTTGCCGACGTCCTCGCGGGCAAAGAGGCGGGCTTCGGTATCGACGACGGTCTGGCTGCCGGGGTCGATGTCGAAGCGGTAGGCACCGGTCAGCGAGGGGCTGTTGAGCAACGCCAGCACGGTCATGCGGGTCGCGTCCGGTTCGGGCTTGACCAGCCAGAATTCGCGAAAGGCGGGGAATTCCTCACCGTGGGGTTCTGCAGTATCGATGGCCAGGCCTCGGGAAGAGAGGCCGTACCCCTGGCCTCGACCCACCATGCGGAAGTACGAGGCGCCGAGAAAGACCATGAACTCGTCGCGGTACTCGCCACTGTTCAAGGGATAGTGGAGGCGGAAGCCCGCATAGCCCAGGTCGTCGAGATCGAGCTTGGCGAGCTCGTCGGTCTCGCCGTCGTAACGGAAGTGCGATGTCTCGAAAGGCAGAGGCTGCACATCGCCGTCGGGGTCCACCAGATTGAGGGTGACCGGCCGGTCATAGAGAAATCCGGGATGAAACAGCTGGACCTCGAACAACCCTTGATCGTGCCAGATCGCATCCTCCGGGCGAAAACGTATCTGCCGATACTGGTCGTAATCCAGCTCGGCGAGCGCCGGGGGGATCGTCGGCGCCGCATCATTGTAAGGTTCATCGGCCAGGCGTTCGGCCCGGTCGGTGATGGTGTCGTATAGATCCTCATTGGACGAGGATCCGGCGGCTTCCATGGCCACCAGGCTCCCCAGCGCAAAGGCCAGGAGTCGGGTCGGCAACATCATGTCGCGTGTCTCCATACGGTCCCGCCGGCACTTCCCCGCGCAAGCCGGGCCAGGAGGTTCAGGTCATCCCGGAGCTTCTTGTGATGTCATGGATGCCTTGGGTGAGGTGTCACTCGCGGCGCTTGCCTCGAGCCTGTTGCATTGTCCTACCTTTGTCGATGCGTCGCCAGGATGGTTCCTGATTTCCCTGGATCAGCGATAGAGGCGAAACCGTTTCCAGTCCGGGCGCTGTTCGGCCTCCTCGGGTGTCTTGCGATAGCGCTTGTATTCCCATTGATACTGAGCCGGGTCCAGGGCAATGGCCGCCTCGACGCTGGCATTGACGCCGGCGGCGGAGGTTGCCTCGTTGCTGTCGTAGACACGCTCGTCGGCGGCCAGGAAGTGGATGGCGAAACCGCGTCCGGGCAGGCGGCGTGCCACCCCGGTGACCACGCGAGCTTCGGTGCGGGCCACCAGTTTGGGCAGCAGTGTGGCGGTGTAGGCCTGGCGCCCGAAGAAGGGCGCGAAGACACCGCTGCCCCATCCCGGTTCCTGGTCCGGGAGGATGCCGACCGCCTCGGTGCGTTTCAGGGCCTTGAGCAGGGCGGCCACGCCGCGAGGGTTGGTGGGTACCAGGCGTGCCCCCTGACGCTCGCGCCCCCGGCGGATGATAGGGTCGAGCGCTGCCAGCTTGGGTGGCTCGTACATCGCCGTGAAGGGAAAGTGGCTCGACAGCCAGAAGTTGAGCACTTCCCAGTTGCCGAAGTGCGGCGCCAGGACGATGACGCCCTGTCCCCGGTCACGCGCGTCGTCGAGCAATTCCCGGCCGTGCACTTCCTGGATTGAGTCGGAAACGCGGCGGGCATCGCCCAGCCAGGCGAAGCCCAGTTCGAGCATGGTGGCGCTGGAATGCACCAGGCTGTCCCGGGAGCGTTGCCGGCGTGCGGACTCGTCGAGTTCGGGATAGGCCTGGCCCAGGTTGATGCGCGTGACTCGCCGCTCGCGCTGGCTGACATGTTGTATCAGTGGTCCGACCAGACGGGCCAGCCGCCAGAGCGAAGCAGGTTGCCAGCCGGACAGGATACGCCATAGCGTGGCGACCGCCCGGCTCTTGAAGCGTTCGGCGAATGATGCGGATGCGGCCATGGGTCAGACCAGCCAGGTATCCACGTTTTCCGGCTTGCGGTGTTCCTGCAACCCCTTGAAGCCCTTGACGCAGCGGATGACCAGCCAGATCACCGCCAGCAGCCAGGTGAGGAAACCGATGAGGATGAAGGTCAGCAGGCCGGAGACGGCGAAGTAGAGCAGACCGATCCAGAAGGTGCGGATCTGGTAGCGGTAGTGCTCGTCGAGCCAGTCGGGCCCCTTGCCGCGATAGACGTAGGCGATCACCACGCCGACCAGGGAGGTCAGCCCGCCGGTGACGATACCCGCCAGATGCAGGGCATAGATGACCATGGGAATGGTCGTATCGGGTCTGTGATTGGATTCGACGACCACGGGATCGTGGGGCGCTTTCTCGTTCATCGGTCATCCTTGAAGGGTGGGTGAGAAGTGATGGTTGCCTGGTTCATGATACCTTGCACCGCGATCGATGCCACCGGGCGAGGGGCATGTCAGCGCAGCGGCCGGCTGATTTCCAGCAGGTTGCCGTCCGGGTCGCGCAGGTAGAGGGACTCGAGCTCGCCATTGGCCCCCTGTCGCTTGACGGGGCCAAGCTCCACATCCACCGACAGGGCTTCCAGGTGGCGCTGAATCTCGTCCAGGGGCAACTGGCTGCGCAGGCAGAGGTCGAGGCTGCCCGGTGTCGGCGTGGCGGCGCGGGGTTCGATATCGGTGGCGGTCCAGTGCAGGCGCAGTGCCATGTCGCCGAGCATCAGGTCGACGCGTTCCCGGTCGCGATAGCGTACATCGAGCCCGAGAACCCGACTGTAGAAGTCCACGGCGCGGGAAATATCGGTCACGGTGATGACCAGATGGTCCAGACCTGACAGCATGCATGTCTCCTTGAACGGTGTCTCTGACAAAAGAATACGATGATGCAGACGTGTCCGCTATGCGCCTCGCCCGATACGGGCGTCTATCACCGCGAAAACGAACGTACCTACCTTCGGTGTGGACATTGCACGCTCGTTTTCGTGCCCGCAGGGCAACATCTGTCTGCGGCCGAGGAGAAGGCCGTCTACGATTGCCACGAAAATCGACCCGATGATCCTGGATACCGGCGTTTCCTGGGACGGCTCTTCACGCCTCTAGTCGCGCGCCTGCCGCCCGCGGCGCAAGGGCTGGACTTCGGATCGGGGCCCGGGCCGACCTTGTCGCTGATGTTCGAGGAGGCGGGACACCGGATGACGATCTTCGATCCCTTCTACGCGCCGGACGAGACGGTATGGCAAGGGCGCTACGATTTCATCACGGCCACCGAGGTCGTCGAGCACCTCGCCGCGCCGGGGAGGGAGTTCGAACGGCTGGTCGCGCATCTGAAACCCGGTGGCTGGCTGGGCCTGATGACCAAGCGCGTGCGCTCGCGAGAGGCGTTTGCCGGCTGGCATTATATCCGCGACCCTACCCATGTGGCCTTCTTTTCCGAGTCGACATTCCGGTGGTTGGGAAAACGCTTCGGCCTGCACCCATGTTTTCCTGCCGATGATGTTGTGCTGTTGCAGAAAGGGTAACCGGGCGCATTTGATAACCTGCCGTTATTGAAAGGGAAATTAACCACAGGGGCAGTGGAAACCTATTGGCCGGTCGAGGGGATGAGCGTATAGTCCGCGCGACGTCGCGATACGCTGCAGATCGTGGCGTCCCTTCCTTCCCTGCCACGAGAGTCCTTCATGTCACGGCATCTGTTGTTCATGGTCCTGGCACCGTTGCTGGGGCTGTTCATCCTTGCCATCGGCAACGGGTCGCTGGCCACCCTGACCACCTTGCGGCTGGATTCCGCCGGTTATTCGCCACAGGTCATCGGCTGGGTGTCCTCGGCCTATTTCATCGGCCTGGCGCTGGGTGCGCTGTTCAATGACCGACTGCTGTTGGCGATCGGCCACATCCGTGCCTATGGCAGCTTCGCTTCCCTGGTGGCGGTGACCGTTCTCCTGCAGGGGCTGTTTGTCGACCCCGTGGGCTGGTTCGTGTTTCGCCTGATCGGTGGCTGGGCCACGGTCGGCGTCTTCCTGGTCATCGAGAGTTGGTTGCTGGCTGCCGGCGAAGCGAAGTCCCGGGGCCGTTTGCTGGCGCTTTACATGATCGCCATGTATGGCGCGGGCGTGGTGGGACAGTTGATGCTCGGCGTGACCCAGTCGATAGGCAGCACGGCACCGTTCATGATCATCGGCATGCTGGCGGCGCTCTCGGTACTGCCGATGGCGATGATCCCTCGGGTGACGCCGTTGCTGGAGAAGGCGGAGCCGCTGTCTCCCTTGCGCCTTATCACCCTGACCCCCACCGGCGTGATGGGCAGTTTTGGCTCGGGATTGGCGGTGGCGGCGATCTACACCTTGTTGCCGCTCTATCTGCAGGGGATCGGCCATGGTGTCGACCGGGTCGGCCAACTGATGGCGGTGGTAGTGCTCGGGGCCATGCTGCTGCAGTATCCGGTAGGCCGTTGGTCGGATCGCCATGACCGGCAGATGGTATTGATCCTGATGGGGGCGGCCTGCGCCCTGATTTCTGCCGGCATCCTCTGGCTGCCGCTGGGCGGTTGGGGATTGGCGGCCCTGCTGTTCCTGCTTGGCGGCGGGGTGTTCTCGCTGTATCCAGTCGCGGTCGGCCATGCCGCCGACCGCGCCCCCGCCGGTGCCCTGGTGCGCATGAGCCAGGGCCTGCTGCTGATCAATGCGATCGGGTCGACCCTGAGTCCACCGGTGATTTCGCCGGTCATGTCGGTGTTGGGAGACGAAGGACTCTTCTGGTGTCTGGGAGTGTTGGGCGTCGGGCTGGTTGGCTTTTTCGGCTGGCGGCGCAGTGTGCGTCCGGCGCCGGTGCCGGTGGCTCCCTTTTCGCCCACCACGCCGCTCAGTGCCGTGGGCGCCGAACTGGCGGTGACCGACGAGTGGGTACAGGGTGCCCTCGAGCACGAACATGTGGAAGATCTTTCCCATGCTGTGCCTGACGTGGCGGTGGCCGAGCCCTTGGTGGGGCCGCCACCGCCCGACGAGGCCCATATTGCCTACTACGAGGACGAGCCGGCGGCCGGCATGGAGCGGAACGGCTCGAAGGTTGCGACCTAGGCATAATGGTTCATGAGGCGATGTGAAAATAAGCTCGTGCCTCAGTCCTTTCTGTCGAGGAGTCGTCATGACCCCCTATATCGCCCCCGTTCGTGAGCATCGTTTCGTACTCGAGGAACTGCTGGAACACGAGGCTTTGTCGCTACCCGGTTTCGAGGAGGTGGGGGCCGACCTGGTCGAAGCGGTACTCGAGGAGGCTGCGCGTCTCGCCGGGGAAGTGTGGGCACCGCTGAATGCCAGCGGCGACCGCCAGGGCTGCGTACGCCGTGATGACGGTGGCGTGAGCGTGCCGGAGGGGTTTGCCGACGCCTACCGAGCCTACGCCGAGGGAGGCTGGAACGGTATCGGTGTCGATCAGGCGCATGGCGGGCAGGGGTTGCCCGAGGTAGTGGCCAGTGCCGTGCAGGAAATGCTGCATGGGGCCAACATGGCCCTTGGGCTGTGCCCGATGCTGACCGCCGGTGCCATCGAGGCCTTGATACAGCATGGCGACGAGGCGCAATGCGCGCGTTATCTGGCGCCGCTGGTGGAGGGGCGCTGGACAGGCACGATGAATCTCACCGAGCCCCAGGCTGGCTCCGACCTTTCCCGGGTGCGCACCCGGGCCGAGCCGACTGACGAAGCCGGCACGTACCGCCTGACCGGCCAGAAGATCTTCATCACCTGGGGCGAGCATGATTGCGCCGAGAATATCCTGCATCTGGTGCTGGCGCGCCTGCCCGACGCACCCGAAGGCAACAAGGGCATTTCGCTGTTTCTGGTGCCCAAGTTCCTTGTCGATGACGACGGTGAACCAGGTCAACGCAATGATGTTGTCTGCGCTTCCCTGGAACACAAGATGGGCATTCACGCGTCACCGACCTGCGTGCTGAGCTTCGGTGAGCGGGAAGGTGCCATCGGGTATCTGGTCGGCGAGCCGGGGCGCGGGTTGAACCACATGTTCACCATGATGAATGCCGCGCGCCACAAGGTCGGCATCCAGGGCATCGGGGTGGCCGAGCGAGCCTGTCAGCAGGCGTTGGCCTACGCCCGGGAGCGTCGCCAGGGGCGCCGCAGCGGCGAGGAGTGCGCGATCGCCGAGCACCTCGATGTAAAGCGCATGTTGCTGTCGATGCGCGCGCGAACCGATGCCCTGCGCGCCCTGGCGCTGACATGCGCGTCGGAGATGGACAAGGCGCGTCATGTCGAGGAAGACGATGCCCGGCGACGAGCCCAGGCTCGGGTCGATGTGCTGATCCCGGTGGTCAAGGCCTTTTCTACCGATCAGGCCGTGGAGATCGCCTCTTTGGGGATACAGGTTCATGGTGGCATGGGGTACATCGAGGAGACTGGCGCCGCTCAGTTGCTGCGCGACGCACGCATCGCGCCCATCTACGAGGGGACCAATGGTATCCAGGCCCTGGACTTGGCCGGTCGCAAGCTGGGTCGTGATGGCGGTGCTGCCTTGGCCGCCCTGATCGATGATGTTGAAGCCACGGCGTCGGCACTGGCCGCGCGCGAGGAACTGGTGGCGCTTGGCGAGAGCCTGGCCGGTGGGGCAGCCGACCTGCGCGTTGCCATGGCTGCCGTGCTGGAGAGCAGTCGTGATACCCAGCATGGCGAAGATGCCATTCAGGCCTTCGCCACGCCCTTTCTTTCGCTGGTCGGCCATGTCCTGTGTGCCTGGCAGATGGGACGTGCCGCCCTGGTGGCCGAGGCGGCACTGCTTGACGGCAGTACGGATCCCTTCTATCGCGCCAAGTTGGCTGCCGCCGACTACGCCCTGCGTCATTGGTTGCCGGTCGGTCGTGCCCAACGTGCCGTGATCGAGGCCGGCGTGGATGGCCTGACACACTACGTCCCGGATATCGATTGACCCCCCTTTGTTGCTCTGTGTGGTAGCTCCGGTGGCCCACCCAAAGGAATGATTGCCGCCCAACCTAGCGTTCGCTAGGGTTGGGGCGAAGCATCGTCGTTTCACAACATGAGGAGCTACCATGAGCGAATCCTTGATCGAGGTGCGGGACAATGCCGGCATCGTGCGCCTGACCATCAACCGCCCCAAGGCGCTCAATGCCTTGAACAGCGAGGTGATCGCCGAGCTCGAACGTCTTCTGGTCGATCTCGAGGGGCGCGATGACCTGCGTGCCGTCCTGATCACCGGGGCTGGTGAAAAGGCCTTCGTGGCCGGTGCCGACATCACAGAGATGCGCGGCAAGTCACCCCAGCAGGCTCGCGATTTCGCCGGCCAGGCACTGCGGACCATCAAGCGTCTGGAGACGTTGCCGGTGCCGGTGGTGGCTCTGGTCAACGGCTTCTGCCTGGGCGGCGGTTGCGAGCTGGCACTGGCCTGTGACTGGGCGGTAGCCAGCGACAATGCCATCTTCGGCCAGCCCGAAGTGCAGCTCGGCGTGATTCCCGGGTTCGGCGGGACGCAGCGCTTGCCGAGGCGCGTCGGGCCGGCAATGGCGCTGGACCTGGTGACGACCGGCCGCAAGATCGATGCGGCCGAGGCGTTGCGCATCGGGCTGGTCAATCGTGTCATGACCCAGGATGAGCTGGAGGCTTACGCGGACGAGCTGGCCGGGCAGCTCGGCGGCAACGGACCGCAAGCGGTACGCAGCGCCAAGCAGGCCGTGCATGATGGTCTGGATCAGGATCTGGACAGTGCCCTGGCGCTGGAAAACAGCCTGTTCGCGCTGTGCTTTGCCTGCGAAGAACAGACCGAGGGCATGGGCGCCTTCGTCGAGAAGCGCAAGCCGAACTTCCGCTAGCCATTGCCGGCAAGTTGTCCCGGACGGCCACGGCGAGATGTCGTGGCCGTTTGGTTGATGTTGTCATGGCCTGGCGTGTCCTCGAAGGCGCGTGACGGAAGAGAAAAGCAGTCAGCGGGACAAGTACCGTCAAGGTGATGACGGGAGGGGCTATGGTGGTGAAGCTTGAACGTGCCGAACCTCATCATCTGGATGCCGTCCTTGAGTTGGTACGTGCCTTTCATGCTGAAGAAGGTGTGACGCTCGAAGAAGAAAGGCGCTCTGAGGCGGTCAATACGCTGCTGAACGCCCGTCACTACGGGTATATTTTTCTGATATATGCAGAGGAAGGTCTGATCGGTTACCTCGTGGTCTGTTTCGGCTATTCGATCGAGTTTGCCGGTCGCGATGCCTTCATCGATGAATTGTATGTCATCCCTGAAGCACGTGGTCGGGGGGCGGGCAGGGCTGCTCTTACGGAGCTTTCGCAGACGATGCAGGAAAACGGGGTTGTTGCTCTGCATCTAGAAGTGGAAAGATCGAATGACCGTGCACGATGCCTTTATCGAGAGATTGGATTCACGCCTCGCGACAACTATGGGCTGATGTCGCTATCGTTGGTGTGATTCCGTCATCAGTGCGACTCCTGATGACTCGGTCAGAAAATCGGGGAGTGCGAGATGAAAACCATCGGCCTGTTGGGTGGCATGAGCTGGGAGTCCACGGAGAGCTATTATCGGGCGCTCAATACCGGCATCAAGGCGTCGCTGGGAGGCCTGCATTCAGCGAGGGTGGTGATGGTCAGCGTCGATTTCGCCGACATCGAGGCGCTGCAGCGCCAAGAGGACTGGGAGGCCATGGCGAACATCCTGGCTCGGGAGGCGCGCCATATCCAGATGGCGGGAGCGGACATGTTGCTGATCGCCACCAATACCATGCACAAGGTGGCACCCGAGGTGGCCGAGGCTATCGACATTCCCCTGCTGCATATCGCCGATGCCACCGGGGAACGGCTGGTGGCCGACGGCATGCAGCGTGTCGGCCTGCTGGGCACCCGCTTCACCATGGAACAGGACTTCTACAAGGCCCGCTTGACCGAGCGCTTCGGCATCGAGGTACTGGTGCCCGAGGAGGAGCAGAGGGAGCAGATCCACCGGGTCATCTATGAGGAACTGTGTCAGGGGCGGATCGAGCCGTCGTCCAAGGTCGGGTATCTCGACATCATCGAGACGTTGCACCAACGAGGCGCCGAGGCGGTGATCCTCGGCTGTACCGAAATTGCCCTGCTGGTCAATCAGACGGATACGGACTTGCCGCTCTACGATACCACGGCGATCCATGCGGCCAGTGCCGTTGCCCGGGCGCTCGAGGCTTGATGGGCTTCCGGCGGTGAGCAGCCGGGCTGGCGCTGGTAGAGTAAGGGATCACGAATTCGCCAAGGGAGAGGCAAGGTGCGCATTACTCAGCTCAACATCTATCCGGTCAAGTCATTGCGAGGCATCGGCCTGGAGGCGGCGTCGATCACTGCCCGCGGGTTCGCCTTCGATCGGCACTGGATGGTCGTCGATGATGACAACCGTTTCGTGACCCAGCGGGAACTGCCGGCCATGGCCCAAGTGGTGGTAAGGCTCGAATCGCACGCCTTGATTCTCGAGCATGCCGACGCCGCCGAGCCCCTGGTCATCGAGCTTGAGCGCAATGAGGTGGCACCGCGCCTCGAGGTGCGCATCTGGAAGGAGGTCTGCGAGGCGCTGGACGAGGGAAGCAGGGCCTCCGACTGGTTGACCGAGGTACTCGGCCGCCCTGGCGGCAGTCGCCTGAGGCTGGTGCGCTTTCCCGATGACCAGCGTCGCGACATCGAGTCCGATTATCTGCGTGGTGAGAGTGCCCAGACCGGCTTCGCCGACGGCTACTCCTTTCTGGTGACGTCCGAGGCGTCACTCGCGGCGCTGAATGCGCGACTCCTCGACAAGGGGCTCGATGAAGTGCCGATGAGCCGGTTTCGTCCCAATATCGTGGTGCAAGGTGAAGCGGCCTTTGACGAACGGGAGTGGGATGAGCTCGGTAATGAGGAGGTGCGCCTGGGGCTGCGCAAGCCCTGCAAGCGTTGCAAGATCATCACCCAGGATCAGCGGACCGGTGACGCCCCCACACCCAAGGAACCGCTCAAGACGTTGGTCGAGATGGCAACCCAGCCGGGCTGGAAAGGCGCCTTCTTCGGGCAGAACGCCATTCTGCTGGCCGGCGAGGGACGAGAGTTGCGCGTGGGCGATCGGGTGAATGTCTCGAGGCGGCGTGCGGATAGCTGAGCATGGCAAGATGGTCACTCGTGCCGGCCCATCAGGAGGAACGCGCCTGGGCAGCAGCTTTGGTCCTTGAGAACATGTCGCTGTATTACCGGCGACATGGCATCGACTGGTGCCATACCCGCTTCGCCGCCGATTGGGAGGCGGGGGAGAATCGTCTGCTGTGGATGGGCGATGAGCGCATCGGTTACCTGCGCCTATGGCAGAACGGTGGCCGAATTTACCTTCAGGACCTGCAGGTGGTCGCCGGACATCGCGACCGGGGCTGGGGAGGTCGCATGCTGAACGAGGTAAAGGCGCTGGCATGCTCCCGAGACATTCGAGCCATTCGCCTCAAGGTCTTCGAGGACAGCCCGGCCGTGCGTCTCTATCGGCAGCACGGGTTCGAGACCCTCGTGCGCGAGCCGCCCCTCATCGGCATGGCGCTGCCCGTGGGCCGCCATGCCGATAGCTCCTGAGGCAGTCAGCGAGCGGGGTCGATCATGCCCCCAAGCGAGGCATTGCGGCGGAACCAGCCGGCGATACTGGCCCGGGGCCAGCGGGTTGGCAGCACCTCATGGGGGATGGTCTCGGCGAGAAAACACACGAAGGTGCCGGCCTCGGGCCGGACCCGAGCCACCTCGCGCTCGTCGTCCGGTGAGTAGATGACCATTTCGCCCCCACCATCCGACGGCCAGTCGGGCGTCAGATAGCCGACCGTGGACACGACGCGATTGGCGCGCCCCCGGAAGCTGTCCAGATGGCGCCGATAGAAGGCGCCGGGCGGGTAGTGGGCAAAGTGAGCCTCGTACTCGAACAGGCCTAGAAACAGCGCCTGGTTCAGGGCCTGCTGGAGTTCTCCCATGGCATCGAGATAACGCCGCTGGGCCTGGCTCTCGCGATCCAGCCAGCGAATGGCGTCACCGCGCACATCGCGTCGCAGATGATGGTTGTCGCCACGGCCGATGCCGGCGGCCACCAGGGCGTCGCGTGCCGTCATGTCGTCGAGTTCGGCATGCAAGGCCTCGCACAGGGCGTCGGGGAGAAAGGCGGTGCCGACATACCACCCCTGGGTGACCAGGCCATCGATCAGTTCGCCAAGGCGGGCTTCGGGAAGTCGTGGCGTGTCGTTCATGGTGCGGACATCCGGCGTGCAGGATGGTGTCGCAATTCGCCGCCGGGGCGATGAAAGAGGCTGATCGGCATATCGAAGCCCTCGGCCAGCAGTTCCACCAGCATCATCGACGATAACCCCCAGATGACATGCTCGTCCTGGCGGTAGCTGGGCACGTAATAGTCACGTTCATCGACACGGATCACGTCGGTATGGGTGCGTTGGTCCTCGAGGAAGTGGCGCACGGGGACCTCGAAGATGGTATCCAGCTCGCGTGGATCGGGTGTCAGCGGCAGGTCCGGGGGGATCACGCCGACGAAGGGCGTCACCAGGATGCCGTGCAACGAGACGACGTCCGAGAGCCTTCCGAGGATCTCCACGCGTTCGGTGGGAAGACGGATCTCTTCCCGTGATTCGCGCAGGGCGGTGGACAACAGGTCGGGATCTTCAGGCTCGCGCTTGCCGCCGGGGAAGGCGACCTGGCCACTGTGGGTGGCAAGGTGCGCGGCGCGGCGGGTGAACAGCAGCGTCGGTTCCGGGCGAGCCACCACGGGAATCAGTACGGCGGCCCGGGGCAGGTCGAGCTGCAGGCGACGAGGGGCATGCGCTTGCAGGCGCTCACGGAGTTTCTCTAACATGGTCTTTCCGTCGGGTTTCACCCCTTGTACCCAGTCGCCGAGCGCGGCGTCAAGTCCGGGCCGGGAGCATGTCGCCGGCTCGTCAGGGAGGACCATGAATTTTTGCAGCCATTGTGGCCAGCCGGTCCGCTTCGCCATTCCCGAAGGGGACGACAGGCCGCGCTATATGTGCGACGCCTGCGGAACCATTCATTATCAGAACCCGCGTATCATCGCCGGGACGCTGCCGGTCAGCGGTTCACGGATCCTGCTGTGCCGTCGTGCCATCGCGCCGCGCAAGGGTTACTGGACATTGCCGGCCGGCTTCATGGAGAACGCCGAGACCACCCTGGAGGCCGCGGCGCGCGAGACGCGGGAAGAAGCCTGTGCCGAGGTGGCGTTGCATGGCCTCTATACGCTGATCAACCTGCCGCATATCGATCAGGTCTACATGATCTTTCTGGCCGACCTCGAAGGCAGCTTCGATGCCGGCCCGGAGAGTCTCGAAGTGGCACTGTTCGAGGAGTGGGAGATTCCCTGGGACGAGCTGGCCTTTCCCACTATCGAACGGACGCTGCGCCACTTTTGCGATGATCGTCGCGAGGGAAACTACCCATTGCATGTCAGCGATATCACGCCGGAGGATCGCGAACGCTATTTCGGCTCGGCCTGACGGCTTTCGACAGGTCGGAACGCGACAGGCTCGGATGGCTTCACCCAGGACGGCGCGGACGAGGTGCTCGCGTGGGCCATGCAACGCCTGTTGTCCCAAAGCCTGTTGCCTTAAATGTCTTCCAGGCGCCATGCGTCGAACGCTGGCTCCTCATAGGGATGGGCTTGCCGCAGTGCCGCTACGGCATCGTGGATGAGCGCGTCGTCGCAGACGAGCTCGACCTTGAGTTCGGCGACCCTTTCCAGATCGCCGACCTGGCCGATATGCGGATCGGCGCCGTCCAGCGGGCGGAATTGTCCGGTGCCCCGGGTCTGGAAACAGCATGCCTCGTAGTCGCCGATGCGCCCTGCGCCGGTGGCAAAGATGGCTTCCTTGACGGCTTCAGCATCTTCCTCGGGAACGAAGAAAGCGAGTTTATACATGGCATGTCCTCCTCGGGTGGTTCGGGTCCATCCTCGTGGCTGAAACAGCGTCTGGCAAGGCATCGGCCCAAGCCAGCCGCTGGCTGATGTTGGACAAGTGCTCGACGAGACGAAGGGAGCGGGATCATGGATACCGAATGGCGTGATTTTCTGATGTCTCTCGATCTATCGCCCCGCGGCGAGCCTCGCCCGCTGGGCGGTGGCGATATCGCGGCGGTGTCGTGGCTGGAAACCGATCAGGGGCCGGTGGTGATCAAGCGTGACGACCCCGAGCGACTTTCCGGCGAGGCGGAGGGCTTGCGCGTCCTGCGTCAGGCATCAACGCGGTTGGTGGTGCCCGAGGTACTGGGGGAAGGCGAGGGTTGGCTGGTCATGGAGGCGCTGGAGAGCGCCGGACGCGCCGGAAGAGACGAAACGGTCCTGGGTGAGGGGCTGCGCGAACTGCACGGCGTGACGCGAACGGCGCATGGCTGGCATCGCGACAATGCCTGTGGCGCCACCCCCCAGCCCAATGCGCCCCTCGAGGATGGGCGGGCTTTCCAGCGTGAGCGACGTTTGCTGCCGCTGGCTCGTGCCTGCCATGACAAGGGGCTGCTCGATGGCCGCTTGTGCACCAGGCTGGAGCGTGTCGCCGATGGCCTGGAGAGCTGGCTGCCTTCGCAGCCCGCCAGTCTGGTGCATGGCGATCTATGGTCGGGCAATGTGATGTTCACGCGTCGCGGGCCGGCCATCATTGATCCGGCGATCCATCGGCACTATCCCGAGGTCGATCTGGCCATGCTGACGCTGTTCGGCGCGCCGGGAGAGGCCTTCTTCACAGCCTACTGGGATGGTGCCATGCCCGATGACTGGCCGCGTCGCGAGGCGCTGTTTCAACTGTATCCGCTGCTCAATCACCTGTTGCTGTTCGGTGGCGCCTATCGTGGCGGCGTCGAGCGTGCGGTTGGTCGGGTAGAGAACGGCTGAACGTCACTCTGCCGCCGATGCCCGACGTTGCCCGAACAGCCGGCGCCACCAGGGTGCCCGGGAGGCGTCGTTCGGGGATGAGGTCTCCATGGGTCGAGTCAGGAAGTCGAGGATCGGTTCTACCTGGCTGGGGCGATCGAGCATGGGGGCGTGGCCGCATTCGGGCACTTCCAGGCTGACCAGGTCGGGGCGTGATTCGCGCATCTTGTCTATACTCTCGGCGCTCAGTAGCGTGGAAGCGCCACCGCGTACCACCATGACAGGGCACTGAATGGCACGCCAATCGTTCCAGAGATCGCGCGGCGTGTCATGGATGAATTGCTCACCGATGCGGGGATCGAAGTGGTGAGTCCAGCTGCCATCGGGGAGTCGGCGGGCACTGTTCAGCGCCAGTCGCCGCCAGGCATCGTCGTCCTCGATGCCGAAGTCGGCGTAATGGCGGCGCAGTTCGGCCTCCAGCTCACTGAACCGGGTGAAGCGATGAGGAACGGCGAAATAGGAGGCCAGCGAGGTCATGCCATCGGCTTCGAGTTCGGGGCCGACGTCATTGAGCACCAATCTATCGATGCGCGAAGCGGTGTCCTTGTCGGCGGCCAGCAGCAAACCCAGCAGGCCGCCCATGGAGGTGCCGACCCAGGCCACCCGTTCGAGCTGGAAATGATCCAGCACCGCCTCGGCGATTGTCATGTAATGCGAGTAGAGATAGTCGTGGGCAGGATAGAGCGACCAGCTGGAAAGCCCTCGCCCGGGAGTGTCCGGTGCCAGCACGCGCCACTCGGGACCCAACTGGCGTGCGAAGTCGTCAAAGTCGCCCCCATGCCGCGCCAGGCCATGCCAGGCGATGACGGTGCGAGGAGCGTCCGGATTCCATACCCGCACGGCGATTTCCAGTTCCCGGACCTTGAGCAGGGTCAATGCATCCATGGTGTGGCGTCCTTGTTGGTCTGCGCTACGCTGTCTTGCAGCTTAGTCGGTACGATGAGGCGTGCTGGCGAAACGGAAAATTTTCACGCAACTTGCATGAACAGCGATGGATTCATGCTGGAAACATGCGACAATGTATGTAAATCAAGTCCACGAATCGACAAAGGATCTTGCCGATGATGCCTTCTCGTCCCGTGAAGCCGGCGAGCTGTGCCGCCCGTCCGGCCCGTAGGGCTCTTTTGCCAATGCTAGTCGCCTCCTTGATGGCCGGCCAGGTACAGGCCGCCGATTTGCTGACCATCACGCGGGATGCCCTGGAAAACAACGCCGAACTGGCGGCCGCTCGGTCCGAGACCAACAGCGTGGAAGCCGGGCGTGATGTCGAGCGTGGCGATCTGTTGCCCCAGGTGAACGCTTCCGGGCAGGTCGCTCACAACGAGCAGTTCGAGAGTCAGTCCAGCAAGTTCAGCGTGGGAAGCACACCTTCCGATGATAGCTACAACAGTGCCAGCCTGACGCTGGAGGCGTCCCAGGCGTTGTACGATGCGGTCAACAGCGCCGAGCTCGAGAAGGCCGAGCGACAGATCGATCAGCAGACCTATCAGCTCGCGGCAACCGAGCAGCAGGTGCTGATCGATGTGGCCTCGGCTTACTTCGATATCCTGCGTGCCCATGAGATCCTCGAGGCTCGCCGTGCTCAGGAGCGTGCCATCGGGCGTCAGTTGGAGCAGGCGCAAGAGCAGTTCGACGTGGGCCTGATCGCTGTCACCGAGGTGGAAGAAGCACAGGCAAGCTATGATCAGTCGCGTGCCGATCGCATCTCGGCCGAAAGCGATTTGCAGGTGGCCTTCGAGGCGCTCGAACGCTTGACCGGCAAGCGTTATGACAGCATCGAGTCATTGGAGGAGGCCATGCCGGTCACGCCTCCCGAACCCGCCAAGCGTGGTGCCTGGGTCGACCTGGCCATGGAAAACAGCCCTCTGGTGCTGGCCCAGCAGGCCGGTGTCGAGGTGTCGCGTAGTGCGGTCGATGTTTCCAAGGCGCAACGCCTGCCGGTGGTCGAGGCCTTCGCCAACTACCAATATGCCGATAGCGATAACGATACCCTGAAAGGCGAGGATTCCTCCGCTCAGGTCGGTGTCGGGGTGAGCGTGCCGCTGTACACCGGCGGGAGTACCAGTGCGGGGATTCGCCAGAGTACCTATGCCCTGGAGTCCAGCCAGTACAACTTCGAGGCTCAACGTCGCGATACTGTCCAGCAGGTACGTTCGCTGTTCACCCAGGTGAGCAATGACGTGTCCACGGTGGAGGCGCGGGCCCAGGCGATCGTCTCCAACCGGAGCGCCCTGGAGGCGACTCGCGCCGGTTACGAAGTGGGTACGCGCAACATCGTCGATGTGCTGAATGCCGAGCAGAGCCTCTACGATGCCATCGCCAACCACGCCGACGCGCGTTATGACTACGTCATCAACCTGCTCACCTTGCGGCAGCAGTCGGGGACCCTGGATGTCGATGCCATCGAGGAAGTCAACGGCTGGTTGACTGAGAGCGAGAGCGTCACCTTCACGCTGCCGGAAGAAGGGCGTTATGACCAGGTGCTTGATATCGGCGCACCACCCCAGCCCGACGCATGATGCCGTCGGCATCCAAAAGACATACAGGTGTGGATGTATATTTTACATGCACGCCTGTATGCGTATAGTCTCTGTCGACTTTCGAAGTGCTCAATGGGATAGCTAGGCATGAAAACGATGATCCACAGGAGTCGGGGCGGTTGGCTGGCGCTGGCCTCGAGCCTGTTGCTGGTGGCCTGCGGCCAGGACGATGGCGGCCAGCAGCAACAGACAGCGGGAAGCGACGCGCCACCTCGGCCGATGCAGGTGATGGAGGTGACGCGCCAGGATCTTCCCCTGGAGAAGTCCTATCCTTCCAAGCTGCGCAGCGATGAAGAAGTCACGTTGGTCGCCCGAGTGACCGGTACTCTCGAGGAGCGCAAGTTCGAGCCCGGTGACATGGTCGAGAAGGGCGATAGCCTGTATTCCATCGAGCCGGACCTCTACGAAGCCACGGTCGCACAGCGTCAGGCCGACCTGGAGAGTGCCAAGGCCGAATTGGCCAGGGCACAGAGCGATGCTCGGCGCTACGAGCAGCTGCTGAACCAGAACTCGGTGAGCCGTCAGCAATATGACCAGGCGCTGGCCGATCGCAACGTTGCGCGTGCCAGCGTGGCCCAGGCCGAAGCTGCCCTGACCAGCGCGCAGATCGATTTGGGATATGCCAATGTCACCGCGCCGGTGAGTGGCCAGATCAGCCTCAGTCAGGTGAACGTGGGCAATCTGGTGAACTCCGGTACCGAGCTTGCCACGATCACGCCTCTGGACCCCCTTGAGGTGCGCTTCCAGCTGCCGCAGGCCGACGCCTTCGCCTTGCGCCGACAACTGGTTGATCAGCCGGCGAGCGAGATCGGTGCGAAACTCGAGCTGTCGGCGGGCAACGAGTCTCTCGAGGGGCATCTGGATTTTCTCGGTGCCCGGCTTGACGAGGGCACCAGCACCGTTCAGGCCCAAGCCACCTTTGCCAACCCCGATGGCACGGCATTGCCGGGCCAGTTTGCGCGGGTGCACCTGCAGGGCCTGAAGCGTTTCGATGTGCTGGCGGTTCCCGAACTGGCCGTCACCCAGGGGATGATGGGGCCGCAGGTCTTCGTGCTTGACGAGGACAATGTGGCTCGGGCACGCACGGTACAGCTTGGCGAGCTGGCAGGCCCCTGGCAGATCCTGGTGGATGGCCTGGAAAGCGGTGAGCGAGTCGTGGTGAGCGACCCGGGCGGTCTGGAGCCGGGTACGCCGATCGATCCCCAGCCCTTCGACGGCGATGCCGAGTCGCTGATGGACGAACAGCGCCAGTCTCAGCAACAAGGCCAAGGTCAAGGGCAGGGACAAGCGCAAGGACAAGGCGGAGCGTCGGCCGAGGGCGGCCAGGAACAGGTCCCCGATGAGCCGTCCGCGCCGGCCGAAGAGGACGCGGCGGAATGAACTTCTCCAACTTCTTCATCAAGCGGCCGATCTTCGCATCGGTGCTTGCCATCATCCTGACGCTGATCGGGCTGATGAGCATGCGGGTACTGCCGATCGAGCAGTACCCCAGCGTCGTGCCGCCTACGGTCTCGGTCTCCGCCACCTTCCCGGGGGCGGATGCCGAGACCGTGGCGCAGACGGTGGCGGCGCCGCTGGCGGAGGCCATCAACGGTGTCGAGGACATGCTCTACATGACCTCGACCAGTGCTGACAATGGCTCGATGAGCCTCAGCGTGGCCTTCAACATCGGCAGCGATGGCGATATCAACACCATCAATGTCAATAACCGGGTCCAGGGGGCGCTGTCCCAGCTGCCAGAGGCGGTGCAGGATCAGGGCGTGACAGTGGAGCTGCGCTCCAGTTCGATTCTGATGCTGGTGTCGTTGATCTCGCCGGATGGCGATTACGGCTCCGTGTTCATGCAGAACTATGCCACCCTCAATATCCTGGATGAGTTGCGCCAGGTGCCAGGGGTCGGTGACGCTGAAGTGCTGGGTGGCGGTGAATTTGCCATGCGTGTCTGGATGGACCCGGACAAGCTGGCGCAATACGACCTGACGCCAGCCGAAGTGGCCAGCGCGATCCGAGCTCAGAACACCGAGGTGCCGGCGGGCAGCCTGGCAGCCACGCCACAGGCCGACCCACGCGCCTTCACCTATACCATTACCGCCGGAGGCCGGCTGTCGGATCCCGACGACTTCCGCGAGATCTTCCTGCGTACCAACCCCGATGGGTCGGCATTGCGGTTGGGTGATGTGGCGCGCATCGAGCTGGGGGCTTCCTTCTATGGTATCGATGCGAAGCTGAACGGCGGCACCATGACGCCGATCATGATCAATCAACAGCCTGGTGCCAATGCGCTGGAAACGGCCCGGGGTGTGGAAGAGGTCATGGATGAGCTGTCCGGTCGCTTCCCGCCGGGGCTCGAATATGTGACGCCCTACGACACGACCCAGTTCATCGACGCCTCTGTGGAAACGGTATTTCATACCTTCATCGAGGCATTCCTGATCGTTGGCGTCATCCTGTTCATCTTCCTGCAGAACTGGCGCTTCACGGTGATCGCCATGTCGGTGGTGCCGGTCTCGGTACTGGCGACCTTCGCAGGCTTCTATGCCTTTGGCTTTTCCATTAACTTGCTGACTCTGTTCGCCTTGGTGCTGTCGATAGGTATCGTGGTCGACGACGCGATCCTGGTGGTGGAAAACGTCGAACGGGTGCTCAGCGAGGAAGAAGATATCACCGTCATGCAGGCGACGATCCGGGCCATGAAGGAGGTTGGGGGCCCTGTGATCGCGACCTCGTTGATCATGGCGGCGGTGTTCGTGCCGGTGGCTTTCCTCGGTGGCTTCAGCGGGCAGATCTATCAGCAGTTTGCCTTGACCATCGCCGTGTCGGTGGCCTTCTCGGCCTTGATGGCATTGACCTTCACCCCGGCGCTCTCGGCGATCTTCATCAAGCATGATCTGCACCGCAAGGAATCGGCCTTCATGCGCGCGGTTCGCACGCCGCTGCGCCTGTTCGACCGCTTCTTCGCCGGTGTCACCGCCATCTATATGTGGACCGTCAAGGTGCTGGTTCGCTTCTGGGGATTGGCCCTGCTGCTGACCGCCCTGGTTGGTGCGGGTTCCTGGTGGCTTTATCAGAGTACACCTTCGACACTGGTGCCCGAGACTGACCAGGGGATCGTGCTGGCCTCGGTGCAGCTGCCGGACTCGGCGTCGCTGGCGCGAACCGAGGAGTACATGAACAAGCTGAGCTCTGCCATCGAAGACGTGGAAGGGGTGAAGTTCTCCACGGCGGTGGCGGGCTATGACATGTTGACGAGCTCGGTGAATACCGCACGTGGCATCATCTTCGTCAACATGGAGCCCTGGGGCGAGCGTGACCTGACGGCATCCGAACTGATCAACAAGATCATGCAGTTCGGTGCTCAGATTCCGGGGGGCTCGGCCATGGCCTTCAACATGCCACCGATCGTCGGTCTTTCGACTACGGGCGGTTTCACCGGATATCTGCAGTCCTATGAGGGGGCGTCTCCCGAAGAGCTCTATCAGGCTTCTCTGAAGGTCATGCAGGCGGCCAGCGAGCATCCGGCACTGAGTCAGGTCTTCACTACCTTCAATGTCAATGTGCCGTCCTACGAGGCCAAGATCGACCGCCAGAAGGCAATGAGCTACGGCGTGCCGATGGAGTCGCTGAACTCGACGCTGGGAAATACCTTCGGCAACGGGTTCGTCAACTACTTCAGCTACCAGGGGCGCAATTTCCAGGTCTACCTGCAGAACGAAGACGAGTTCCGCAAGACGCCGGATGATATCTCCAACGTCTATGTTCGGGGTGGCGATGGTGAGCGGATCCCGCTTTCCGAATTCGTGACCATGGAACGCAAGACGGCTCCGGCGGTAGTGACACGCTTCGGTGTCTATTCCGGCGCGCAATTCCAGGGTGGTGCGGCCCCTGGCTACAGTTCGGGCCAGGCAATCGAGGCCATGGAGCAGGTCGTCCAGGAGGAGCTTGGTGACGGCTGGGGCATGGGCTGGACCGGTACCGCTTATCAGGAGAGTCAGGCCGGTAGTGCCGCAACCTTGGCCATCATCTTCGGCATACTGATGGTGTTCCTGATCCTGGCGGCGCAGTACGAGAGCTGGTCGCTGCCGCTGGCGGTGTTGACAGCCACGCCGTTCGCCTTCCTCGGTGGCATTGGTGGCATCGCGCTGCGCGGGCTCGATACCAGTGTCTACGTGCAGATCGGGATGCTGGTGGTGGTCGGCCTGGCGGCGAAGAACGCCATCCTGATCGTCGAGTTCGCCGAGCTGCAGCGCCGCGAGCAAGGCAAGACGATCCGCGAGGCGGCCATCACGGCGGCGCATCTGCGCTTCCGTCCGATCGTCATGACCTCGCTGGCGTTCATCTTCGGTACCTTGCCACTCGCGTTGGCAACCGGTGCCAGTGACACCAGCAGTCACCATATCGGCACCACGGTGGCGATGGGTATGGCCTCGGTGGCTGTTCTTGGCAGCGTGTTCGTGCCGACCTTCTACGCCATGATCGCGGGTGTCTCTGACTGGCTGAGGCGCAAGACGCAAGGCCAGCGTGATGACCATGGTGGCGACGAGCCGGCGCTGGAGCACGATACGCACTGAGCACCTGGCGTGCTCGAGTGCAGGCGGGCATCGTTCCTTCGGGAACGATGCCCGTTTTTTTGTGCGGGAAGTGACAACGCGATGTTCGAGACAAAAAGGGAGGCGTCGCTCGGGATTATTCGACTATGCTGATGGATAGAAGAGCACTTTGCCGGCTAACGGGACCGGCGGGAGGAGGATGCCATGAACGCCATCACCGATCTTGCCCTGCGCTTTCCGCTGATCGTTTTCACCGTGCTGTTGGCACTTCTGGGCCTGTACTGGCTGCTGGTGCTGCTGCGCTTGGTGCCTACCGAGCTGTTCGAGCGGGACAGCCTCAAGGAGGACCATCTGGCCAGTACCATGGTGTCGCTCGGATTCGCCGGCGTGCCTGTCTCGGTAGCCTTGACCATACTGACGCTACTGGCCGGCGCCGTGACGCTGGTCGTCGAGTTGCTGGTGCTCAGTTGGGTACCGCTGGGCTTTTTCCGGGTGCCGGTAGGCGTCGTGGTGCTGTGGTTGTCGTTCGCGCTGGCGTCACCCGTGACGGCGGGGGTGTGCCGGCGGTTGCATTGCCGGCTGCATCGCCACCCCGGCCTGTCTCGGCGTTGCTTGCTCGGCGAGCGGGTCCAGGTCACCAGTGTCGCTGAGAATGGGCGTGCCAGCGCCGTGATGGATGATGATGAGGCTCGCGAGGTTCAATTGCTGGGCAAGACGGACAACCAGCCCAGGACGGGCGAAACCCGGATCCTGGTCAAGTATCTACCGGATATCGATGCTTACCGTTCGGTGCTCGAAGAGGACTATCTGGATGCCCGCACTCGGCTGGTGCGGTTGCATCTGGTCGGTCATCACGAGACGTCCGAAGGACAACGACATGGCCACAATGGCTCGACGCCGTCAGCCTGAATGATTGTCCCGCTCGAACAGACGAAGTTGGGTATCGACCAGTTGGGTCCCGCGTTCGTAGAGGGAGAAGGCCTCGGTATCGCGCAGCCAGTCATGGAAGAGGCCACTGAGGGTCGACTGAAGAAGCTTGGTGGCCACTTCCGGGTCGAGGTCCTGGCGTAGCAGCCCCTGGTCCCGGGCCTGGGTGAGATAGATCAGCAAAGCGTCCAGGCATTCGCTGGCCATCTCGCTTTCCATGGCGCGGGGATCGATATCGCTGAAGAACTCGCAGCGGTGAACCAGAGTGACATGCACGCGCCGATGACGGGGCTGCTCCAGGCGACGGAACCCGAGTTGACAGCCCAGACGAATCGCCTCCAGAGGTGAAGCGTCGCTGGGGGCAGTTTCCGCTACGAGTTCCTCGAATGGCATCCGGACCCTGTCGAGCATGGCGCGGAACAGATCGGCCTTGTTGCGGAAATGCCAGTAGACGGCCCCGCGGGTCATGCCGGCATGCCGGGCGATCTGCTCCAGCGAGGTGCAGGCGACTCCTTTCTCGAAGAAGACATCTTCGGCGGCGTCCAGCAGCGCCTCGCGCGTGGCCTCGGCTTCGGCCTTGGTACGTCTGGCCATGGGGGATTTCGACTCCGGATGATGCGTGCTGTCTATTCTACCCGAGGGTGACAGCTTTTACATTCGTTGTTGTATGGTGACAGCTACGGCTCGCCCTTGATGCGCGTTGCGTGTATAAGGCGAAGCAGAACCTTCTTCCATCAGACAAGGACCGACGATGGCGCGCGCTCCCTTCGAAATGGCCGATATGCGTGTAGCCCCCGGGACCCGGCAGCAAATCGATGTGCCCGTGGCCAGGCTTTACACCCATGCTCCCTTGTACATTCCCGTCGAGATCGTGCATGGCCGGCAAGCAGGGCCGGTGCTGCTGGTGTGTGGCGGTATTCATGGCGACGAGATCAATGGGGTGGAGATCGTGCGACGCCTGTTGCGCTCGCGGCAACTGGCACGGTTGCGGGGCACTCTGATCGCCGTTCCCATCGTCAATGTGTTCGGATTCGTGCAACACAGCCGATACCTGCCGGACCGGCGCGATCTGAACCGATGCTTTCCGGGGAGCGAATCGGGCTCGCTGGGTGGTCGGGTGGCGGCACTGTTCCGCGAGCAGATCGTCGATCAGGCAACCCATATCATCGATTTGCACACCGGTGCCATCCATCGCACCAATTTGCCGCAGATCCGGGCTCAGTTGGGGTCGAATGACGAGACAGAGCGCATGGCCAGCGCCTTCGGCGCGCCGATCGTCCTCAATGCGGAATTGCGGGAAGGCAGCCTGCGACATTATGCGCAGAATCGTGGCACGCCGGTATTGACCTACGAAGCTGGCGAGGCGCTGCGTTTCGACGAATGGGCGATCACGCCAGGCGTGCGTGGCGTGCTGAGAGTGATGCGCCGCCTCGGCATGCTCAGTGGCGAGCATCGGCATCGCGCGCCCCCGGTGGCGGAGCTGGCAACCGGCTCGAGTTGGGCGAGAGCCCCGATCGATGGCATCCTGCGCCCCCAGGTGCGCCTAGGTGCGAGGGTGGCCAAGGGTGAGCGGCTGGGGCGCGTCGCCGATCCTTTCGGCAATGCCGAGGGCGAGGTGCTGTCGATGGCTGATGGCATCGTCATCGGGATGGGGCGTCTGCCGCTGGTCAATGAGGGCGAGGCGTTGTTCCATATCGCACGCTTCGATGTCATAGAGGAGGCCGAGAACGCCGTGGAAACCTTCCAGTCGAGCCTGGAGCCGCCACCGGACTCGCTTTACTGAGCAAGGACGCGATCAGCTTGCCAGGGCAGGCTGGTCCTCGGCCACCAGGCCCAGGGCATCGTCGAACACCGCCAGGCCGGCGCCGTCACGGTGAGCGTTTTCGGACAGATGACGCCGGAAACGTCGACCTCCCGGGCAGCCCTGGAACAGCCCCAGGAGATGGCGGGTGAGGTGATTGAGTCGGGCGCCTTCCTCGAGCCGGCGGGCGATGTAGGGGCGCAGCGCACGCGCCGCCGCGTGCCGGCTCTCCGCCGGATCCGGCTGGTCGTACAGGCGGGAATCCACCGACGCCAGTAGCCAAGGGTTCTGATAGGCTTCGCGACCGACCATCACGCTGTCGACGTGATCAAGCTGCCCGAGGCAATCGTCCAGGGTCTTGAGGCCGCCGTTCAACCCGATGTGCAGCTCGGGGTGCTGAGCCTTCAGGCGGTGAATGCGCGGATAGTTGAGAGGTGGCACGTCACGGTTCTGCTTGGGGGAGAGCCCTTCCAGCCAGGCCTTGCGTGCGTGCACGATGAAGGTGTTGCAGCCGGCATCGGCGACGTGCTGGATGAAGTGTGCGAGGTCGGCGTCTTCATCCTGATCGTCGATGCCGATGCGGCATTTTACGGTCACTGGAATAGAGACGGCTGCTTGCATCGCCTTGACCGCCGCGGCGACCTTGTCGGGGTAGGCCATCAGGCAGGCGCCGATCAGGTTGTTCTGTACGCGGTCGCTGGGACAGCCCACGTTGAGGTTGACCTCGTCATAGCCCCATGCCTCGGCAATGGCGGCGCACTCGGCGAGCTCGCCGGCGTCGCTGCCGCCCAGTTGCAGGGCCAATGGATGCTCGACGGCATCAAACCCCAGAAAGCGCACCCGCGGTGAACCATGCAGGATAGCCCCGGTCGTGACCATCTCGGTATAGAGCAGGGCACGACGTGTCAGGGTGCGAGCGAAGGCGCGGTAATCGCGGGTGGTCCAATCCATCATGGGGGCCACAGAAAAGCGGCGCGCCTCGTCTGCGGCGTTATGTCTCGTCATATCAGATTGCTATCCTTCGTGTCGGTGTCGTCCGATCACGTCAATACCCTCTAAATGCCGTCCAGAACCGACCTTGATGCATCTTCTGCCTATCAGGTATGGCGCGGCGTCTGTGTTCCATGGTCGAGTGGTGCATCATGGGTGACATGCCGGCAGTGCGGTTTTCGATGGGCGGTATTGTACGAAAGACGGACTACTCGGCATAGGCAGGCATGCTGGGAGGAAGGCTTTCCCGACGGGGTGATGCAGCACTGACCTGGCGGTGCCATCTCGGGCAACCGAACTTCTCGGGATGTCATGCGCCGCCGACGAGTGGCCATGATGAAAGAGAAGGGCGGAAACATTCTTGTGCTACTGCGGTCAGTGCAGTAACTTGGAAATGTATAGGGAAACACCCCAGTTTATCTTCTCTTTGGGGGAAGCGTCTGTCCATGCGTCGTTTTGTCACTGCTTGTCTGGCCTTTCTGATTGTCGGCGCCATGCTGTCGACGTCGCCTGTGGGGCTGGCCGGCGTGCAGGCTTCGGACAAGGCGCTGACGACGGCCTTCTCGTGGGATGCTTTCCAACCAGGAACGCCGCTGTCGGACACGCACGAAGGGGACAGCGATCAGCTTGCCGCTTTCGTCTTTCTCGCTTCGTGGGGCGCCCCGGCATCGGGCCTGGTGTCACCTTCTTCCGCGCATGGCCACCGCCATCGCACGTCGCTGTCTATCCGGGCTCCGCCACAGTACCTCTGAATCCTTCTCTTCAACATCCTGGTCCGTCACGGGCCGTTTCCGAGAATGTCTCCCGCGCTATGGGCCATGCCGACGCGGGCTGTTCAGAGGTTTGCCAAATGAAATTCTTGCCCTTGTCACGACTCGATATCGCCGACCATCTGGTGACTCCCCAGGAATTCTTCGACATTGAAGGCGACTCGCCGGCCTTGAGTCTGATGATGGACTTTCGCCAGTATCGTCCTCGTGCCATCAGTGCCTCGACGCCGGCTCTGTGGGCCGCCAATTCGATGGCCTCGGAGCAGGTGGATTGCAAGCTGGTGGTCGATCGCCAACGGGAATTCATCGGATTGTTGTCCCAGGAGCGTCTCTCGGAGCAGAGCCTGATTGCTGCCCAGACGACTCTTGGCATCGATCGCGAGAGCCTGACCGCAGCCGACCTGATGTTGCCTCGTTCCTCCATGCCGGCACTCGACTATGGCGACCTGGTGAATGCCACCGTGGCGGATCTGGTGGCTACCCTGCGGGAAGCGGGCGAGCCGTACTGCTTGGTGCGGGACAATGCGCATCGGCAGATACGAGGATTGATCTCCGTGCGGGAAGTATCCGTTCGCCTGCACCAGCAAGTGTCACTCAAGCCCAAGAGCTCGGTCCTCAAGATGCTGGATGCGCTCGGCTGACAGACATCCTGCGAACCGTACAGGCGGCCCTGAAAGGGGCCGCCTGAAGGCGATGGCCGTGCTTGCAGCCCGAGATCAGGGCGATTTTCGTTGGATAATGTCCCCTGATGTATCGGAAGGAGCAAGGGGGGAATGATAATCTGACAGCTCATCCTCGGATCGAGGGAAGATGCATGAACGGATGGCATCGAGTCATGGCGGGCCTCATGCTGTCGTTGTTGGCGGGGTGCGGCAATGGCGGGGAGCAGGAAGACAGTGGGGCGACAGAACGCCTCGGTGGTGTCGCCCAACCGGAAGAGGCCACCCAGCCGGGAGAGGGGGAAGAGGCGGAGCGTGTGGCCGAGCCGGCACCCTTCGATCAGGATGTCGCCTTCGATATGTCGATACGTCTGGATGCGTCGAGTCGACTGCTGGTCGAGGGGACGACCAACTTGCCGCCGGGCACTCGATTGCGTGTGATGGCAGAGCGCGATGCCAGTGGTGTGAGCTGGCGGGAAAGGGTCGAGGTCGGCCCTGATGGCTTTGCTGCGGGGCCTTTCGGGCCGGGAAGCGGGCTGCCCGAGGGGATCTACCGGCTCCGCGTGACGATGCCGCCGATCAGTGTTCAACCTTCAGCCGTGCAATCCCGCTTGGGGCAACGGGGGGAGCATCTCAGTGGCCCCTGGGTCGTGAGTTCCGAGCATGGCCTGGGGCAGGTCGTCGAGGCGCGGTGGTCCTTGCGCATCGAGCCGGACGGTGTGCGCATGATGCCGTGACATCTCCCGGTGGCATGACGAAGGGCCCTGCGGATGGCTTGCTGGGTGCGTATAATGCGGTCAACCGCCCTGGTGCCAGGGCTTCTTTTCATTGATCGGACCTAGGACGACATGACCGTACGTACTCGTATCGCTCCGTCCCCCACCGGGGATCCTCACGTCGGCACGGCCTATATTGCCCTGTTCAACCTGTGCTTTGCACGTCAGCAGGGTGGTCAGTTCATCCTGCGTATCGAGGATACTGATCGCCTGCGCTCCACCGCCGAGTCCGAGCAGATGATCCTCGATTCGCTGCGCTGGCTGGGGCTCGAATGGGATGAAGGGCCGGATGTGGGCGGGCCTCATGGTCCCTACCGGCAGAGTGAACGCGGTGATATCTACGTCGAGTATGCTCGGCAGTTACTTGATGCGGGCCATGCCTTCAAGTGCTACCGAACCAGCGAGGAGCTCGATGCCTTGCGGGAGGAACGCAAGGCCGCTGGTCAGCATCTGGCCTTGAAGCCTGATGACTTGGCCTTGCCCGAGGAGGAAGTGGCGCGTCGCGAGCGTGAGGGATGGCCTCATGTGGTGCGAATGAAGGTGCCGACCGATGGGACCTGTGTGGTCGAGGACATGCTGCGTGGCACCATCGAGGTGGATTGGGCGCAGGTGGATGCCCAGATCCTGCTCAAGTCCGATGGCATGCCGACCTATCATCTGGCCAATGTGGTCGACGATCACTTGATGGGCATCACGCATGTGCTGCGCGGGGAGGAATGGATCAATTCCGCACCCAAGCACCAGTTGCTCTACGAGTACTTCGGCTGGCCGATGCCGGCGTTGTGCCACATGCCTTTGCTCCGCAATCCGGACAAGTCCAAGCTGTCCAAGCGCAAGAATCCAACATCGATCAACTACTATCGACGCATGGGCTTTCTGCCGCAGGCGGTGGCCAACTACCTGGGTCGCATGGGCTGGTCGATGCCTGATGAGCGGGAGAAATTCACCCTCGACGAGATGATGGCGCATTTCGATATCCAGCGCGTCTCTCTGGGTGGGCCGGTTTTCGACCTGCAGAAACTGACCTGGCTCAATGGCCTCTATATTCGCGAGGACCTCGATGACGATGCTCTGCTGGAGGCATTGAAAACGTGGGCTTTCAACGACGCCTATGTGCGCGAGATTCTGCCCCAGGTACGTCCTCGTGTGGAGACGCTTTCCGAGGTGATGCCGTTGGCCGGGCATTTCTTTTCCGGGCTGCCGAGCATCGATGAGGATAGCTTCGCCCAGGTCAAGCTCGAGCGGGAGTCCTTGCTGAAACTGCTGCAGTTCCTGGTCTGGCGCTTCGAAGCCGTCCCGGCCTGGAACAAGGAAGCCCTGTTGGGCGAGGTGAAGGCACTGTCGGCGCATTTCGAGCTCAAGATGAAGGATTTTCTGGCACCGGTCTTCATCGCCATCACCGGGTCGTCATCGAGCACCTCGGTCATGGATGCCATGGCCATCCTGGGGTCTGACATGACGCGTGCGCGCCTTCGTCATGCCATCGAAGTGCTGGGCGGCGTCTCCAAGAAGCAGACCAAGCGCTTCGAGAAGGAGTTCCGCGAACTCTAATGTCATAGTAAAACGCTGAAGTTCCGTCGCGAGCGACGGTAAACTGGTCGTCGCCGGAGCGCAGCGCCCGGAGTGTAGCCTGCTACATGAGGAGCGCGAGCACCGCCGGCGGCCAGGATATCGAGCGCAGCAGGAAATTCTCGTTTTCCCGTTGACGAAGGCGGGGGGAATCAGTATCATACGCCCCGTCTTCACGAGATGTGGGGCCTTAGCTCAGCTGGGAGAGCGCAACACTGGCAGTGTTGAGGTCAGCGGTTCGATCCCGCTAGGCTCCACCACCATCTCGTCTCGAAGTCGATGCGTCCCATTCGTCTAGTGGTCTAGGACACCGCCCTTTCACGGCGGTAACAGGGGTTCGAACCCCCTATGGGACGCCACTCCCTTTTCTCTTCTTGCATGTCACTTCCTCTCCGTCAGTCGGCGAGGCGATTTGCCATGAGTCCTCATGCTGTCGGCATAACTCTGTGGCTGGCATCGGTATCCGGGTGAGTCTGCGTCTCACTCAGCGCCATAAAGCCTGAATTCGGGCTTGACTTGTCCACGTCCCCTGTTCTTTTCCAGTGCGAGTCTGCGGTGACGCGCCGTCAACCCGCATGGTACTGGGCTTCTCTGAAAAAGCTAGGTAAATCAATGTCTTGGAGTTGGGTTAAAAATTAACCAATTTGAGAGCGACCCGCTGTTCATGGCGATTCAGGGACGTTTTGGAAAGGTTTTGAACAGGGTTATCCACAGAATGTGTGGAAAAGGCTTCAAGCACACAGAGAGGGCATGAAGAGAGGGGGCGAGGTGATGCATCCCCCTCTCGAGCGCTGGTCAGTCGAAGGCGCGCAGTCGACGCAACAGGGCGGACGTATCCCAGCGTCCGCCTCCCATGGCCTGGAGGTCGCCATAGAACTGGTCCACCAGTGCCGTGACGGGGAGTCGGGCCTGGAGGTGGCGTGCTTGCTCCAGGCAGATGGCCAGATCCTTGCGCATCCAGTCGATCGCAAAGCCGTGGTCATACTCGTCGTCGATCATGGTGCGGTGGCGATTGTCCATTTGCCATGAGCCCGCGGCACCCTGAGAGATCACCTCAATGACCCGGGACTGGTCCAGTCCGGCACGTTCAGCGAAATGCAGTCCTTCCGAGAGTCCCTGGACCAGACCGGCGATGCAGATCTGATTGACCATCTTGGTCAGTTGGCCGCTGCCAGCCGGGCCGAGCAAGTTCACTGCGCGTGCGTAATGGGCAAGCAAAGGCTCGATGCGGGCGAAGTCGCTTTCGGTTCCGCCGCACATGATGGTCAGGGCGCCACTCTCGGCGCCTTGCTGGCCACCGGACACTGGGGCATCGAGAAAGCCGATGTCGCGCTCACGACAGGCTGCGTCGAGGTCTTCGGCCAGTCGGGCGGAGGCCGTGGTGTGGTCGACCAGCAGGCTGCCTGCCCGCATGCCGGCCAGGACGCCATCGTCGCCATGCGTGACTTGCCGGACATCGTCGTCGTTGCCTACGCAGAGCAGTACCAGGTCAGCCTGTTCTGCGGCCTGGCGGGGTGTGCCGTGTTGATGGCCACCGTGGTGCGCGACCCAGGCGTCGGCCTTGGCGGTCGTGCGGTTGTAGACGTGAACATCCAGACCGGCCCTGGCCAGGTGGCCGGCCATGGGATATCCCATGACGCCGAGGCCGATGAAGGCAATACGCTGAATTGTCTGGCTCATGTTGTTTCTCCTCTGGAATCGAGCAGTCGTCGGCGAAACGAAAAAGGCCACCGCAAGGGTGGCCTTTTCGTCATTGCATCTGCATCATCGGCGCGAAATCACTCGGCGGGATAATCGCGCTTGTCGTGTCCCACGTAGAGCTGGCGCGGGCGGCCGATCTTGTAGCTGTCGCTGATCATCTCGTGCCAGTGGGAGATCCAGCCGATGGTGCGTGACACGGCGAAGATCACGGTGAACATGTTCTTCGGAATGCCCATGGCCTTGAGGATGATGCCTGAATAGAAGTCGACGTTCGGGTAGAGCTTGCGCTCGATGAAGTACTCGTCTTCCAGGGCGATCTGCTCGAGGCGCTTGGCGATCCTGAGCTGCGGGTCGTCGGCGCGGCCGAGCTGCTCCAGTACCTCGTCGCAGGTCTCCTTCATGACTTTGGCGCGGGGATCGAAGTTGCGATAGACCCGATGGCCGAAGCCCATCAGCTTGAAGGGATCGTCCTTGTCCTTGGCTCGGTCGACGAAGCGCTGGATATTCTCTTCGCTCTCGTCGCCGATCTCGTCGAGCATGTTCAGCACGGCCTCGTTGGCGCCACCATGGGCCGGGCCCCAGAGGGCGGCGATGCCGGCGCTGATGCAGGCGAAGGGGTTGGCACCGGTGGAGCCCGCCAGGCGTACCGTGGAGGTGGAGGCGTTCTGCTCGTGATCGGCATGGAGCATGAAGATGCGATCCATGGCCTTGGCGAACACCGGGTTGATCTTGTACTCCTCGCAGGGGTTGCTGAACATCATGTAGAGGAAGTTCTCTGCATAGTTCAGGTCATTGCGGGGATAGTTGAAGGGCTGGCCGATGTTGTACTTGTAGGACATCGCCGCGAGCGTCGGCATCTTGGCGATCAGGCGGATGGCGCTGACCTCGCGGTCTTCCTGCTTGGTGATGTCCAGGTGGTCGTGATAGAAGGCCGCCAGGCCACCGACCACGCCGCACAGGACCGACATCGGATGGGCGTCGCGGCGGAAGCCCTTGAAGAAGTTGGCCAGTTGCTCATGGACCATGGTGTGCGAGGTGACGCGTTGCGTGAAGTCCTCGTACTCGTCCTTGCTGGGCAGCTCGCCGAACATCAGCAGATAACAGAGCTCGACGAAGTTGGAATGCTTGGCCAGTTGTTCGATGGGGTAGCCGCGATGGAGCAGCATGCCCTTGCCACCGTCGATGTAGGTGATGGCGGACTGGCACGAGGAGGTGGCCATGAAGCCGGGGTCGTAGGTGAAGAGACCTTCCGAGCCCAGGCCGCGAACGTCGATCACGTCCGGGCCGCGCGTGCCGGAGTAGATCGGCAGCTCGATCGGCTTGTCTAGGCCCTCTACCGTCAAAGTCGCTTTCCTGTCAGCCATGATGGCCTCCTCTACGTGTTCTTGATGAGCCGATAAGTCGCCATCTCGCAGGACTTGCCGGCAAAAAGGTTCGCCCACTATAGAAGCGTCCTCGTGATTGTCAATTGGTCTATCGGCGCCATTAGTTCTACCTATTCACCTGTCTTGTATGGCTTTTGTACATGAAATGGTGCTTCGCACCATGCATGCCGCGGGCTTCGCGAGGTCCTCGGCGAGGGAGGGAAGGTGCGGCGGGAGCATCGAAATTTTTCGATGCATTCCCTGCCGTCAAGACCGTGTGGGTGGGGAGCGATTTGTCAGGGATGGGGCTGGACCCTATAATCTTGTCCCGCGACTGGCAGGAAACGGCAATCGTGACCGTGTCGGTCACGATGGCTCCTTCCCGAAACCACCGCCCGCTTCGGGGCAAGCTCGAGTGCCCAGCGGCGGGCCAAGAGAGTGTGTATAGCGCCGTGAATAGCAAACGACCCGTAAACCTGGATCTGTCCACGATACAGTTCCCTCTCCCCGCCTTGACGTCCATTGCGCACCGCATTACCGGCGTCATTCTCTTCATCGGCTTGATCTTCGGCTTCTGGGCGCTGGATGCGTCGTTGTCGTCGGCCGAAGGCTTCGCGACCGTGCAGGACGCGCTGGCTCACAATTTCCTGGCGAAGCTGATCGCCTGGGGGCTGTTGTCTGCGCTGGCCTTTCACTTCGTGGCCGGTATCAAGCACCTGCTGATGGATATCAATATCGGCGTGACCCTCGAAGGGGGCGTCAAGAAGGCGCAGATCACCGTTGTGGTGAGTGCGGTTCTGATCATTCTGGCGGGAGTCTGGGTATGGTAACCAATATCACGAATCTCGGGCGCAGCGGGCTGTCCGACTGGCTCGTGCAACGCGCTTCGGCCATCGTGCTGGCGCTCTACACTCTCTTCATCGTCGGCTACCTGCTGTTCTCCCCGGGGCTGGACTATGCCACCTGGAGTGGCCTGTTCGCCCAGACCTGGATGCGGATCTTCTCGCTGTTGGCGTTCGTGTCGCTGGCGGCCCATGCCTGGGTCGGCCTGTGGACCGTGACCACCGATTACATCAAGCCGACCGGCATTCGTGTCGCCGCCCAGTCCATCATCATCCTGGCCATCTTCGTGTTTCTGGTCTGGGGCATCCAAGTTCTGTGGGGAGCCTGATCCATGTCCAACATGCGTAGTCTGACATTCGACGCCATCATCATCGGCGGCGGCGGTTCCGGCATGCGAGCCGCCCTCGAGCTGGCCAAGTCCGGCAAGAAGACCGCTGTACTGTCCAAGGTCTTCCCGACCCGCTCGCATACGGTCTCCGCCCAGGGCGGCATTACCTGCGCCATCGCCTCGGCCGACCCTAACGATGACTGGCGCTGGCACATGTACGACACCGTCAAGGGTGGCGATTACATCACCGACCAGGAAGCAGCGGAGTACATGTGTTCCGAAGGGCCCAAGGCGGTCTTCGAACTCGAGCACATGGGGCTTCCGTTCTCGCGTTTCGAGAACGGACGTATCTACCAGCGTCCCTTCGGCGGTCAGTCCAAGGACTTCGGCAAGGGCGGGCAGGCGGCCCGGACCTGTGCGGCGGCCGACCGTACCGGGCATGCGCTGCTGCATACCCTTTATCAGAATAACCTGAAGAATCAGACCACCTTCCTCAACGAGTGGTATGCCGTCGACCTGGTCAAGAACGCCAATGGCGACGTGGTGGGCTGCATCGCCATGGACATCGAGACCGGTGAAGTCGTACACGTCAAGGCCAAGGCCACTGTCCTGGCGACCGGTGGTTCCGGTCGTATCTACTCGTCCACTACCAATGCCCTCATCAATACCGGCGATGGTATCGGCATGGCGCTGCGCGCCGGCATTCCGATGCAGGACATGGAAATGTGGCAGTTCCATCCCACCGGCATCTATGGTGCCGGCGTGCTGGTGACCGAGGGCTGCCGTGGCGAGGGTGGCTATCTCATCAACAAGGATGGCGAACGCTTCATGGAGCGTTATGCGCCCAACGCCAAGGATCTGGCCGGTCGCGACGTGGTTGCACGCTCCATGGTCATGGAGATCCTGGAGGGGCGCGGTTGCGGCGAGAATGGCGATCACGTCTATCTCAAGCTGGATCACCTCGGCGAGGAGGTGCTCAGCAAGCGCCTGCCCGGCATCGTCGAGCTGTCCAAGACCTTCGCCCACGTGGACCCGGCCAAGGAACCGATTCCGGTGGTGCCGACCTGCCACTACATGATGGGGGGCGTGGCCACCAATGTGCACGGCCAGGCAATCTCCCAGGACGCCGATGGCAACGATCAGATCGTCAATGGTCTGTATGCCGTGGGCGAGGCAGCATGCGTCTCCGTGCATGGCGCCAATCGCCTGGGCGGCAACTCGCTGCTCGACCTGGTGGTGTTCGGACGTGCTGCGGGCATGTTCATCGAGAGCGCCCTCAATGAGGGGATCGATTATCTCGCGGCCAGTGATGATGATGTCGAGGCCGCCATGCGGCGGATCAATCGCTGGAACGAGTCCGAGGACGGCGAGACCGTGCCCGAACTCAAGCGCGCCCTCCAGGAGATCATGCAGAGTGATTTCGGTGTCTTCCGTCAGGAGGACAACATGCAGAAGGGCGTCCAGCAGCTCGCCGAGCTGCGCGAGCGAATCGCCAATGCCTATCTGCCGGACAAGTCCAAGGCTTTCAACACCGCGCGTGTCGAGGCGCTGGAGCTGGACAATCTGATGGAGGTCGCCGAGGCCACCGCCATCGCCGCCCTGGAGCGCAAGGAGAGCCGTGGCGCGCATTCTCGCTACGACTATCCGGATCGCGACGATGCCAACTGGCTGAAGCATTCGATGTACTTCCCGGCGGAGAAGCGCCTGGGGCAGCGCGATGTCAATTTCGCGCCCAAGACCGTCGACATGTTCGAGCCGAAAGTTCGCACCTACTAAGGGGGAGTCACGATGTCCATGCTTCAGGTATCTCTGTACCGCTACAATCCGGAAACGGACTCCGCCCCGTACATGGAGGAGTTCCAGGTCGACACCCAGGGTCGCGACATCATGGTCCTGGATGTCCTTCACATGGTGAAAGAGCAGGACAACGGCCTGGCCTTTCGTCGTAGCTGCCGCGAAGGGGTTTGCGGCTCCGACGGCATGAACATGAACGGCAAGAATGGCCTGGCCTGCATTACGCCGCTGTCAGAGGTCGTCAAGAAGGGCAAGCTGACGCTGCGTCCGCTACCCGGCCTGCCTGTGATCCGCGATCTGGTGGTCGACATGGGGCTGTTCTACAAGCAGTACGAGCGCATCCAGCCGTACCTGCAGAACGACAACCCGGCGCCCGCTATCGAGCGTCTGCAGTCACCGGAGGACCGCGACAAGCTCGATGGCCTCTACGAGTGCATTCTCTGTGCCTGCTGCTCGACGTCCTGCCCGTCGTTCTGGTGGAACCCGGACAAGTTCGTCGGTCCGGCCGGGCTGCTGCAGGCCTACCGCTTCCTGGCTGATTCGCGCGATGAAGCCACCCGCGAGCGCCTGGCCGAACTCGAGGATCCGTTCAGCGTATTCCGCTGCCGGGGCATCATGAATTGCGTGGCGGTATGTCCCAAGGGACTCAATCCGACACGTGCCATCGGCAAGATTCGTGAGATGTTGCTGGCCAATGCCACTTAAATCGAGGCTCGCAGCTTGTTATCATACTCACCGGCCCTGAGTTGCGGCGTATTGCCGCAGCCCTGACCCGGTGATTCGTCGAAAGCCGGTGCCATGTGCACCGGCTTTTGGCCATCGAAATCAAGGGCGGGTCCACCATCGGTGGCCGCCACCGATGTCGTCACGGATGAGCCGTGCGACGCCGATACCACCCCATCAGTGCAGGGTGACCGAGAGATGCAACAAGGCATAATGGAGTTGATGTGGCGCTCCTCCCACGTGAGTGGCAGTAATGTCCATTACGTGGAAGCGCTCTACGAGCAGTATCTGGATGATCCCGAAGCCGTTCCCGACGAATGGCGAGAGTACTTCGATACACTGCCGAGACCCGACGGCAGCGCCACCCAAGACGTTCCGCTTGCCCCTACCCGCGAACAGTTCTATCAGCTAGGCCAGCAACGACGCACCGCGCAGGCCCCCTCGTCCGGCAGTGGCGAGAACAAGAAGCAGGTCAAGGTCCTGCAGCTGATCAACGCCTACCGCGTTCGTGGACACCAGAAGGCCGATATCGACCCCTTGGGCTTGCGTAGCCCGACGCCCGTTCCCGATCTCGACCTCTCCTTCCATCAGCTCTCCAAGTCCGATCTGGACACCGAGTTCCAGACCGGCTCGTTCTTCCTGGGAGCCGACAAGGCACCGCTGAAGGAGATCGTCGAGGCGCTGCAGCAGACCTACTGCCGCAGCATCGGCTGCGAGATCATGCATATCGTCGACACCGAGGAGAAACGCTGGCTGCAGCAGCGTTTCGAGTCGGTGCGCAGCGCACCGAAGTTCAGCGAGGAAGTGCGCAAGCATGTGCTGGAGCGTCTGACGGCCGCCGAGGGTCTGGAAAGCTATCTGGCTTCCAAGTATCCGGGGACAAAGCGGTTCGGTCTGGAAGGGGGGGAGTCCTTCATCCCCATGATGGACGAGTTGATCCAGCGCAGTGGCGGATACGGCACCAAGGAAGTCGTCATCGGCATGGCCCACCGTGGCCGACTCAACGTTCTGGTCAACATCCTCGGCAAGAATCCCTCCGAGCTGATCGACGAGTTCGACGGCAAGAAAGTGGTCGAGCGTGGCTCCGGCGACGTCAAGTATCACCAGGGCTTCAGTTCCAACGTCATGACGCCGGGAGGCGAGGTCCATCTGGCGTTGTCGTTCAACCCGTCGCATCTGGAGATCGTCGCGCCGGTGGTCGAGGGCTCGGTACGCGCCCGGCAGGATCGCCGCAATGACCCGGATGGCGGCAAGGTGCTACCGATCAACGTGCACGGCGATGCGGCCTTCGCCGGCCAGGGCGTGGTCATGGAGACCTTCCAGATGTCCCAGACCCGTGCCTACGAGACCGGCGGCACGGTGCACATCGTGATCAACAATCAGGTCGGGTTCACGACCTCGCACCCGCGGGATTCGCGATCCACCGAATACTGCACCGACATCGCCAAGATGGTCCAGGCGCCGATCTTCCACGTCAATGGCGATGACCCGGACGCCGTGCTGCATGCGACCCAGGTGGCCCTGGATTATCGCCAGCAGTTCAAGAAGGACGTGGTCATCGACCTGGTCTGCTATCGTCGGCGCGGGCACAACGAGGCCGACGAACCCTCCGGCACCCAGCCGATGATGTATCGCAAGATCAAGGACCATCCTTCCTCGCGGGCCCTTTATGCCAAGCGCCTGGTGAACGAGGGGCTGCTCACCGAGGATGAGGCCAAGGCGATGGTCGACACCTACCGTGATGACCTGGTGGCCGGCAACCATGTGGCCAATGCCCTGGTCCAGCAACCCAATACCGCCCTGTTCGTCGACTGGAAACCGTATCTCGGCCATGAATGGTCCGGGTACACCGACACCAGTGTCGACCTGAAGCGCCTGCAGCGACTGGCGGCGAAGATGTGCGCGATTCCCGACGGTATCTCCGTCCAGCGCCAGGTCGCCAAGATCTACGACGACCGTCGCAAGATGCAGGCCGGCGGCATGGCGGCCAACTGGGGCTTCGCCGAGACCCTGGCCTATGCCACCTTGCTGGATGAAGGGCACCCGGTGCGCCTGACTGGGCAGGACAGTGGTCGTGGCACCTTCTCCCACCGTCACGCGGTGGTGCACAACCAGAACGACGGCTCCATCTACGTGCCGTTGCAGCATCTGGCCGAGGGGCAGCCTACCTTTACCATCCACGACTCCTTCCTCTCCGAGGAGGCCGTGCTGGCCTTCGAGTATGGCTATGCCACCACCGCCCCCAACGACCTGGTGATCTGGGAAGCCCAGTTCGGTGACTTCTTCAACGGTGCCCAGGTGGTGGTCGACCAGTTCATCTCGTCCGGCGAGACCAAATGGGAGCGGCTGTGCGGCCTGACCATGCTGCTGCCCCATGGATATGAAGGGCAGGGGCCGGAGCATTCGTCAGCGCGCCTGGAGCGCTTCCTGCAGCTGTGCGCCGAGCACAACATGCAGGTCTGCGTGCCGACCACGCCGGCACAGATCTTTCACCTGTTGCGTCGCCAGGTGATCCGCAAGCTGCGCAAGCCGCTGATCGTGATGTCTCCCAAGAGCCTGCTGCGCCACAAGGAAGCAACCTCGAGTCTCGATGAGCTGGCCAATGGCCACTTCCAGATGGTGCTGCCCGACCAGGGCAAGCGTGACGCCGCCAAGGTGGAGCGCATCATCCTCTGTGCCGGCAAGGTCTATTATGACCTGGCCAACTGGCGCGAGGAAAATGCCCGCGACGACGTGGCCATCCTGCGACTCGAACAGCTGTATCCCTTCCCCGAGGAGGAGCTCTACGAGGCGATCAAGGACTACACCAACGTCACCGACGCGGTGTGGTGCCAGGAAGAGCCACTGAACCAGGGCGCCTGGTATCCCAGCCAGCATCACATGCGGGCTGCAGTCGAACGACTGAAGTCGGGATTGGGCGGACGACTCAAGTTCGCCGGTCGCCCGGCTTCCGCAGCCCCTGCGGCGGGCTACATGTCCGTGCATACCGAACAGCAGCGCCAGTTGGTGGAAGACGCCTTCAACCTCTGAGGCGAACCACCGGGACGAGAGAGAACACATAAGGGAAACGACATGGCTACCGAGATCAAGGCACCCACCTTTCCGGAATCCGTTGCCGAGGGCAGCGTGGCTGCCTGGCACAAGAAGCCGGGTGATAGCGTCGAGCGCGACGAGCTGATCGTCGAGATCGAGACCGACAAGGTGGTGCTCGAGGTCGTGGCACCCGAGGCCGGCACGCTGAGCGAGGTGCTGGTGGAAGAAGGCGACACCGTGGAGTCCGAGCAGGTGCTGGGCCGCCTCGGCGAAGGCCAGGCGAGTGGCGAATCCCAGGACGACAGCACGTCCAAGTCCGAAGATGACGACGCCGGTGCCGGAGACGAGGGAGACGAGAAGGCGTCCGGCGGCGGCTCGGCTGATGCCAAGCCTGCCGCTGACGGTGCGAAGCATGAAGTGAAGGCGCCGACCTTCCCTGAGTCCATCCAGGAAGGCACCGTGGCCAGCTGGAACAAGCAGGTCGGTGAAGCGGTCAAGCGCGACGAGGTGCTGGCCGAGATCGAGACCGACAAGGTGGTACTCGAAGTGGTGGCGCCCGCCGATGGTGCCTTGATCGAGATCAAGGCCGAGGAAGGCAGCCAGGTCGAGTCGGAAGCCGTTCTGGCGGTGTTCGGCGAGGGTGCCGGTGGCGATGATGCCGCGCCCAGTGCCGGCGAGGACAAGGCTGCGGCTTCCGCCGACGATGGCGAGAGCGACGAGAAGGTCGGGGACAAGATCCTCGCACCGGCGGCACGCAAGCTGGTGGCCGAGCACGATCTGGACGTCAACAAGATCGAAGGCACCGGCAAGGGCGGACGCATCCTCAAGGAGGATGTGCAGAAGGCCGTGAAGGATGGCTCTGCCAAGAAGACGGCCAAGTCTTCCGGCGGTGGCGGCGCCAAGCAGCCGGCAGCGGCAGCGCCCGCCGTCGAGGGCGAGCGTCCCGAGAAGCGCGTGCCGATGACCCGGCTGCGCCAGACCATCGCCAAGCGTCTGGTACAGGCCCAGCAGACCGCCGCCATGCTGACCACCTACAACGAGGTGGACATGGGCGCGGTGATGGACCTGCGAGCCCAGTACAAGGAGACCTTCCTCAAGGCCCACGACACCAAGCTCGGTTTCATGGGCTTCTTCGTCAAGGCGGCCTCCGAGGCGCTCAAGCGCTTCCCCGACGTCAACGCCTCCATCGACGGCACCGACATCGTCTATCACGGCTATCAGGACATCGGCGTGGCCGTCTCCACCGACCGCGGTCTTGTGGTGCCGGTGCTGCGGGACACCGACAGCATGAAGATCGCCGACGTCGAGAAGGGCATCGTCGACTTCGGCAAGCGGGCGCGTGACGGCAAGCTCGGCATCGACGAGATGCAGGGCGGCACCTTCACCATCACCAATGGCGGTATCTTCGGCTCGCTGCTGTCGACACCGATCATCAACCCGCCGCAGACCGCGATCCTGGGCATGCACAAGATTCAGGAACGTCCCATGGCGGTGAACGGCAAGGTCGAGATCCGTCCCATGATGTACCTGGCGCTGTCATACGATCACCGCATGATCGATGGCAAGGACGCGGTGCAATTCCTGGTGACCATCAAGGAACTGCTCGAGGATCCGGCGCGTCTGCTGTTGGACATCTGAGCCGCGGGATAACGAGCCTCTCAGCGAAGAGCAACGATAGGAGCCGACATGGCTGACAAGTTTGATGTGATCGTCATTGGCGCGGGCCCCGGCGGCTACGTCGCCGCCATCCGGGCCGCCCAACTGGGCCTGAAGACCGCCTGTGTCGAGAAGTGGGTCAACAAGGAAGGCAAGACCGTCCATGGCGGCACCTGCCTGAACGTGGGATGCATTCCGTCCAAGGCGCTGCTCGAGTCGTCCCACAAGTTCGTCGAGGCGCGCGACCATTTCGCCGAGATCGGCATCGACATGGAAGCGCCCACGCCGAACATCGCCAAGATGCTCGAGTTCAAGGAAAAGGTGATCGCCAAGAACGTCGGTGGCATCAGCGCGCTGTTCAAGGCCAATGGCGTCACTGCCATCGACGGCACCGGCAAGGTCACCGGCAGCAAGCAGGTGGAAGTGACCGACCATGATGGCAAGGCCACGACCTACGAGGCCGACAACATCGTCGTCGCCGCCGGCTCCGTGCCGGTGGAAATTCCGCCGACGCCACTGACCGACGACCTGATCGTCGATTCGGCCGGCGCCCTGGAATTCCAGGAGGCTCCGAAGCGCCTCGGCGTGATCGGCGCCGGTGTCATCGGCCTGGAGCTCGGCAGCGTGTGGAGTCGCCTGGGCAGTGAGGTCACCATCCTCGAGGCCATGGACGACTTCCTGCCGATGGTCGACAAGGCCATCGCCAAGGATGCCCAGAAGCTGTTCAAGAAACAGGGCCTGGACATCAAGCTTGGCGCCCGAGTCACCGGCTCCGAGGTCAAGGACAACGAGGTCGTGGTCAAGTACTCCGACGCCAAGGGCGAGCAGGAAATCACCTTCGACAAGCTGATCGTCTGTGTCGGCCGTCGTCCCTACACCAAGGGCGTGATCGGTGAGGGCGTCAGCGTCGAGCTGGACGAGCGTGGCTTCATCAGCGTCGATGACCAGTGCCGCACCAATGTGCCGAGCATCTACGCGATCGGCGACTGCGTGCGCGGCCTGATGCTGGCGCACAAGGCGTCCGAGGAAGGGGTCATGGTGGCCGATATCATCGCCGGCCATAAGGCGGAGATGAACTATGATGCCATTCCCAGCGTGATCTACACGGCGCCGGAAGTCGCCTGGGTCGGCATGACCGAGGAAGAGGCCAAGTCCGCCGGCATCAAGGTGGAGACCGGTTCCTTCCCGTTCTCCGCCAACGGTCGCGCCCTGGCCAACAATGCGCCGGATGGCCAGGTCAAGATCGTTGCCGACGCCGAGACCGACCGTATCCTGGGCATGCACATCCTCGGCCAGAACGCCGGTGAACTGATCGCTCAGGGCGTGATCGCCATGGAATTCGGTTCCAGTGCCGAGGACCTGGCGCTGACCTGCTACGCTCACCCGAGTACCTCCGAAGCGGTGCACGAGGCGGCCCTGGCCGTGGGTGGCCATGCCATCCACATGGCCAACCGCAAGAAGCGCAAGTAAGACAAGAAGCGCCGCCTGGAAAGGATTGGCAGAGTTGCCGACGCTCCAGGACGGCGCGTCCCTTTCGGCCATGTACCGGAAGGGGTCGGTGGTAGCCTGACTGCCGCGCCACGCGAGTGCTGGCGAGGCTGCCGTTCGAGTCACATGCAACCAATGGCATGAATCGATGAACCTTCACGAGTATCAGAGCAAACAGCTGTTTGCCGACTACGGCTTGCCGGTGTCCAAGGGCTTTGCCGTCGACACCCCCGAGGAAGCGGCGGAAGCCTGCAAGAAGATCGGCGGCGACAAGTGGGTCGTCAAGGCGCAGGTGCACGCTGGCGGGCGCGGCAAGGCCGGCGGCGTCAAGCTGGTCGAGAGCCCGGAGGAGGCCAGTGCCTTCGCCGAGCAGTGGCTGGGCAAGAATCTGGTGACCTTCCAGACCGACGAGAAGGGCCAGCCGGTCGCCAAGATCCTGGTCGAGAACTGCACCGACATCGCCGATGAGCTCTATCTGGGTGCCGTGGTCGATCGTGGCACGCAGCGAGTGGTCTTCATGGCCTCCACGGAAGGCGGCGTGGAAATCGAGAAGGTCGCCGAGGAGACGCCCGAGAAGATCCTCAAGGCCGAGATCGATCCGCTGGTCGGCGCTCAGCCGTACCAGGCCCGCGAGCTGGCCTTCAAGCTGGGACTGTCCGGTGATCAGGTCAAGCAGTTCACCAAGATCTTCCTGGGACTGTCCAAGCTGTTCCATGACAAGGACTTGGCGCTGCTGGAGATCAACCCGCTGGTGATCACCGAGGAAGGCAACCTGCACTGCCTCGATGCCAAGGTCAACCTGGATGGCAACGCCCTCTATCGCCATCCGGACCTGCAGGCCATGCGCGATCCCTCTCAGGAGGACGAGCGCGAAGCCGACGCCGCCAAGTGGGACCTGAACTACGTGGCCCTGGAAGGCAACATCGGCTGCATGGTCAATGGCGCGGGCCTGGCCATGGGTACCATGGACATCATCAAGCTCCATGGCGGCCAGCCGGCCAACTTCCTCGACGTGGGTGGCGGTGCCACCAAGGAACGTGTCGCCGAAGCCTTCAAGATCATCCTCTCCGACACCTCCGTTAAGGCCGTGCTGGTCAACATCTTCGGCGGTATCGTGCGTTGCGACATGATCGCCGAGGGCATCATCGGCGCCGTCGAGCAGGTGGGCGTCAATGTCCCGGTCGTGGTGCGTCTGGAAGGTAACAACGCCGAGCTGGGTGCCGAGAAACTGGCCTCCAGCGGTCTGAACATCATCGCTGCTACCAGCCTGACCGATGCGGCTCAGCAGGTCGTCAAGGCAGCGGAGGGCAAGTAATGAGCATCCTCATCGACAAGAACACCAAGGTCATCTGCCAGGGCTTCACCGGTGGCCAGGGGACCTTTCACTCCGAGCAGGCGATCGCCTACGGCACCCAGATGGTCGGCGGCGTGACCCCGGGCAAGGGCGGCCAGGAGCATCTTGGCCTGCCGGTGTTCAACACCGTGGCCGAAGCCGTCGAGGCGACCGGTGCCGAGGCCAGCGTGATCTATGTGCCGGCCCCGTTCTGCAAGGATTCCATCCTCGAAGCCGCCAACGCCGGCATCAAGCTGATCGTCTGCATCACCGAGGGCATTCCGACCCTGGACATGCTCGACGTCAAGGTGAAGTGCGATGAGCTCGGCGCGCGCCTGATCGGCCCGAACTGCCCCGGCGTGATCACTCCGGATGAATGCAAGATCGGCATCATGCCCGGCCACATTCACAAGGCGGGCAAGGTCGGCATCGTGTCTCGTTCCGGCACCCTGACCTACGAGGCGGTCAAGCAGACGACCGATCATGGTTTCGGTCAGTCGTCCTGCGTGGGGATCGGCGGCGACCCGATTCCGGGTTCCAACTTCATCGACATCCTCGCCGAGTTCGAGAAGGACCCGGCCACCGAGGCCATCGTGATGATCGGTGAGATCGGCGGCACCGCCGAAGAAGAGGCGGCCGCTTACATCAAGGAGAACGTCTCCAAGCCGGTGGTTGCCTACATTGCCGGTGTGACGGCGCCTCCGGGCAAGCGGATGGGCCATGCCGGTGCCATCATTGCCGGCGGCAAGGGCACGGCTGACGAGAAGTTCAGTGCCCTCGAGGCAGCAGGCGTGAAGACCGTGCGTTCACTGGCCGAGATCGGTGATGCGCTGAAGGAAGCTGCCGGCTGGTAAGTCGACCCGGCGCTTTCGAAGCAGAAAAGGGCACCTTCGGGTGCCCTTTTTTCGTTGCGGGGTGCTGCCCGGGAGAGGCGCCGGCGAAACGTTGTCCTGGTGCGAGTGTCGCGAATGCTTCTTGTCATGACGTTGAGGGACAGGCGACATCCGTGCCAAGCCCCATCATGGCGAATCACAAAATCAACAACCTCAGGGTTTTCGTCGCCATGATCTATACGCTCGCGATCTTGTTCAGCCTGATCGGGTACTTCGTCATCGGCCATCTGGCCGGGCGCCGGGTCAAGCATCTCGATGACTATCTGGTCGCCGGCCGCAATGCGCCGACCTTTCTGATCCTCGGGACGCTGGTCGCCAGCTATCTGAGTACCAGCGCCTTTCTCGGGGAAACCGGCTTCGCCTACCAGGGTTATCCCTTCGTCATGCTGATCTTCGCGGCCGTCAGTACGTCGGGGTGTCTGCTGGGGGCTCTGGCCTTCGGTCGTTATCTGAGGCGCAGCGGGGCGCTGACGGTGCCGGAATTCTTCGGCAAGCGCTTTGCGTCACGGCGCGTTCAGGTCATTGCCGGCCTGACCACGGTGGTGGGGCTCGGTGCCTATCTGCTGGGCGTCATGCAGGGTGCCGGCATCATGTTCGCCGAGTTGACCGGCATGCCGTACTGGGTCGGTCTGGTGCTGGTGTGGCTGACCTATACGGGCTTCATTCTCTATTCGGGTTCGCCTGGCGTCATGCTGACCGATACCGTCATGTTCGTGATCTTTTCCGTGGCGGCGCTGGGGGGCTCGCTGTACATCATCCACGACCTGGGAGGCTGGTCGGGCGTCATCGAAGGGCTCCTGGCGCAATCGGAGAAGCCGGGCATCGCGCTTTGGCATGGTGTCATCGAAGGGGAAGGGGAGACGTTCAGCTCGCCCGGCGAAGCCCTGACATGGGGGTTGACGCTCGGCCTGGTGTGGGCGGCCGTGCTGGCAGCGAGCCCCTGGCAGTCGAGCCGCTATCTGATGGCGCGCAACGAGCATGTCGTCATGCGTTCGGCCATGCTCACCGCCGTGGCGCTGGCGATCTTCTATGCCTTGATGATGATGACCGGGGCGGCCATCAACCTCTATGACACGGGGCTCGATTCCGAGCGGGCCATGGTGTGGTCGGCGCTGAATATCCTGCCGCCCTGGCTCGGGGTGATCATACTCACGGGCGTGTTCGCTGCTGGTCTTTCTTCCTGCTCGACCTTTCTGTCGATCATCGGGTTCAGTCTTTCCAATGACATCCTGCCTGCCGCGCGTAATGAGGCGTCGGCAATGCGTGCCAGTCGCATCGCTGTACTGGCGGCAGGCTTGATCGCCTTGCTGCTGGCATTGTTCCAGCCGCCGGCAGTGATGGCCGTGGTGTGGTTTGCGGCGACCCTGTTTGCCTCCTCCTGGGGGCCGGTGGCGCTGATGAGCATCTGGAGTCGCCGGATTACCGCTGCCGGAGCGGGCTGGGGGCTGGCCGTGGGCTTTATCGGCAATCTCATCCTGTCGTTGGCGGACCAGGCCGGTTGGGTGCAGTTGCCGGTCTACCTGCACCCGGTGGCGATCAGCACGCTGGTGGCCCTGGGGATCATCCTGGTGGTATCGCACCTGACGCGGGTGAGCGAGGAAGAGCGCGAGTACCTGGCCTTTCTGCATCGGCATGATGCGAGCCTGGAGGCCAACTGGAGCAAGGGCTCGCGCCGGGTGGCGATCGTCACCATGCTCTCGGGTATCGGTGTGGGGCTCTTCCTGTGGCGCCAGTATGCCGAAACACTGGCCAGTCTGGCCGAGGGCTATGGCGTTTCCCAGGGGGCGGTCCTGGGGGCCTATGGCCTGGCCCTGGGGTGCGGGGTCATGCTGCTCATCGCGGGTGGCGTGGGCTATCGGGTGGCGCGTTCGCGGAAGGTTGCCGAGCGTAGCGCGAGCGTTGCCGGGATGCCGGAGTGAGGGTCGAAGTGTTGCCTGTGTCGGGGCCCGACGGATGTTTCAGCCAGCGCCCTACCAGGATCACGAAGGCCGGTGCGCCGGCCAGCAGGTAGAGGTGATAGGTGACCAGCCGCCATACGACGACGGCGGCGGCGGCCTGGGTCGCGGGCATCAACGGCATCAGCAGTGCGCCGACGCCGAGTTCGGCGGCGCCGGCGCCGCCGGGGAGAATGCTGATCTGGCTGGCCGCCATGGCCAGCATCTGGGTCAGGAAGGTCCAGGCCCAGTCCGCCTGTCCGCCCACGCCGAGCACGGCCAGGTAAAGCAGGCTGTAGCGCAGCAACCAGTGTGCGGCACACAGGCCGAGTATGCTCGCCAGTCGAAGGGGCGGCAGGCAGAGCGTGGCGATCAGGGCCCGACGACACCCGAGCAGTCGCCTGGCAAGCCAGCGCCGTCGATGGGCAGAGAGGCGGCGCAGCCCTATGCTCGGAGGCTGGCGCAGCAGCCGAGGAAGGCGCAGGAGCGACACGCCGACCAGCAACATCAGGCCGACCAGGCCCAGCATGGCGATGGCGAGCAGTCCCTGATGAGGCCAGGTCACGTTGCCGCCCAGCGAGATGCTCACCAGCACGCCTAGCATGGCCAGAAAGAACAGCATGTCGCAACCCTGGTCGACCAGGAAGATCGCCGAGCCTCGCGATGGCGGAAAACCTCGTCTTGCCAGCAGGGCCAGCAGGGTGACGGCACCGCCGCTGCCGCCGGGGGTGGCGCACAGGGCGAACTTGGCGGCCATCTCGATGGCCAGTGCCTCGCCCTGGCCGACCCGTCCGGCGCGCCCGTCCAGCAGCAGGCGCAGGCGAAGGGCGTTGAGATTCCAGCAGGTCACGGTCATGACCAGCATCAGTGCCAGGATGCCTAGCGGAAAATCGGCCAGGGCATCGAGGACATCCTCGCCACCCAATAGCCAGGGCACCACCAAGGCCATGGACAGGGCTAGTCCCAGCCAGCCCCAGCGGGCCAGCAGGTTGCGTTCCCTGCGCGGTCGATCCAGTCGCTCAGCCATGCCGCGAGAAGCTGGAGGCCGCGGTGTTCGGTACCAGGGCGGTGTAGTGGTCGAGCAGGCCGTCGATGACGTTTTCCCAGCGGAAGCGACGCTCGACATAACGGCGCGCGTGCCGACCACTCGCCTGGACATCGTTGATGAACAGTTCCTCGACCGCCCGGGCCATGTCCGCCGGATTCAGCGGCTCGCAGAGGATGCCACCGCCCAGCGGGACGTTTTCGATCAGGGCGCCGGCGCGGGCGGCGATGACCGGCAGGCCGCAGGCCATGGCTTCCAGCGCCACCAGGCCAAAGGTTTCCCGAGTGCCGGCATGGATCATCGCATCGGCGCTGGCCAGGGCACGGGCCACCTCGCGGCTGTCGCAACAGCGGGGCACCACCGTGACATTGTCGGGGACCCGGGTCGGCATGCCGGGCCCCATCAACAACAGGTGGTAGGGAGACCCGAGCTGCTGCATCACGCGCAGTAGTACATCGACATTCTTTTCGCGGGAGTTGCGGCCGGCGAAGGCCAGCAGGCGAGTCTGGTCGGCGAGTCCCAGGGAGGTGCGCAGGCTCGGGTCGGCGCGGTCCGGGTGAAAGGTGTCCAGGTCCACGCCGAGAGGCTGGACCCGAACCTGCTCCACGCCCCATGACTCGAGGCGTTCGGCCATGGCCCGGCAAGGGGCCATCACGCTGTCGAACCGGCCGTAGAGATCGGCCACATAGCCTTTCAGCCGACGCTTCACGGCACCGCCGAAGCGATCCCCCATCAAGCGTGGGAGGTCCGAATGATAGAAGCCGACCACCGGCACGCCCAGTCGTTGACCGGCCTCGAGGGCCGCCCAGGCGGTGACGTAGGGATCGCCGGCTTCGATCAGGTCGGGCGACATGGCCTCCAGCGCATCGCGCCAGGGACGGCGACGCAGGGGAAAGCGATATCCCTGGCCCAGGGGCAGGCGCAGGGCAGGCAAGGTATGCAGGTCACCGAGGGCATCGCGCTCGGCGCCGGGCACCAGCAGGCTGGTGCGGATGTCGTCGTGGCGGGAAAGGCAACGGTGCTTGGCACTGAGGTAGGTGCGCACACCGCCGCTGGCGGGGGCATGGAACATGGTGACGTCGACGAGATGCAAGGGGACCCTCCGGGAATGCCGTTGCTTGTCCCCAGCCTAGGCGCCCTTTGCGACAATTCGACGACAACCGGAAAACACAAAGGCGGCCCTCGGGCCGCCTTTCTTGTCACGCTGGCCAGAGGCGTTCGTTCAGTCGGCGGGACGACCCACCAGCGAACGCGTCTCCTCGCGAGCTTCGGTCAGCGCGACCCGGATCGTGTCGCCGAGCTTGAAGCGCTCTTCGCCTTCGATCTGGATACGGCCTTCCTTGTCGTCGATCACCACCTTGTCACGGTCGCTGTGCATCAGCGGGGCCGGCACGAAGGCTGTGGCACCGTTGTCGGTCAGGCGCACCCGCATGCCACCACGGTTGATGGCAATGATCTCGGCATCGAAGGCCTTGCCGGATTCGGCGTGCGGGCCGAGGTAGCGAACATAGAGCCAATCCTTGACGTCACGCTCGGCCATGCGGTTGAGGCGACGACGCTCGGTCAACTGTTCGGTGAGCTCGAGGCTGGCTTCCGCCGGGGCCTGTTCGCCCTTGAGCACGCGCTTGATCAGCCGGTGGTTGACCATGTCGCCATACTTGCGGATCGGCGAGGTCCAGGTGGCATAGGCAGATAGCCCGAGGCCAAAGTGCGGGCCAGGGCGGGCGGACATGCTGGTGAAGCCCTGGAAGCGGCGCAGTCGCGCGTCGAGCCAGGCATCGTCGCGGCCTTCCAGCTCACGCTTGAGCTCCTTGTAGCGCGGCAGTTCGGTGAGGGCTTCCAGAGCGACCTCGATGTCCTGGTTGGCCAGGAATTCGCGGGCGGCCTCGGCCTTGTCTGGCTCGAAGGCGCGATGAACATTGAAGATGCCGTGACCCACATGCTCGGCCAGCAGGTGCGCGCAGCAGGCATTGGCCGCGATCATCGATTCCTCGATCATGCGGTTGGCGATGCGCCGCTGTTCGGTACGAATGTTCAGCACGTTGCCGGCATCGTCCAGGTCGAAGACGTAGTCCGGGCGGTCCTTGAAGACCAGGGCATGCTCGGCACGCCAGGCGGTCCGCGCCTCGGTCAGGTCGCGCAGCGCCTCGAGCTGCTCGCCGATGTTCGTCTCGGGAGACCATTGGCTCTGACCTTCCAGCCAGTCGGAGACATCGTCGTAGGCCAGCCGCGCGTGGGAGCGAACCGTGGCGGCGAAGAAGCGATAGTCGCCGAGGGAGCCGTCGGTTTCCACGTCCAGGGCGCAGGCCAGGGCAGGGCGATCCTGGTTTTCCCACAGCGAGCACAGATCGTCGGCCAGGCGTTCCGGCAGCATGGTGACGTTCTGCCCGGGCAGATAGACGGTAAAGGCGCGGGTGCGCGCTTCCAGGTCGACGCCGCTGCCTTCCTCCACATAGGCGGTGGGATCGGCGATGGCGACGGTCAGTCGCCAGCCTCCGCCCTCCCGAGGCTCGATGCGCAGGGCATCGTCCATGTCCCGGGTCTTGGCGTCGTCGATGGTGAAGAAGGGCGCGGCGGTGAGGTCCTCGCGCTGGAGACCTTCATCGTGCAGCGGCCACTCATCGCCGGCCTCGGGACTGGCCTGCTCCAGCGCGTGGCGCGCCAGGGTCACGCGCCAGGGCACGGCCGGGTTGTCGTGCTTGGCGACCAGCTCGTCGATCTGGGCGAAGAAGGCGCGATCGTCCGGCTTGAGAGGGTGGTGCACGAGACGCGCCACGACCCAGTCTCCCTCGTCGAGCGAGGCCTCATCGAGGCTGCGCTTGACGCGGGCCTTGAGGGCATTGCTGATCGAGGGATGATCGGGGATCACCGCCAGGCGTCCATCACGCTTGCGTACCCGGGCGATGAAACGCTCCAGGCCCTGTTCGATCAGGGTGTCCGGCTCCACCGTGGTCTTCTCGCCTTCCTCGTGAAGGACGGCCTCGACCCGATCGCCATGCAGTACCTGCTTCATGGCGGGCGGTGGCACGAAATAGGAAGTGCCATCCTCGGTCTCGAGAAAGCCGAAGCCTCGCTCGGTGGCCTTGATCACGCCTTCGACACGAGGCGTGTTGTCGCGGATCTGTTGCTTGAGCTGAGCAAGCGCCGAGTTGTTCTGCAGCATGATAACGATCGAATGGCGGGATAAGGGGGCCACTATACGGATTCCGTCGGCCCACGCCAATCGCGGCAGGTGGCGATTCCGGTCGAGACTGGCGCGGAGTCGTCGGCGGGCTGGCCGCGGCGTGCCTGTGCGGTGCCTCGGAGAGGCGGCTCGGACCAAGGTATAAGACAAGTGGTATTTAATTGGTATGGTTGGTGGTCTATATTGGTCTTATCACAATGCGGCATGAGAGCGATCATGGATCCTCGATTTGAGCAACTTCACCTCGATCCCGGCCTGTCCACGCCGCTGTACCATCAGTTGGCGAGCCGACTGGAAGATGCCATCGAGGAGGGGGCCTGGCAGGCCGGTGAGGCCCTGCCCTCCGAGCGGGCTCTGGCCGAGTCGCTGGAGGTCTCGCGGATCACGGCGCGCAAGGCGCTGGATCAGTTGGCCGAACGCGGGTTGATCCGTCGCACCCGAGGTTCCGGCACCTTCATCACGCCGCGCCTCAACCAGCCCCTGACGCGCCTGGTGAGCTTCACCGAGATGCTGACCCAGCGTGGCTTCACGCCGCGTTCGTGCTGGTTGTCACGCAGCCTGGCCGCCCCTTCGGCCGACGAGAGCCTGCGCCTCGGCCTGGGCGGCGATGCCCGGGTCGCGCGGCTCAAGCGCTTGCGCCTGGCGGATGGCGTGGTCATGGCGGTCGAGGAGAGCTGCCTGCCGCAGTCGGTACTCGACGATCCCCAGGGCGTGGGGGATTCGCTGTATGCCTTTCTGGAAGAGGCGGGCCGGCCGGTGGTGCGCGCGCTGCAGCACGTCACGGCGGTCAATGCCGATGCCGAGCTGGCGCGGCTGGCCGAGGTGCCGGAGGGGCAGGCCCTGCTCAAGGTGACGCGCCAGGGCTATCTGATCGATGGCACGCCGGCGGAACTGACCGTCACCTACTGCCGCACCGATTACTACGACTTCATCGTCGAGCTGACACGCTGACCTCTGACATTGAGAAGGAACCGGGAGACACCATGCGCTACGGCAATATCCTGACACCCGACGGTTGGCGGCTCGGCGAGCTGCATTGGCACGAAGGCCGCATCAGCCGCATCGACGGTGAACCGGTCGACCCCGAGAGCAATGACTTGCCGCGCCTGTTGCCGGGGTTCATCGACCTGCACGTGCATGGTGGCGGCGGCGCCGATGTCATGGAGGGCGGCGCGTCGGTGGCCACGGTGGCGCGCACTCATGTGCGCTTCGGTACTACCAGCCTGCTGGCCACCACCATGACGGCACCGGATGACGATACCCGGCGTGTGCTGGGGGATGTCGGCGCCTACATGGAAGCGCCGGACCCGACAGCCAGTCGCGTGCTGGGGGTGCACCTGGAAGGCCCTTACATCAACCCGGGCAAGCTTGGCGCCCAACCGTCCCATGCCCGGCTCGGCGTGCTCGAGGACATCGAGGAACTGCGCCGGCTGGCACCGATCGTGCTGTTGACCCTGGCGCCGGAGCTGGCGGGTCACCTGACGCTGATCGAGCAGCTCAGCGAGCGAGGCGTGCGCGTGCAGATCGGCCATACGCTGGGCACTTACGAGGAAGGCGTGGCGGCGCTGGAGCATGGCGCCTGTGGCTTTACCCACCTATTCAATGCCATGTCCGGATTGCACCACCGCAAGCCCGGCATGGTGGGCGCCGCCATGGCGCATGCGCAATACGCCGAGCTGATTCCCGATCTGCTGCATGTGCACCCCGGTGCCATCCGCGCCGCCCTGCGCTGTATTCCCCATCTTTATGCCGTGACCGACTCCACCGCCGCGGCGGGCATGCCCGATGGCGAATATCGCCTCGGCGAGCAGGCGGTCACCAAATGCCTGGGCGGCGTGCGCCTGGCCGATGGCACCCTGGCGGGCAGTACCCTCACCATGGACCAGGCGCTGCGCAACCTGGTCGGCCTCGGCCAGACCCTGGCCGAAGCCTCCGACCGACTTTCCCGCTATCCCGCCGATTTCCTGGGACGCCACGACCTGGGGCGCCTGACCGAGGGCGCGCATGCCGATCTGGTGGAACTGGATTCTCGATTGAACCTCAGAGCCGTCCATATCGGCGGCCGGCTCGTCGCAGAAGGAGACGCTCATGTCACTGATGCTTGAAGAAGCGCGCAATGCCCCGGAACGCATTCGCGGCCAATTGCAGCGCAACGCCGACGTGCTGGCATCACTGGGCGCGCAATTGCGCGAACGGCCGCCATCCGCCGGCATGACCGTGGCCCGGGGCAGCTCCGATCATGCCGCGGCCTATTTCGCCTATCTCTGCATGAAGCGGCTGGGTATTCCCGTGGCCTCGCTGCCGCCCTCGCTGTCGACGCTGGCCAAGGCGTCCTGGCATCTCGACGGGCAATTGGCGGTGGCTATCTCGCAGTCCGGCCAGAGCCCGGACCTGGTGGCCACCCAGGAAGCGCTGGCGCGGGGCGGAGCCCGAACCCTGGCGTTGGTCAACACGCCGGAGTCGCCGCTGGGCCGGGCCAGCGATCTCGAGGTGCCTTTGTACGCCGGCGAAGAGCGCAGCGTGGCGGCCACCAAGAGCTACCTGGCGACGCTCTCTGCCGCCGCCCAGTTGCTGGCTCACTGGACGCAGGATCAAGACCTGCTGGCCGCCCTGGATACCTTGCCGGAACGTCTGGGTCAGGCAGCCGACCAGGACTGGAGCGAGGCGGTCGAGGCGCTTGCCGGTGCCGACCGCCTGATGGTGATCGGTCGCGGTGCAGGCCTGGCAGTTGCCCAGGAAGCGGCCCTCAAGTTCAAGGAAACCTGTGCCATCCAGGCCGAGCCGTTCAGTGGTGCCGAGGTGCGGCATGGCCCCATGGCGCTGGTCGAGGCCGGCTATCCGGTGCTGGTGTTCGCGCCTCCCGGCGCCGAGCAGGCCGGATTGCTGGAACTGGCCGATTGGCTCGGCGACGTCGGTGCCCGGGTGCTGCTGGCCGGCGACGAGTCGGTGGCCGGGCGCCACCTGACGTTGAGCGATGCCGGTCACGAGGACCTGCAGCCACTGTCGGTGATCCAGAGTTTCTACCGCATGGCGGCGGAACTCGCCGAGGCCAGGGGTAGCGATCCGGATCAACCGCGGCATCTGCGCAAGGTTACCTGCACGTTGTAAGTCTCGGGTGTGACTTGTGCCTGAGGCTGCGACAACAACAACGTATCGGAGTCGATCATGTCTTCCTCCAAACTGACGCTGGTGGCTCCGGCCACTGGCATCGTGACGCTCTTGTCCGATGTCCCGGATCCGGTCTTCGCTGGCGGAACCCTGGGTGAGGGAATTGCCCTGGACCCCCTGGAAACCACCCTGCATGCGCCTTGTGACGGCGAGGTCGTGCAGTGTGCCAAGACTCGGCACGCCCTGAGCCTGCGAAGCGAGCAGGGCGTCGAAGTGTTGCTGCATCTGGGGCTGGATACCGTCGAACTGCAAGGGCGGGGCATCGATCTCCTGGTCGAGGTAGGGCAGCGGGTGAAAGCCGGTGACCCCCTGTGCCGTTTCGATCCCGAGTTGCTGGCCGAGCAGGCCAGCTCACTGATCACGCCGCTGGTGGTGACCGATGATGCTGGCTGGCGTCTGCGTCTCGAGGCGGGTGCCACGGGCGAGCGTGTCGAGCGCGGTGAAGCGCTGATGAGCTTGACGCCCGCCGAGACGTCCGTTGAGACCACGACCGAGCACACCGGGCCATGGCATGAGCGCCGTGTGACGCTGGCCCTGGAAGCTGGCTTGCACGCCCGGCCCGCCGCCAGGGTGCGTGCCATCGTGAAGCGACACGACGCTGAGATGCGGCTCGAGCATGGGAGCGCCGAGGCGCGTGGTGACAGCGTGAGCGCCCTGATGAATCTCGGCCTGGCCGAAGGTGACGAGGTCGTGTTGCGCGCTCGGGGCGATGAGGCCGAGGCTGTGTTGGCAGCTGCCGCCGAGCTGCTGACCACACCGGAGGGCGTCGAGCCGCCGAATGCAGCCGCCCCGGACGCTGCCGTTTCGGCACCTGTTGCTGAGGGGGAAATCGCCGGCCTCGTTGCCAGCCCTGGCCTGGCGATCGGCCCGCTGGTGGCGGTGAGCCTGCCGCTGCCGGCGGTGCCCCATGACGGGCGTGGCGCGGCGGTCGAGCGCGAGGCTCTGCGCGCTGCCCTGGAACGGGTTGGGCGCTCGCTGGAAAGCGCGCGCGAGCAGGCCGAACGTCAGGGCCAGCGCGCCGAAGCGGATATCTTCGAGGCACACCTGGCCTGGCTGGACGATCCGGGCCTGCTCGAGGCAGCCATGGCACGCATCGAGGCCGGGCGCAGCGCCGGCCAGGCCTGGCGTGAAGCGCTGGACGACGAGGCCGAGCAACTGCGTGCCACCGGCAACGCTCTGCTGGCAGGGCGCGTGGCCGATCTGCGCGACCTGCAACGCCATGTCATGGCCGAGTTCGCCGAGGCCGGGTCGGCCCCGCTGCCCGATGTGCCCGAAGGGGCCATCCTGGTGGCGGATGACCTGTCGCCCTCGCAGTTCGTCGATCTCGTCGAGCGAGCCCCCGCCGGGCTGTGCCTGAAAGGCGGCGGCACGACCTCCCATGTGGCGATCCTGGCCCGCGCACGCGGCATTCCCTGCCTGGTGGCAATGGGCGAGGCGCTCGAGGGCGTGGTCGGGGAGTGCGCGGTGCTTGATGCCCATGAAGGGCGACTCGAACCTGCGCCTGACGAGGCACGTCTGGCGACGATCCGCGACGCTCTGCGACGCGATGCCGAGCGCCGTGAGGCCGAGCGTGCCGAGGCCTTCGAGCCGGCGATCACGCGCGACGGACGCGAGGTCGAGGTGGCAGCGAACATCGGCGACAGTGGCGAGGCGCGCCTGGCGGCCGAGTCCGGCGCCGATGGTGTCGGCCTGATGCGTAGCGAATTCCTGTTCTTGGGGCGCCAGTCCGCGCCCGACGAGGCGGAGCAGTGCCACGAATACCAGACCAGCCTGACGGCACTCGGCGGCAAGCCGGTGATCATTCGCACCCTGGATATTGGCGCCGACAAGCAATTGCCCTATCTGCGCCTGCCCGAGGTGCCCAACCCGGCCCTCGGCGTGCGCGGGGTTCGGCTGTGGCATGACCAGGCGGCACTGCTCGACACCCAACTGCGTGCCTTGCTCGGTGTCGCCCCGCTGGATGCCCTGCGCATCATGGTGCCGATGGTCAGCGAAGTCGCTGAACTCGCCTGGGTACGCGAGCGGCTCGAGGCCGTCGTCTCGGAACTTGGCGTTGCCGAGAGGCCCCGTCTCGGTGCCATGGTCGAGGTGCCGAGTGCCGCCTTGTGCGCGGCGAGTCTCGCCGAACAGGCCGATTTTCTGTCCATCGGCACCAATGACCTGACTCAGTACACCCTGGCCATGGACCGTGAGGATCCACGCCTCGCGGCCCGCGCCGATGTCCTGCACCCCGGCGTGCTGCGCCTGATCCAGGCCACCATCGAAGGAGCGGCTGGACGTTGCCCGGTCGGGGTGTGCGGTGCGGCGGCCGGCGATCCGCTGGCTGCGTCCCTGTTGGTGGCGATGGGCGTCGATGAACTATCCGTCGAACCGGCCCGGGTAGCCGCCGTCAAGGCGATGATCCGTCGGCTCGATGCTGCCTCCCTGGCGCGCGAGCTGCCGGACCTGCTGGCGATGCCCGATGCCGCGAGCGTGCGTCGACGTCTCGCCGAACACCATGAATCTGCATTCGAGACCACAACAATAACCCCCGAGAGGATCCCCTCATGATTCAACAACTCGGCTCCCGTCTCATGGCCGGGCTGCAACTGCTCGGACGTTCCTTGATGCTGCCCATCGCGGTATTGCCCGTGGCCGGCCTGCTGTTGCGACTGGGCCAGCCCGACCTGCTGGATATTGCTTTCGTGGCTGCCGCCGGCCAGTCGATCTTCGATCATCTGGCGCTGATCTTCGCCATCGGCCTGGCGGTCGGTTTCGCCGACGACAGCAACGGCGCGGCGGGGCTGGCCGGAGTGGTCGGTTACCTGGTGCTGGATGCGGTGCTTCACACCATCAACCCTGACATCAACATGGGCGTCCTGGCCGGGGTGATCATCGGCACCGTGGGCGGGCTGATCTACAACCGCTACCGGGCCATCCAGCTGCCGGAATACCTGGCCTTCTTCGGCGGGCGGCGCTTCGTGCCGATCGCCACGGGACTGGCGGCCGTGCTGCTCGGCATCGTCTTCGGCTGGGGCTGGCCGGCGATCCAGACGGGCATCGATAGCTTGGGCCACTGGCTGATCGAGGCCGGCGCGCTCGGCAAGTTCGTCTATGGGGCGCTCAATCGCCTGTTGATCGTCACCGGGCTGCACCATGTGCTCAACAGCTTCGTGTGGTTCGTGTTCGGCAGTTTCGATAGTGCCACGGGGGATCTCAATCGCTTCTTCGCCGGTGATCCCAGTGCCGGGGGCTTCATGGCCGGTTTCTTCCCGGTGATGATGTTCGGCCTGCCGGCCGCCGCACTGGCCATGTACCACGCGGCGCCCAAGGGGCGACGTGCCCAGGTGGGTGGCCTGTTGATGTCGCTGGCGCTGACGGCCTTTCTGACCGGGGTGACCGAACCCATCGAGTTCACCTTCATGTTCCTGGCGCCGCTGCTCTATGTGTTCCATGCGGTGATGACCGGCCTGTCCATGGCGCTGATGCAGCTGCTCGACGTGAAGCTTGGCTTTACCTTCTCGGCTGGTGCCTTCGACTATGCCCTGTCCTACGGCCTGTCCACCAATGGCTGGCTGATGCTACCGGTCGGCCTGGCCATGTTCGTGATCTACTACGGTGTCTTCCGCTGGGCGATCCAGCGCTTCGACCTGCCCACGCCGGGCCGTGACGAGGAAATCGCCATGTCCCGCCCGACGGAAGGGCAGGCCAGCGAGCGGGGACCGGCCTTCGTCGCGGCTCTCGGCGGGGCGAGCAATCTGCAGAGCGTCGGCGCCTGTACCACGCGGCTGCGCCTGGTGCTGGCCGATGCCGAGGCCATCGATGAGCCGGCGCTCAAGTCGCTGGGTTCACGCGGCGTGATGCGCCTCGGCGGTGGCGGCCTGCAGGTCGTGCTTGGCCCCATTGCCGATGGCGTGGCCGACGAAATTCGTGCTGCCGTGGCGGCAGCCGGCGTCGAGCCGCCGGTAGCGGAGGTCGATACGCCGCACCAGTCGGCAGAAGACGCCACCGAAGCGGCGTTGCCCGAGGATCAGGTCGCCGCCTGGCTGGCGGCGCTGGGCGGACGCGACAACCTGCGCCATCTTGCTGCCCGGGCCGGCACGCGCCTGCGCGTCGAGCTGCATGACGAGGCCTCGCTCGATACGGCGGCGCTGAAGACCCTGGGGTGCTTCGGTTCCATGGCCGTCGGCGAGCGTACCTGGCATCTGGTGGTCGGTCCGCAGGCCGCTACCATTGCCGCCTCCCTGGCGAAGCACGACTGAGCGTCGTCCGGTGGCCACCGGGCCTGCCATCACGCGAGCCGTGCGGAAAACGCTGAGTCATCCCGTTCGGGGCATCGCCCCGGGCGGGCTGCTAGACTGGCGGCTCATTCATCGTGTGAGGGACAACGCATGACGGCTCACCTGATCGTCACGGATCTCGACGGAACCCTGCTCGGCGCCGACCACGCGCTGGCGGATGTGACAGTCGATACCCTGCGCGCCCTGGCGGGGCAGGGACATCACATCGTGCTGGCCTCCGGTCGTCACTATCGCGACATCCTGGCATTTCGCGACCGCCTCGGTGTCGAGGCCCACATCATCAGCACCAACGGGGCCTATACCCATGCGCCGGACGGTCGCCTGCTCGAGGCGCGCCCCTTGCCGACCGAGCTGGCGCGCGAGCTGATCCGGTTGCCGCGTCCCGAGGCGGTGCGACTCAACCTCTACCATGACGATGAATGGCTGATCGATGCGCCGGCGCCTGAGTTGCTGGCCCTGCATGCACATACCGGCTTCGGCTATCGGGTGGCCGACCTCGAAGGCCTGGATGGCGCGGGCGTAGGCAAGGTGCTCTACATCGGTGAGCCCGCCATGCTCGGCGAGTTGGAGCAACAGGCGCGGCATCGCGCGGCAAGTGAGCTGCATATCACCTATTCCATGGACAACTCGCTGGAGATCATGGCCGGCGGGGTCAACAAGGGCACGGCCTTGTCCGCCTTGCTGGCGGCGCTGGGCATCCCGGCCGAGCGCTGCCTGGCCTTCGGCGACAATCGCAACGACATCGAGATGCTCGATCTGGTCGGCGAGGCCCACGTGATGGCCAATGCCCATCCGGCCCTGATGGAAGCAGTGCCCGCCGCTCGGCGCATCGGCCCGCACGACCAGGCCGCCGTGGCGCAACGTCTGATCGAGCGCTTCGCGCTTTAAGGGACGAGAAGGAGCCGGCGTTGCACTCCGATGGCCGATGTTGCCACCTTGGTGGTATCGCCAGCCCCGTTGGACGAGCCTAGAGTATCGGGCATGACACACTTCGAGACGGCGCTCGCCGAGCGCCACCGATGCCGGTGACAGTGCCGATGACTCCCCCTGCCGCCACCCTGGTCGTGGTCGATGATGATCCGGAAATCCGCGACCTGCTCGCCGACTACCTGACGTGCCACGGTTATCGTGCCCTGATGGCCGAGGACGCGGCGGCGTTGCGCGCCTTGCTCGCCTCCGAGCGTCCCGACCTGCTGATCGTCGATCTGATGCTGCCCGGCGACGATGGGTTCGCCATCTGTCGTGAGGTACGCCGGGACAGCGAGGTGCCGATCATCATGTTGACCGCCAGCCCCGACGAGACCGATCGCATCCTCGGGCTCGAGCTGGGTGCCGACGACTACCTGAGCAAGCCCTTCAATCCTCGTGAACTGCTGGCGCGGGTCAAGGCCGTATTGCGTCGCTGCCGACCGCGTGGTGAGGCGCTCGCTCCGGGCATGGCGAGAGTCGTGGCGTTCGGTCACTGGCGGCTGGATCGGGTGACACGCGAGCTGATCGACGAGCGGGGCGCGCGCAGTGCCTTGTCGGGCGCCGATTTCTCGTTGCTGCAGGTCTTTCTCGAGCATGCCGAGCAGGTGCTCTCGCGGGAGGCCCTGTTCGACCTGACCCGTGGGCGCCCGGCACCGCCGCTGGACCGCTCCATCGACGTGCATGTCTGTCGGCTGCGTCAACGACTGGGTGAGGATGCCCAGCACTCGCAGCTGATTCGCACGGTGCGTGGCTCGGGTTATGTGCTGGCGGCCCAGGTGGATGTGATCGCGTGAGGCGCACCTGGCGATACTGGCGCCGCCGGTTGGCGCGATGGTTGCCTGACTCCCTGCGCGGACGCTTCCTGTTGATCATGGTGGTCGGTGTGCTGGGCGCGCAGCTTGCCAGCTATGCCATCTGGACGGCACAGGCGCGCGATGGCCAGCTCACCCGGCTCGACGAACTGTCGCGCAACATTGCCTACAGCGTTGCCTCCACGGTGCGCTTCTTTCGCTCCCTGCCGTATGACTATCGCCACATCGTGCTCGATCAACTGCGCGACATGGGCGGCACGCGCTTTTTCGTCAGCGTCAACGACCATCGTATCGAGGTGGACGACATCGGCGGAGGGCAGGCGAAGGCACTGGTGATCGACAACTTCCATGGCGTCCTGCGCGACGAGCTCGGCGTGACGAACGCCGAAGTGGCCTTTACGCGCCCCGGTTCCCTGCGTTTGCTCAACAATGAGGTGCTGTTGCGCGACATGCCACCGCGCTGGGGCCAGCACAGCCTGATGAGTGCACCCTTGTCACAACCGATCCTGGTGGTGCAACTGCCGATGGAGCGAGATCAATGGCTCTATGTTGCCACCTTGCTGCCGGTATCGGATGTCTTCCATGGCGGCGACTGGCTGTCCGGAGATCGGTTGTTCGTGGCCTTGATGGTGCTGCTGACGGTCATCGGCTTGTCCTGGCTCGGCATTCGCAGTGCCACCCGGACCCTGGCGCGACTGTCGCGAGCCGCCCGGCGCCTGGGCGACGATCTCGACAGCCCGCCGCTCAGCGAGGGCGGCCCTCGCGAAGTGGCGGCGACCGCTATCGCTTTCAACCGCATGCAGCGTCGGATCCAGCATCAAGTGGAGGAGCGCGAGCGGCTTTTCTCGGCGATTTCCCATGATCTCAAGACACCCATCACCCGCCTGCGACTGCGCGCCGAGATGCTCGACGACCCGGTGCTGCGCGAGCGCTTCTGTGCCTCGCTCGATGAGCTGGATCAACTGGTCAAGGGGGCGCTGGACTCGGTCAAGGGACTCGACATGCACGAGGCGATCGAGTCTATCGAGCCGCGCGCGCTGCTCGATGAACTGGCCAGGGATCTGGCGCTGCAAGGTGGAAATGTCCGGATTTCGGGCGAGGCGGCGCCGGTGGCCGTCAAGCCGCTGGCCTTCAAGCGGTGCCTGGCCAACCTGCTGGAGAATGCCATCTTCTATGGCCAGCGTGCCAAGGTACGGCTCGAGGATACACCGGACAAGCTGCAGGTGACGATTCGCGATCATGGGCCTGGCATCGAGGCGGCGCAGCGCGAGAGAGTCTTCTCGCCCTTTGTGCGGCTCGAACCGTCGCGCAGTCGCCATACCGGTGGCAGTGGTCTGGGGCTGGGCATCGCTCGGCACATCATCCAGGCGCACGGCGGGTGGCTGGCGCTGGACAATCACCCCGATGGTGGGTTGGTGGTGAGCCTGACGTTGCCCAGGGCAGACCCTGAAACGCTGTAATACTTTGCAACATCAGGAAAGATGGCGGCATTGTCGCCGAGCCGTACAGTGGATCGGGCATGCCGGGAGGTAGCAGTCCGCTCCTTGATCCCATTCCCGGTCCTTGACCTCATTCGTAGGGAGAGCCTCGTGAACATCTTCGATCCCGACTTCCTCGATGCCCATGTGCGCAAGGCCATGGCGTTCTACCACCCGCGCGCCATCGACCCGCAGGGTGGCTTCTTCCATTACCTGCGCGACGACGGTGCCATCCTCGACCGTCGGCATCGCCATCTGGTATCGAGCGCCCGCTACGTGGTGACTTATGCCCGCTTCGCGCGGCACAGCGGCGAGGCGGAGTATCGGCACTGGGCGCGTCATGGACTTGACTATCTGGAACGAGCCCATTTCCAGACTGCCTATCAAGGCTACGCCTGGACCCTGGCAGACGGCGAGGTGGAGGATGACACCAACCACTGCTACGGGCTGGCCTTCGTGCTGCTGGCCTATGCCGAAGCGCTCAAGGCCGAGGTGCCCGGGGCGCGGGAGGGCCTCTACGCGACTCACGCCATCTTGCAGCGGCGGTTCTGGGAGCCGCACCACGGACGCTTCGCCGACGAGGCCGACCGACATTGGCGGGTGTCCGGCTATCGTGGCCAGAACGCCAACATGCATGCCTGCGAGGCGTTGATCTCGGCCTTCGAAGCTACTGGCGACGCAGCCTTTTTGACCCAGGCAATGACCATCGCTCGAGCCATCGTCGGCGCCAATCGCGACCATGAACATGGCTGGATCTGGGAGCATTACGATGCCCAGTGGCAACGCGATCTGGACTACAACCGCGACGACCCGAGCCATCTGTTTCGTCCCTGGGGCTATCAGGTGGGGCACCAGACCGAATGGGCCAAGCTGCTGGTCATGCTCGAGCGATACCGTCCCGAGGACTGGCTGTTGCCCACCGCCGAGCGTCTCTTCTCGAGCAGTGTGGCGGCCGGCTGGCATCCGCAGACGGGCGGCCTGGTCTATGGTCTCGATCTGGACGGGCGGATCAGCGACGCCGACAAGTACTTCTGGGTGCAGGCCGAAAGCTTCGCCGCGGCGGCCATGCTGGGCGAGCGGACCGGTCGCGATGTCTACTGGCGCTGGTATCGGCGGATCTGGGACTTCAGCTGGCAGCACATGATCGACCATCGTCACGGCGCCTGGTATCGCCTGCTCAATGCCGACAATCATCGCTATTCCGACGTCAAGAGCCCGGCGGGCAAGGTCGATTATCACACCATGGGGGCTTGTCAGGATGCCATGGCAGCATTGATGGCGAGACGAGATAACTCGGGGCGCCGGGGACAAGCCGAAGAGGAGGTCCGACGCCAGTGGAGGCGCCGGTAGCGTACAGGGAGGTATTCACAGCGCCTCCTTGCAGGCTTGTCGACGGATCAGCCCCGAGCGATCCCTCTGTCCGCAATGACCTGGGGCCTCGCAGGCGAGGCATTATGTGACCGGTCTTTAACATTGTTTCGGCATTGCAATAGTCCGGCAACACTATTCAGTACTTGGTAATCCCCCGGGGAGGAGGAATGCGCTAGCGTGTTGAGAGCCGCTTTCGGCGGCAGCAAGACAACAACAATTCAGGAGGCACGTCCTATGCGCGCATTGATGCGATTCTCTCCACTCCGTCACACCCTGCTGGGGCTGGGCGTGGCCGGCGCCTTGGGTGCCGCCGGGCAGGCTCAGGCCGGCGAGGTGGAAGTTCTGCACTGGTGGACCTCCGGCGGGGAGGCCAAGGCGGTGGGCGAATTGCGCGACCTGCTCGAGGCGGAGGGCCATGAATGGAAGGACTTCGCCGTGGCCGGTGGTGCCGGTGACAGTGCCATGACGGTACTCAAGTCGCGCGCCATGTCCGGCAACCCGCCGGCGGCCGCACAGATCAACGGCCCGGAGATCCAGGAATGGGGCGAGCTCGGTCTGCTTGGCAACCTCGACGCCGTGGCCGAAGAGGCCAGCTGGGACGAACTGTTGCCCGACGTGGTCTCCGAGATGATGCGCCACGACGGCCATTACGTGGCGGTGCCGGTGAACGTGCACCGCGTCAACTGGCTGTGGGCCAATCCCGAGGTGCTCGATGACGCCGGCGTCGAGATGCCGAGCACCTGGGACGAACTGTTCGCCGCCGGCGAGGCGCTGCGCGAGGCGGGCTACGTGCCGTTGGCCCATGGTGGTCAGCCCTGGCAGGACGCCACCATCTTCGAGAGCGTGGTGCTCAGCCTCGGGGGCAGCGATGTCTATCGTCGTGCCTTCGTCGACCTCGATGAGCAAACGCTGAAAAGCGATACCATGATCAAGGCGTTGACCACCTTCAAGCGCCTGCGCGAGTTGATGGACGAGGGCATGCCGGGGCGCGACTGGAACCAGGCCACCGGGATGGTGATCGATGGCCAGGCCGCCATGCAGATCATGGGCGACTGGGCCAAGGGCGAATTCACCGCCGCCGACATGCAGGCTGGTGAGGATTACGTCTGTGCGCCCGTACCGGGTACCGAGGATGCCTTTACCTTCAACATCGACAGCTTTGCCATGTTCCAGCTCGGCGACGAATCCGCGCGGCAGGCCCAGCAGACCCTGGCACGCCTGATCCTGGAGCCGGATTTCCAGAAGACCTTCAATCAGATCAAGGGCTCGATTCCCGCGCGCCCCGACCTCGACATGAACGGCTTCGACAGTTGCGCCAAGCGTTCCATGGAAGACTTCCAGGCAGCGCGGGACGCCGACACCCTGGTGCCCAGCATGGCGCACCGCATGGCCATGCGCAGTGACGTGCAGGGCGCTTTCTTCGATATCATCACCAACTACTTCAACTCGAGCGACATGACCGCCGAACAGGCCGCCGAGCGGCTGGCGCAGGCTGCCAAGCTGGCCATGTGATGTCCTTGCGGCACCCGCCGACGCGGGTGTCGTATTCCCCTCGAGCCTGAGGTAGTGCTATGAAATCCGTTTCGACTTCCGGCGATGTGGCGCGGCCTGTCGGTGTGGCGGTGTCGCGTCCCAGCGTGGCGGGCCATCTCCAGGCCTGGTTGCCCAAGCTGGTGCTGGCGCCGTCCGTGGTGATCTCGCTGTGCTTCGTCTACGGCTTCATGCTGTGGACCTTCATCCTTTCCCTGACCGATTCGCGCATGCTGCCGAACTACGACTTCGTCGGCTTTGCTCAATATGCGCGGCTGATGAACAACGAGCGCTGGTGGGTGGCGGCCACCAATCTCGGTGTGTTCGGCGCGCTTTTCGTCGGCCTGTGCCTGGTACTGGGGGCGGGCCTGGCGATCCTGCTCGACCAGCGCATTCGTCGCGAGGGCATGTTGCGAACCCTCTACCTGTATCCCATGGCGCTGTCGTTCATCGTCACTGGGGTGGTGTGGAAATGGTTGCTCAATCCTGGGCTCGGCATCCAGTCCATGGTGCGTGGCTGGGGCTTCGAATCTTTCACCTTCGACTGGTTGGTGGACCCGAACATGGCCGTCTACACCTTGGTCATCGCGGCGGTATGGCAGGCCTCGGGCTTCGTCATGGCGTTGTTTCTGGCCGGGCTGCGCGGCATCGACGACAGCATCCTCAAGGCCGCCCAGCTCGATGGGGCCAGCCTGCCTCGCGTCTACTGGCGAGTGGTGATGCCTTGTCTGCGGCCGGTGGTGTTCAGCGCGGTGATGATCCTCTCGCACATTGCCATCAAGAGTTTCGACCTGGTGGTGGCGCTGACCGGCGGCGGGCCGGGCTATTCCTCGGACCTGCCGGCAACCTTCATGTACGCCCATGCCTTCACCCGGGCCCAGATCGGCATGGGCTCGGCCAGCGCCATCCTGATGTTGGGCGGAGTGCTGGCCATTCTGGTGCCTTATCTCTACTCGGAATTGCGGAGCCGTCGACATGGATAATGTGATTCGTGCCCGGACACCGGCGGCGCGCGCCTGGCGGCTGCTCCTGCACCTGGTGTTGATCCTGGCGGCGCTCTGGTACCTGCTGCCGTTGGCGGTGATGGTGCTGACCTCCCTCAAGCCTCTCGACGAGATCGGTGCCGGCAGCCTGCTGACCCTGCCCGATAACCCGACGCTGGCGCCCTGGCTGAAGGCCTGGGGATCGGCCTGTACTGGCATGCGCTGTGACGGGGTGAGCGGTTATTTCTGGAACTCCTTTGCCATCGTGATTCCCGCCGTGGTCATCGCCACCCTGATCGGCGCCCTGAACGGCTATGCCTTGACCAAGTGGCGCTTCAAGGGGGCCGAGCTGGTATTCGCCATGATGCTGTTCGGCTGCTTCATCCCGTTTCAGGTCATTCTGCTTCCCATGGCCCAGACGCTGGGCTGGCTGGGGCTGTCGAGTTCTCGGCTCGGCCTGATATTCGTGCATGTGGTATTCGGCATCGCCTTCACCACGCTGTTCTTCCGCAACTTCTACGTCTCGATCCCCGACGAGCTGGTGTCCGCGGCCAAGCTCGATGGCGCGGGTTTTTTCCGCATCTTCTGGCGAATCCTGCTGCCGGTGTCAAAGCCGATCATCGTGGTCTCGGTGATCTGGCAGTTCACCCAGATCTGGAACGACTTCCTGTTCGGCGTGGCATTTTCCGGGCACGACACCCAACCGGTGACGGTGGCACTCAACAACCTGGTCAACACCTCCACCGGTGTGAAGGAATACAACGTCGATATGGCCGCGGCGATGATCGCCGCGCTGCCGACCCTGGTGGTCTATGTGCTGGCCGGCAAGTATTTCGTGAGGGGGCTGACGGCGGGTTCTGTCAAAGGCTAGGGAATGGCTAGTAGCAACGTAAAGCGCTCAGCCAAGAGGATCGGGGGCAAGGCGAAGCGAGGGTCTTTTGCCAGGGGTGAGGAGCACTGCTCCGAACGGGCTGGCCATGGATGGCCAGCACCGGTCCTGCAAGCGAAGCAGGATGCGAGAGCGCCGCAGGGCAAAAGTAGCGCTCAGGGACGGGTTTACAGCGCCCTCGCGGAAGCTTTCCGCCGGAGACGCCAATCAATCTGCAGAGTTGCAGACACAGTTCCTGGTTCGCTGCTTTATCTTCGAGCCAGCCACTGTCGAATAATAACGAGGTAGCTACCATGTCAGCTCTGGAAATCGACAATGTCTGCAAGGATTTCGGTACGACCCGGGTGCTCGAGGAGGTCAGCCTGGCCATCGACTCCGGGGAGTTCCTGATCCTGGTGGGGCCTTCAGGGTGCGGCAAGTCGACCCTGATGAATGCCATCGCCGGCCTGGAGCCGGTCACGTCGGGGCGTATCCTGGTCGGCGGCGACGACATCACCTGGCGAACCCCCGCCGAGCGCGACATCGCCATGGTCTTTCAGTCCTATGCGCTCTATCCGAGCATGACGGTGCGCGGCAATATCGCCTTTGGCCTGGAGATGCGCAAGGTGCCCAAGGCCGAGCGTGAGGCCGCCGTGGAACGGGTCGCCGATCTGCTGCAGATCTCGCACCTGCTGGATCGCAAGCCGGCGCAGCTTTCCGGTGGCCAGCGTCAGCGCGTGGCCATGGGGCGCGCCCTGGCACGGGAACCGCAGATCTATCTCTTCGACGAGCCGCTCTCCAACCTGGACGCCAAGCTGCGCGTCGAGATGCGCACCGAGATCAAGAAGCTCCACCAACGGCTGGGCACCACCATCGTCTATGTGACCCACGATCAGATCGAAGCCATGACCCTGGCCGACAGCATTGCCGTGATGCGCGATGGCCGGATTCTGCAGCTGGGCACGCCGGATGAGGTCTACAACGACCCGGTGGACAAGTACGTGGCGGGCTTCATGGGCTCGCCGTCGATGAACTTCATCGACGCGCGGCTGGACGGCGAGCCCGGGGCGTATCGATTGCATATCGCCACCGAGGGCGAGGCGGCGTTGACGCTGCCGTGGCCGGAATCTCGAGAGACACCGATGTTGGCCGAACGCGTCGGGCAGACAGTGACGCTCGGCCTGCGCCCCGAACACTTCGCCGAGGAGGACACCCGCCTGGGCGACCGGGCCGAGGGCACGCTGCTCTCGGCCAGGGTCAGCGTGGTCGAGCCCACCGGTGCCGATATCCTGCTGCGCCTGCCGCTCGGCGCCACCGAGATCACCGCCCGGGTGGGCCCGGACTGCCGGATCGCATCGGGTGAACGGCTCGGCCTGCGTGTCGACATGCGACGCGCCGCACTGTTCGATGCCGACACCGACGCTCGCCTTGCCTGAGGGGGAAGCCGCCATGACACGAGAATGTACCGACCCTGCCGATACGCTCCGCGCGACGATTCGTGACACGAAGCAGCGCCTGAAACGCGACCTGCCGGATTACCGTGGCGCCTTCGAGCGCGCCCGGGACGACATCCTGGCGCAGGTCGAACGCATCAGGGCGGAACGCGCCGCCGGCGAGCACCCGATTCCCCGCTTCGCGGCCGATGACATCATCGCCGGCCGTCTCTCCGAGGCCGATCGACAGCACATTCGCCAGCGCGGTGCCTGTGCCGTCGCCGGGGTCTTCCCGGCCGAGCGCGCACAGCGCTGGAACGCGCAGATCGGTGATTACCTCGAGCGCAATCGCTTCATGGAACGTCTGGCGAATGCCGCCGACGACCCCTATTTCGGCGAGCTCGAGCAGGGCAAGCCGCAGATCTACGGCGTCTACTGGTCATTGCCCCAGGTGCAGGCGCGCCAGGACGCGCGGCTGCGTGACGTCCAGGTGTTTCTCAATCGCCTGTGGGATGCCGGCGAAGAATTCGATGCCGGTCATCTGGCCAGCTATGCCGACCGGCTGCGCCGCCGCCCCCCGGGCTCGGGCAGCCTGGGGCTGTCGCCGCACGTCGATGGTGGCTCGGTGGAGCGCTGGCTCGACGACGGCTTTCGGTATGTCTATCGCCATGTCTTTCGTGGCGTGCCCGAGCGCTTCGATCCCTTTGCGGGCTTGGGGCGCACGCGGGTGCGCGAGATCGCCTCGCCGGCGGTGTGCTCGATGTTCCGGACCTTCCAGGGCTGGACGGCACTGACGCCGCAACGCTCGGGCGCCGGCACTCTGAACCTGATCCCCATCGCCAACGTGATGAGTTACCTGTTGCTGCGCGCTTTGCAGGACGATGTGCCGGAAGATGACCTGTGCGGCGCCCGGCCCGGTCGTGCGCTTTCGATCGATCCCCATTGGCACGCGCCGCTGCTGGAGGCGCTGACGCCGATTCCCGATCTCGATCCCGGCGACACCATCTGGTGGCACTGTGATGTGGTGCATGCCGTGGATCCCGAGCACACGGGCGAGTACGACAGCAACGTCATGTACATCGGGGCCGCACCCTGGTGTGACAAGAACGCGGCCTACCTGCCGGGCCAGTGGCAGGCCTTCGTCGAGGGGCGCACACCGCCCGATTTCGCGCCGGACGATTTCGAGGTCGACTTCACTGGTCGGGGGTGCCCCGAGGACCTGAGCGCCCTGGGGTGCCAGCAGATGGGAAGATGAGGCACCAGTCTTTGCGGCTCATCGAGCCCCAGGCTTGTCCTTGTCCTCGAGGCGGCGCAACTGCTGCCAGAGTTCCCGGCGCAGATCGGTCAGGCGAGGGCGCTCGGCCTCATCGAACGCCAGCGGTCGGGTCAGGCGCTGGGTGCGCAGCCCGAGTCGCGCGCCCAGCAGGCCGACGCCGAGTCCCTGGGCGGCTCGGGTAGAAAGACGCCCGGCGAGGTCCAGCGAGAGCATCTGCATGCTGGCATCACTGGCCAGTTCCGTGGCGCCGGCGAAGGCCATCTGCCGCAGCACGTCGCGCAGCAGGCTGATCCGGGCAGCGTAGCCGAGCTCCAGGCCGTAGAGACGACAGAGCCGGTCGATCATGGCCAGGTGGCGCCAGGCGACCAGGCCCATGTCGACCAGCGTCAGCGGCGAGACCGCCACCATGACGGCGGTTTCGCCGCTCATGCGCGATATCAACCGCCGGGCCTCGCGATCGCGCGGGGCGAGCAGGTAGTGGGCGAGCAGCGGAGCGAGATCCTGGCCGTCGTGATGTGGCTCGCGGGCGGCAAGAAAGGCCTGCCAATGGGGATGGTCGTCATGCAGGTCGAGCTGGGTCTTGAGATGTCGTGCCAGGGTCATGGCCCGCTCGGGTGAGCACTCGGGCAAGTGAGTCAGCGCTTCGCGCAGGCGGTTGTGGCGGCCGAGTCGGCGCAGGCGCCAGAGTTCACGCAGGATTGCCAGGCCGCCCAGGCCCACGACACCGAGTCCCAGCAACTGCCAGCCGGTGGTCAGCCAGTCGCCGTCGGCCAGGCTGGCGGGCAGACCGGTGACGAACTCGGCCGCGCCGAGGCCCAGCGCGCCGGCGAGTACGCCGAGCAATCCCCAGCGGCGTTTGCGCGGCCGGCCGAGGTGCGCCGAAGGATCCGGGTGAAGGTGATCGTCCGGTTCGTCGCTCGGCGTCAGGGCGCGGCTGGCCTGGTCACTATCGAAGCGGTGGGCCGGTGCCGGATCCGGCGCGCGCGAGGGTGTCTCGGTCTCGAACCGCTGACTCGGGCGGGGATCCGATGTGTCCCGGTGAGAGGCATCGTTCATGTCAGCTTGTCTCCGATCAGCCAGTCGAGGGCGGCATCCATGCGAATGTGCGGCAGGGGGCCGGGCTCCCGCGGCAGGGGCCGAAAGGCCGTGAAGTCGAAGCCCTGGCGCGACCAGAAGTCGGCATCGGGCAGACGCGTCGGCACTTCGCCGGGAAAGGTCAGCACGGCGTCGCCGTCCAGGTCGGTGCCGCGCAGGGCCGGTATCGTCCGCCCCTGGCGTGTGACCTCGCGAACCTCGGTGGCGCGCACCGAGGCCAGGGAAAGTGCCTTGACGGGCACATTGGCGAAGCGCAGGTCCTTGAGGGGCTCGACCAGCAGGGCCTCGAGCAAGGCCACTAGCCGGACATGCTGTTCGGGAGTGACGTGGTCGGCCTTGGTGGCGGCAATGGCCAGCCGGTCGATTCGCGGCGTGAAAAGACGCGACAGCAGGCTGCGCTGGCCGTAGTCGAAGCTCTGCATCAACCGGGACAGGGCGCGCGACAGGTCCTCGAAACGTTCCGGGCCGGCATTGAGCGCGCCGAGCACGTCGATGAGCACGATCTGGCGGTCGAAACGCCGGAAGTGATTACGATAGAAGGGGCGCACGATGTGCTGCTGATAGTAAGCGAAGCGGCGCGCCAGGGTGGCGTATAGGCTGGTGTCGGGCAGGGCCGCCAGGGCCTCGGTAGTCCAGTCGTCGAGGCCGGGCAGGGGGAAGAACTGCAGCACCGGTGCCCCGGCCAGCTCGCCGGGCAGCAGAAAACGACCGGGCTGCAGGTCGGAGAAGCCGGCCTCGCGAGCGGCACGCAGTCCCTCGGCATAGCGTTCGGACAGTTCGGCGAGGCGTGTTTCATCGACCTCGCTGGCCGGGTCGAGATCTGCGATGGCGGCATGCCAATCGGCGAACAGCGCTCGCCGGGCAGGCCCGTCGCCCTCGCATTGCGTGCGGCTCCAACCGGCGAAGTCGTGATCGAGCAGCGGCAGGTCGAGCAGCCATTCGCCCGGATAGTCGAACAGGTCGAGCGTCAGTTCCGCGGTGTGGCCGCGCCACCAGTTGGCATGGGCACGGCGGTAGCGGATCTTCAGGCGCAACTCGCTGATGCCGCGGGTCGGCGTCGGCCAGCTCGGGGGATCGCCGTCGAGGGCCTGCATCGCCTGGTCATAGGGAAAGCGCGGCACGCCGAGGTCCTGCTGGGAGACGCGCTGGGCACCGAGCAAGCGCTGCTCGCGGGCGGCGGCCAGAAGGTCCAGTCGTGCCTCGAGGCCGGCGTGGCGGAGCTGGTCGACCAGCGAGGTGAGAAAGGCGGTCTTGCCGGCGCGTGAAAGCCCGGTGACCGCCAGTCGGAGCTGTCGGTCACGGCCGCGTTCGATCAGGTCCTGCAGGTCGCGTGTCAAATCCTGGGGCATTCAAGAGTCCGCCTGGCGTCCATGTCGTCAGCCTCTAATTTGTGGGCGATGGACGCGGAAGGCAAGACCGAGCAGCACCAGTGGCACGGCGCACAGCGGGATCAACACCACATTGAGCAGCGGCCAACCAAGGCTGGAGACTGCCGGGCCTGCCAGCAGGGCGGTGATGGCTACGGTGGAGAATACCAGGAATTCGTTGGCGGCCTGGGTGCGGGCCTTCTCGGCGGGGCCGTGCGCTTCGGTGAGCAGGCCAGTGGCCGGCAGGAAGGTGAAGTTCCAGCCCACGCCGAGCAGCACCAGGCCTGCATAGAAGCCGGCCAGTCCAGCATCGAGCTGGGCGGTCAGGGCGCTGGCGATCAGTAGCAGGCAGCCGCAGACGATCATGCGCGAGGCGCCAAAGCGGGCCGTCAGGCGGCCGGTCACGAAGGATGGCAGGAACATGGCCACCACGTGCCACTGGATGGTGGTCGAGACATGGTTGAAATCGTGGCCGGCCTCGGCCATCGCCAGCGGCGTGGCGGTCATGGCTAGGTTCATCACGCCGTAGCCGATCATGGCGCTGACTACTGCCAGCACGAAGACCGGCTGACGCACGATCTCGCCCAGCGGGCGCTGCTCGCCGGTAGTGGTGTCGTGGGTGCCGGCGGGCATGCGCACGAAGGCAAGCAATACCAGGGCACAGAGATAGAGTACACCGAGGCCGATGAAGCTGCCCAGGTAGGGCGTATCGGCCAGGCTATGGCTGTGCCGTGCCAGCCAGGGACCGAAGAAGGCCGCCAGCACGCCGCCACCCATCACCAGGCCGATGGCGCGGTCGCGCCCGCCTTCGGGCGCGGCCTCGACGGCGGCGAAGCGATAGAGCTGACCGAAGCCGATGCCGATGCCGATCAGCCAGGTGGCGACCAGGAACAGGTCGAAGCGTTGCGCGTGCAGGGCCAAGACAGCGAGGGCCGCGCCGGCGATGCCCATCAGGTTGCCGAGCACGAAGCCTCGTCGGCGGCCCAGCCTGGCCATGATCAGGGACGCCGGAATAGTGGCGCACATCAGCCCCAGCCATTGGGTTGCCACCGGGGCGGTGGACCAGGCGGGAGCCGGGGCGAGCTGGGCGCCGATCAGCGGCGAGACGGCGATCAAGAGGATATTGCCGCTCACCAGCAGGGCCTGGCAGAGCGAGAGCAGGGATACGGTCAGGGGCATGGAGCCTCCTCGGCGAGTGTCGTGTCGGAGTGGGTACCGAAGCGTTGGCGATAGACCGATGGCGAGACGCCGTACTGGCGGTGGAAGAGGCGCCGTAATTGTTCGGCGCGTCCCAACCGCCATTGGGTGGCCAATCGGTCGAGTGAAGGCGTGGCGCGGGCATCGAGCAGGTGCATTCGCGCCCCTTCCAGACGCAGCCGCGTCAGGTAGGCGCCGGGCGTGGTATCCAGGTGGCGCCGGAAGAGGCGTGAAAGGTGGCGAGGCGTGACGGACAGGTACGCCGCCATGCTCTCGAGATCATGATCGGCGGCGGGGTCGGCATGCAACCGGTCGAGCAGTTCCCGCAAGCGACCGGTGGCGCGTTGCTGATTCAAGAGCGCTTCGCTGAACTGAGCCTGGCCGCCGGGGCGATGCAGGAACATTACCAGTTCGCGGGCGACCTGGCCTGCCAGGGCCGCGCAGTGTCGCCAATGGGTGGTGGCCTGGCGATCATCCAGCAGCCCGGCTTCCGCCAGCAGGAAGGCGCCGGTACAGATGGCCCCCAGCCGTCGGATGTCGGGCGCGAGCTCGCGCAATCCATCGATGTGATAGCGCTGTCGGCATTGGTGGAAGACGCCACTGCCGCCGGCGACCAGCAAGGTATCCGGCGTGCCGAGTGCCTCCAACCCCTGCCAGTCGAGCCCGGCCATCATCGTCAGGCCGCCGTTGGTGACCAGGGTGCCAGGAGAACGGGCGACCAGGTTGAGTTCGTACAGCGACCGGCCAGCGAGGGTGTTGGCGCTGGCGAAGACCTGCCAGGGGCCGGCGACATCGAGCACCTGGCAGTCGGGATAGGCGAGCAGCACCACGCGACGTGCATGGGGCGGTGAGGATGTCATGGGCAACTCCGAAATGTGACGCAGTGGCTTGAGTCTGGCGAAGGTAGGTGATGTCCACAATGACGGATATCCCACCGATAAGGACATGGCCGTGCCAAAAACGACGACGCCCCGCATGAAGGCGGGGCGTCGGGTCGTTCGAGGTCGTGGTGGTGTCAGCCGGCGAAGGCGGCGTACATGATGACGACCAGGATCACCAGGACGATGCCGACAGGTACCGCGCCCTTCCAGGGCGTGAGGTCGACTTCGCCACTGTCTTCGTGCACCCAGGCATCGGGGCGGGGACGCAGCTTGCCGATGACCAGCATGACCACCACCAGCAGCACGAAGACGGCGGCGACGAAGTGGAACTCATGCATGATTTGGGGCAGCTTGTCGAATGGCGGGATGAAGTAGCCGGCGAAGATCAGCAAGCAGCCACCGACCAGAGCGATCTTGGCGGCCATGGCCGGCACTCGGCGTGTCAGCAGGCCGACCAGCACCACCGCCAGGATCGGGATGAAGTAGATGGCATTCATCTTCTGCAGGTAGCCGAACAGGCTTTCCTGGCCGGCCAGTAGCGGCGCGATGGTCATGGCGATGACGGCCATGATCCAGCCGAAGATCTTGCTGGCGCGCACCACCTGCGCCTCGCTGGCGTCCTTGTTCAGCACCCCCTTGTAGAAGCCGAGGCTGAACAGGGTGGTGGTACTGTTCAGGGCCGAGTTGAAGGACGACAGGATGGCGCCGACCATTACCGCGGCGAAAAAGCCGGTCAGGTAGGGCGGCAGCACGTTGAACACCAGGTGGCCATAGGCCTCGTCGGCCTTGATGCCCTGGTCGGCATAGAGGTGATAGGCGATGATGCCGGGCAGGACCAGGTAGATGGGGCCGAGCAGCTTGAAGAACCCGGTCAGCAGCACGCCCTTCTGGCCCTCGGCGAGATTCTTGGCGGCAAAGGTACGCTGGATGATCTGCTGGTTGGTGGTCCAGTAGAAGACGTTGATCAGAAAGACGCCGGTGAACAAGGTGAAGAAGGGCACCTGCTGCTCGGCACTGCCGATGGAGTTCAGCTTGTCGGGGTGAGTCTGCTTGAGCGTCTCCCAGCCGGCCATGATACCGCTACCGTCGCTGATGGCCTGCAAGCCGAAATAGACGATGACGAAGCCGCCGACCAGCAGGCCGATACCATTGAGCGTATCGGACACGGCAACGGTGCGCAGGCCGCCGAACAGGGCGTAGAGCGAGCCGATCAGCCCGACCAGCCAGACGGTCAGCCACAGCAGGGTGGTATCGGACTGGATGCCCGTCAGGCCATGCAGATCGAGCATGCCTTGCAGCCCCATGGCCCCCGAATAGAGGATGATCGGCAGCAGGATCACCGCATAGGCGAGCAGGAAGATCACGTTGGTGATGCGTTGGGTGGCCTTGTCGAAACGGATTTCCAGCAGTTGCGGCACGGTGGCGATGCCACTGCGCAAAAAGCGCGGCAGGAAAAACAGCGCCAGCAGCACCAGGGCGATGACGGCGACCACTTCCCATGCCATCACGCTCAGACCATCGCTGAAGGCAGAGCCATTGAGCCCGACCATCTGCTCGGTGGAGAGGTTGGTCATCAACAGCGAGCCGGCAATCAATGGAAAGGTCAGGCTGCGACCGGCCAGGAAGAGCCCGTTGGTGCTCTTGTGATCGTCGCGGCGGGTGATCCGCCAGGTGATGAAGGCCACCAGACCCGTAAAGAACAGGAAGGAAGCGAGTGTCAAGGCATGCATGTCAGAAGATTCCGTAATCATCGGGGTTTATTGCCGTGTCGCTCGCGCCTTGCGAAGTCAAATTTCGTAAATTTACAGCGACGCAGGGAGTTTAGGAGCCTTGAAAGCATACGCCATACGCCTTTCGTCTAGTATGCTTCCGGGGTTGCCTTCCTTGTCGATGACGGCGAGCTGCTAAGCTGGATGACGGATCAGGAGGTCGTGAGGCAGGAGGGACAAGATGACGATGCAGGAAGGACCCGAGCGGGTGCTGGTCTTCTGGTTCGAGACGCTGGAGCCATCACAGTGGTTTCGCAAGGATTCGACCCTGGATGCCGAGATCGCCGGACACTTCGCCGACACGCTCGCGGCCGCGTTGCGAGGTGAGCTTTGGCATTGGCGTGAGACGCCCCGGGGCCGGCTGGCCGAAGTGGTCGTACTCGATCAGTTCTCGCGCAATATCCACCGCGATACGGCGCAGGCCTTCGCCGCCGATCCCGTCGCCCTGGTCCTGGCCCAGGAGGCGGTGGCCCGAGGCGATGATCAGGCACTCGAGCCCGGGGAACGCGCCTTCCTCTATATGCCGTACATGCACAGTGAATCGCGGGCCATACACGATGAAGCGCTGCGCCTGTTCGATCAACCCGGCCTGGAACGCAGCCTGTACTTCGAGCACCGCCATTGCGAGATTCTCGAGCGTTTCGGGCGTTATCCGCATCGCAATGCCATCCTGGGGAGGCAGTCGACGCCCGAGGAACTGGCATTTCTCGAACAGCCGGGGTCTTCCTTCTGACATCCCGGCAAGGCAACATCATTGACGCCACCAACCGGAAAGGAGAACGGCATGAGTATCATTGCATGGTTGATCATCGGAGGACTGGCGGGCTGGATCGCCGGCAACATCATGCGTGGCGGCGGTTTCGGACTGCTGGGCAACATCGGCGTGGGCATCGTCGGCGCGGTGGTCGGCGGTTTCCTGTTCAGCTTGCTGGGCCTGTCTTCCGGCGGTTTCATCGGTTCGCTGGTGACCGCCGTGGTGGGTGCTGTGGTCCTGCTATGGGTCATCGCCAAGGTCAGGAAAGCCTGACGTCGGTAGCTGGCCGGCATGAAAAAGCGCCGCCCTCATGGGCGGCGCTTCGTTTTTCGGGGCAGGTAATCTCTCCGGGCCAGGTAATGCCTCAGGCGGTAGCGGCCTGCTGGCCGGCCAGTTCCTTCAGGCAGGACTCGATGATGTCCAGGCCTTCCTCGAGGATCGCGTCCTCGATGGTCACCGGCATCAGGAAGCGAATGGTGTTGCCGTACATGCCGCAGGACAGCAGGATCAGGCCTTTCTCGCGCGCCTTCTTGCACAGCGCGCCGGCCAGATCGGCGTCCGGGGCATGCGAGGTCTTGTCGGCGACCACGTCGAAGGCGGCCATGGCGCCCATGTTGCGGGCGTTGTCGATACAGGCGAAGTCACGCTGCCAGGTGGCGAAGCGGCTGGCCAGCTTGTCGCCCAGGGCCTGGCTCTTCTCGAGGATGTTTTCCTGCTCGAAGACCTCGAGCACTGCCAGGGTCGCCGCGCAGGATACCGGGCTGCCGGTGTAGGTGCCGCCCAGGGAGTTGCCGCCGGAGGCGTCCATTACCTTGTCGGTGCCGACCACAGCAGAGATCGGCATGCCGTCGGCCATGCTCTTGGCCATGGTCATGATGTCGGGCTCGACGCCGCTGTGCTCGATGGCGAACAGCTTGCCGGTACGCCCGAAGCCGGACTGTACCTCGTCGATGATCATCAGGATGCCGTGTTCGTCACAGATCTCGCGGATCGCCTTGAGGAAGCTGGGCGGGGCCGGATAGAAGCCGCCTTCGCCGAGCACCGGCTCGAGCACGATGGCCGCGGTGTCCTTGGGGTTGGCGTCGGTCTTGAGCGCCATCTTCAGGCCGCGCAGGGCTTCGTCCTCGCTGACACCGTGGTAGGGCACGGGGAAGGGCGCGCGGAAGACATTGCCCGGCATGGTGCCGAAATCGGTGGCGTAGGGAGCCACCTTGCCGTTCATGGCCATGGTCATGAAGGTACGGCCGTGATAGCCGCCGTCGAAGCAGATCACGTTGTTCTTGCCGGTGGCGGCGCGTGCGACCTTGACGGCATTCTCCAGCGCCTCGGCGCCGGAGTTGGCTAGCATGACCTTGGCATGGCCGCGTACCGGCGTGACCTGGCTGAGCTTTTCGGCCACCTTCACGTAGCCTTCATAGGGCATCACCGTCTGGCAGGTGTGCATCACGCGGTCCAGCTGTGCCTTGACAGCCTCGACCACCTTGGGATGGCGATGGCCGATGTTGAGCACGCCGATGCCACCGGCGAAATCGATGAAGCGGTTGCCGTCGGCATCCCAGATCTCGGCGTTCTCGGCGCGATCGGCGAATGCCGTGGCGGGGCTGGCGGCACCGCTGGCGACATAGCGCTGCTTGAGTTCATTGAGCTGGGCGTTGTTCATGGCTGTCTCCTGGGATCGGAATTAAGAAGGCGATTACAAGCCGCCGACACAGACGTATTTTAGTTCAGTGTATTCATCCAGACCGTGGTGCGACCCTTCGCGTCCCAGCCCGGATTCCTTGACGCCGCCGAAGGGCGCCAGCTCGGTGGACAGGAGCCCCTCGTTGACCGCCACCATGCCATATTCCAGGGCTTCCATGACACGCCAGATACGGCGATAGTCGTTGGCATAGAAGTAGGCGGCCAGGCCGAATTCCGTGGCATTGGCCATGGCGATGGCGTCCTCTTCGGTGTCGAAGCGGAACACTGGCGCCAGTGGACCGAAGGTTTCCTCGGTGGCCACGCGCATGCGCTCGTCGACCTCGCCGATCACCGTGGGCTGGAAGAAGGTGCCACCCAGCTCATGGGGCTGGCCGCCGCAGATCAGTCGGCCGCCCTTGTCGAGGGCATCGGCGATGTGCTCGCGCACCTTGTCCACGGCGGCCTCGTTGATCAACGGGCCCTGGGAGACGCCTTCCTCCAGGCCGTTGCCGACCTGGAGCTCGGCGACGCGGGTGGCCAGCTTGTCGAGGAAGGCGTCGTAGACACCGGACTGCACCAGCAGGCGATTGGTGCACACGCAGGTCTGGCCCGAGTTGCGGAACTTGGAGGCCACGGCCCCCTCCACGGCAGCATCCAGGTCGGCATCGTCGAAGACGATGAAGGGAGCATTGCCGCCGAGTTCCATGGAGGTCTTCTTGACCGTGCCGGCACATTGGGCCAGCAACTGCTTGCCCACGGCCGTGGAGCCGGTGAAGGAGACCTTGCGCACCCGCGGGTCGGTGGTGAGCACCTCACCGATCTCGGCGGGGCGGGCCGCGGTCACCACATTGATGACACCTGCGGGGATGCCGGCTTCCTCAGCCAGTTGTGCCATGGCCAGGGCGGTCAGCGGAGTCGCTTCGGCGGGCTTGATCACCACTGTGCAACCGGCGGCCAGCGCTGGGGCGCACTTGCGGGTGATCATCGCCAGGGGAAAGTTCCAGGGCGTGATGGCGGCCACGACGCCGACCGGCTCGCGCAGCACCAGAAGGCGCTTGTCGGCGCCATGGCCGGGCAAGGTCTCGCCGGCCATGCGCTTGGCCTGTTCGGCATAGAATTCGACGAAGCTGGCGCCATAGGCGACTTCGCCGCGGGATTCGGCCAGGGGTTTGCCTTGCTCGCGGGTCATCAGCCGGGCAAGGGCATCCTGATTGGCCATGATAAGGTCGAACCAGGCGCGCAGCAGGGAGGCACGTTCCTTGGCGGTCTTGCGTCGCCAGTCGCGCCAGGCCGTCTCGGCGGCAGCCACGGCCTGGCGAGCGTCCTCGGCATCGAGATCGGGAATGTTGGCCAGCGTCTCGCCGGTGGCGGGATCGGTGACGGCGAAGTGACGTTCGGCATCGCGCCACTGGCCGGCTACGTAGGCCTTGTCGATGAGCAACGGGATATCGGCGTTCATGGGAAGACTCGCTTGGATGACTATCTTGTTTGACGAGTGTGCATTATTTAAAACATCTCGCCAAGCCCCGCGTCGTCTTTCCCGAGGCGATCTTTCTGGCAGGGAAGTCGAGCATCGGCGCGACGCCCGGTTTCCGTTACACTGTGTCGCCGAATTCACAGGGGCGCGTCGTGCGTTCCCCGAACCTGACGTATGGCGAGGTGTGCCTTGGTCGATCCCTTGAATGCCTGGTGGGCCCAGCAACTGGTGTTGTGCGGTTGGGCCTTCGCGCCTGATCCTCTTGCGCTCGAGCCGGAAGTGGCGCGCTCTCGCCTGGCGAGCCTCGAGGTCGTCGACCGGGGGGAGCTTGGTTGGCGCCTGCTGGAGGCGCTGGACAGCGCTCATCCCGATCCGGCCCGGCTACTGGCTGGTCTGGAAGTGGCGGCCTTGGCTGGGGCGGCTGGGTGGTTGAGCGAGTCTCGGGCCCGGCAGTGGGGCCAACGCCTGGCCGAGGAAGTGCACGCCCACCATGTCAGCCTGGAGGATTGGCTGGCAGCGTTGCGTCGTGCGCGGAACGATGAAGGCTGGGTACACGGTGACGACGGTTTCGCCGACGCCTGCGAGGCCTTGGCCACTCTGGAGAGGGATGGCGACGGCGTGACCTGGGAAATGCTGCGTGACTGGCTGCTTGCCAATCGACAGGCATTGGCATTGTGGCCGGACGAGCCCGAAGCGCGGGTGTGGCGGCTGCGGGCCGCCTTCAGCCCGATCCTGGAAGCCTCGGCGAGCACGCTGGACTGGCAGGGTCTCGAGGCCTGGCTGGCCGAGGCCTGGCAGGTGACGGGGCGTGATGAGCTGATACGGGTGCTCTTGTGGCTGGGTGCCCAGGGCGATCGGCAGGCCTGGGATCTGGATGCCAACCGGCTGCGCGAGGCCGATGCGGAGGCGCGTCGGCGCTGGCACGCCGGTCTGGCGCCGCGCGATCGTGAGGCCGGTCGTGTCCTGCTGGAATTCGTGGAAAGGGGCGAGCCACTGGAATGGGCCGCCTGGGACTGGTTGCGGCTGATCGACCTGGCCTGGGCCGGGGCCTGCCTCGGCTGGCTGGCCGACGACGAAGCCCGGGACATCGCCTTGCACGGCGCGGATCTCATCCTGTGCCGCTACAGCGATTGGCTGGCGCTTGCCCGGGCCTATCAGCGGGGGCGGAGCCTGTTCGAGGGACGGGATCTCCTGGGCGACTTCGAGGCCGATTGGCGACTGCTCCTGCATGCCCCGGCGAGTCCCTGGAAGCCGGTCCTGCAGGAACTGATCGATGCCGACTTGCTGGACGCCGCGCGAGCGCGCATACGCGACTGGCGTCGCGACCCGCGCCATTGGATCCTGGCGCTGGCAGCGGTGCGGGAACCCGAGCTGGCGATGCGCCAGGGGGGGGCGCCGAGCCTGTCGCCGGCGCGGCGCGAAGACGCGCGAGGCTACCTGGCTGAAACCCTTGACCTGCATGCCGATGAAGGCGTGGAGGCGCTGGCCCGTTACTGGTTGCCGGCCCAGGCCCATCACCTCAATCAACTCGCGGCGGATGCAGCCCACGGCGCATTGCCGTCATCGAGAACGCCCTTCGGTCAGGTCGCGGGTGACGACCTGGCTGGGCGCGATGCCCTGGGGCGTGCCAGCCGTCATGCCGCGACCATTCACATGGCGGAGAAATTTGCGTTCCATCTGCAGATGGCCATGGACAGCGAGTGGTTCGAGCGCTCCGACCTGGCGGAACTGGCGGCGGCGCTGCAGGGCTCCTTGTGCCGCTTCTATCCCGATGCCCGCCGCCTGTTGTCGGCCTGGGCGCAGTGGGAGGCCTTGTTGCCCGAGCCCGAGCAGCCGTCCCTGACGGCGGAGATCCTCTGGCATCGTGACGATCCGGGTAGTCTTTTTCACTGGCTCGACTGGCGGGGTGGCGCGTGGCGTGAACCGGGGCCGCGCCCGGGACTCAGCCAATTCACTGCCATGGCCCTGGTCGGTCCGCTCAACAGTGCCATCTGGAGCCTGCCGCAGCCGGAGAGCGAACGCGAATGTGCTTCGATACGGGAGTGGGTGGACGGCCACTACGCCGTGAATGGTCCCGAAGGTCTGGCGGAATTCATCGATTACCTGCTGGAGGTCGGGGATCGTCAGGAGTACCAGATCAACTATGCGCCTTATACCCTCAATCCGGCGCGCCTTGCCTCGGAGATCGCGACCCTGGAAAGCGATGAATGCGGAGAGGAGGAGCGTAATCACCTGTTGCGCCTGAAGCGCGTGCGGGACAACGAGGATGGCTGCAACGATCTGGACCTGACGGCCTGGGATCTGGCCCAGGCAGTGGATCTTGCCATTGCCGGTCGGCAGCTGGACTGGCTGGGCGAGGCAGACTTCCTGTCCCGGCTGCGACGCGCCCATGCCCTGGCGGCCAGTCATTACGGGGGCTGGGAGGAGTACGCGCGAGGCCTCTATGCCGGTTTTTCCTTCTTCATGGGGGAGACCCCCGAGCGCGAGGCCTTTCTGGGCGGCTTTCGCCAGGCCCTGGCGAGCTGGCTCGCCGCCGCGCCGCCGCTGGCGGGGCCTTGGGCGAGTCTGGATTTTCCCGGTGCGCGTCCGCGCCATTGGGCGCCGATGCATGTGGATACCCTGCCGGGAGACGAGCGATTGCTGCATTGATCGTCCGTCGGCGAAAAATTGTTAAATACTGGCATGTATAAGTCGTTGTTCTTGGCTATTATGCAAAAAATGTCTATTCTGAGACGCTATAAGTCCATCCGCGCATGATCGAATCTGATCGGGCATCGGCGGTACCGAGAAAGTTGGCAATACCACAACGATGGCTTCCCGGGCGGTGAACCCGGGCCATGGGCCGATGTGCAATGCCGGATGGCCGGTTCCGGGCCGGGTCGCACGAGACTCGGCAAGCCAAGCGCACCATCAAGGGAGTCTGACAGGGTGAGGGAACAGGGATGATCAACCCGACGTCGCGTCGCCTCGTTTCCGTAGCGTTGTCGTGTGTCATGCTGGTGGGCTGTGCCGCCTCGGGAGGTTCCTCGTCGCCGGACGAGCCGGTGGACAACTACTTCGCTCGCGATCTGCCGGGGCTGCCCGAGGGGTATGATGGCCCGATGATGTCGCCGGCGGACAATCCCATCCGGCAGGCACGACAACTGGGCAATCCGCCTCCCACCCTGATCCGCCAGGCTCTGCTGGCCCAGCACGAGCGCTGGCTGGGCACGCCCTATCGATTGGGCGGTACCTCGCGTCGTGGCGTCGACTGTTCGGCGCTGGTGCAGAATATCTTTGCCGATACCTTTCGCCTCGAGATACCGCGCACCACGGCTCGCCAGATCCATGAGGGGCGTCGCGTGTCGCGTGACGAGCTGCGTCCCGGCGACCTGGTGTTCTTCCGTCCTCCCGGGGCCTATCGTCATGTGGGCATCTATGTTGGCGACGGTCGCTTCCTGCATGCCTCGACATCTCGGGGTGTCAAACTCTCCTCCCTGGATAACCCGTACTGGCAGCGCTATTACTGGCAGAGTCGGCGAGCCCTGGATACCCAGCATCTGGCGCAGCGTCTCGACAGCAGCGTGATCGCCTCCAGCGAAGGGTGAAGGCTACCTAGCGGTTGGCGACCACGAAGTCGACGAAGGCCTGTTCCGCCCGGGACAGGTAGGCGCCTTCGGCCCAGGCCAGCGACAGATCCATCCAGCTCGGTGGGTCGAAGGAGACAGCCACCAGTTCGGGTTCCTCCACGACGCGCCGCAGGAAGGTGGTGATGCCGAAGCCGCGGCGTACGATCGCCTTGGTCAATGGAATCAGGTTCGATTCGAAGGCGATGTTCGCTTCGGTGGCGCAACGCGCCGACAAGGCATCGATGAATTCGCGATGGAAGTAGCCGTCCTGGAACAGCACCAGCGGCTCGGCGAAGAACGCTTCGGGCGTCACGGCGTCGTGTTCGGCGAAGGGGTGTTCCCGAGGCACGCAGACGACCATTTCCTCTCGTGTCAGGTGGCGCCTGGCCAGGTGCCGGCTGGCACCGTCATCGATGACCACGCCCAGGTCCAGCTCGCCACTGGCGATCATGTGCTGCAAGCGTCGCGCGCCGGCTTCCACCACGGTTAGCCGGATGCCGGGATGCCGTGCCTTGAAGCCCATCAGCAAGGGCGGGAAATAATAGGATCCGAGCATCGAGGGAATGCCGATGCGGACCTCGCCCTTTACCAGGTCGTGCAGCTCGCGCATGGCAAGGTGGGTGGTTTCGGCGCGCTCTAGCAACTGGCGGGCATGGTCGACCAGTGCTTCGCCCTCTGGCGTGAGGGTAATGCGGCGCTCGTGGCGATGGAACAGGGTCAGCTCGAGACGACGCTCCAGGTTGGCAATGGATTGACTCACCGCCGACTGGGCAATGTGCAGTTCACGGGCGGCGGCCCCGAAACCGCTTTGGTCGACGACGGTCAGGAAAATCCGCAGGGCGCGAAGGTCGAAGGGCAGGTTCATAAGTCTTGGTGATGGATGCCATCAGAATATTCTGTTTGGCTTATCATGGTAACCGGATGATCATGGTCACCCAAGCCGGAGGTAGTCATGATCGTCGTTCGCAGCCGTGCCTGGTGGCGCGCGACCCTGGCCTTGTGCCTGGGATCCTTGCTGGTGTTTCTCAATCTCTATGTCCCGCAGCCGTTGCTGCCGTTGATGCGTGAGGCATATGGCATCTCGACGCTCGTTGCCAGCCTGGCGATGTCCGTCTCGACGCTGTCCCTGGCCGCGGCGCTGCTGGTCTTCGGCCCCTTGTCGGATGCCATCGGGCGTGCGGGCATCATGCGTCTGACGTTGCTGCTGGCTGGATTGCTGTCGGTGGTGCTGGCCTGCGTAGCGGCGCTTGCGCCGAACTTCGAGCTCTTGCTGGTCCTGCGTGCCGTGCAGGGGTTCGTGCTCGGTGGGCTGCCGGCGGTGGCCATCGCCTGGATGGGAGATGAGTTCGAAAAGCCTGCCCTGTTGTCGGCCGTTGGGCTGTATATCGGTGCCAATACCCTGGGAGGTATCGGCGGGCGCGTGATCGGCGGCACGGTGGCCGAGGTGGGCGGCATCTCGGCCAGTTTCCTCACGGTAGGGTGCCTGACGCTGGTCGGGGTCGTCGTGTTCTGGCGCCTGCTGCCGCCGGCACGATGCTTCCAGGCGCGCCGTTTTCGCTTGCGCGAGGCACGGGCCGGGTTGGCAGCCCATCTGCGCAATCCCATGCTGGTGGGCGCCTATCTACTGGGTGGGCTGAATTTCCTGATCTTCATCAATCAATACAGCTACATCACCTTCCGGTTGGCACAGCCTCCCTTCGAGCTGGGGGAAAAATGGCTTGGCCTGCTGTTCCTGACGTATCTCAGCGGAACCTTTGGCTCGGCCCTTTCCGGTCGTCTTTCGCGTTCGCTTTCCCAGCCTGCCTGCATGGCCTTCGGCATCCTGTTGCTGATGCTGGGCACGGCCGTGACGCTGGCCGATCGGCTGCCCTTGATCCTGGCGGGCCTGACTGTCAATGCCTTCGGTTTCTTCCTGGCCCATTCGATGGCATCGAGCTGGGTGGGGCGTCACGCAGAGCAGGACCGGGGCAGTGCCTCGGCCTTGTATCTGGTGTTCTATTACACCGGGGCGAGCCTGGGAGGCTTCTGGCTGGAGCCTTTCTGGTGGCTGGGGGAGTGGATGGGCGTGGTGCTGGGGTCTTGGCTGGTGCTGGCCGGCACTTTCGCGATCGCCTGTTGGCTGCGCCGCGGTGAACGCCGTCGGGCGGCCGTGAACGAGCCGGCCCGGGCCGGAGGCGCGGTTCAGGGAGGTGTGCTGGCTTCAGCCTCGTCGCCCCAGATTTCCTCGAGGCGCTCCGAGCGTCCGCAGGCTGACTTGTAGAACTGGTATCGCAGGGGGTTCTTGTCGTAGAAATTCTGATGGTAAGTCTCGGCCGGGTAGAAGGCTTCGAAGTCGCTGATCTCGGTGGCGACCTCACGATCGAAGCGTTCGGCCACTGCCTGTCGACTGGCCTCGGCCAGTCGCCGTTGTTCGGCATCCATCGGGAAAAGAGCGCTGTGATAGGAAGGCCCCTCGTCGCAGAATTGCCGGTCTTCGGCGAATGGATCGACATTGCGCCAGAAGACGTGCAGCAGGGTGGCATAATCCACTCGCTCGGGGTCGTATTCGACCTTGACCGCCTCGGCGTGGCCGGTGCCGCCGGCGACCACCTGGTCATAGCTGGGATTGGCCACCTCGCCGCCGCTGAAGCCCGAAGTGGTGGACACCACGCCTTCGACCTTGTCGTAGGCTTCCTCGACGCACCAGAAGCAGCCAGCCGCGAAGACGGCGTTGGCCGTATCGGTGTCGTCGGCCACGACGGGTGAGGCGAAGCCGGCGATCAGCAGCAGCGACGAGAGTCGCGACGGGATTGGCATGATGAGGTTCCTCGGGCGGGGGCATGGCAGAAAAGTCGGGTGTCTTGTGGATTCGATGCCCATATGATGTCAGGGTTCCGTACACCCCCTGTCCAGGGGGAGCCATCGTTATGTCTATCGTCCAGGGTGTCATCGGCGTGAATCCGGGCGTTCGGAGGCTATCTTGACCAACAAGCGTCGCCTGTTGCTGCTGGCGGTGATCGTCGTGGCCATCGTGGCCTTTTTCGTGAGCGGTGCCGATCAGTACCTGAGCCTGGACGTGATCAAGTCCCAGCAGGCGCGTTTTCATGCCTGGTTCGAGGCCAGGCCCGTCACCGCGGTGGGGGCTTTCTTCGCCCTCTATGTGGTCATGGCCGCACTCTCGTTGCCGGGCGCTGCGTTGCTGACGTTGCTGGGCGGTGCGCTGTTCGGCCTGGGCTGGGGACTGGTGATCATTTCCTTTGCCAGCAGCCTGGGGGCGACCCTGGCGGCATTGATCGCGCGAACCTTGGCCCGGGAGCCGCTGGAACGACGCTTTGCCCGGCAACTGGAGCGCATCAATGCCGGTATCCAGCGGGAGGGCGCCTTTTATCTCTTCACGCTGCGGCTGATTCCGTTGTTCCCGTTTTTCGTCATCAACCTGGTGATGGGGCTGACGCGCATGCGTCTGGTCACCTTCTACTGGGTCAGCCAGCTCGGCATGCTGCCCGGCACGGCGGTCTACGTGAATGCGGGCCGTGAACTCGGGGAACTGACGTCCTTGTCGGGCATCCTCTCGCCGACCTTGATCGGGGCTTTCGTGCTGATCGGTATATTCCCTTGGCTCGCCAGGATGCTGGTGTCATGCGTCGAGCGTCGCCGGCTGAATCGGCGCTTCGCTCGGCCGTCCGCTTTCGAGCAGGATATCGTGGTGATCGGCGGTGGTTCGGCGGGCCTGGTGGCGAGCTACATCGCCTCGGCTGTCGGGGCGCGGGTTGCCCTGGTCGAACGCGAGCGCATGGGTGGCGATTGCCTGCATACCGGGTGCGTGCCGTCCAAGGCCTTGATCCGGGCTGCCCGGGTGGTCGCGGAGGCGCGGGATGCGTCGCGCTATGGGGTGCGAGTCGGTGAGCCGGAAGTGGACTTCGCCGAGGTAATGGCCCATGTGCATTGGGCCGTCGAGACGGTGGCGCCGCATGACAGCCGCGAGCGCTATGAAGGCCTTGGGGTCGAGGTGGTCGAGGGCGAGGCCTGCCTCGAGGATCCCTGGCGGGTTCGGGTGGGCGAGCGGCTGATCACCACACGGCATGTCATCATCGCCACTGGTGCACGGCCTCGCATACCATCGCTGCCGGGCATCGAGCGTCTCGATGTGCTGACATCGGACAATCTCTGGTCGCTCGAGTCGCTGCCGGCTCGTCTGGTGATTCTCGGTGGCGGCCCCATCGGTTGCGAGCTTGGTCAGAGTTTCGCGCGGCTGGGCAGCCGGGTCATCCTGATCGAGAGCGGCGAGCGGCTGCTGCCGAAGGAAGATGACGAAGTGTCCGATGCGCTGGTGGCTCGATTGGTCGAGGAGGGCGTCGAGGTTCGGCTCGGGACCCTGGCGCGGCAAGTGATGGCAGAGGGGGATGGCCATGCCCTGGAGGTCGAGAGCGGTGGGCGCGTCGAGACGTTGACATTCGATCGACTGTTGGTGGCAGTGGGGCGACGCGCCGAGGTTTCCGGCCTGGGATTGGAGGCGCTGGGCGTCGAGTTGCGAGAGGATGGCACCTTGTCGGTGGACGAGACATTGCGCTCGGTCTTGCCCAATGTCTGGGCCTGCGGTGACGTGGCCGGCCCCTATCAACTGACGCATGCCAGTGCCCATCAAGCCTGGCATGCTGCGGTCAATGCCCTGTTCGGTGAGTTCCGGCGTTTTCGGGTCAGTTATCGGGCATTGCCGGCGGTGACCTTCACCGACCCTGAGGTGGCACGGGTGGGGCTCAACGAGCGCGAGGCGCAGGCACGCGGCCTGGCGCATGAGGTGACGCGCTATGGATTGGACGAACTGGATCGTGCCATCGCCGATGGACGCCGCGAAGGCTTCGTCAAGGTGCTCACGACGCCGGGCAAGGACCGCATCCTGGGCGCGACCATCGTCGGGCATGGGGCCGGCGAAATGCTGGCCGAATTCACCCTGGCGATGACGCACGGTATCGGCTTCGACAAGCTGCTCGGCACCGTGCATCCCTATCCGACCCGCTCCGAGGCAGTGAAAGCCACGGCCGGGGCCTGGAAGAACGCCCACAAGCCGGAGAGGGTGATTGCCTGGCTTGGCCGCTATTTTGCCTGGCGACGTCGCTGAGATACCCATTGCAGCAAGGAGGAAGCATGCTCGATCGCTGGACCATGCCGTTGACCCAGCCCCCCTTGCGCTGGATGGCGGAGCGCTTGGCACGTTCCGGCGTGCAGCCTGATCAGGTGACGCTGGCAGCCTTCGTGATCGGCATGCTGGCGTTGCCGCTGCTGGCGTGGGAGGCCTATCCGGCGGCCTTGGCGATGATTCTGCTCAACCGACTGGGGGATGGCCTGGATGGCGCGCTGGCGCGGCATGCCGGCAGTGCCAGCGATGCCGGCGGCTTTCTCGACATCGGTCTCGATTTCGTTTTCTATGCGGCGGTAGTGCTGGGCTTCGTGCTGGCCGATCCCGCTGTCAATGCGCTGCCTGGCGCTTTCCTGTTGTTCTCGTTCATCGGGACCGGGACGTCCTTTCTGGCCTTCGCGATCATGGCTGCTCGCCATGAACTGGAGAGACCCCGCTTCCAGCGCAAGGCTTTCTATTATCTGCATGGCCTGACCGAGGGCACCGAGACGGTGCTGGCGCTGGTGGCTTTCTGCCTGTGGCCCGGGCAATTTCCGGTGCTGGCGACCCTGTTTGCCGTGGCTTGTCTCGTCACGACCGCGACGCGACTGTGGGGCGGGTATCGGACCCTGGCGGTGTTGTCCGGGAAAGGAAGCTGATGCCGTCAGCGGGCCGGCGCCGGGAGGTCAGCAAAGGGGCACGACACGAGGATGCCAAGCAGGGAATAGAGGGAAAGGCGGAAGGGGATACAAAAAGGGAGCGACCCGTCGGTCGCTCCCGATATCGAACCATCGGCCCGGCGGGGCAAGCACTCAGTGCTCCTGGTCGCCCTCGCCATGCACATGGCCATGTTCGATTTCTTCCTGAGTGGCCTCGCGGACCTCGGCGATCTCGACGTCGAAGTTCAGCTGCTGGCCGGCCAGCGGATGGTTACCATCGACGGTGACAGTGTCGCCTTCGACCTTGGTCACGGTGACCATCAGCGGTCCACCCTGGGTCTGGGCCTGGAACTGCATGCCGGGTTCCACGTTCTCGACGCCCTGGAATGCATCCCTCGGGACTTCCTGCACCAGCTGCGGCTGCACTTCGCCGTAGCCTTCCTCCGGCTTGACCTGGGCCTGGAGCTTGTCGCCAGCGGCACGACCTTCCATTTCCTTCTCGAGGCCCGGAATGATGTTGCCGGCGCCATGGAGATAGGTCAGCGGCTCACGACCCTCTGAGCTGTCCAGCACTTCACCTGCATCGTTGGTCAGGGTGTAGTGAAACGCGACAACCGAATTTTGCGCAATCTGCATTGATGAACCTTTGGTGAGTGCATGTAAGATAGCATGGTAACGTGGGATCTCAGGTTCTGTCAGTGGCACTGGCGATTTTTCAGGTTATCGTGCGTGCGCCTGAGTCGTATTCACGTCGTGGGCCGCCGGTTGCGTGGCGTGGCGGGCGGGGATACCCTTTGGACACAGAATTTTCCCGCTCTTCCCGACCTGTTGTGGAGAACGTCATGCTCGTGACCTTGATCTGGGTGATCGCCTTCGCCGTGATCCTCTTGCTGTGCCTGAAACGCTGGGAGGCTTCCGTCAGTGGCGTTCTGGACAAGCTGCTGCCCGATATCCTGCGCAGCGAGGACGATCGCTGGGTCTGGTGCCCCGCCATTGCGGTGCTGGGTGCGACCGCGATCGTAAGCCCCGTGGACATGCTGCTGACGCTGTTGATCATTGCCCTGCTGGCCCTGGTCGGTGGCAAGCTGGTCTGCTGGGCAATGAAAAAGGTCGATTTTCACTGACGCCGCGTGATGGTTGACGAAAAAGGGCCCGCCATTGTGGCGGGCCCTTTTTCGTATGCCGCGAGGTTGGTTCAGTAGGGCGCCACGCTGACGTTGCGGCCAGTGCCGATCAGGCGTACTTGTTGACCGACCTGGAAGTTCTGATCCGCTTTCTGCACGACGACGACCTGCTCGCCGTTGTTCTTGCGAATCTCGAGCTCCATTGCATTGATCCGGTTGGAAGACTCCTCGATCTTGGTGCCGGCCACGGCACCGCCGATGGCGCCGGCTGCCGTGGCGAGCTGGCGTCCGGAACCGCCGCCGATCTGGTTGCCGAGCAGGCCGCCGATGATGGCGCCACCACCACTGCCGAGCAGGCCGCCGGCGCGGCTGTCGGCCTGGATCTGCACTGGGCGGATGGCCGTGATGGTACCCAGGGTAACCTCCTGGGCGGATTTCGCCTGGTTGCCGGAGTAGACATTGCCCGAGTAGGGCGATGTGTTGGCGCAACCGGCGAGCGTGAGGGTGCTCAGGACAAGTACGGGAAGAAGACGCTTCATGTGTGACCTCCTTGCCAAATGGCGTGCGTGACGGCGGCGTTGGCCGATAACCTGCTGTCGGGAAACGGCAAACGATGAATGGATTCGTCTCCGAGTCTATCTCGGAGGTATGAATTTGACCAGCGGCCGGCGAAGTCGTGCGTTTCGGTGGTCGGCATCTTCGTCAAGACGCCCACCCCGCCGTCGGGCCGGGATGGGCGTCTTGACGTCTTGCGATGAATGGGAAGGCGCCTTCACTCTTCCTCGTGCAGCGGTTGGGCATCGCCGGAGAGGACCTCATCCCAGGCATCGTCGAGCGAGTAGCCCACTCGATTGTCGATGGTATCGATGACCTTGACGGCGTGTTGCAGAGACTCTCGATTCCCCTTCAGGGCCAGCACCAGTTTGGCGAGGTCCTGCTTGCTGAACGTGCTGGCCATGAGGTCGGCTTGTTGGCTCAGTTCGATGCAGTTCATGTGTAACACCTCTTGATAGGGTCATCCACTGACTGGGTGGCGTCTCGAGCGAGTTCGCCATCCGTGATGACATGGTCGTGTCTTGCTACTCATGTCGGGCCGGGTAAGCGCCCGATGCTGCAGTTGCGAAATGGTCACAAGCGTGGAAGACCATCGCCTCTGGCGCCTGGATCATCAATGAAAGCGCCGTGGTTCGTAGCTCAGGGCAGAGTCGCGGATCGGGGTAACGAAACGCTGGCCTGCACTGTGCCTTGACTATGGTGCAGGACAGCAAAACCGACAATGCCTCCTTGGGGGCACTCTCGGTTGTAACTCGACTACATGGGGCCCCAAAGCCGAGCGTCGCTGTTGGTGAGTTTCACGGAGTCGCGTGAGCCGACACGAAAAAGGGGAGGCGAAAGCCTCCCCGAAGGTGTTGTCGATGGGGGTGGTCAGCCGAACTGGTTCATGGTGTTGGCCTTGCCGCCGGCCTTGAGCGCGGCTTCGCCGTGGAAGAACTCCTTGTGGTCGTCGCCGATGTTGGAACCGGCCATGTCCTGGTGCTTGACGGTGGCGATGCCCTCGCGGATCTCACGACGCTGCACGCCTGACACATAGGCCAGCATGCCTTCTTCGCCGAAGTAGCCGCGCGCCAGGTTATCGGTGGACAGGGCGGCGGTGTGATAGGTCGGCAGGGTGATGAGGTGGTGGAAGATACCCGCCTCGCGGGCAGCGTCGCGCTGGAAGTTCTGCGTCCACTCGTCGGCGAGCTGAGCCAGTGGCGTGGCATCGTACTTCTCGTTCATCAGGTCGGCGCGATCGTAGTCGCTGACGTCCTTGCCTTCGGCCTCCCAGGCGTCGAACACCTGCTGGCGGAAGTTCAGGGTCCAGTTGAAGGAGGGCGAGTTGTTGTAGACCAGCTTGGCATCCGGGCAGACCTCGCGGATGCGGTCCACCATGCCCTTGATCTGGCCGACATGGGGTTTTTCGGTCTCGATCCACAGCAGGTCGGCGCCGTTCTGCAGGCTGGTGATGCAGTCCAGCACCACGCGATCCTCGCCGGTGCCCGGCTTGAACTGATAGAGACCGGAAGCCAGGCGCTTGACCTTGACCAGCTTGCCGTCCTGCTTGATCACCACATCGCCGTTGGCGATATCGTCCGCGGAGGTGATCTCGTCACCATCGAGGTAACGGTTGTACTGATCGCCGAGGTCACCGGGTTCGCGGCTGACGGCGATCTTCTGGGTCAGTCCGGCACCCAGGGAATCGGTGCGGGCGACGATCACGCCATCTTCCACACCGAGTTCCAGGAAGGCGTAGCGCACGGCGTTGAGCTTGGCGATGAAGTCTTCGTGCGGCACGGTGACCTTGCCGTCCTGGTGGCCGCATTGCTTCTCGTCGGAGACCTGGTTCTCGATCTGCAGGCAGCAGGCACCGGCCTCGATCATCTTCTTGGCCAGCAGGTAGGTGGCCTCGGCGTTGCCGAAGCCAGCATCGATATCGGCAATGATCGGCACCACGTGGGTCTGGAAGTTGTCGATCCTGTCGAGCAGCTCCTTGCTTTTCAGTTCGTCGCCGGCCTGCCGTGCGTTATCCAGTTCCCGGAAGAGATGATTGAGTTCACGGCTATCGGCCTGGCGCAGGAAGGTGTAGAGCTCCTCGATCAATGCCGGCACGCTGGTCTTTTCGTGCATCGACTGGTCGGGAAGCGGTCCGAACTCGGAGCGCATGGCGGCGACCATCCAGCCGGAAAGGTAGAGGTAGCGCCCCTTGGTTTCACCGAAGTGCTTCTTGATGGAGATCAGCTTCTGCTGGCCGATGAAACCATGCCAGCAGCCCAGCGACTGGGTGTACTTCGAGGTGTCGGTGTCGTAGGCGGCCATGTCCTCGCGCATGATGGCGGCGGTGTAGCGTGCAATGTCCAGACCGGTCCGGAAGCGGTTCTGCAGCCGGAGACGCGCGGCGTGATCCGGGTTGATATTGTCCCACTTGCCGCACTGGGCTTCACGCTGTTGGGCCAGTGCCTGACGCTCGTCGTTGAAAGCTGCCATGAGTGATCCTCTGGTTTCGAGTTCAAGGAACTGCTGCTGAGTCACGCTTGTGCTGCAACTGCGAAATTCTGTCGCTTTTCGTGGTGATTGACGGGTGGATTTCCACGTCCAGGTCGACATATGACAAGTGATCTTGCTACGCCTCCTGACGACAAGAAGGATCGCTACGGAGGTGTTGGGTCACTTGCCTTGAGGGTCACTATGGTCCCGTATAGCGGGCTTTCACCATTGGTATTTGGGGGGAGAGAGCGTTGTAGCTCGACTACAGAACCCCTTTGAGAGGCCGGGATTCTGTAGTCATCTTTCCGCGAAGGAGGTAGAGAAGGGGAATCAGTCGTCGAGGAAAAGCGTCATGTTGCGATGCGGAATTCCGGCGTCCAGAAAGGTGTCACCATGGGCCTGGAAACCGAGTCGTTCGTAGAAGGGCAGTGCCTGAATCTGAGCGGCCAGGGCCACGCTGGTATCGCCGCGACGTTGTGCCGAGGCGATGGCGGCTTTCATCAGGGCAAGGCCGACGCCGAGCCCTCTGGCGTCCTGCAGTACGGCTACCCGGCCGATGTGTCCGTCGGGCAGCAGTCGCGCAGTGCCCAATGCCTTGCCGGTATCGTCGAGCGCCAGGAAATGCCGGCACTCAGCATCGCGGCCGTCCCATTCCTCCTCCGGTGGCACGGCCTGTTCGTCGATGAAGACACGACGCCTGATGTCACCGGCGGCCTCGCCGAATTCTTCCCAGTCACCCTCGCGAATTTGCACTGCCTGTGTCATGGCATTCATTCCTCATCGGGTTGCGCCCAGTCGAGGCTGCCGGCATCGAGCAGATGCGTCAGGACGCGCGGCGCCTCGGGGTAGTCCAGTAGACGGGCATCGAGCATCGCGGTGCCGGCCAGTTCACGGGCCAGGGCCGCGGGGCAGTCGATGCCATCGCCATCGACGAACAGAGTGGCACGCTCGTCGTCCAGGGCACGCCAGGCGAAGCGCGAACCGAGGCTGCGTTCCAGGCACTCGCCGGCTTGTAGCGCGGCGACAAGCTCGTCTTCCTCGGTGGGCGTCTCGTTGGGCACCAGCTGATCGACATACTTGGGCTGGGTCATGACACGACCGAACCATTGTGCCATCTGGGCGGGGTCGTCCAGCGTCTCGAGAATCAGGGCACGCATGCGGGCCAGCGAGGCATCGTCGAGTTGGGCGGGATCCTCGGGGGGCTCCATGCCGGCATCGGCGTAGCGATGCGAGGCGGGGAGCTGTTCGCCGAGATAGTCGGCGAAGGACGTGATCGCTTCGTCCGCCGACGGCGCACGGAAGCCGACCGAGAACGTCAGGCAGTCATCGGATTGGCTGACACCGTGATGTGCCCAGCCCGGCGGGAGGTAGAGCATGTCGCCGGGCTCCAGCACCCAGTCCTGGCCGGGTTGAACCTCAAAACGTTCGAGGATGCGCAGGTCGATGCCGGCGATGATCGGGGCATCTTCCGGCACGCGGCCGCCGAGCTGCCAGTGGCGTTGACCACTGGCCTGCAGCAGGAAGACATCGTACTGATCCACATGGGGGCCGACGCTGCCGCCCGGTGGGGCATAGCTGATCATGATGTCATCGAGCCGCCAGCGGGGCAGGAAGTCGAAGCACTCGAGCAGTTCGGCCACCTCAGGGATGTAGTGATCCACCGCCTGGACCAGCAGTGTCCAGTCACGTTCGGGAAGCCGGGCGAAGGTGGCCTCGTCAAAGGGGCCGTGGCTGACTTGCCAGGGACCTTCGGGCCCATGTTCCTCGACCAGGCGCGCCTCGACGTTGTCCTCGCAGGCCAGCCCTGCCAGTTCGTCGGGCGAGAGTGGGCTTTCGATATCGGGAAAGGCGCCACGGATCAACAGTGGTTGCTGTTGCCAGTAGTCGCGCAGAAAGTCGGTGGCGGACAGGCCGCCCAGTATCGTGAGGGGCGTATCGGTTGACATAAGGATTCTGGGGCTCGTTTGGGGTGGATAAGCAACCGGGCCATCGCGTGGAGCTGGAAGAGCGCCCGCCTTGCGGGTTTGGGCTTGAAGCTCGAAGCGCCGGGCTCCACCCGGAGCTTGAAGTCATAAGCTTGAAGCTGGAAGAAAAACCTTGACCCAATGATGGAGGGGATCACGCTGTTTTCCAGCTTCCAGCTTAAAGCTTGCGCGCCTGCTCGCTGGCGTTGCCGATGTAGGTCGCCGGCGTCAAGGCCTTGAGATCTTCCTTCACCGCGGCGGGGAGTTCCAGCGTGTCGATGAAGGCGGCAAAGCCGGCCTGGTCGATGCGCTTGCCGCGGGTCAGTTCCTTGAGTTTTTCGTAAGGCTTTTCGATGCCGTAGCGGCGCATCACCGTCTGGATCGGCTCGGCCAGGACTTCCCAGCTGGCGTCGAGGTCTTCGGCCAGGCGTGCGGCATTGGCCTCCAGCTTGCCGATACCCTTGAGCGAGGCCTGGTAGGCGATCAATCCATAGGCCAGCCCGATGCCCAGATTGCGCAGCACGGTGGAGTCGGTCAGGTCGCGCTGCCAGCGGGAGATCGGCAGCTTCTCTGCCAGGTGGCCGAGAATGGCGTTGGCGAGCCCCAGGTTGCCTTCGGAGTTCTCGAAGTCGATGGGGTTGACCTTGTGCGGCATGGTCGAGGAGCCGATCTCGCCGGCCACGGTGCTCTGCTTGAAGTAGCCCAGCGAGATGTAACCCCAGACATCTCGGTCGAAGTCGATCAGCACGGTGTTGAAGCGACACACCGCGTCGAACAGCTCGGCGATGTAATCGTGGGGCTCGATCTGGGTGGTGTAGGGATTGAAGGTCAGGCCGAGTGCCTCGACGAAGGTACGGGCGTTGGCTTCCCAGTCGATTTCCGGGTAGGTGGTCAGGTGGGCGTTGTAGTTGCCCACCGCGCCATTGATCTTGCCGAGGATTTCCACCGACTCGATCTGCTTGAGCTGACGACGCAGGCGATAGGCGACATTGGCCATTTCCTTGCCCAGGGTCGTGGGACTGGCCGTCTGCCCGTGGGTGCGCGAGAGCATCGGCTGTTCGGCGTGCTCGTCGGCCAGGCGGGCGATCTCGTCGGCGACCCGGTGCATCACCGGCAGCAGGGTGGCCAGGCCATCGGTCAGCATCACGCCGTAGGAGAGGTTGTTGATGTCCTCGCTGGTGCAGGCGAAGTGCACGAACTCAGTGATGGCATGCAGCTCGGGCGTGTCGGCGATGCGTTCCTTGATGAAGTATTCGACGGCCTTGACGTCGTGGTTGGTGGTGCGCTCGATTTCCTTGATGCGTTCGGCATCGGCCACCGAGAAGTCGCGTACCAGGGCATCCAGTACCGCGCTGGCTTCGCTTGAGAGGGCCGGCACCTCGGTGATGTCGGGATGGGCAGCGAGGCGCTGCAGCCAGCGGACTTCGACGGTGACACGGGCGCGGATCAGGCCGAACTCGCTGAAATGCTCGCGCAGGATGTCGGCCTTGCTGCCGTAACGGCCATCGACGGGAGACAGGGCGGTGAGGGCGGACAAGGGAAGAGACGTAGGCTGCATGATTCGTGTTCCGAGTGGACGTGGTCGGTTACAGGGTGTCGAGAGCTTTCTTCAGGGCGCTGCGCTGGAAGATCAGCTTCCAGCGACGTCCGCCTTGCTGGTGCCAGAGCAGGGCAAAGCGAACGCCCGCCAGCAGGCAGGCCCGCACGCGTTCCGGCATCATGCGGCTCTGCAGCAGGGAAGGATCGCCCTGGACGACGATGCGCGTCTTGAGGGTGGAGAGGGTTTGCTGGTAGGCCTCGCCGAGGCTGGCGATGATATTCTCGTGGGTTTCGCCGAAATGCTCGGCCTGGGCCTGGGCGCGCGTCAAGCGCTGCCCGAGATCATCCATCATGGCGTTGTTGCCGCGCAGCTTGCTCATCAACATCAGCAGCGAGAAACCGTAGCGCATCACCACCGGATTGGCCTGGCGGCGTCCGAGTACGCCTTCGAGCGTGTCGAGCCCCTGGCGAAGGTTGTTGGGGTGGCCGCCGTAGATGGACTCGAAATCCTTGGGATTGGTGTCCAGGGTGGCGTGGATCAGGGTGTCCCAGGCGCGCTGGTCGACTTGCCCGGTGCGGGCCAGCTCGTCGACCAGGCTGGCGGCCTGGAAGACGCCGGCCAGTGCCAGTGCCTGGCGGCCCGCTGAGGTTTCAGGGGCCGGGTGGATCGGCGTGGATGCGGTCATGCGGCAGCCTCGGTGGCATTCCAGATGGCACGGATCACACCGCCGCCGAGGCAGGTGTCACCGTCATAGAGCACGAGCGATTGCCCCGGGGTCACGGCTCGCTGGGGCTCATCGAAATGCACCTCGACCCCGCCGTCTTCGGTGACCCGCATGGTGCAGGGCACGTCGGCCTGGCGATAACGGGTCTTGGCGCGATAGCGGCCTTCTCGCGCCGGAGGCGCGCCGGCCACCCAGTCCATGGCCTCGGTGGCCAGGCTGTCGGTGTAGAGCAGGGGATGATGCTTGCCCTGCACCACGGTGAGCACGTTGCGCTCCAGATCCTTGCCGGCCACGTACCAGGGCGCATCGGGGTAGTTGGCGAGGCCGCCGATGCCCAGGCCCTGGCGTTGGCCCAAGGTATAGTACATCAGGCCCATGTGCTCGCCGATGACGTCTCCCTCCGGGGTCTCGATGGTGCCCGGCTGGGCGGGGAGATACTGGCTGAGGAAGTCGCGGAAGCGTCGCTCGCCGATGAAGCAGATGCCGGTGGAGTCCTTCTTGCGCGCCGTTGCCAGGCCATGGCGCTCGGCGATGTCACGGACTTCGCTCTTCTCCAGCTCACCTACCGGGAAGAGGCTGCGGGCGATGGCCGATTCGGGCACGGCGTGCAGGAAGTAGCTCTGGTCCTTGTTGGCATCTAGCCCCTTGAGCAGCCGCGCTCGGCCGTTGTGCTCGGCACGGCGCACGTAGTGGCCGGTGGCGATCCAGTCGGCGCCGAGCAGTTCGGCGTACTCGAGGAATACCTTGAACTTGATCTCGCGGTTGCAAAGGATGTCCGGATTCGGCGTACGTCCGGCCTTGTACTCGGCGAGGAAGTGCTCGAAGACGTTGTCCCAGTACTCGGCGGCGAAGTTGGCGGTGTGCAGGTGGATGCCGAGTTTGGCGCACACGGCCTCGGCATCCGCCAGGTCTTCCTTGGCGGTGCAGTATTCGGTGCCGTCGTCCTCGTCCCAGTTCTTCATGAACAGGCCCTCGACATCAAAGCCCTGCTCGAGCAGTAGCTGGGCGGAAACGGAGGAATCGACGCCGCCGGACATGCCGACGATGACCTTGCCCTTGGTGGCTGTCATGGTGCTCTCGGATTGAGTGGGTCGCAAATGGGGAAAGATTATACCTGACAAGAGAGGGAAGCTCGAAGAGCCGGGCTCCGCCCGGAGCTTGAGGTCATAAGCTTGAAGCTGGAAGAAAGACCTTGACCCGATGATGGTGGGGCTCATGCTGTCCTTCCAGCTTCCAGCTCCGCGCGAAGCGCGGCTAGCGCTCGTGAATCGTGTCCATGGGGTAGAAGCGTTCGGCGATGGCGTCGCGGATGCGCCTCATGACCAAGGGGCTTCGCATGCGCCCTTCGCGCTCCAGGGTTTCGAGTTCCTCCAGCGAGAGCCAGTGTACCGCCCGGATGGCCGGGTCGAGCTCGTTGCCGAGGTGGGCAAGCGCCATGCCATGGAAAGCGTGGCTGTGGAAGGTCTTGCCATCGGGCGCCTGATAGACGTACAGCCCCAGGTAGTCGGTGATGCCCACCTGCCAGGCGGTTTCCTCGCGCAACTCGCGCAGGGCGGCGTCACGGATGCGTTCGCCGGGTTCAAGATGCCCGGCGGGCTGGTTGAAAAGGGGATGCGGGCCGCCCCGATCCTCTTCGACCATCAGATAGCAGCCGGCGCGTTCCACCACGGTGGCCACGCTGACGAAGGGTTGCCAGCGGTTCATTTTTGCCTCCTCGTGGATGTGCGGCGCCGTGGGGCGCGACGTGGAGCATTGAGCGTCTCGCAGCGCCATTGTCCCGGCGCCAGGTCGTCGAGAGACCAGGGACCGATGGCGGTCCGCACCAGCCGTAGTGTGGGGTGGCCGACATGGGCCGTCATGCGGCGGACCTGACGATTGCGTCCTTCGGTGATGATGAGCTCCAGCCATTGGGTGACGGGGTGGCGACGCGGGTCCACCGGCGGTTGACGTGCGGGCAGGGCGACATGGTCCAGTCGGCGCACCCGGGCGGGTCGGGTCGGGCCGTCCTTGAGCTCGATACCCCCGCGCAGCGCCGCAAGGGCGGCGTCATCCGGCTGGCCTTCGACCTGGACCCAGTAGGTCTTGGGCTGCTTGTGTTTCGGGTGACTGATGCGGTGGATCAGGTCGCCGTCGTCGGATAACAGTAGCAGGCCTTCGGAGTCGTGATCGAGCCGGCCGGCCGGATAGATGCCCGGCACGTCGAGATAGTCGGCCAGGGTGGCGCGACGCCGGCCCGCGGCATCTCCGCGGTCGGTGAACTGCGAGAGGACGTGGTAGGGCTTGTGGAAGAGATATAGGCGGCTCATGAGGGTATCTTACCGGTCGCAACGTCGGGATGGCAGGGATCGTCTCCGATCGGGTTCATGCGTTGGCGACGGCGGGCTGATATACTGCGCCTCGCTCGCCGGAGCGCCCTCGTCGCTTTTCTGGATCTGGCGTGACCAGCCCCGAGGGATGGCCGATGCCGCGTCGTGACTGTTGTGCCGGGCTGTTCTCACCGTGGTCCCTCTGTCTTCCAGACATCGTGAGCGAGCGCTACCGATCCCGTTTCATGCACCGCAGTGATCAGAGAGATCTACGCCAACATGTCAAAAACGCCGAAGATTATCTATACGCTCACCGACGAAGCGCCGGCCCTGGCGACTCATTCCCTGCTGCCGATCATCGACGCTTACACCGATTCGGCTGGCATCACCGTCGAGACCCGCGATATCTCCCTGGCCGGGCGTATCCTCTCGCAGTTTCCCGACCGCCTCTCCGAATCGCAAAAACTGAGCGATCATCTGGCCGAACTGGGCGAGCTGGCCAAGACGCCGGAAGCCAACATCATCAAGTTGCCCAATATCAGCGCTTCCGTGCCGCAGCTCAAGGCGGCCATCAAGGAGCTGCAGGGCCAGGGGTATCCGCTGCCCGACTACCCTGACGAGCCGAGCAACGACGACGAGCGCGACGTCAAGGCGCGCTACGATCGCGTCAAGGGCAGTGCGGTCAACCCGGTGCTGCGCGAGGGCAACAGCGACCGTCGCGCGCCGCGTTCGGTCAAGAACTATGCTCGCAAGTATCCGCACCGCATGGGCGAGTGGCAGGCCGACTCGCGCTCTCACGTTGCCCACATGAGCGAGGGCGACTTCTACGGCAGCGAGAAGTCTGCCTGCATTGCCGCCGAGGGCGCGGTCAAGATCGAGCTGATCGGTCAGGACGGCAGCACCACCGTGCTCAAGGAGAAGACCCCCGTGCTGGCCGGTGAGGTCATCGACGGTGCGGTCATGAGCCGCAAGGCGTTGAGCGCCTTCGTCGCCGAGCAGATTGCCGATGCCCGAGAACAGGATGTGCTGTTTTCCCTGCATCTCAAGGCGACCATGATGAAGGTCTCCGACCCGATCATGTTCGGCATGGTGGTCAGCGAGTTCTACCGCGACGTGCTGGAGAAGCACGCCGAGGCGCTGGATGAGGTCGGCTTCGATCCCAACAACGGCATCGGCGATCTCTATGCCACCATCGCCAAGCTGCCGGCCGACAAGCAGGCCGATATCGAGGCCGATATCGAGGCGCTCTACGCCGAGCGGCCGCGTCTGGCCATGGTCGATTCCTACAAGGGCATCACCAACCTGCATGTGCCGAGCGACGTGATCATCGATGCCTCCATGCCGGCGATGATCCGGGATTCCGGCAAGATGTGGGGTGCCGACGATGCCCTGCATGATGCCAAGGCGGTGATCCCCGACCGTAGCTATGCGGGCATCTACCAGGCCGTCATCGATGACTGCAAGCAGCATGGCGCCTTCGATCCGACCACCATGGGCAGCGTATCCAACGTCGGTCTGATGGCCCAGAAGGCCGAAGAGTACGGCTCCCACGACAAGACTTTCCAGATTCCTGCCGACGGCACCGTGCGCGTCACCGATGCGGCCGGCGAGGTGCTGTTCGAGCACCAGGTCGAGCAGGACGATATCTGGCGCATGTGCCAGACCAAGGACGCGCCGATCAGGGACTGGGTCAAGCTGGCCGTGACGCGCGCCCGCGAGAGCGGCACGCCGGCGGTGTTCTGGCTGGATGCCCAGCGCGCCCACGACGCCCAGTTGATCGAGAAGGTCGAGACCTATCTCCAGGATCACGACACCAGTGGTCTGGATATTCGCATCATGGCGCCGATGGAGGCGATGCAGTTCTCGCTCGAGCGCATTCGCAAGGGCGAGGACACCATCTCGGTGACCGGCAACGTGCTGCGGGACTACCTGACCGACCTGTTCCCGATCATGGAACTGGGCACCAGCGCCAAGATGCTCTCCATCGTGCCGCTGATGAACGGCGGCGGCCTGTTCGAGACAGGGGCTGGCGGCAGCGCGCCCAAGCATGTCCAGCAGCTCCTCGAGGAGAACCACCTGCGTTGGGATTCCCTGGGCGAGTTCCTGGCGCTGGCGGCCTCCCTGGAGCACCTGGGCAAGACCTTCGACAATGCCCGTGCCAGGGTGATGGCCAAGGCACTGGACGAGGCCAACGGCAAGTTCCTCGACAGCAACAAGTCGCCGTCGCGCAAGGTCGGCGAGCTGGATAACCGTGGTAGTCACTTCTACCTGGCCATGTACTGGGCCGAAGCGCTTGCCGCCCAGGACGAGGACGCCGAGCTCAAGGCACTGTTCGGCAAGCTCGCCGGGGAACTGAGCGCCAAGGAAGCGGTCATCGTCGAAGAGCTCAACGGTGTGCAGGGGCAGCCGGTGGATATCGGCGGCTACTATCATGCCGACAGCGAGCTGGCGGATGCCGTCATGCGCCCCAGCCAGACCCTCAATGCCGCTCTGGAGCTGGTGGCCAAGCGCTGAGCGCTTCCCCGGTTCCATGGCGCCGAGGCGTCCCGGCCCCGTCTGGTTCAAGGGCGGGGCCGTTGCGTTGAGGGACGCTTGGCGCGATAGCAGACAACGATGATGAACCCGCGTGCGCCGACGACGTCCAATACTCGTCGAAGGGCGTCAATGACGGCTTGTCGAGAAGCAAAGTGGTGCTTATGTTCAAAAGAGAGGAGGGAAGGATGGCGGATCGTCTAGCGCCATATCGTGCCGGGATGACACGGCCGCCGGCGCCTGATGAAGAAGGCGACGGTGATGTGGCGGTACAGTCGTCCGAGCCGGAGCTGGCGCATCCGCCGATGTACAAGGTGGTCTTGCATAATGACGACTTCACCCCAATGGAGTTTGTTGTCGAGGTGCTGCAAACCTTCTTCCACATGGACAGCGAGACCGCGGTTCAGGTCATGCTGGCGGTACATACCCAGGGCAAGGCCACCTGTGGCATCTTTACCCGGGATATCGCGGAAACCAAAAGCCACCAAGTCAATCAATATGCACGAGAGTGCCAGCATCCGTTGCTGTGCGACATCGAGGCGGCGGACGATTGAGCATCGGCATGGTCCAAGGGCGTATGGCGACGTAGCGTTGGTGAGATGACTTGCAACGCTGCCGTTTGTGCCCGATGTTGATGATGCCGGACCGAGAAAGATCCGACGCAAGCCCTAAGCGGCGAGAAGGGGACTGCCATGCTGAGCAAAGAACTTGAACTGACCCTCAACACGGCCTTTACCGTAGCGCGATCCAAGCGTCACGAGTTCATGACCGTGGAGCACCTGCTGCTGGCTCTGCTGGACAACGCCTCCGCGGCGGATGTTCTCAAGGCCTGTGGGGCCAATATCGACAAGCTGCGGTCCGACCTGCAGGATTTCATCAATTCCACCACGCCGCTGATCCCCGAGGACCAGGGGGATCGCGAGACGCAGCCGACGCTGGGCTTCCAGCGCGTGCTGCAGCGTGCCGTCTTCCATGTGCAGTCCTCCGGCAAGAGCGAGGTCACCGGTGCCAATGTGCTGGTGGCGATCTTCTCCGAGCAGGAGAGCCAGGCGGTCTATTTCCTCAAGCAGCAGAATGTGGCCCGGGTGGATGCCGTTAACTACATCGCCCATGGCATTTCCAAGATCTCCGGTCACGACGAGAATGCCTCATCGTCGCCGTCGCCCGATGCCGAAGAGGCCGAGGAGGCTGGCGGCGAGACGAGCAGCAATCCGCTGACCGGCTACGCCACCAACCTCAACGAGCAGGCGCGCATCGGCAAGATCGATCCCTTGATCGGTCGCGACCATGAGCTCGAGCGAGTCGTGCAGATCCTGGCGCGTCGTCGCAAGAACAATCCCCTGCTGGTGGGCGAGGCTGGTGTCGGCAAGACGGCCATTGCCGAGGGGCTGGCCAAGCGTATCGTCGAGGAGGACGTGCCCGACGTGATCGGCGATGCCGTTGTGTATGCCCTCGACATGGGCGCCTTGCTCGCCGGCACCAAGTACCGGGGCGATTTCGAGAAGCGCCTCAAGGGGCTGCTGGCCGAATTGCGCAAGCAACCCAACTCGATCCTGTTCATCGACGAGATTCATACGGTGATCGGCGCCGGTGCGGCCTCTGGTGGCGTGATGGATGCCTCCAACCTGCTCAAGCCGCTGCTTTCCTCGGGAGAGCTGCGTTGCATCGGTTCCACCACCTTCCAGGAGTTCCGGGGCATCTTCGAGAAGGATCGGGCGCTGGCGCGCCGTTTCCAGAAGGTCGATGTGATGGCGCCTTCGGTGGACGACACCGTCCGCATCCTCAAGGGGCTGCGGTCGCGCTTCGAGGAACACCACCAGCTCAAGTACACCGATGAGGCGCTCGAGACAGCCGCGAGGCTGGCGGATCGCTACATCAACGATCGCTTCCTGCCGGACAAGGCCATCGACGTCATCGACGAGGCGGGTGCACATCAGCGCCTGCTGCCGCCGGAAGTGAGGGTCGACTGCATCGACGTGGATCAGGTCGAGGCCGTGGTGGCTTCCATCGCCCGTATCCCGCCGAAGAGCGTGTCCAGCTCGGATCGCAAGCTGCTCGAGAATCTCGACCGCGATCTCAAGATGCTGGTGTTCGGTCAGGACGAGGCGATCGATAGCCTGTCCGCGGCGATCAAGCTGTCACGTGCCGGACTCAAGTCGCCGGACAAGCCGGTGGGCAGTTTCCTGTTCGCCGGTCCGACCGGGGTCGGCAAGACCGAGGTGGCCCGACAGCTGTCGCATATCATGGGTATCGATCTCGTGCGTTTCGACATGTCGGAGTACATGGAGCGCCATACGGTGTCGCGGTTGATCGGGGCGCCGCCGGGATACGTCGGCTACGACCAGGGTGGGCTGTTGACCGAGGCGATCACCAAGCAGCCGCATTGCGTGCTGCTGCTCGACGAGATCGAGAAGGCGCATCCCGAGGTCTTCAACCTGCTCCTGCAGGTCATGGATCATGGCAAGCTGACCGACAACAACGGCCGTGAGGCGGACTTCCGCCATGTAATCCTGATCATGACATCGAATGCCGGGGTCGAGCTGGCCACGCGCCGCTCCATCGGCTTCCAGACCCAGGATCACTCGACCGATGCCATGGAGGAGATCCGCAAGACCTTCTCGCCGGAGTTCCGCAACCGCCTGGATGGCATCATTCAGTTCCACTCCCTGCCCACCGAGGTGGTGCGCAATGTGGTGGACAAGTTCCTGGTCGAGTTGCAGGCCCAGCTGGACGAGAAGCGCGTGCAGCTCGAAGTGGACGAGGCGGCTCGGGATTGGCTGGCCGAACGCGGCTACGATCCGGACATGGGGGCGCGTCCGATGGCTCGCCTGATCCAGGAGAAGCTCAAGAAGCCATTGGCCGAGTTGATCCTGTTCGGGGAACTGGCCGAGCATGGCGGCGTGGTGCATGTCAGCGTCGAGGACGGCGAGTTGCACCTGGCCTCGGAATCGGAGCTGGCCGACGCGCCCTGAGGCGGCGCGTCAAGCGCTCCCGTGAACCCACGCCCTGTCTTCGGACGGGGCGTCGTTCGTTTCCGGGACGACATCGAGGGCCGGCGGGAAGCCGCGAGGGCAGTAACCTGTGCTTCCTTAGCGGGAACGGTAGACGATACGCCCCTTGGAAAGGTCATAGGGAGTCAGCTCGACCTTGACCTTGTCGCCGGTCAGGATGCGGATATAGTTCTTGCGCATCTTGCCCGAGATATGAGCGGTCACGACGTGGCCGTTCTCGAGTTCGACCCGGAACATGGTGTTGGGAAGGGTATCGACGACGACGCCTTCCATTTCGATATGGTCTTCGCGTGCCATATAGGCGATTCCTCGCTGGTGATGACGAACAACAAAGCGGCACGATATACGACGGAAAGCCGTCTGTGCCGATAAGGATAGCGCGATATTGTGCCGCATGCCGGCCGTCAAGGCAAAAGGTAGGACGGCTCAATCGAGGATCAGGCGTCGCCATTGACGACCATCGAGTCGTTCCAGGGGGCGAAAGTTCTGCTTGTAGGACATCTTGCGGCATTCCTGGATCCAGTATCCCAGGTAGACGTGGGGTAGACCCAGGTGTCGGGCGCGCTCGACCAGGCTGAGGACCGCGTAGGTACCGAGCGAGCGGCGTTCGAACTGGCTGGCCGGATCGAAGAAGGTATAGATCGCCGACAGCCCGTGCTCGAGCTGGTCGAAGGCGGAGACCGCGAGCAATCGATCGCCCAGCCGCAACTCGAGCAGCTTGGCGTAGTCCTGGTCCAGGGTCAGGAAGGTGCGGTATTGCTCGTAGCTAGGCGGATACATGTCGCCGTCGCTGTGCCGGGTGCGAATGTAGTGGGCATAGAGCGAATAGTGCTCGGCATCGAAGGCGGCGGGACGCACGTGTTCGCTCAGATCGGCGTTGCGATGCATGAGCTTGCGCTGGGTGCGACTCGGCGAGAAGTCGTTTACCGGAATGCGGACCGAGACACAGGCGTTGCATCCCTCGCAATGGGGGCGGTAGAGGTGATGGCCGCTACGCCGGAACCCCATCAGTGTCAGGGCATCATAGACGCCCACCCCCGGAGACTGCTGAGGATCGAGAAACAAGGTGGTCGCCTCGCGCCCCTCCAGATAGCTGCAGGAATGCGGCACGGTCAGGAAGAACCGCAGGTCGCGTATCGGCTGCCGGGGAGTATTACTGCTCAAGGCTGCCGTCTCCTCTCGTCCGTGGCTCCGTCATGATAGCCTCGCCGAGCCGTGTGAACGACCAGGTCGGCGGGGCGATGGCATTCGACGCCAGCAGGTGCTCGCCATCCGGCATGTCACCCAGCCACTGTTCAAGATAGCCGATGAATTCGGCCCGGGCGATGTCCCGGGCGCCGAGACTGGCCAGATGGGCGGTGTGCATCTGGCAGTCGATGAGGCGTCCGCCATCGCGGGCCATGGCCCGTGCCAGCGCCACCAGGGCGATCTTGGAGGCATCGGTCGCGCGCGAGAACATCGACTCGCCAAAGAAGACGGGCCCCAGCGCAATGCCATAGAGTCCGCCGACGAGAGCGCCATCGCGCCAGACTTCCACCGAATGCGCCGCCCCGAGATCGTGAAGTCGGCCGTAGGCCGTGCGCATTTCATCGGTGATCCAGGTGCCTGGCTGATCGCGGCGCGGTGCGGCACAGGCGCTGACGACGGCATCGAAGGCGGTATCGGCGGTGACGTGGAACCCGCCGTTGCGCAGACGCTTGGCCAAGCTGCGACGTACCCGGATCTCGCCGGGCAAGAGTACCATGCGGGGGTCCGGGCTCCACCATAGAACGGGTTGCCCCTCGCTGTACCAGGGGAAGATGCCGCGTCGATAGGCGGTGAGCAGCCAGGCCGGACTCAGGTCGCCACCCGCGGCCAGCAGACCGCCGGGGTCGTCCAGGGCCGTATCGACAGGCGGAAAACGGATGGGGTGCTCGGGCAGCCAGGAGAGCATGCGGAATCTTTCCTTGTGTCGGGGAGGATAGTGTGACGGGCAGCAGGGCGGCACTCAAGTCGTCGAGGCCCCTGTGACGGTGCGCCCAGGCTCGGTATGATTGGCCTTTGTAGAATCTGGAAGACGCCATGTGGCGCAAGGGGATGGCCGCTTGACTGCCAAGAAGAAGTCCGCGCCGCACGGTCGTGCGGCGAATGCCAAGGAAACGGCCAGACGCTTCGGCCTGCGGCTGCAGGGATCGGCCCGCGAGGGTGTGGTGATCCTGCTGCTGGCGGCCTGCGTGTTTCTGCTGCTGGCCTTGTTCAGTTTCGATGCCGGCGACCCCGGGTGGTCGCGAAGTGGCCCGGAGACGGAAGTCGCCAACTGGATGGGGGCCTTCGGCGCCTGGCTGGCCGATGTGCTGTACTCGCTGTTCGGGGCCAGCGCCCTGTGGTGGCCCGCCATGCTCGGGTTTGCCGCCTGGTGGTTGATACGTTCGCGACAGGTGGATTTCGAATGGGATGCCACCCTGCTGGCGGTGCGGTGTGGCGGGCTGGTGCTGTTGCTGCTGGGAACCACCACACTGGGCGCCTTGCACTTCTATCGCCCCGACAGTCCCTTGCCCTATGCAGCAGGGGGTATCCTCGGCGAAGGCCTGGTCGGCGCTCTGCTGCCCATGCTGGGCAGCGGCGGGACCTCGTTGCTCGCGTTGGCCGCCATGCTATGCGGGGTGCCCCTGTTCACGGGCCTGTCCTGGCTGACCATCATGGATGAGCTGGGGCTGCGTGCCATGGCGCTGTGGCGCTGGGCATCGAGCCGTTTTGCCCTGCAGCGCGAGGCGAGCGATACCGAAAAAGCTGCATCGGAGCCGCGGCACGGCAGTCGCCAGCGATCGGCGTTATCCGAGGATGATGCGACAGAGAAGGACGCGGAAGAGAAGGGCGCGGAAAAGAAAGCGGAAGACGAGAGCGAGCCGCTGCGTGGCGCTTGGTGGCGGCGTCTCGTGCCTGGGTTCGACAGCGGCGAGTCGCCGGTTCTGGAAGGGGCGGGGCGTCGCGATCCCGGCTTCGGCAATGATGGTAGAACCGAGATTCCCTGGGAGGTGCCCGACCGCACGCCTTCGGCCAAGCGCCCCGAGGCGGCCTATACCGCTCAGGCTTCCTGGGAGCCCAAGGAGCCGACGATCTCCCTGACGCCGGCAAGTGCCGAGCCATCGCGCCCCACGGCCGAGCGTGAATCGAGCGAACCTTCGGCTCCCCGAGCCTCGGCCTTCGTCGCGCCGCCGTCCTCGGCCAGGGAAAGCACCCCGACGGATACCAAGGCCTCGGACGTCTCGACGTCGAGCGAATCTCCGTCGCTGCGCGAGCCTCGGACGCCACACCGGGTGCCGGAAACCGTTCCCGAGCCGATCCTGCCGGATGATGACGAGATTCCGCCATCCTTCCATGGCACGTCTACTGCATCGGCGCCCGCGCCGTCGTCCGAAAGCGAGTCCGGCGTCGATGACACGGCATCGAGCGCGCTGGATGAAGCACCGCAGGAGCCGTCCGGGTCCGTGTCGACCGGTGCGCCTGACAGTGATGTCCGAGAGGGCGGAGGCAGCGATGTTCGTGACTCTGGGGGCGGTGATATCCGCGCCTCCGGAAACAGCGAGCCCCGGATGACCGAGGCCGCCGAGGCTCCGTCGGTGTCGATGCCGGAGGAGGGCGCCACGCCGCCCGCGTCATCCGGCGACAGCGGCGATGAGACGCCACAAGTCGCTACGGCCGACCAGGCGCGCGAGGCCGCCGACGAGCAGGGGCCGGCCCTCTGGACCGTGGAGCACCTGCAGAGCCAGCGACCCTCCTTCGAGGAGTTTTCCGAGCCGGATGGCGAGCTGCCGAGCTTGCGCGTGCTGACGCCACCGGAGCCGCATCAGCCCAACTACACCGACGAGCAGCTGGCCGAGATGGCCGAACTGCTCGAGACCCGGCTACGCGAGTATGGGGTCAAGGCCGAGGTGGTCGATACCTGGCCGGGACCGGTGATCACACGGTTCGAAATCAAGCCGGCGGCAGGGGTCAAGGTCTCCAAGATCAGCAACCTGGCCAAGGACCTGGCACGCTCGCTGATGGTCAAGAGCGTACGCGTGGTGGAGGTGATTCCGGGGCGGCCCACCGTGGGCATCGAGATTCCCAACCCCCATCGCGCCATGATCCGCCTGCGTGAAGTGATCGATTCCGACCGCTATCAGCACGAAGCCTCGGCGCTGACCGTGGCGCTCGGACAGGACATCGGCGGTGCTGCCGTGGTCGCCAATCTCGGCAAGATGCCGCACCTGCTGGTGGCCGGGACCACCGGGTCGGGCAAGTCGGTGGGGGTCAATGCCATGTTGATCTCCATGCTGCTCAAGGCCCGGCCGGACGAGGTCCGCATGATCATGGTCGATCCCAAGATGCTGGAGCTGTCGGTCTATGACGGCATCCCGCACCTGCTGGCGCCGGTGGTCACCGACATGAAAGAGGCGGCCAATGCACTGCGCTGGTGCGTGGCCGAGATGGAGCGCCGCTACAAGCTGATGGCCGCCATGGGGGTGCGCAACATCGCCGGCTTCAACGAGAAACTCGATGAGGCCGAGCGTGCCGGGGCCCAGGTCGCCGATCCGCTGTGGGAGCCGCAGCCCTGGGAGATGCATCAGGCGCCGCCGGTGCTCGAGAAGTTGCCCTACATCGTGGTGGTGATCGACGAATTCGCCGACATGTTCATGATCGTCGGCAAGAAGGTCGAGGAGTTGATCGCCCGCCTGGCCCAGAAGGCCAGGGCTGCCGGCATTCACCTGATCCTGGCGACCCAGCGGCCGTCGGTGGATGTGGTAACCGGCCTTATCAAGGCCAACATCCCCACCCGCATGGCCTTCCAGGTCTCCTCACGGGTCGATTCGCGCACCATCCTCGACCAGGGCGGTGCCGAGAACCTGCTGGGGCACGGCGACATGCTCTACCTGCCCGCCGGGGCCGGCATGCCGACCCGAGTGCATGGTGCCTTTGTCGATGATGACGAGGTGCACCGTGTGGTCGAAGACTGGAAGCGGCGGGGCGAGCCGGAGTACATCGACGAGATCCTGTCCGGAGGCGTGTCCGCCGATGCCCTGGCCGGCCTCGAGGCCGAGGGCAGCGGCGATGGCGACGATGCCGAGCAGGACGCTCTCTACGATGAGGCGGTACAGTTCGTCACCGAGAGCCGGCGCGCCTCGATCTCGGCGGTACAGCGGCGTTTCAAGATCGGCTACAACCGGGCCGCACGGCTGGTCGAGGCCATGGAGTCGGCTGGCGTGGTCTCGACCATGGGCACCAATGGGGCCCGCGAGGTGCTGGCACCACCGCCTGTCGGCGACTGACGACCATCGTGCAACCACCATGCAAGTTCGGGCGGGGACGCAACTCGCCCGGATCGTTGGGGTCCGAACGAGACAGGACGCCACCACGGACCCGTTCAGGGAGATGACGACATGACAGTGAAGAAGAGCCTCGCCGCCGGTGCCTTGCTGGCCCTGACACCACTCTCGGCGATGGCCGATGACGGAGCCGAGCGGCTGACGCACATGCTCGAGCCGGTCAAGACCTATGTGGCCGATTTCGACCAGGAGATTCTCGACAGTGGCGGGCAGCGCCTCCAGGAGGCCAGTGGCCGGATGTGGCTGGCACGCCCGGGGCACTTCCGTTGGGAAGTGGATGCACCCTACGAGCAGGTCGTGGTGTCGAATGGCGAGGAGGTCACGCTTTACGACCCTGACCTGCAACAGGCCACGGTACAGGCGCTCGACGAGCGCGTGACCCATACGCCGGCGCTGCTGCTATCCGGCAGTACCGATGAGTTGACCGAGAGCTACGAAGTGACCCGTTCGCAGCAGGGCACGGCGGAGACCTTCACGCTGACGCCACGCGAAGCCGACACCCTGTTCGAGTCCTTGAAGCTGACCTTCTATGGCGAGATCCTCGGTCGCTTGCAGATGACCGACAGCACGGGGCAGCGCACTGCCATCGAGTTCGATGATGCACAACAGAACGTGGAGGTGGACGATTCCCGCTTCACGCTCGAGTTGCCATCGGGAACGGATGTGATTCGCGAATCGCCCTGAGGGAAGGGCCTCCTGGCCCCGTTCGTCTCATGGCATCATCGCCCCCGCCGGTCATCCGGTGGGGGCGATGTCGTTCTCGACGCGGCTTCAGGCGGGACGAGGAGCGTGAAGGCGCTGACGTCCCAGGCGGCGGTGAACGGCCAGTGCCGAGGCGAGCAGGAGCATGCCGAACAACGCCAAGGCCGACGCATGTCCGAGCCGGTCCACCAGGGCGCCGGTCGCCACGACCGGCAGACTGAAGCCGATATAGGCCATCAGGAAGAACCCGGCGCTGGCACGAGGTTGCTGGTTCTCGGTGGCATCGAGAACGCCGCTCAACCCGCCCAGATAGATGAAACCATAGCAGGCACTGCTGGCGGCCAGGGCGCCGACCAGAACGCTGCCGAGGCTGCCTGCGAGTGCTCCCCAGGCAATCAGTGCGTAGGCAGATGGCAGGATGAGCAGGCCTAGCCGAACGGAGGTCACGGATGTCAGGCGTCTCGCCAGTGGCTGGAACAGTACACCCCCGCTGCAAATACCCAGGGTCACGAATCCGGACCAGTCGGACAGGCCATGCCGGGCGAGGGTATCGGGAAGAATGGCGATGACCAGACCCACGGTCGCCCAGGCCAGCAGAATCGACAGGCCGAACGGCAGGCTGCCCTGTGGATAGGCGGGGAGGCGCAGCATCGGGACGCTGCGGGAAGCCTCGCTTGTCTGGTCATCGAGGCCCAGCAAAAGGAGCAGGGCGAGGCCCGACATGGCCAGAGACAGCCACAGGCTGGGAGGCGTCAGGCTTGGCTCGTGCAGCAGGAAGGCGCTGGTCATGGCCGCGCCCCAGCCGAAGCCCAGGGAAGTGCTGGCCGTGACCCAGTTCGTCGGGCGCCGGCTGTCCGTGGCGCCGAACAGCGACAGCATGTAGGCGGGTGCCGATATCGAGGTCAGGGCGGCGGCGATCCCCATCAACAGGCGAGCCAGGCCGAGGCTGACGACGCCCGGTGCGATCAGGGTCAAGGCGGTGGCGGCGCCGCACAGGCTGAGCGCGGTCACGATCAAGGCCCGTCGGCCCACGCGATCCGGAAGGCCGCCGAGCAGGATCAATACGGGCAGGATACCGGCCACGTAGGCGGCAAAGGCGAGTGAAGTGGCGGTGACACCGAGCCCGTCATGGGCGGCCAGGGCCGTATAATAGGGCGCCTGGAGATTGACGGCGGTGGTGATCGTGAAAAGGGCAAAAGCGAGTCGCAAGGCATCGAGAGCGCGCATGAGAGATTCCAGTGGCAGAGTTGATGACTGCCAAGCTCTCACTGATGCCCGCCGCGGATAAGATACACTCACGGACGATTTTGTGGGAACTGTTCGGGATTTTGCCGGAACGGTGGACGGAGGAAAGGCTATGCGGTTGGAGATCGACCCGGACGCGGACAAGCCGCTGGTTCAGCAGGTGACCGAGGGCGTTCGGGACTGGGTCGAGCGGCACGGCGCCGGGGGAGTGCGCTTGCCTTCGATCCGGCGTCTTGCCGGTGAATTGGGCGTCAGTCGCAACATCGTCATCGAGGCCTACGAACGGCTGGTTGCCTTGGGGTGGATTCGTTCCCGGCCGGGCTCGGGCTTCTATGTGGCCGAGCGTGTCGTCGCCGACGAGCAGGGCGCTCGCAGTGGCATGGCGGATGTGTCGGGCGAGATGTGGAACCAGTTCCAGGAAGAGGGCGATTCCCTGAGGCTGGGGTGCGGCTGGCTGCCCAGCGACTGGCGGGAGGAGGACGTGTTCGCCCATGCCGTGCGGCAGGTGACGCGGCACTCGTCGAAAGGGCTCTTCGACTACAGTACGCCGCTGGGCTCGCCGGAACTGCGCATTCTGCTGCAGGAGCGCTTGAGGCGGCTGGCCATCGAGGCCGACACCAACCAGTTGCTCATGACCGGCGGCGCTAGCCAGGCACTCGACATCATCGTGCGCTGGCTGCTGCGGCCCGGCGATACCGTCCTGGTCGAGTCTCCGGGGTATTACAATCTGTTCGGCTTGCTGCATTTGCACCGCGTCAGGGTCGTCGGGGTGCGACGCACCGCGGAAGGGCCGGACCCCGAGCATCTCGAGGCCTTGCTCAAGCAATATTCGCCGAAGCTGTTCTTCTGCAACAGTGTCTTCCACAACCCGACCGGCACCACGCTGAGTCCGACCGTGGCCCATCGCGTCCTGCAACTGGCCGAGTGGTACGACATGCGAATCGTCGAGGACGACATCTACGCCGATTTTCAGTCATCGCCCTCGCCTCGGCTGGCCTCGCTGGATGGCATGCGTCGGGTGATCTATGTGGGCAGTTTTTCCAAGAGCCTTTCCTGTTCGCTGCGCGTCGGTTTCATCGCCGCCCCACCGGCGTTGATCAAGCCCCTGGTCGACGTGAAGATGCTGAGCAACATCGCGACCTCGCCGTTCGCCGAGCAGGTCGTGGCGGCCTTGTTGCGCAATGGTGCCTATCGCAAGCTGATGGAGCGGTTGAGGATCAGGCTTTCAGGGCAGATGGCCACCGCCATGGCGCTGGTGAAGGAGGGCGGCTGGGACATGTATGCCATGCCCCAGGGTGGCATGTTCCTGTGGTTGCGGCACCCGATGGTCGAGTCGTCCGGCGAACTGGTGGCACGGGCGCACGGGAAAGACATACGCCTGTCGCCGGGCCAGGTCTTCTTGCCCGATGCCGCCGATTCGCCCTGGCTGCGGATCAATGTGGCCTATACCAATGATCCCCGTGCAGTGGAATTCTTGACCGAGCCGGTTTGACTCAGCCGTCTCCTCGATCGGCCGCGTCGTCGAGGCTGGCCCGCCAGGCCTGCATCTGCTGGAAGCGTTTTTCCTGGCCGTATTCGCTTGGCGCGAAGAAGCGCTCGTAGGGCACGTCCTCCGGCCAGCAATCATGTTGACGGCCCGCAGGGTAGCCGTTGGGTTCGTTGTGAGCGTAACGATATCCCTCGCCATGGCCGAGGGACTCCATCAATTGGGTCGGCGCATTGCGCAGATAGGTGGGCACTTCCAGGCGTGGCTGGGCGGCAACGAACTGCTTGGCACGCTTCCATGCCTGGTCGATGGCATTGCTCTTGGGTGCCACTGCCAGATGAATGGCGGCATGGGCGATGGCGCGTTGGCCTTCATAGTCGCCCAGGCGCAGATAGGCATCCCAGGCGGCCATGGCCAGCGGCAGGGCTCGGGGGTCGGCATTGCCGACGTCTTCCGAGGCGATGGCGGCAAGGCGGCGAATCACGTCCAGGGGGTCGCCGCCTCCCTGCATGAAACGTGCGATATAGAGCAGGGCCGCATCCGGTCGCGAGGAGCGTACCGACTTGTGGATCGCCGAGAGCAGGTCGTAGTAGTGATCGCCTTGTTTGTCGAAGGCGCTGGCCTGGTGGCCGATGACATCCTCCAGGGCGGCACGGGGTAGCCGCTCGCCATCGCCTTCCGGCTCGGTGAAGTCGCAGGCGGTTTCCAGCAGCCCCAGGGCGCGACGGGCATCGCCGGCCGCGGCACGGGCCAGCACGTGCAGGACCTCGTCATCTACGGCGATGCGTCGGGCGCCCAGGCCTCGTGTCTCGTCGGCGAGGGCGCGCTGCAGTACCTCGACCACGTCGTCATCGGTGAGCGCCTTCAGGACATGCACCCGAGCCCGGGACAGCAAGGCCGAATTGACCTCGAAGGAGGGGTTCTCGGTGGTGGCGCCGATCAGCGTCAGCAGGCCGGATTCCACGTGGGGCAGCAGGGCATCCTGCTGGCTCTTGTTGAGCCGGTGGATCTCGTCGAGAAACAGCAGGGTGCTGCGATCCTGACCCTGGGCCACCCTGGCGCGATCCACGGCTTCCCGAATGTCCTTGACGCCAGCCATCACCGCCGAGAGTCGCTCGAGATGGGCGCCGGACTCCTCGGCCAGGATCTCCGCTAGGGTGGTCTTGCCGGTGCCGGGCGGTCCCCACAGGATCATCGAGCGTACCGTGCCGGTCTCGACCATGCGCCGCACTGGCTTGTCCGGACCGACCAGTGCCTGCTGGCCCACATAGTCGGCGAGACGGCGAGGCCTCATGCGCCAGGCCAGGGGCGCGTTCTGGTCGGAGGTGGCTTGCTGGAACAAGTCCATGTCGAGCTCCTTGGGGGTGCCGAATGAAAGACATGATGAACGGGATAGGCAAAGATGGCATCCAGGGTCTAGCTTGATAACTCCGTCGTCCCGACTTGGGGAACCCTTGCCGAGAAGGCGCGTCCAATTCTAGGTGCCTTCCATCCATGCCCGATACAGAGGAGGCCTTCGCCATGCCCATGCTGAACCAACTGCGCCAGGATCATGCCAACATGGCGCGCATGTTGCACGTTCTGCAGCTCAAGCAGAAGACCCTGGCCGACGGCGAACGTCCGAACTTCCAGCTGGTGCGCGAAGTCGTGGATTACATTCTCGATTACATGGATGGTTTCACCTCGCCGCTGGAGGAAATCTGCTCGGAACGCCTGCGTGAGCGCGACCCGCAATGTGGTGAGGTCACCGAGCGCCTGTCCAGGGATTATCGCGCGCTCAGGGCGCGTCTCAAGCGCTTGTCCAATGATCTCGACATGATCCTGATGGATGCGGTGGTGCCCATGGATTGCTTTGCCGACGACCTCAAGGAATATCTCGAAGCCCATCGCAACTATCTGCGAGAGGAGCGCGAACAGCTCTTTCCGCTGATCCGCGAACATTTCAATGATACCGACCTCGATAACCTCGCCAAGGCCCTGCCGGATGGCGCAGCCGCCGAGCTGGAGCGTCTCCAGGCGGCCTATCCGGAACTCTACGCCGAGCTGCGCGATGCGCCGGAGCCGGTGACCTGAGTACCTTCAGCGTCCGCCTCGCCTTGAGGTAGAATGCGTCGCACTTCATGACAAGGTGCGACGCCAATGCATCATCACCTGCGACCCACAGGCCCAGCCTCCCTTTCGTTCCCCGGTCCGGCAAGGACCGGGGGCAACAGAGGCGTGCGCTGATGGCAGGGCCGATTCTGGTGTTCGACTCCGGGGTAGGTGGCTTGTCGGTGGTGGCCTCGCTGCGGCGGCAATTGCCCGATGCGGCGCTGGCCTATGCCTGCGACAACGCCATGCTGCCCTATGGCGTGCGCGACGATGACTGGCTGGTGGAGCGTATCCTCGCGGTCTGTGAAGCGGCGGTGGTGGCGAGTGGTTGCATCGGCCTGGTGGTGGCCTGCAACACGGCCAGTACCCTGGCCCTCGAGGCGTTGCGCGAGCACCTGGCGGTGCCGGTGGTCGGCACCGTGCCGGCGATCAAGCCGGCGGCCGGAATGAGCGAGACCCGCCACATTGGCCTGTTGGCAACCAGCGCCACCGTGGCGCGCCCCTATACCCTGCGCCTGATCCGGGAGTTCGCCGGCGATTGCCAGGTGACGCGTATTGCCGCCGACCCCCTGGTGGTCGAGGCCGAGCGCTGGGTGGCGGGCGAGCGCCCCGACCCTGACGTGCTGCGCCGCACGCTGTCCCCGATGGCGGAGATGGTGAACCTGGATACCATGGTGCTGGGTTGTACCCATTTTCCGCTGTTGCGCGACTGGCTCGTCGCGGCCGCCCCCCGACGCGTGCGGTGGGTCGATTCGGGGGACGCCATTGCCCGTCGCGCCGGTCAGGTGATGACCGATCGTGATTGTCGACAAGGGCGCGAGACAGGCTGGGTCACCGCGCCTTCCGAGGCCCTGTCCCGAGGGCTTTCCGGCTTCGGTTTCACCGAGACCCGCTTGCTGTCACTGGGCTGACGGGTCCGTCCCCGAGCGTGTCGCCCTTTTATTGTTGCGTCTTACCATTCACGCTGTCCCTTCCCGATCATCAGGAGCCGCCGTGGCCATTCCCGTAGTCGATCCTTCCCGCTATGACGAACAGCTCGAAGCCAAGCGCAAGCGTCTCGTCGAGACCTTCGCGCCATTCGCCCCCCCGGCGCTCGACGTCTATCCCTCGCCGCCCAGCCACTATCGCCAGCGTTGCGAATTCCGCCTCTGGCACGAGGGCGATGACCTCTATTACGCCATGTTCGAGATCGACCCCGACGAGCCCGGCAAGAAGCGAGTGGTGCGTCTGGACGACTATCCGGTCGCGAGCCGACGCATCAACGACCTGATGCCGAAGTTGCTCGATGAGATACGAGACCGCCCGGTGTTGCGGCACAAACTGTTTCAGGTGGAGTTTCTCACCACCTTGACCGGCGAGGCGCTGGTGACCCTGATCTATCATCGCCAGCTCGACGAGGACTGGGACGCGGCCGCGCGTGAGCTCGAGCGGACGCTCGACATCATGATCATCGGGCGTGCCCGCAAGCAGCGGCGAGTTCTGACCCGGGATCATGTCTGGGAATGTCTGGAGGTCGATGGCCGTCGCCTGCATTACCAGCAGGTCGAGAACAGCTTCACCCAACCCAACGCCGAGATATGTCGCGCCATGCTGGCCTGGGCGCGGGACGTCACTGCCGGCAGCCAGCAGCGCGATCTGGTCGAGCTGTATTGCGGTAATGCCAATTTCACGGTAGCGCTGGCCGACAATTTTCGCCGTGTCCTGGCCACTGAGATCTCGCGGACCTCGGTGGCCAGTGCCAGGGAGAATCTCGAGGCCAATGCCATCGACAACGTGACAGTGGGGCGCATGTCCGCCGAGGAATTCACCGAAGCGCTCAAGGGAGAAAAGGGTGGTCGACGCGTGGAGGCCTGGGCGCTCGGCGAGTACGATTTCTCCACGGTACTGGTGGACCCCCCTCGTGCGGGGCTCGATGAGGCGAGCTGTCGTCAACTGAGCGAGTACGAGCGTATCGTCTATATTTCATGCAATCCGGATACGCTGGCACAGAACCTGGAGACATTGACGCAGACACACGATGTCACCCGCTTCGCGCTCTTCGATCAGTTTCCCTGGACCCATCATTGCGAGTGCGGGGTGCTGCTGGAGCGACGAGCCTGAATGCGACCTTGGTAGGAAATGTCGTGACGTTGTCAAGGCCGATGCGCAACCGACATGCACCATGAGCAAAGGGGCATGTTGCTGGGGATGAGGCGTCGATTGGCGTAACCTCCCGGTCCAAGGGAAGGCAACGCCCCGCAACTCACATTGTTTTTCGGCCGCCGCCGGCGGCCCCTGGCAGTCGAGGTGATTGATGCTACACGTCGCACAGGAGGAGACCCGCCTGGATCTTCTCAAGCAACTCAAGGAACGGTTGCAAAGCCGTCTGGACAAGGACAAGGCCGCTGCGGTCGACGCCTTCGCTCACCTCTTCTACGCTGCCGTGCCCCTGGAGGATCTGGCTGATCGGCGTCTGGACGACCTCTATGGCGCGACGCTTTCGGTGTGGCATTTCATCCAGCAGTTCGATCCCGACGCCCCCAAGGTTCGGGTGCTCAACCCGGACTTCGAGGAACACGGCTGGCAGTCCACCCATACCTTCATCGCCGTGCTGCACGAGGACATGCCGTTTCTCGTCGACTCGGTCCGCGTGGAATTGAATCGCCGGGGCATGACCGTTCATGCCATCCACAATGCTGTGCTGGCGGTGGCCCGTGACGACGAGCATCGCCTGCAGCGTGTTGCGTCACCGGAAGAGGCCGACGCGCCCGACGCTCGTGAATCGCTGATCGCCATCGAGGTGGATCGCCATTCCAATCTGACCGAGCTCGAGGAGATCGAATCCAGCCTGCAGGAGGTGCTGCGCGAGGTGCGGACTGCGGTGGGCGATTTCGATCCCATGCGCGAGCGTGCCCAGGCGGCCATCGAGGAGCTCGAGGCAAGGCGGCCGGAGCAGGTCGATGCGGCGGATCACCGAGAAGCCATCGAATTCCTGAAGTGGCTGCTCCAGGACAACTTCACGTTCCTGGGCTACGACGAGTACGAGGTACGTGAGGAGCAGGGCCGGCAGCGTCTCGACAAGGTCGAGGGCAGCGAACTCGGCGTCTTCCGGCTGGATCAGCCGCGCTATCGCGAACGCATTCGCACCGATCTCGGTGTCGAGGGCGACCATTACGTGCCGATGCCGCAGCTGATGTCGTTTGCCAAGAGCGCCCATCACGCCAGGATTCACCGGCCCACCTATCCCGACTATATCTCTATCGATCGTTATGATGACCAGGGACGCGTGATCGGCGAGCGGCGTTTTCTCGGCATGTTCACCGCCACGGTCTACAATGAGTCGCCGCGCAACGTGCCGATCCTGCGTCGCAAGCTCCAGGCGGTGATGGATATCGCCGGCTTCAGCCCCAAGGGACACAACGGCAAGCAATTGCTGCAGATCCTCGAGGTCTACCCGCGTGACGACCTCTTCCAGATCGATATCGACGAGCTGGCGCAGACGGCGCTGGGAATCCTCGATATCCGCGAACGTCGCCGCGTGCGGTTGTTCATCCGCGAGGATACCTTCGGCAAGTTCTACTCCTGCCTGGTGTTCGTGCCGCGCGACGTCTTTTCCACCGAGCTGCGGGTGCGGCTCCAGGAGCTGCTCTGCGAAGAACTCGATGCCACCTTCGGGGATTTCAATACCTATCTCTCCGAGTCGGTGCTGGCCCGCATCCAGTTCATCCTGCGCTTCAACGGCGACCAGCCGGTGGAATACGATATCAAGCGCCTCGAGGAGAAACTGGTCAAGCTGGCCCGCAACTGGCGCGACGACCTGCTCAACGCTTCCATCGAGGGCTTCGGGGAGGAGAATGCCAACCTGCTGATGAGCCGCTTTCGCGATGCCTTTCCGGCCAGCTATCGCGAGGATTTCAGCGCGCGTACCGCGGTCTATGACCTGCAGCATATCGGCGAGCTCGACGAGGGAGCGCCGCTGTCGCTGTCGCTGTATCGGCTGATCGAGGAAGAGGGCAGCGGTGTCAATCTCAAGCTGTTCCATCAGGACGCGCCGATCCCGCTCTCCGATGTGCTGCCGATGATGGAGAATCTGGGCCTGCGAGTGATCGGCGAGCGTCCCTACGAGGTACAGGCCAGCGATGCATCCTATTGGATTCATGACTTCACCCTGGAGCATCACACCAGCGTGGAGATGAATCTTCAGGAGATGCGTGGCCCCTTCATCGATGCCTTCCAGCGGATCTGGGCAGGAGAAGCCGACAACGACGCCTTCAATCGACTGATCATCGGTGCCAACCTGGATTGGCGCGAAGTGGCGATGCTGCGTGCCTACGCGCGCTACCTGAAGCAGATTCGCTTCGGCATGTCCCAGGACTACATTGCCACCACCCTGGGTAGCCATCCCGAGATCACCCGCGAGCTGGTGACGCTGTTCGAGCTGCGCTTCGACCCGGCCGAGCGGCCCGGCGAGGAAGAGATCGAGGAGTGCGAATCACGCATCCTGGCGCTGCTCGACGAAGTGCCGAGCCTCAACGACGATCAACTGCTGCGTCGTTACATGGAGTTGATCAAGGCGACCCTGCGAACCAATTATTACCAGCGCACCGAGGATGGCGGCTACAAGGATTACCTTTCCTTCAAGCTGGAACCCTCCCGGGTTTCCGGCATGCCCAAGCCGCGTCCGGCCTACGAGATCTTCGTCTGCTCGCCGCGCGTCGAAGGGGTACACCTGCGTGGCGGCAAGGTCGCCCGGGGCGGGCTGCGCTGGTCCGATCGCCACGAGGACTTCCGCACCGAGGTGCTCGGCCTGGTCAAGGCCCAGCAGGTCAAGAACGCGGTGATCGTGCCGATGGGCGCCAAGGGCGGTTTCGTCTGCAAGCGCATGCCGGAGGGCGCGGATCGCGAGACGGTCCAGAAGGAAGGTATCGCCTGTTACCAGATCTTCATCCGTGCGCTGCTGGATATCACTGACAACCTGGCCGGTGGCGAGGTCGTGCCACCGCGTGACGTGATACGCCACGACGACAACGATCCCTATCTGGTGGTGGCCGCCGACAAGGGCACGGCGACCTTCTCCGACATCGCCAACGAGATCTCCATCGAGTACGGCCACTGGCTGGGCGATGCCTTCGCCTCCGGGGGCGCCAACGGCTATGACCACAAGAAGATGGCGATCACCGCCAAGGGTGCCTGGGAGTCGGTCAAGCGTCATTTCCGCGGCCTGGGCATCAATACCCAGGAAGACGAGTTCAGCGTGGTCGGCATCGGCGACATGGCCGGCGACGTCTTCGGCAATGGCATGCTGCTCTCCGACAAGATTCGCCTGGTGGGGGCCTTCAACCACCTGCATATCTTCGTCGACCCGACGCCCGATGCAGCATCGAGCTTCGCTGAGCGTCAGCGCCTGTTCGACATGCCGCGTTCCAGCTGGGAGGACTACAATGCCGAGCTGATCTCCGAGGGTGGCGGCATCTTCCCCCGTAGCGCCAAGTCGATCACCATCACGCCGCAGATGAAGAAGGTCTTCGGCATTCGCGAGAACAAGCTGTCCCCCAACGAGCTGATCCGCGCCATGCTGGTGTCCAAGGTCGATCTGCTCTGGAATGGCGGTATCGGTACCTATGTCAAGGGCAGTGCAGAGACCGACGCCGAGGTGGGCGACAAGGCCAACGATGCCCTGCGCATCGATGGCCGGGAGCTCAACTGCCGCGTGGTCGGCGAGGGCGGCAACCTCGGCTTGACCCAGCGTGGACGCATGGAGGCCGCCGCCAAGGGCGTGCGCGTTTATACCGACTTCATCGACAACGCCGGTGGCGTGAACTGCTCCGACCATGAGGTCAACATCAAGATCCTCATCGACGAAGTGGTATCCCGGGGCGACATGACGGAGAAGCAGCGCAATCAGTTGCTTGCCGACATGACCGATGAAGTCAGCGAACTGGTGCTGCTGGACAACTATCGCCAGACCCAGGCGCTGGATCTCGCCGAGTTGCTGTCGCGCCAGGGTGTCGGCCCGTACCGGCGTTTCATCAGCGAGCTGGAAGCGGCCGGCCAGATCGACCGCGAGCTCGAGTTCTTGCCCTCCGACGAGGAGCTGCTCGAGCGTTCCCAGCACGAACAGGGCATGACCCTGCCGGAACTGTCGGTGCTGATCTCGTATGCCAAGAGCGTGCTCAAGGGCGACCTGATCGCCTCGGACGTGCCCGACGACCCGACCATCATGCGCTTCGTGGAACGTGTCTTCCCGTCGATGCTGGCCGAGCGGTATCGCGACGAGATGTACGAGCATCGCCTGAAGCGCGAGATCGTCGCCACCCAGGTGGCCAACGACCTGGTCGACCATATGGGCGTGGTCTTCGTACGGCGCCTGATGGATTCCACCGGTGCCGAGCGTGCCGACATCGCCCGTGCCTATGTCATTGCCCGCGACAGCTTCCAGTTGCCGCGCCTGTGGGAGCAGATCGAGGCGCTGGACAACAAGGTGCCGAGCCAGGTGCAGTATTCGATGATGCTCGACCTGATGCGCATGCTGCGCCGCTCCACGCGCTGGTTCCTGCGTCAGCGTACCGGCCTGAACACCCGGGATACCATCGACTACTTTGCGCCACGCCTGGCACAGCTGCAGGAGAACATCGGCAAGCGGCTGCGTGGCGAAGAGAAGGAGCAGTGGTCGGCTCGCCAGCAGGAACTGGTGAAGGCGGGGGTTCCCGAGGCCCTGGCGTCCACCGTGGCGGCGGCGGGCAGCCTCTATGCTGCCCTCGGCATCATTCAGACGGCACGCCAGACCGATGACAAGCCACAGAGGGTCGCCGAGGTCTTCTACGAGGTCGGGGCTCGCCTGGAGCTGCCCTGGCTCATCCAGCAGGTGACCCGGCTCGAGGTTCGCGATGGCTGGCAGGCCAAGGCGCGGGACACCTTCCGTGACGACATCGATCGTCAGCAACTGGCCTTGACCGCCAGTGTGCTGGGCATGGAAGGCGGTCCGCGCGACAGCACCGAGCGCGTCGAGCGCTGGCTGAGCCAGCATGAAGGCATGCACCAGCGCTGGCGTCATCTGCTCGAGGAAGTGGGGAGTGGCAGCCAGGGTGGCTTCCCGCTGTTCGCCGTGGCGGTGCGGGAACTGGTGGATCTTGCCGAAAGCAACAGCGAGGCCTGAGTTCCCCGTCGCGAGGTACGACGCAAGGAGGGCGCCATTCGGCGCCCTCCTTGCGTTACCGCCGGCAAGCTGGCGTGGGGTTCTACAGCAAGAAGATGGTGGCCAGGCCGAGAAAGGCCATGAAGCCGACCACATCGGTCACCGTGGTCAGTACCACCGAGCCGGACAGTGCCGGGTCGATGCCGAGCCGGCGGAGCAGTAATGGAATGGCGATGCCCGACACGCCGGCGGCCAGCATGTTGATGACCAGCGCCGCGGCGATGATGGCGCCGATGGCCAGGCTGTTGAACCACAGGACTGCGAGCGAGGCCACGACCAGCGCCCAGAGCAGGCCATTCAAGGCGGCGATGCCGACTTCCTTGCGCAAGAGCCAGTTGCTGTTGGTGCGGCTGATCTGGCCGAGTGCCAGCCCGCGGATGGCCAGGGTCAGCGTCTGACTGCCGGCGATACCGCCCATGCTGGCGACGATGGGCATCAGGACCGCCAGCGCCACGATCTCTTCCAGGGCATCCTCGAACAGGCCGATGACCCCGGCGGCCAGGAACGCCGTCAGCAGGTTGATGCCGAGCCATACGGCGCGACGCCGTGCGCTGGGCAGCACCGGTGCGAAGAGGTCCTCTTCCTCGTCGAGGCCGGCCATGTTCATCAGCGCCTGTTCGGAGTCTTCGCGGATGACGTCGACGATGTCGTCGATGACGACGCGGCCCAGAAGCATCCCGCGATTATCCACCACCGGCGCCGAGACCAGATCGTGGGTCTGGAAGAGGGTGGCGACGTCGCGGGACTTCATGGTCACCTGAATGCTGTCCACCTCGCTGTCCATCAGGTCGGCCACGGCCATGTCCGGATCATTGGCCACCAGCCGGGCCAGCGACAGAACGCCCGCGAAGCGGCCGTCACGGTCGACCACCATCAGGGCATCGGTGTTGTCGGGAACCATTTCCTTCCAGCGCAGAAAGCGTTGTACCGTCTCCAGGCTGACATCCGCGCGCACGGCGATGGTATCGGTACGCATCAAGCGGCCGATGCTGTCCTCCTCGAAGGCCAGCGTCTCCTGCAGGCGCGCCCGCTGCAGCTCGTCCATGGAGCGCAACATGTCTTCGGCAACCTGGCGGGGCAGGTCCTCGAACAGCTCGGCCAGGTCGGTGGTGTCCAGTCCTGCCGTGGCGGCGACGATTTCGGCGTGGTCCATGTCCTCGAGCAGGGTTGCACGGACCTCGTCGTGAACGTGCAGCAACACTTCCCCGTCGACTTCCTGAGGGACCCTTTCCCATAGCCGGAACCGCTCGTTGGGTGGAAGCGACTCCAGCAGCAGCGCAACCTCGGCGGGTTCGAGGTCGTCGATGACATCATCGACCCATTCCAGCCTTTCCTGCTCGAGTGCCAGATGAATGCGCGACAGGCGGTGTTCCAGTGTCTCGGTCGTATCGGTCATGTCCTTCTCCCTGGCGGCGCGTCATCACGGCGGGGGCGTGCTTGCCCACGCTTCAAGTAGACCATAAAAGGCGTATGGCATGGCAGACGATCTCGGGGCGAGTCGGCCGTGGGTTTCGTCGTTCCGGGTCGGCTGCGCTATACTCGCGCCCGCCTTGTCCGTCGCTTGCCTGGAGCCGCCATGTATTCCCTCGCCCGTTCGCTGTTGTTTCGTCTCGATGCCGAGAAAGCCCATGGCATGGCGCTTTCGGCGCTGGACCTGGCGCATCGTCTCGGCCTGGCGACGCATCTCGGCTCGGGCAGCGTGGACGACCCCGTGACGTTGATGGGCCTGCGCTTTCCCAATCGGATCGGTCTGGCAGCGGGACTCGACAAGAATGCCGACCACCTGGATGCCCTGGGGGCGCTGGGATTCGGCTTCGTCGAGGTGGGCACCGTGACTCCCAAGCCTCAGGATGGCAATCCCCGGCCTCGGCTGTTTCGTTTGCCGGAGGGGGAAGCGATCATCAATCGCATGGGGTTCAACAACGCCGGGGTGGACCACCTGGTCGAGCGGGTGCGCCGCACACGTTACGACGGAATCATCGGCATCAATATCGGCAAGAATCTGACGACGCCGGTCGAGCGGGCGGTAGACGATTACCTGCACTGCCTGCGCAAGGTACATGCGCATGCCCACTACGTGACGGTGAACATTTCTTCGCCCAATACTCCTGGCCTGCGCGACCTGCAGTTCGGCGAACATCTCGACCAGTTACTGGGCACTCTGCGCAAGGAGAGTCGCACGCTCGATCGCGATGCCGGACGGCGGGTTCCTCTGGCGGTGAAGATCGCCCCGGACATGAGCGACGAGGAGGTGGCCCTGGTGGCGCATAGCCTGGCGTCCAATGAGATCGATGCCGTGATCGCCACCAATACCACCGTGTTGCGGGAGGCGGTGGCAGGATTGCCGGGCGCCGAGGAGCAGGGCGGGCTTTCCGGTCGACCGGTGTTCGAGCCTTCCAACGTGGTGATCCGAGCGTTGCGACGCCGGCTGCCGGAGCTGCCGATCATTGGCGTGGGCGGCGTCGACAGCGCCGCAGCGGCCCGGGCCAAGCAGGAGGCGGGCGCCGATCTGGTGCAGCTCTATTCGGGGTTCGTCTATCGGGGGCCTGGCCTGGTCGGGGAATGCGCTCGGGCGCTGCAGGCTCGGCCCTCGGAGAAGGGTGGCGAGGCGTGAAAAAAGCCCATGGCCATGCCATGGGCTTGACGGGTCGTCATCGTGTCTGACGAAACGATGGTCGAAAGTCAGACCACCATGGGGTTCTTGTGGATACCGGAAACACCCGTCATGCCGGACCACTGATCCCCACGACCTTCACGCCAACCGCTCATCCAGTATTCGCGTAGATTGATGTCTTGACTGGGACAGTCGTCACGGGAACGACCTGAGAGACCTGCCTTGTACCCATGCACATAGGCGCGCTGGAAGCGATCACGTTTCTGTCGTTTCATTGGACTACCTCTTGGTGAAGGTGCCGATCGGGAGTCGGTGCGTACGTCACCGGTCCCTTGAAAAGGGGTCGAGGCACCCCTCGACCGGAGTCGAGAGGGTGCGGACCCCATAGACAGGAACGCATGCGTTTACAATCGAGTAGCTACTGAGTAATACATAGCCCAATTTGGTCGCCTCTGTCGACCGATGATTTGTAACAAGGCTCTCATACGCCTGACATGAACGCGCCGGAGTTCCGGCCACGTCGATGGATATCCCATGACCGATAGACAATCCACCGCCCCCGGGGCGTATCTGGCCACCTGCCCCAAGGGGCTCGAAGCGCTGCTGTCCGATGAGCTCACCGCGCTTGGCGCCGAGCCGACCAAGACAACGGTGGCCGGCGTGTTCTTCCAGGGCGCCCTGGCCGATGCCTATCGCGTTTGCCTGTGGTCGCGGCTGGCCAACCGCGTGGTGCACTGTCTGGTCCGGGAGGAGGGCGTGGAGACGCCTGAGCGGCTGCGAGAGGTCAGTGCAGAGATCGACTGGCAGTCTCACCTGGCCGCGGGTTCGACCCTGGCGGTGGACTTCCACGGACGCAGCGATGCCATCCGCCATACACGGTTCGGCGCCCAGACCGTCAAGGATGGCGTGGTGGATCGCCTCCAGGCCGATGGCCGAGCACGTCCACGGGTCGATCCCCGCGAGCCGGACCTGCGCCTCTATGCGAACCTGCACCGTGGTCGGTTGACGCTGGGCATCGACCTGTCGGGCGAGAGTCTGCATCGGCGTGGCTACCGTCGAGGCACGGGACACGCGCCGCTGAAGGAGAACCTGGCGGCGGCCCTGTTGATACGTGCTGGCTGGCCATCGATGGCCCGACAAGGCGCGCCTCTCGTCGACCCGCTGTGCGGTGCCGGTACCTTGTTGATCGAAGCCGCGATGATGGCCGCCGACATGGCGCCCAACCTGTACCGAGAGCGCTTCGGTTTCCATGGCTGGGCCGGCCATGACGAAGCGTGCTGGCGTGAGCTCAAGCGCGAGGCCGATGCGCGAGCCAGCATTGGCCGCAAGCGTTGTCGCAATCGATTGTTCGGTATCGATCGCAGTCCGCCGGCACTGGCGGCGGCCAAGGCCAACGCCATGCGCGCAGGGATTCCGGCGTTGATCGAATTGAGTGGAGGCTCGCTCGGCGAGCTCGATCGTCCGGCCGGACTGGACGAGGAATGCCCCGGCCTGCTCATCACCAATCCGCCGTATGGCGAGCGCCTGGGCGAATTGCCGGAGCTCGTCGAGTTGTACGCTCAGTTGGGCGAGCGGGCCCGTGGCGCCTTCCCCGGCTGGCGATTGGCATTGTTCACCGCGAACCCCGACCTGGGCCATCGCACGGGCTTGCGTGCCCATAAGCACTATTCGCTGAAGAATGGCCCCTTGGATGCTCGCCTGTTGTTGATGGACATCCCCAGAGAGACGGAGATGGCGGCCGAGACAGCGCCGAACAAGCCGACGCGCAGCGAGGGCGCCCAGATGTTCGCCAACCGCCTGATGAAGAATCGCAAGCGGTTGAACAAGTGGCTGAAGCGTTCCGGCGAAAGTTGCTACCGGCTCTATGATGCCGACATGCCCGAATATGCCCTGGTCATCGATGTCTACGGCGATCGCGTGCATGTTCAGGAATACGCCCCGCCGCGTTCCGTGGACCCGGGCCAGGCGCAGAAGCGCCTGCATGAGGCCCTCGGTGTGATACCCGAGGTGCTCGGGGTGGACCCCGCTCAGGTGGTGATCAAGCGTCGTCAGCGCCAGAGCGGCCGGGCCCAGTATCAGAAGCAAGATGCCAGTGGCGAGCGCTTCGAGGTCCGCGAGGGCAGGGCGCGGCTATGGGTCAATCTGCGGGATTATCTGGATACCGGACTCTTTCTCGATCATCGTCCCGTGCGGCGTCTGCTGGCAGAACTGGCCGAAGGCAAGCGCTTTCTCAACCTGTTCTGCTATACCGCCGCTGCCACCGTTCAGGCGGCGCTCGGCAAGGACGAAGGGCGGGGAGCAAGCGACAGCGTCAGTGTCGATCTGTCCAATACCTACCTCGACTGGGCCCGGGAAAACTTCCGCCTGAACCGTCTGGATCCGTCCCGGCACCGGGTGGTGCGCGACGATTGCTTTCACTGGCTGGAAACCGCCGGTGGCCGCTTCGACGTGATCTTTCTTGATCCGCCGACCTTCTCCAATTCCAAGAAGATGGCCGATACTCTCGATGTGCAGCGCGATCACGGACGGCTGGTGCGATTGGCCATGGCGAGGTTGGCGCCGGGCGGCACCCTGGTATTCTCCAACAACCAACGGCGCTTCAAGTTGGACGACGAGCTGGCCGAAGCCTTCGCCGTGGAAGATATCTCGGCGAAGACCTTCGATCCGGATTTCCAGCGTCGTCCGGACCTGCATCACTGTTTTCTGATTCGTCACCGCGACGGGGAGGGAGCGTGACAGCGGAAAGCGAGGAAGTGATCCATCTGACCCTGTATACCACGACGGGCTGCCATCTTTGCGAGGCGCTGGAAGCCTGGCTGGGTCGTCTGGCCAGTGAGCCTGTGCGGCTGGAGCGGGTGGAAGTCGCCGACGATGCGGCCTTGATGGCGACTTACGCAACGCGACTCCCAGTGCTGAAAGATGCCGCGGGTACCGAGCTGGATGGCGGCCACGAACCCGAATGCCTGGCCGCCTGGCTGGCCGATCGAGGCTGGCTGGACACGGCCGCCTGGCAGGAGGTCGCGCAACCGTCGGACGATGACGGGCCGCGAGGGCATGGCGCGGTCATGCGCCAAGGGCGTCGCTATCTCGGAGGCGGCCCATGACATGAAAGGGCCCCGCATCGAGCGGGGCCCTTGCGCATGCGATCACGCGCCTGCAAGTGCGTTACATGTTCGGATAGTTGGGACCGCCTCCCCCTTCCGGTGCGACCCAGGTGATGTTCTGGGCCGGGTCCTTGATGTCGCAGGTCTTGCAGTGCACGCAGTTCTGGAAGTTGATCTGGAACTGCGGCTTGCCGTCGTCGCCTTCGACCACCTCATAGACACCCGCCGGGCAGTAGCGGCTTGCCGGCTCGGCGTATTCGGGAAGGTTGTCGCGAATCGGCAGATCCGGATCGTCGAGCTTGAGATGGCAGGGCTGGTCTTCCTCGTGATTGGTGTTGGAGAGAAACACCGAGGACGCCTTGTCGAAGGACAGCTTGCCGTCAGGCTTGGGATACTCGATCTTCTCGCACTCGGCGGCCTTCTTCAGTGCCGCGTGGTCCGGTGTGGTGTCATGCACCGTCGGCAGCTTGCCGCCGAGGAGCTGGTCGAGGAAGTTGTAGGCACCACCACCGACGGTGCCGTACTTGTGGATCGCCGGGCCGAAGCTGGCGCTTTCCTCGAGTTCCTTGAAGGCCCAGCTGGCCTGCCATTTGTCGCTGAAGGCGGTCAGCTCGGCGCCACCTTCGTCGCCGTTTGCCAGCGCCTCGAAGACCGTCTCGGCGGCTACCATGCCGGATTTCATGGCGGTGTGCAGCCCCTTGATCTTGGCGAAGTTCAGGGTGCCGGCATCGCAACCGATCAGCAGGCCACCGGGAAAGGTCATCTTCGGCAGGCAGTTGATGCCGCCCTTGGTGATGGCGCGGGCGCCATAGGCGACGCGCGAACCGCCCTCGAGGTAAGGCTTGAGCACCGGGTGATGCTTCATGCGCTGAAACTCGTCGAAGGGCGACAGCCAGGGGTTCTGATAGGCCAGATCCATGATCAGGCCGACCACTACCTGCTGGTTCTCGGCATGATAGAGGAACCAGCCGCCGTGGGTGTGCTTGTCCAGCGGCCAGCCGGAACCGTGCAGCACCAGCCCCGGTTCGTGCCGTTCGGCGGGCACATCCCAGAGTTCCTTGAGGCCGATGCCGTAGTGCTGCGGGTCCTTGCCTTCATCGAGTCTGTAGCGTTCGATCAGGCGCTTGCCGAGATGGCCTCGTGAACCTTCGGCGAACAGCGTGTAGCTGGCGCGTAGCTCCATGCCCGGCATATGGCTGTCCTTGGGGGTGCCGTCAGCCGCCACGCCCATGTCACCGACGATGATCCCGCGAACCGTCTCGTCCTCGTCGACGATCACCTCCTGGGCGGCAAAGCCGGGGAATATCTCGACGCCGAGTTCTTCGGCCTGCTCGGCGAGCCAGCGGCACAGGTTGCCGGCGCTGATCACGTAACGGGTGATATCACCGCCGGTGTTGTGCATGGTCCTGGGCACCAGGGCATTGGGCAGCTTCTGGGCCTTCTCGGCATCGCGGAGCAGGTAGAGCTCGTCTCGCACGGCGGGGGTGGTCAAGGGCGCGCCGCGCTCGGCCCAATCGGGGAAGAGTTCATCCAGGGCACGGGGCTCGAAGACGGCACCGGAGAGAATGTGGGCACCGACCTCGGAGCCCTTCTCGACGACGCACACCGTCAGTTCCCGTTCGGCCTCGTTGGCCTGCTGCATCAGCCGGCAGGCCGCGGCGAGCCCGGAGGGGCCGGCGCCGACGATCACCACGTCGACCTCCATGCTGTCGCGCTCTACGTGTTCTGTCATTGTTGATCTCTCCTCCCATGGTGACGACGTCAGTGCCTCTTTGCGGGCCGCCAAGAGAGTGTCGGTCGATGGACGTGGTTGGCCAGCGGCGCCACCCTCTGACGTCGATCCAAATTAAAACGGTCGTTTGCTTCTAGGGGTGCTCCATGATAGGCATAATAGCCGGAAAGGGGCACCCCTTACGATGGGGATGTCACGAGAAGACCTCTCGACTGGCGTGGCGGGATTGTTGCCGTCACCGAGGCTGTGGCACATTGAAGGGGTTTTTTGGCGTAGCGCCTATCAAACGCTTGCATGAAACGTCTAAAAGCATGCCGATCGGTTCTAAGGGGCGCTTCGCCTTCTTCATAACCCGGTTCCGAGACTGAACCTAGCGAGGACAATATGAAGGTACTCGTCGCGGTCAAACGCGTCATCGACTACAACGTCAAGATTCGGGTCAAGCCGGATCACAGCGACGTCGATCTCACCAATGTCAAGATGGCCATGAACCCCTTCTGCGAAATTGCCGTGGAAGAGGCGGTGCGCCTGAAGGAGGCCGGAACGGCGACCGAGGTGGTCGCGGTCACCGTCGGTCCCAAGGCCGCCCAGGAACAGCTGCGGACGGCCCTGGCATTGGGGGCTGACCGGGCCATCCACGTGCAGACCGACGAGCGCGTCGAGTCGCTGGGTGCCGCCAAGGTCCTGGCCAAGGTGGTCGAGGAAGAACAGCCGGACCTGGTGATCCTCGGCAAGCAGGCCATCGACAGCGACAACAACCAGACCGGGCAGATGCTCGCCGCCCTGACCGGGCGTGCCCAGGGCACCTTCGCCTCCGAGCTCAAGGTCGAGGACAGCAAGCTGACGGTCACCCGCGAGATCGACGGCGGCCTGCAGACCCTCTCGCTGGCCTTGCCGGCTGTCGTCACCACCGATCTGCGCTTGAACGAGCCGCGCTATGCCAAGCTGCCCGACATCATGAAGGCCAAGAAGAAGCCGCTGGACACCAAGACGCCGGAGGAACTGGGTGTCGAGATCGCCGGCAAGCTCAAGCTGGTCGGGGTCGAGCCGCCGGCCGAGCGCCAGGGCGGCGTCAAGGTGGGCTCCGTGGACGAGCTCGTGGACAAACTCAAGAACGAAGCCAAGGTGATCTCATGAGCATTCTGGTACTCGCCGAACATCACGATGGTCAACTGGCCGAAGCCACGGCCCATGTCGTGGCCGCGGGCCGGGCCATCGGCGGTGACATCGACGTGCTGGTGGCCGGGGAAAACGTCGGGGCCGTCGCCGAGGCCACCGCCGGTCTCGAGGGCGTGGCCAGGGTGCGCGTGGCCGACCATGCCGTCTACGCTCATCAGTTGGCCGAACCCCTGGGCGAGCTGCTGGTGGCACTGGCCGACGACTATACTCATGTGCTGGCCGCGGCCTCGACCACCGGCAAGAATGTCATGCCGCGCCTCGCGGCGCTGAAGGACGTCTCGCAGATCTCCGAGATCATCGCCGTCGAAAGCGCCGACACCTTCAAGCGGCCGATCTACGCCGGTAACGCCATCGCCACCGTGCAGAGCGAGGACTCGCTGAAAGTGATCACCGTGCGCGCTACCGCCTTCGATGCCGTCAGCACCGGGGCGAGTGCCGACGTCGAGGCCGTCGACACCGTGGTTGACAACGCCTTGTCGTCCTTCGTTGGCGAGGAGCTGGCGCAGAGCGACCGTCCCGAGCTGGGGGCGGCCAAGGTTGTCATCTCCGGCGGACGCGGCATGGGCAACGGCGAGAACTTCAAACTGCTCGATGGCATCGCCGACAAGCTCGGTGCGGCCATCGGTGCCTCTCGGGCCGCCGTGGATGCCGGCTTCGTGCCCAACGACATGCAGGTCGGCCAGACCGGCAAGATCGTCGCCCCCGAGTTGTACATCGCCGTGGGCATCAGCGGTGCTATCCAGCACCTGGCGGGCATGAAGGACTCCAAGGTGATCGTGGCGATCAACAAGGACGAGGAGGCGCCGATCTTCCAGGTGGCCGATTATGGATTGGTCGCTGACTTGTTCGAGGCGCTGCCCGAGCTGGAGCAGAAGCTGTAAGACAGCGCCAGTCGCGCGATGATTGCCGTCGCGCTCGGAGCCGGTCTTTCCGCCAGGGAGGCCGGCTTTTTTGTGCCCCCATGAACACCGCAGGATATTGATAATAATTCTTGTTTGGGGTAGCGTAGCAGCGTTCAGCGCACCTTTCGGGAGACGAGCGTGCAGTATAGACAACCATGGCTCCGCTGGGGCCTGGCGGGGCTTGCCTTGACCCTGGCGACCTCCGCATCGGCTCAGTCATCGCTTCGTGACGAGGCACTCGACGCCCAGCGTACCCAGGCCGAATTGCAGGAACGCATCGACAATGCCGATGAGGCGGTCCGCGAGCAGTTGCGTGAACTGCGTCAGGCACGAGAAGAGGCCCGTCGCCTGCAGAGCTACAACGAGGAGCTGGCACCGGTCGTGGAGCGGCAGGCCGAGACACTCGAGGAGCGTCGGTCTGGCGTCGAGACCTTGACCGAGACCCGCGAGGCGTTGCCGGGCCTGATGCGCGACATGGTCGAGCGCTTGAGAGCCTGGGTCGAGCGCGACATGCCGTTTCTGCGCGATGAGCGCCTGGCGCGGGTCACATCTCTGGAATCCACGCTTTCGGCGTCGGATCTGAGCAGTGCCGAGAAGCTGGAGCGCGTACTGGCGGCGTGGCGCACCGAGCTCGATTACGGTCGCGAACTGGATGCCTGGCGGGGCGACCTGACGGGCGATACGCCTCGGGAAGTGGATTTTCTGCGCGTCGGTCGGGTCGGTTGGTATTACCTGACCCCTGATGGCCACAGTGGCGGCGTCTGGAAGGCCGAATCCGGTGACTGGCAGCCCCTCGATGAGTCGGCCCTGGCGGAAGTCCGCAAGGGGTTGCGCATCGTGCGTGAGCAGCGTGCGCCGGAGATACTCGATCTTCCCGTCTCCCAACCGGTGGAGGATGCCTCATGATCGGTCGCCATTCCGTGATTCGTTGTCTGGGCATCGCCGTTCTGGCGGCCTTGCCGTCGGCTGCCACCCTGGCGCAATCCAGCGAGGATCCGCTGCAGACATTTCAGGCCGAGCGTGAGGCAGCCGAGGCCCGCGATCGCGCCCGACTCGCCGAACTGGTGGACGATCGGCAGGCGCTCGAGAATGCGCTCGAAAAGGCTCGCGCCTCGCTTGCGGCGGCTCGCGAACGGCGCCAGGAACTGGAAGCGCAACAGCAGTCGCAACAGGCCGAGCTTCAGGAGCTGGATGGCCAGATCGATGAGCAGGGCGGCGATCTCGGTGCCGTCTTCGATGAAGTGGCCGGCGTGAGTGGCGAACTTCGCGATGACCTGGGCCAGAGCTGGTTGACGCTCGGCGCCGAGGTGTCGTTGCCGCCACGCCTGGACGACGATGGTGTGCTGCGTTCCCGCCAGGTCGAGACGCTGGCGGACAGCCTCATGGGACTGACGCGTGAGACTGCGCGGATCGTGAACCTGACGGCACCGGTGGCCGGTCAGGATGGGAGCCGCAGCGAGCGGTCGGTGACGCGGGTTGGCGACTTGCTGGCCTTCAGTGATGGCCAACTGTTGCAACGGACCGGCGACGAGGGCGCGCTTTCGGTGCTCGAGCATACGCCAGCTGGGGTCAGTGAACGCCTGAGCGACTTCCAGGCGGGGCAGGGCGATGTGATCTCGCTGGATCCTTCCGATGGGCAGGTGCTCGAGGCCCTGGCCCAGCAGCCGACGTTGCTGGAGCGTTTCCGCCAGGGCGGCGCCGTGGGGTATGTGGTGGTCGTGCTCGGCGCGATCGGCCTGCTGATGGCCCTGTTCCAGTACCTTTACCTGTTGCGCGTCACGGTCACGCTCAAGCGTCAGCTCGGCGATCTGGAGCGTCTGCGCGAGGACAACCCGCTGGGACGGGTTCTCCAGCGGTTCCATGCCCTGGGCGCGGGACATGCCCCCGAGGCGCTGGAAGCACGACTCGATGAGGCCATGCTGGCCGAACAGCCGCGCCTCGAGCGAGGCCAGTCGTTGGTCAAGATGCTGGCGGCGGTCGCGCCGCTGCTCGGGCTGCTGGGCACCGTGACGGGCATGATCGTGACCTTCCAGTCGATCACCGTGTTCGGTACCGGCGACCCGCAACTGATGGCGGGTGGCATCAGCCAGGCGCTGGTGACCACGGTGCTGGGGCTGATCACTGCTGTGCCCTTGCTGTTTGCCCACACGGCACTATCCAGCCGTAGCCGCTCGTTGATCGGCATCATGGAGGGGCGTGCCAGCGCGGTTCTGGCGGATCGCCTGGAGGCTGATCAAGCCGCCGCCTCCGCCACCGCGGCGACGAAGCGCCATGCCGATGCTCTGGCTTGATCCACTCACTCGATTGGTCGATGCCGGTGGCCCGGTGCTGGTGGTCATCGCCGGGGTGGCCATGCTGCTGTTCTCGGTAGCCCTCGAGCGCTGGTGGTTTTTCCGCTTCCAGTATCGCCCGGCACGCCGGCAGCTGGTGAATCGCTGGGTGGCGCGGCGCGATCGAGCGAGCTGGAGTGCCCTGACCCTGCGCGAGGTCTGGGTGCGCGAGTTGATCGCCTCGCTGCGCGGTCCCTTGCCCTGGCTCAAGCTGCTGGTGGTTATCTGTCCGCTGCTGGGCCTGCTGGGCACGGTCACCGGGATGATCACGGTCTTCGATAGCCTGTCGGTCAGTGAGGTCAACCAGGCGCGTGCCATGGCCGACGGCGTGGCACGCGCCACGCTGCCCACCCTGAGCGGGATGGCGGTGTCGGTGGTGGGCCTGCTCTTCATCACCCGCCTGGAACACATCATCCGGCGCGAGGATCAGCGGTTGCATGACCGCCTTGCCCGCGCCGCGGAGGACGCACATGCGTAGACGTCGACTCGGTACCGCCGATGAGTCCAGCGAGGTCAACCTGACGCCGATGCTGGATGTGGTGTTCATCATGCTGATCTTTTTCATCGTCACCACCAGCTTCATCAAGGAAAGCGGCGTCGAGATCGAGCGCCCCGAATCAAGTGCGGCCTCGCCGCGTCCCGATGCCCAGGTCCTGGTGGCGATCACTCCCGAAGGGGCCGTCTGGGTCGACGGCGAGCCCGTGGACATCCATCGCGTCGGGCCAGCGGTGGCCGACATGGTCAGCGACGAGGGATCGGTGGTGATTCAAGCCGATCGTGATGCCACGACCGGCGTGCTGATCGAAGTGATGGATCGCCTGCGCGAGGCCGATGTCGAGCAGGTCGCGGTGGCGGCGCAACGGAGCGGCGCCTGATGTTGCGTCGTGCCTTCGCCCTGGTTGCCGGCGCGGCCCTGGCGCTGGTGCTGTTCATTCTGCTGGCGCTTCTGGTGGTGCCGCCGAAGGCCGAGCCCGAGAAGCGCCTGGAGACCATGACCCTGAGCATGGCCGAGGCTACGGCCGAGGAGTCCGAGCCGAGTCCGACCTCCACGGCCAGTGCCCCATCGCCGCCGGCTGCAACGCCTCCGCCGCCTCAGCCTGCCCCGGCGCCGAGCATCAACAGCGAGATTGCCTTGCCGGAGCCTGAGCTGGAACCGATGGAGGCACCCGATGTGCCGATGGAGGCGTCGTTGCCGGAGCTTCAGGAAACGCCGCCCGAGCCTCAGCCGAAACCCGAGCCTCAGCCCCAGCCGGACCCCGAACCGGCGCCGGAGCCAACCCCTGAGCCGTCTCCAACGCCCGCGCCTGAACCGGCCGCTCAGCCCTCGCCAGCCGCCAGTGAGTCGCAGTCGAGCGAGTCGTCCGGTGCGGCGGGCGGCTCGGCAGCATCACAGGAGCCCGTGGATGTGGGGACGTCGGCCAAGCCGACGCGACGGGACGATCCGACATATCCTTCGCGAGCCCAGCGTCGGGGCATCGAGGGGTATGTGGTGGTGCAGTTCATCATCCGCCGGGATGGCAGTGTGGATCCGGGCAGTATTGAGGTGCTGGAAGCGAACCCGCCTAGGGTGTTCGATCGTGCTGCCAGGCAGTCGATCACCGATTGGCAGTTTCAGCCATCGGACCAGCGCCGGCGGACGCAGCAGCGTTTCGAGTTCAAGTTGAGGTAGCCGCATGCGCCATGTCTTTTATGCTTGCATCCTGGTCGCCGGCGTCTGGTTGGTGGCCTCGCCGTCCTGGGCGGCACCAACACTGCCCGGTGGCATCATCGACGATCTCAAGGGGCTCGAGGCGCGTCTCGAGTCCGGCGAATATGCGGCCGTCGAGGCAGAGGCGTCCCAGCAGGCCGAGCGGCTCGCGGGGGGCAATGCCTCGGATCGATGGGCTCGCGCACTCTACCTGCAGCTCGCCGCCAATGCTGAGGTGCATCGTGGCAATGTGCAGGCGGCCGTCGAACACCTGGCGACCGCGCGTGGCATCGAGGGCGTCGAACGCGACCAGGCGGATCGTTGGCTGAGGCAGGAGGCCGGGCTGCGTGCGCGCCTTGGCGAGTCTGAGCGGGCCAGGCAACTGTTGGGCGATTGGCTCGAGCGTCACGGTGGTGACACCGATGCGTACTGGCTGATGGCGCAACTGCAGGCCGAGGCCGCCCATTGGGGGCAGGCTGCCGATTGGGCCCAGCGGGCCCTGGAAAGCGATGCGTCGCCCACGCGGCAGCGCCTGGGGCTGGCGGCCACGGCCTTGCAACGCGCCGGTCGGGAGGATGCCGCCTTGGCGGTGCTGGAGCGCCAACTGGCGGGGGCCGAGGGTGATCCCGATGCTTGGCGCCGTGCGGCGGGCCTGGCACAGCGCATGGGCGATCCGGAGCGGGCCGCGGCGTTGTGGGAGACGGCCTGGCGGCGAGGCGTGCTGAGCGGTGCGGACGACCTGATGCAACGCATCCGGCTGCACCTGGCGGCGGGGACACCGGCGCGTGCGGCGGAGATTCTGGAGCGAGCGCTGAGCGCGGGCAACCTGGAGGATTCCCTGGAGAATCGTCGTCTGCTGGCCGAAGCCTGGCAGGCGGCTCGGGATCGCGACCAAGCCCTGACGGCCTGGCGCGAGGTGGCCGAGCAGGGCGCTGCCGCCGAGGACTGGCTGCGGCTGGGGCAGCTGGCTGCCGAGTGGGATCGCCTCGAGCTGGCCCGTGAAGCCCTGCGCCGTGCCCGTCAGGGTGGGGCTGCCGAGGCGAGCGACTGGCTGGCGTCGTTGCCCGAAGAAGAAGTGCCTGACGGTGCCTCGGGCGACGATGGAGAGGGCGCAGAGGGCAACGGTTGACGATGCCGCGCCTCGAGCGAGGACACGGCTAACGCCGCATTGGCTCGGGACAGCTCAGCTCAGGTCGAGCTCGGTCCACACCGGCGCATGATCTGAAGGCTTTTCCATGCCACGCAGGTCGTAGTCGATGCCAGCGTCGGCAATGTGCGTTACCAGCGGGGCGGTGGTCAGGATGTAGTCGATCCGCAGGCCGCGCTTCGGGTCGCGATCGAAGCCCCTGGAGCGATAATCGAACCAGCTGAAGCGGTCGTCGACCTCGGGGTAGCGGTGGCGATAGCTATCCGAGAGTCCCCAGGCCTTGAGTGTCTCCAGCCACTCGCGCTCTTCCGGCTGGAAACTGGTCTTGCCTTCGCGCAGCCAGCGCTTGCGGTTGGATTCGCCGATACCGATGTCGATATCCGCCGGGGAGATATTGAAGTCGCCCATGATCGCCAGGCGTTCATCCGGGCGATGGTGGTCATTCAACAGTGACATGAGCTGGGCGTAGAAGCGACGCTTGTGAGGAAACTTCACCGGATGCTCGATGTTCTCGCCCTGGGGGAAGTAGCCGTTCCAGACGGTCAGCGGTTCCCCGTCGGCACCACGCAGGCGCACGCCGATCATGCGGCGCTGGGCGTCCTCGTCGTCATCGGGAAAGCCGCGCTGGACGAGCTCGGGTTCCTCCGGGCATTGCTCGCGGCAGCACATCAGGGCCACGCCATAGTGCCCCTTCTGCCCGTGGTAATAGACGCGATAGCCCAGCGCTTCCACCGCCGCGACCGGGAACTCGCTGTCCTGGACCTTGGTTTCCTGCAGGCCGATCACCGCCGGACGGTGGCGGTCGACCAGCGCCTCGAGCTGGTGAAGGCGGGCTCGAATACCGTTGATGTTGAATGACACCAGGCGCATCGTCAGTCGTCCTTGTCGCGGGAGTTATCGGGATGAATCTCGATCGGTTGGCCGGCCTCCTGGCGTTCCTGCTTGCGGGCAGCCTGAAGCTTGCGTTGCTGGCGTTTCTTCTGACTGAAACGGCGTGACGGACCGACCTGGTCGGGGTTGTCGTGGCGCCACTGCTTGTAATCCTTGCGTCGCCCGGTGCGAATCGTCACCTTGTCGGAAAGCGAGCGGGTCTTCTTTCGGCGTGTCATGACGCATGGCTCCTTGAATAATGCCGGCATTCTAGCAGGCCCGGGCGTACCGTCGACAGCGATGGGTGCGCCCTCAAAGCGCGAGAACTGGTACAATGGCGGTTTGTGTCACGCATCCATCCACAACACGGACGAGACAGCACAGCCTATGAGCGAGTCGGAACAGACCACAGCACCGGCCCAGAACCGCAAGCCCAAGCGTCGCCGCCGCAAGCCGCGCCGCCGCCAGTCGAACTGGGACCTTCGCCAGTTCCAGGTGCCCGCGGTGGCGGGCAAGTGGCGTTTTCACGACTTCGATCTGCCGCTGCCGCTGATGCGGGCCATCCACGCCCAGGGGTTCGAGTATTGCACGCCGATCCAGGCCGAGGCGTTGACCCATACCCTGCTCGGTGGCGATGTGGTTGGCAAGGCGCAGACCGGCACCGGCAAGACGGCCGCCTTTTTGATCTCCATCCTGGCCTACTTCCTGGAAGAAGAGGCACCCGATGGACAGAAGCCGGGCGCGCCCCGTGCGCTGATCATCGCGCCGACCCGTGAGCTGGCGCTGCAGATCGAGAAGGATGCCAAGGCACTGGCGCGCTTCACCAATCTCAATGTCGCCAGCGTCGTCGGCGGCATGGATTACCAGAAGCAACGCGATGGCCTGGGCAAGAAGCTGGATATTCTGGTCGCCACGCCCGGCCGGCTGCTGGACTTTCACCAGAAGCGCGATGTCGATCTCACCCAGGTCGAGGTGCTGGTGCTCGACGAGGCGGATCGGATGCTGTCGATGGGCTTCATCCCGGACGTCAAGCGGATCATCCGCCATACGCCGAAGACCGAGGAGCGTCAGACCTTCCTGTTCTCGGCGACCTTCACCGAGGATATCCTCAACCTGGCCGCGCAGTGGACCCATGAGCCGGCCCACGTGGATATCGAGGTGACCGTCGACAACGCCGCCGATATTGACCAGCGCGTCTACCTGGTCGGCGATGACGACAAGGAGCGCCTGCTGGTCAAGCTGCTGCAGCAGGAAAGCTTCGACCGGGTGATGGTGTTCGGCAATCGCCGTGACCTGGTGCGCAAGCTCGATGGCCTGCTGCGCAAGGCAGGCATCAATGTCGCCATGCTCTCCGGCGATGTGCCCCAGAACCAACGCATTCGTACTCTCGAGCAATTCCGCGAGGGCGAGGTCCAGGTGCTGGTGGCCACCGATGTGGCCGGGCGTGGCATTCATATCGAGGACGTCAGCCACGTGATCAACTACACCCTGCCCGAGGATCCGGAGGACTATGTCCATCGTATCGGCCGTACCGGCCGGGCCGGTGCCAAGGGTGTGTCGATCAGCTTCGTGGGCGAGGAAGATGCCTTCTCGCTGCCGGAAATCGAACGCTTCATCAATGACAAGCTGCCCTGCGAGCACCCGCCGGAAGGACTGCTCTGAAGCTTGAAGAGCGGTGCTGCGCGCCTGGAAGAATGGAAGACAGCGGCTACGCCGCCTGAAGAATGACTGCCCGGGCTGCGTTGGCCCCTTGGTGAGCGGCGACGGGGACAAGCCAGCGCGGAGGTCCGATTCCAGGGAAGGAGTCGGTAGCGCCCAGGGAAGGGGTTACAGCGCCTCCGCGTCGGCCTGTCACCGCGCAAGCCGCGCTTCTCTATGGATGCATCATGCTTGACGAGGTCCTGAAGGACGAGATTCAGACCGCCTATCGCCGCGTGCTCGAGGGCCTCGAACTCACGCCGCGCTATGGCCAGCGGCTGATGATTGCCGAAATCGCCCGCACCCTGGCTGGCATCGAGACCGACGATGCCGGGCGGCGGACCAGCGATGAGCATGTCTGCGTGCTCGAGGCCGGGACCGGCACGGGCAAGACTCTGGCCTACCTGCTTGCCGCCTTGCCGGTGGCCAAGGCCCGTGGCAAGCGGTTGGTGGTGGCCACCGCGACCGTGGCGCTCCAGGAGCAGGTGCTGCACCAGGATCTGCCGTCGCTCAAGGCGCATAGTGGTCTGGACTTCGACTATGCCCTGGCCAAGGGACGCGGGCGCTATGTCTGCGTGGCGCGGCTCGACCAGGCGATGGATGGCGGCGAGGACAATCCGACCCTGTCGCTTTTCGAGCAGTCGCTGGACAGCGGTGGCGATGACTTCCAGAAGCTGGTGCAGTCCCTCGGCGAGGCCTACGGCAATGGCCGCTGGCAGGGAGACCGGGACAGCTGGCCGGAGGCCATCGATGATGCCCATTGGCGCAAGCTCACCGTCGATCACCGCCAGTGCACCAACCGACGGTGCGGGCACTTCGGTGCCTGTGCCTTTTTCCGCGCACGCCGCGACCTGGACAGCGCCGATATCATCGTCGCCAATCATGACCTGGTGCTGGCCGATCTCGCCCTGGGCGGCGGCGTGGTGTTGCCGGACCCCGGCGACTGCCTCTATGTCTTTGACGAGGGACATCACCTGCCGGACAAGGCGCTCAACCACTTCACCCACCGTTTTGCCGTGGGCGGCGGGTTGCGCTGGCTGCGTACTCTCAAGAAATCGCTTACTGAGCTGAACCAGCAGCTCGGCGTGCAGCCGACGCTGGCGCGCTTGCTGTCCGGACTACCTCAGGCCATCGAGGCGCTCGAGCCGCACCTCGGCGAGGTCTTCTCGCTGGGACATCAGCTTGCCGGCCGGCCGGAAGGGCTCGGCGAGTCCGAGGAGGGCGCCCAGCATCGCTTCGAGATGGGGCGTGTTCCCGACGCCATGCGCGAGGCATCCGGTGCCCTGGTGACGATCTTCGCTGAGCTCTCGCGCACGCTGGAATCCATGAGCGACATCCTGCGCGAGAGCCTGGACCCCGAGAAATCCACCGGCCTGCCACGCGAACAGGCCGAACCCTGGCTGCCGCTGGTGGCGTTGTTGCATGGCCGGGCGCTGGAGGCTCATGCCTTGTGGCAGGCCTTCGCTGAGCCGGATGTCGCGGACGAGCCACCCCGGGCGCGCTGGCTAACCCTGGAACGCTTCGGTGGCGAGCCGGAGCTGACCTTCTCGGCCAGCCCGGTCTCCGCCGCGCATACCCTGGCCAGGTCGCTCTGGGGGCGATGCCATGGCGCCGTGGTCACATCCGCGACCCTGACGGCGCTGGGGCGTTTCGAGCGTTTGCAGGAACGGGCCGGGCTGGCCAATCGTTACCGCTATCAGCGCCTGCCGAGTCCCTTCGATTATTCCCGGGCGGTGCTCAGCGTGCCCCGCGAGGCGGTGGATCCCGCCGACAGGGAAGGACACGAGCGTGCCATCGTCGATTTCGTCGAGGCGCTCGACGAAAAGGAGGCGGTGCTGATGCTGTTTTCCTCCCGCGCCCAGTTGCGCGGCGTGGAACGGGCGCTCAGTCGGGAGCGGCGGGACAGGGTGCTGGCACAGGACCGTTTGCCCAAGCGTGAGCTGGTGGAACGTCATCGCGAGCGGGTCGACAAGGGCGAGGGCAGCATCCTGTTCGGGCTGGCGAGCTTCGCCGAGGGGATCGATCTGCCGGGTGAGTACCTGACCCATGTGGTCATCACCCGGCTTCCCTTCGCCGTGCCTGACGACCCGGTAGGCGCGACCCTGGCCGAATGGATCGAGAGCCAGGGCGGCAATCCCTTCATGCGCATCAGTGTGCCGGATGCGTCCATCAAGCTGGTCCAGGCTTGTGGCCGGCTGATCCGCAAGGAGGCCGATGTCGGGCGCATCACCTTGCTCGATCGGCGGGTTCTCACGCGTCGTTACGGCCGTGCCCTGCTCGATGCGCTGCCACCGTTCACGCGCGAGATCGACGGCCAGGTGCAGGGCTGAGCAGGGGATCGGGCAGGAGAGAAAGCCTCATGAAACTGATCCTGAGCCGCAAGGGCTTCGATTCCTCCGCGGGTGGCGTGCCAAGCCCGATATTGCCCGATGGTCGCCTGGTCGTCCTGCCCATTCCGGATGCGCAATCCTCGATACCCTACGGCGCCATCTCTCATGCCGGCGAGCCCCTGGGGCCGCTTGTCGCCGACCTGACGCGAGGACGGATCACGGCAGATACCGGGGCGCATCTGGATCCCGACCTGACCCGGGAGAGCCTGCCGCGCCAGCCCGGTTGGCGGCCCGTGTTCGGGCAGATGGGCCAGGCGCTTGGCCACTTGCGCAACCAGGGCGTCGGGCCGGGGGATCTGTTTCTTTTCTTTGGTCTCTTCCGCCGCGTCGAGCGGGTCGGAGGGTGTTGGCGGTGGGTCGGCGACGCCGCCCCCTGTCATGTGCTGTGGGGCTGGATGCAGGTGGCGGAGACTCTGTCGCTGAGGGAGGCGTTGCCGGCGTCGTATGCGTGGGCCGGCTATCATCCGCACTGTCAGCGGCAAGGGCAGGCTGCAAATGCCCTTTATCTTGCCCGGCGCCATCTGTGCGTGGGAAGCGATGACGATGACCTGCCCGGAGCAGGCATCTTCGCTCGCTACGCGGCCAAGCGTCGACTGACGGCAGTGGATGCGCCTCGGGTGTCCGATTGGGATCTACCGGACTGGTGGTATCCCGGCGAGGGGCGTGCCCCCTTGAGTTATCACGGCGATCTGCGGCGTTGGCGTCGCGCAGCAGGGCGAACCGCGTTGCGCGCCGTGGCGCGAGGTCAGGAATTCGTGCTGGATACCGAGCAATATCCCGAGGCGCTGCCCTGGGCGCGTGAATTGATACGGCGCCAAGCGAACTGAGGGGTGGTATTCGCCCGCTCGCTGGTGCGGGCGGGCGAGCGAGGTGCCCGAGGTCTCAGGCGCCGTCGCGACGCGAGGCCAGGGTGGCCGCCAGCTTGTCGTTCATTTCCTTGAAGGCCTTCTCGGTGGTCTCCCAGTCGATGCAGGCATCGGTGATGGAGACCCCGTAGGTGAGCTGGCTGATGTCATCGGGAATCTTCTGGTTGCCCCAGCCGATGTTGGATTCGACCATCAGGCCGATGATGGAGCGGTTGCCCTCGAGCAACTGGTTGGTCACGTTCTCCAGTACCAGCGGCTGCAGGCCGGGATCCTTGTTGGAGTTGGCGTGGGAGCAGTCGATCATGATATTGGGCGTGACGCCGGCCTTGCGAAGTTCCTGCTCGGCGAGTGCCACGCTGACGCTGTCGTAGTTGGGCTTGCCGTTGCCGCCCCGCAGCACGACATGTCCGTAACGGTTGCCGCGAGTGCGAATGATCGCGACCTTGCCGGACTGGTCGATGCCGAGGAAATTGTGGGGGTGGGCCACCGACTGCAGGGCGTTGACGGCCACGTCGAGGCTGCCATCGGTGCCGTTCTTGAAGCCCACCGGAGAAGACAGGCCGGAGGCCATCTCGCGATGGGTCTGGGACTCGGTAGTACGGGCGCCGATCGCCGACCAGCTGATGCAGTCCTGCAGATACTGTGGCGAAATCGGGTCCAAGGCCTCGGTGGCCAGCGGCAGGCCCAGCTCGGCGAGTTCCACCAGCAGCTGACGGGCGGTGTGCAGGCCTTGCTCGATCTCGAAGGACCCATTGAGGTGCGGGTCGTTGATCAGGCCTTTCCAGCCCACCGTGGTGCGAGGCTTCTCGAAGTAGACGCGCATCACGATATACAGCGTGTCCTTCACCTCGTCGGCCAGCTTGCGCAGACGACGCGCATAGTCCATGGCGGCATCCACATCGTGGATCGAGCAGGGGCCGACCACCATCAGCAGTCGGGGATCGCGGCCTTCGAGGATGTTCTGGATGGTTTCGCGCCCTTCGATCACCGTGCGTTCCGCCTGCTCGCTCAAAGGGATATGCTGCTTGAGCTCCACGGGCGTGATGAGCACGTCCTCGCCGAGGACGTTGAGGTTGTTGACCTGTTGTTCGGACATGTTGCTACCTGTGTCGTGTCAGCGCTGATGAGGGAAATGGGCTTCCCATGTCGAATGGCGCCTACTATCGCCCGCGAGTCGAGCAAATTCAATCATCTGGGAACCGTGAAGCGTGTCGATTGTCACAGCGCCGGCAGGGCGGTCCGGAGCCGCCGGCTTGATGGATGCTCGAGAAACAGGAACACTTGAGCACGACTTTCACGGGCGCACCATGACATTGTGCCTAGCGGCCAGGGCTTCAGGTTGACATTTATGACAGCGACACCCGTTTCATTGCGATGCCGCCAGCCGGCGTTTCGTCATTCTCCCATCCCGGGGAGGCCTTGAATGGGCACGACTCGGGAGACCGATCAGCAACTCGTCGAGCGTGCCCAGAAGGGGGATACCCGGGCGTTCGATCTGCTGGTCAAGAAGTATCAGCACAAGATCATCGGATTGATCGGCCGTTATGTGCATGATCACGCCGAAGTCCAGGACGTGGCGCAGGAGGCTTTCATCAAGGCTTACCGAGCGCTGGGGAAATTTCGGGCCGAGAGCGCCTTCTACACCTGGATGTATCGGATCGCCATCAATACCGCCAAGAATCACCTGGTATCCAAGGGACGACGCCCGCCGGGCAGCGACATGGATATCGTGGATGCCGAGATCGTCGACCACAGCGGTCGGCTGGCCGATATCGAGACGCCGGAGGCGTCGATTGCCCGGGACCAGCTCCAGGCGGCGGTATTCGAGGCCATCGAGGGGCTGCCGGAGGATCTGCGCACGGCGATCACGCTGCGTGAACTCGACGGCCTCTCCTATGAGGATATCGCCAATATCATGGAGTGTCCGGTGGGGACGGTGCGTTCGCGGATATTCCGTGCGCGAGAGGCCGTGGATCAACATATTCGACCACTGGTCACCACGTCCCGCAATCAGGAGACGATGACCGAATGAGGCGAATTTGCATGGTTTTTGTCGATTGGCTGAACTGTCGCGCTGTTGTGACGTCATATGCGGTGACCGGCCTGCTTGCGGTGAGGTAGTGGCTCCTCGGCGCGATCGGCATGGCGGGCCATGCCGGACTACCGGGCTTCCAATGGATGCAAGGCGGGCCAGCCTTGATGAGTGTGAGGGTGTGAAGAAATGAGTCAGAACGCACGGGAATCGCTTTCTGCACTGATGGACAACGAGGGCGATGAGCTCGAGTTGCGTCGTGTATTGAAATCGCTGGACGATGAACCCGATGCGGCGGACACCTGGCGCCGCTACCATTTGATGCGCAGCATGCTGCGTCGCGAGAGCGACGTCGACACGAGCATCGATCTCTCGGTGGGCGTGATGGCACGCCTGGAGGACGAGCCGTTGCCGCTCGCTGAATCGGCGTCCCAGGGGCGGCGTTCCCTGCCGCTGGCGCGCAGCGCTGGTGTTGCCGCTGCGGTATCGCTGATGGTCATCACCGGGGTGCAGTTCTACAACGGAGCCTCGCCGCTCCAGGGGGATGAGGCGTCGTCGCTGGCGTCCAGTGCCGATGCCCCGGCCTCTGTCGGTGTTTCCGGTTCCGGCGGTGCCATGGCGACCAACGTTGCTGCCCCGGCGGCATCGTCCGCCAACAGTGGCGCGATGCGGGTGAGTCAGGGCCCCTCGCTGGCCGACTTGCCGATGTTCCAGTCGTCTTCGGGCAACAGCGGCCTGATGACTGTGGGCGCTGACGCCTATCCGATGATGATGTCACCGAGCCAGCGGCAGTCGATGAGCATGGATCAACAACAGGCCCGCTTGCTGCAGTCCTACCTGAACCGGCATGCCGAGGGCGCCGCCGCCAATGGCGCCGATGTCTGGATGCCGCTGCTGCGTTCCACCGGAAGCGAGCCGCTGGGGCAACGTTGATGTGGCATCGGCGGAAACGCTCGGGCCGCATTGCCTGTGTCCTGCTGGCAGGTTGCGTTGCCTTACCGGCGATGGCCCGGGAGGCGTCGACGACAGCATCTGCCAGCGAGGCCCTCGATTGCGCCGCCCTGGACGAGCAAGAGACGCCGAGTTCGGCCGAGGCCTGGTTCGTCCGCAGTCGCTGGGCGAGTCATTGTTATGCCTTTCAGGCCAGTGCGGTACGCATCGGTGTCGATGGCGTCCGGACACTGGCGCTGTCCCACGACATCGAGGATGGTGTCGAGCGCGAGGTGGCCCGTTTTCTGGATGGCCCTCCGGCGGTCCATGAGCGACGCGGCGGCGCCGCTCGGCTCGGTGGTCTCGGTGGCGAAGGGAGCCCGGAGCGTCTCGGTGCCAGGACCAGGCATCTCGAGGACTTCTATCGTCTTCGCCTGGCCGGCGAGTCGCGCATCGCCAGTCGACACGCGGTCCGTCTCGAGATCGAGCCGCTGGATGACCAGCGTTACGGGCGCCACCTGTGGCTGGATGCGACCACGGCCTTGCCGCTCAAGCAAGTCCTGCTCGACGAGCGCGGTCGTGCCGTCGAAACCTTCCAGATTACCGAGTTGCGTAATCCCCGATTGTATCAAGGGGGGATCGAACGGCTGTCACGGGACGTCGACCAGGACGAGCGCGCCTGGCGTCCTGGCTGGTTGCCTGACGGTTTCGCGTTGCAGGCTGCCGGGACATCCGAGAGTTCGCGCCCCGGTGTGGAGCAACGGATCTACGGCGATGGGCTTGCCACTCTCAGCTTGTTCGTCGAGGTCGTGTCCGGGCAGAAGCTGCTCAAGCCCGGCGTGCATCGCCTTGGCGTATCCCATGCAGCCGTGCGGCATAGCGAGCTGGGTGGGCGCCCGCGCCAGGTGGTGGTCATGGGCGAGCTGCCACCTGCAGTCCTGAAGCGAGTGGCCGAGTCCATCGAGTGGCACGGAGGGCAGAGCACTGCTGCGTCTTCCTCGGATAGCGCTTCTTCCCCGTGACCCGACATGTCTTCTGATGCAGGCGTCGTCGACCGAGCTGACAGCCATGTATCCGTGTTCCCCGGGAATATCTCAGGCTTCTGAACCTTTTCGCACCACTGTGGTTTAGAGGAATGCAAGATCCTCATCCAACCCAACCCTGTCACAGGAGTCTTTCATGACACGCATGACGCGACACCTAGCCCTGTGGATGCTTCTCAGCCTGGCGGTGCTCGCCAGCCAGTCCGCCATGGCGCAGGAGTTGCCGGACTTCACCGGCCTGGTGGAAGACGCTGCCCCGGCGGTCGTCAACATCTCCACCTCGCGTGAGGTGGAAACCCGCAGCATGCCGTTCGACCAGTTTGGCGGTCAGGAACTGCCAGAGATCTTCAGGCACTTTTTCGGTGAACGCTTCGGTGAGCGTTTTGGCGAAGGGATGCCGATGCCGCCCGGGGCCCATGGCCACAGTGAGGAGCGTCGTTCGCTGGGCTCGGGCTTCATCATCAGCGAGGATGGCTACATCATGACCAATGCCCATGTGGTCAAGGGAGCCGATGAGATCCTCGTGCGCCTCAACGATAGCCGCGAACTCAAGGCCGAACTGGTTGGCGCCGATACCAAGACCGACGTTGCCGTGCTCAAGGTCGATGCCGACAACCTGCCGACACTGACCCTCGGCAAGTCCGAGGATCTGAAAGTGGGGCAGTGGGTTGCCGCCATCGGCTCGCCCTTCGGCCTGGATCATTCAGTGACCTCCGGGATCATCAGTGCCATCAACCGGACGCTGCCGCGGGATGTCTATGTCCCCTTCATCCAGACGGACGTAGCGATCAACCCGGGCAACTCCGGCGGGCCGCTGTTCAACCTGGATGGCGAGGTGATCGGCATCAATTCGCAGATCTTCACCCGCAGCGGTGGCTACATGGGCCTTTCCTTCGCCATTCCGATCGATGTGGCGATGGATGTGGCGGATCAACTGCGTAACGACGGCTCGGTGAGCCGAGGATGGCTCGGCGTGATGATCCAGCCGGTGTCCCGTGATCTGGCCGATTCCTTCGGCATGGATAAGCCCCAGGGCGCGCTGATCGCCGATCTCGATCCCGAGGGGCCGGCCGCGCGGGATGGGCTGAAGGCCGGCGATGTCATCCTCGAAGTGGATGGCCAGGCCGTGGATCGCTCCAGCACCCTGCCGCGCCTGATCGGTCGCGTGGCACCAGGAGAGGATGTCGATCTCGAAGTGCTGCGCAATGGCGAACACCAGACCGTGACCGTGTCCGTCGGTGACTGGCCGGATGCCCAGCAGAACGGCAGCGGACAGGATGGGGATACGTCGCCGGCGCGCCTTGGGATCGTCGTCCGGCCGCTGGAGAGTGGCCAGCACGATCAGGCTATCGACCATGGCGTGCGCGTGGTCGAGGTCGACCCCACGGGCATTGCCGCCGAGGCGGGAATTCGGGCCGGTGATATCCTGGTCAGCATCGGTGAACATGCAGTGGAGAGCCCGGAGCAGCTCCGGGAACTGATCGGTGAACTGCCCGAGGATCGCTCGGTACCGGTGCGTCTGTATCGTAACGGCCATTCCTACTACGTGGCCCTGCGGCTGGCGCAGGAGTGATGAAACCTTCGCTCCATGGCCAATCCTGAACAGCGACCCGACGGCCAAGGCCGTCGGGTCGCTGTATCTGTCAGGCGCATGCCGCTACAATGCGCGCATCTTTCTCGCCGCGCTCGCTCGAACGGCGGCACTGGCCAAGCCTGTACGGAGCGCGTACACGAAGCGGACCTTATTGAATGACAGACACTGATAATCGCAAGATAATCAACGGGATACGAAACTTTTCGATCATTGCCCACATCGACCACGGCAAGTCGACCCTGGCCGATCGTCTGATCCAGACCTGCGGCGGCCTCACCGAACGCGAGCTCAAGGAACAGGTTCTCGATTCGATGGATCTCGAGCGTGAACGGGGCATCACCATCAAGGCGCAGTCGGTGACGCTCGATTATCACGCTCAGGATGGCAACGTCTACCAGCTCAATTTCATCGACACGCCCGGGCACGTCGATTTCTCCTATGAAGTGTCGCGTTCGTTGTATGCCTGCGAGGGCGCCCTGCTGGTAGTGGATGCCGCCCAGGGGGTCGAGGCGCAGTCGGTGGCCAACTGCTACACGGCCATCGAGCAGGGGCTCGAGGTTCTGCCGGTGCTCAACAAGATGGACCTGCCCCAGGCCGATCCGGCTAAGGTGGGCGAGGAGATCGAGGAGATCATCGGCCTGGACGCCACCGATGCCTGCCAGGTGTCCGCCAAGAGCGGCCTGGGCATCGATGAGCTTCTGGAGCGCTTGGTGCGTGACATTCCGCCGCCCAAGGGCGATCCCGAAAAGCCTCTGCAAGCGCTGATCATCGATTCCTGGTTCGATAACTACTTGGGGGTGGTGTCGCTGGTGCGCATCTTCGACGGCACCCTGAAGAAGGGCGACAAGATTCGCATCAGCTCGACCGGGCGTGACTGGCAGGCTTCCGAGGTCGGCATCTTCACGCCGCAGCGTCGCCAGACCGATGTGCTGCGTGCCGGCGAAGTGGGCTTCGTGGTCGCCGGCATCAAGGACATCCATGGCGCCCCGGTAGGCGACACCATCATCCATACCAAGACACCGGACGTGAAGCGGCTGCCGGGCTTCCAGAAGGTCAAGCCCCAGGTCTACGCCGGTATGTTCCCGGTCAGCTCCGATGATTACGAGGACTTCCGCGACGCCCTGGAGAAGCTGGCGCTCAACGACGCCTCCCTGGATTACGAGCCGGAAAACTCCGATGCCATGGGCTTCGGTTTCCGGGTTGGTTTCCTCGGGACCCTGCACATGGAGATCATCCAGGAACGACTCGAGCGCGAGTATGACCTGGACTTGCTGACCACGGCACCGACCGTGGTCTACGAGCTCGCCATGAAGAATGGCGAGACGCGCTATGTCTCCAACCCTTCCAAGCTGCCCGACATGGCGGATGTGGAGGAAATGCGCGAGCCCGTCGTGCGTGCCAGCATCCTGGTACCGCAGGACTTCGTCGGCAATGTCATCGCCGAATGCGAGCAACGGCGTGGCACCCAACTGGACATGCTGTTTCTGGGCAGTCAGATTCAGTTGACCTATGAGCTGCCCATGTCCGAGGTAGTGATGGACTTCTTCGATCGCCTGAAGTCCATCTCCAAGGGATATGCCTCGCTCGAATACAACTTCGAGCGCTTCGAAGCCGCCAATCTGTCGCGTCTGGACGTGCTGATCAATGGTGACCGCGTCGATGCCCTGGCGGTGATCATTCATCGCGACCATGCCCACTCACGAGGACGGGCCCTGGTCGAGAAGATGAAGGAACTGATTCCCCGCCAGATGTTCGATGTCGCCATCCAGGCCGCGATCGGTGGCCAGATCGTGGCGCGTTCCACCGTCAAGGCGCTGCGCAAGAATGTGACCGCCAAGTGTTACGGCGGCGACACGACGCGCAAGAAGAAACTGCTCGAGAAGCAGAAGGCGGGCAAGAAACGCATGAAGCAGGTCGGCCGGGTCGAGATACCCCAGGATGCCTTCCTCGCCGTGCTCAAGGTGAACGACTAGGGAAGGACGAAGACAATGGATTTTGCACTTCTGCTGGTGGTGGCGGTGGCGATCACCGGGCTGATCTGGCTGCTCGACCTGATCTGGTGGCGTCCGGCGCGGCGCGCGCGACTGACCGCCAGCACCGAGGCCGGCACCACCGAGGGCATCGACCCGGCAGCGCGCGAGAAGGCGCTCAAGGACCCCTGGCCGGTAGATTATGCCCGCTCGTTCTTTCCCGTGTTGCTGGTGGTTCTGCTGCTGCGCAGCTTTCTGGTCGAGCCATTCCAGATACCTTCGGGGTCGATGCGCCCGACCCTGGAGGTCGGGGATTTCATCCTCGTCAACAAGTTTGCCTATGGACTGCGGCTACCGGTGACCAATACCAAGGTCGTCGATCTCGGTGAGCCGGAGCGTGGCGATGTGATGGTATTCCGCTTTCCGGAAGATCCCTCGGTGAACTTCATCAAGCGCGTGATCGGCCTGCCGGGCGATCATATCCGCTACGAGGACAAGCAACTCTACGTCAATGGCGAGCCGGTGCCCAAGCGCCTGCTGGAAGCTGGCCCTCCCGGAGAGCCCGATGAGTTGCTGCTGGAAGAGCAACTGGGCGAGGTGGCGCATGATATCTACAATAATCCTCGTGATCCGGGACCGCAGGTGCGTGAGCTCGTAGTGCCGGAAGGCCATTACTTCGCCATGGGCGACAACCGCGACCACTCCAACGACAGCCGCTACTGGGGGTTCGTCCCGGAGGAGAACGTCGTGGGCAAGGCCTTCGCCGTGTGGATGCACTGGGATGGTGGTCTGCCGAGCTTTACCGATGTGCGTGGTATTCATTGAGATGCCGGGAACGGCATCGTTGTCATGATATAGCAGGAGCTTCGTGAGCAATTCCCTCGATATTTTCAGCCGCCGCATCGGGCACCGCTTTTCTCAGCCCGAGCTGCTTGAGCTGGCCATGACCCACCGCAGTTATGGTGGTCGCAACAATGAACGCCTGGAGTTCCTCGGCGATTCCATCGTCAACTTCGTCATCGCCGAGGACCTCTTCCAGCGTTTTCCTCAGGCGCGGGAAGGGCAGTTGTCGCGTCTGCGTGCCCGACTGGTCAAGGGGCAGACCCTGGCCGAGCTGGCCCGGGAAATGGAGTTCGGCGAGTGCCTGCGTCTGGGGTCGGGCGAAATGAAAAGCGGTGGTCATCGTCGCGATTCCATACTGGCCGATGCCGTGGAGGCGGTGATCGGCGCCATTTACCTGGATGCCGGCATGGATACCGCGCGGACCCGGGTGCTCTCCTGGTTTGCCGAGCGGCTGGAAACCATCAACCTCCAGGATACCCAGAAGGACCCCAAGACTCGCCTGCAGGAGTTCCTGCAATCCCGCCAGGTCGCGTTGCCGCGTTATGAGGTGATCTCCGTGGAAGGCGAGGCCCATGCGCAGACCTTCACTGTCGAATGCCATGTGGAAATGCTCGAAGAGCACACCCTGGGTATCGGCTCCAGTCGTCGACACGCCGAGCAGCAGGCCGCCGAACAGGCCCTGACGCAGCTCGAGAAAAAGGGAGCGCGAGCATGACCCAGACCTGTGGTTTCGTGGCCATCGTCGGTCGGCCGAATGTCGGCAAGTCGACATTGATGAATCATATCCTCGGTCAGAAGATCTCGATCACCTCGCGGCGCCCGCAGACGACGCGCCATCAGGTGATGGGGATCAAGACCGAGGGTGACACCCAGTTCATCTATGTCGACACGCCGGGCATTCATCTGCTCGAGAAGGATCGCAACAAGGCGATCAATCGTTTCATGAACCAGGCGGCCACTCAGGCCCTGCGTGACGTGGACTGCGTGATCTTCATCATTGATCGCACCCGCTGGACCGCCGAGGATCAGGTGGTTCTGGAGCGACTGGCCACGGTCGAGGCGCCGGTGATCCTGGCCGTGAACAAGGTCGATCGGCTCAACGACAAGTCGGCATTGCTGCCCTGGCTCGACGAGGTGCGCGGGCGTCGCCATTTCGCCGCCATCGTGCCCGTTGCCGCCAAGCACGGCACCAACGTGGCCGAACTCGAGGCCGAGGTCGCCAGGCACCTGCCCGAGAGCGTGCACTATTTCCCCGATGACCAGGTCACCGATCGCAGCCTGCGCTTTTTGGCGGCGGAGCTGGTGCGTGAGAAGATCATGCGGCAGCTCGGCGATGAGCTTCCCTATCAGATGACCGTCGAGATCGAGGAATTTCGAGAAGAAGGACGCGTCACGCACATCAGCGCACTGATCATGGTGGAGCGGCAGGGCCAGAAGAAGATCCTGATCGGTGATCGTGGTGAGCGCATCAAGCAGATCGGGCGCGACGCCCGGCTCGAGCTGGAACGCTTGGTCGGCACCAAGGTCATGCTCAACCTCTGGGTCAAGGTCAAGCGGGGCTGGTCCGATGATGACCGAGCCTTGAAGAGCCTCGGCTATGATTTAGACTGACGCCGTTTTGGGCGTCCGATTTTCGAGGCGCGCAGCGCGTATGCGGCGGGTCTCGTATCCAGCAGTGCGCATTTCTTCAGCTTCGGGCCTGGCTCGGGGTGGCTTCTCATGCACGGCGTCCCATGACTCCTGAACCGGCTTACCTGCTTCACAAGCGGCCCTATCGCGAAACCAGCGCCCTGGTGGAATTGCTGACATTTCACCATGGGCGCGTACGGGCCGTGGCACGAGGGGTACAGCGCCCGGGCAGTCGGCTGCGTGGCGTGCTTCAGCCGTTCGCACCCCTGCATGTCACCTGGAGCGGTAGTGGAGACCTCAAGCGCCTGGCGCTGATGGAAAGCCAGGGAACGGCTGCCATGCTGGCCGGCGAGGGCCTGCTCTGCGGGTTATATGCGAACGAGTTGCTGGCTCGCCTGTTGCCGGTCGAGTTGTCGGTGGACGATGTCTTCGCCTTCTATGCCGCCGCCCTCGATGCCCTGCCGCATCCGGAGGGGCGGGCCGGGGCGTTGCGACGCCTGGAATTTGCCCTGCTCGAGGCCCTGGATGCCGAACCTCGCTTTGTGGGGCCCGATGGCCAGCAACTTGACCCGCAGACACGCTACGTCTTCGATACTGACTCACGGGCTTTCGTTCTCGGTGAGCGAGGCATCGATGGACGTACCCTCAAGCTGCTTGCGACGGGAGACTGGAGTGCCCCTGGCCTGGCCGGGCCGGCCAAGGCGGTAATGCGCGCCGCCCTGGCGCCCTTGCTGGGTAGCCGGCCACTGCGTTCACGGGAGTTGATGCATCAGCTTGCCTCCGCCCGGCTTCGTCGAGAATCGTGAGACGCGGTTTCGCCACTTGACGAGGCAAGAACGGCGCTGCGTACCTGTCAGAAAGCGGAAAATCCCATATCCTGTGTCCGTCTTCCGTCTTCCGTCTTCCGTCTTCCGTCTTCCGTCTTCCGTCTTCCATTTACAAGGAGAGTTTCATGCATCCTCCCCGCATCCTGTTAGGCGTCAACATCGATCATGTCGCCACCTTGCGTCAGGCTCGTGGCACGCGCTATCCCGATCCGGTCCAGGCGGCCTTGCTGGCCGAGGAGGCCGGTGCCGATGGCATCACCGTTCACCTGCGGGAGGATCGGCGCCATATCCAGGAGCGCGATGTGCGCCTGCTGGCGGAGGTGCTCAACACGCGCATGAATCTGGAGATGGCCGTTACCGAGGAGATGCTGGCGTTCGCCGAGGAAATCCGTCCGGCGCATGTCTGTCTGGTACCCGAGAAGCGGGAAGAGGTGACCACCGAAGGCGGCCTCGATGTGGCCGGCAGCCTGGATGCCGTGAGTGAGGCCTGCCGTCGGTTGGCGGCGGTCGGCTGTGACGTTTCGCTGTTCATCGATCCGGTGCCGGAGCAGGTCGAGGCGGCCGCGAGGGCGGGGGCGCCGACCGTGGAGTTGCACACCGGCGCCTATGCCGAGGCGACCGGTGAGGTGGCCCGGCAGGAGCATGTCCGGCTGGTGGCGGCGGCGGAGATGGCTGCTGAACTCGGGCTGGTCGTCAATGCTGGCCATGGCCTGAACTATCATAATGTCGAGGCCATCGCGGCGATTCCCGGTCTGCACGAACTCAACATCGGCCATGCCGTGATCGCGCGCGCGCTCTTCGTCGGCCTCAAGGAAGCGGTGGCGGAGATGAAGCGGCTTGCCATTGCCGGCCAGGAAGCGGGCCTGCTGGCCGCGCTGGACGAGCATGACCACGAGCACGGCGACGAGAGTTGTTGCGGCGCATGATCATCGGAGTCGGGACCGATATCGCCCGGGTGGCGCGTTTCGAGCGCGCCATCGCGCGACATGGGGAACGTTTCGTCGAGCGGTTGCTGGGCGAGGATGAGCGGGTGGACTTCCGCGACCGGGGACGGTCGGCGAATTATCTGGCCAAGCGTTTTGCCGCCAAGGAGGCCTTTGTCAAGGCGCTGGGAACGGGCTTGCGTCACGGCATGCGCTGGACCGAGATCCAGGTGGTCAACGATACGCTCGGCCGCCCCGCGCTGCGGCTATCGGGGCGCGCCGATGAGTTGGCCAGGGCGGCGGGTGTCCGCAGTCTTCATGTGTCATTGTCGGATGAAGCGGCCTTTGCGATGGCCTTCGTGGTATTGGAGAGCTGATGGCTGCCCTGTGAACGCAGGCTTGCCATGGCGGCATAAAGGTCCGGCAGCAACGGTGCCACAGCGTCGCTGCCGCGCGACCTGAGGCGAGTCTCGAGCGTCTCCACCAGCAGGGCCAGGCGCGGCACGCCGCAGTAGCGGCAGGCTCCGTTGAGGCCATGAATGGCATCGAGGAGGGCCTCGTCATCGCCTCGCTCGGCCGCGTCGCGAATGTCCGCCTCGGTTTCCTCGAGCGACGCGATCAGCTGTTCGAGCAGCTGACGGGCCACTCCCTCGCGCCCCCCGGCGAGGCGAGTGCCAAGTGCCAGGTCGATCTCGGCCAGTTCGGTATCCTCGTTGCGGATGGTGCGTGGCGCGAGGGTCGGCTCGGGGTTCTCCGTCTCGAGGCCGGCGCCGAGGTGATGTCGCAGCAACTGGGACAACTGAGCGGTATCGATCGGCTTTTCCAGCATGTCGTCCAGGCCGCTGTCCAGCAGGTCCCGGCGCTGATTATCCTGAACGTGAGCGGTGACGGCTATCACGGGGATGTGGCGCCAGTGCCCTCCGAGACGCCGCAGTGCCCGGGTGGTTTCCACGCCGTCCATGCCCTGCAGGCGAATGTCCATCAGGATCATGTCGAAGGTGGTATGCCGGGCCAGGGTAAGGGCTTCCTCGCCGCTAGCGGCCAGGCTGACCTCGATCCCGGTGCTCTGGACCAGTTCCTTGAGCAGCAGCCGATTGGATTCGGTATCGTCCACGCAGAGGATGTGCCAGGGGCGCGATGCGTCGTCGTGGGGCGTGCCGGCGGCGCTCGTCTTCCGGGGGGCAGATAGCCTCGACTGTCGAATGCGCCGGATGGCCTCGGCCAGGTTATGGCGGGCCAGTGGCTTGCTCAGGATCTCACCGCCATGGGGCAGCGGTGGCTCGTCGGGAAGGTCGGGAGGGCTGGCGTTGACCATCAGCAGCGCTGGGCAGCCGAGCCGTGCCAGTCGTGCCCGCCAGCCGCTCGAGGCGTCGTCGTGCAGTTCCTCGGCGGACAGGCCGATCAACGCCAGTTCCGCGCTGCCGACCTCGACATCGTCGATCTCGAGGGGATGGCCGCCCCAGCGCGACACGAGATGGCGCAGGGCGTGGCGTGTCGTGACATGCGGTTCCAGAATCACCACGCCGGCACCGTCCAGATCGACCTCTCGAGGCCGCTCTAGGTTGCCGTTATTGCTCAAGGGCAACGTAAAGGAGAAGGTCGAGCCCTGGTCGGGGACGCTGTCGACCTCGATCTCGCCGCCCATCTGCTCGACGAGCTGGCGGCAGATGGCCAGACCCAGCCCAGTGCCGCCGAAGTGGCGTTGATGGCTGACGGTTCCCTGGCGGAAGGCGTCGAAGAGTTGCTGCTGGCACGCCTTTGACAGCCCGATCCCGGTGTCGCTGACCGAGATGCGCAGCGTGGTCTGGTTCTGGGCGGTGTCTTCCACCGAGACGCGCACGATGACCTCGCCGCGATCGGTGAACTTGACGGCGTTGTGGACCAGGTTGGTCATGACCTGGCGGATTCGCAGGGGGTCGCCGACCAGCTCCATGGGCACGTCGTCATACACCAGTCCGAGCAGTTGCAGATCCTTCTGCTGCGCTTGTGGCGCCTGGAGGCCCAAGACTTCATCGACCAGGGCGACCATGTCCAGCGGGCGATGCTCCAGTTCCAGCCGGCCGGCCTCGATCTTGGAGAAATCGAGGACATCGTTGACCAGCATCAGGAGGTTGTCGCAGGCGCGCTGGACATGGTCCAGCCATTCTCGCTGTCGCATGCTCAGTTCCGAACGGTGCAGCAGCCGGCAGAAACCGATGATGCCGTTGAGCGGCGTGCGGATCTCGTGGCTCATGTTGGCCAGGAATTCGGACTTGGCGCGGTTGGCCTCCAGGGCGCGTCGGTGAGCCAGATCGAGTTCGATGTTCTGGACCTCGATGGTTTCCATGGATTCCTGGAGCTCCTGGGTCGCCTGCTCGACCTGGGTCTGCAGGTCGTCGTGGGCGCAGGCCAGGTGATCGCGAAGCGTGTTGAGGCGTTGCACGAGCTGGGCGAGTTCCGCCTCGCCAGGCAAGGGAAGGGGCTCGGGGGTCATGCCGGCAGCCAGGCGCGACAGGCTCTCGCTGGCTTCCTCGAGAGGTTGGCTGAGACGACGGACCGTCGAGTAGGCGACCAGGAACAGCAGCAGCCCGGCGAGCAGCAGCAACAGCCCTCCGCTGGCCAATTGGCGATAATAGGCCAGCGGCAGTGGCGAGGCGTCGATATCGAGGAGCAGACGGGCGTCGGTCGCCGGCAGCGACAAGCGCAGTCGCCATTGGGCCCCATCCTGCACCAGGGGAGTGTCGGCAGCGAGAAGCTCGGCGGGCATGTCGCGCAGACGGCCCAGCTCCAGGGGGACATGCCCCTGGGCATCCCGGATGGCCAGGGCTCTGACGTCGTCGAGTTCGAGCAACCGGGAGGCGATGGAGGACAGGCGGTCCGCATGGCCTTCGTTCAGTGCCTCGGCGAGCTCGGGGGTCAGCATCCGGGCGGTTTCGGTCAAGTGGCTGGCGAGTTGCCGATGGTGATGCCGGTCTTCCAGTTCGGCCGCCGCGAAGACGAACAGCCCGAGCAGGGTCAGCGGCAGGACGAGAATGCAGAGCATCAGGCGGGTCTTGAAGGACATCGGGGCGACTCGCGAAGGGAATGTCGTGACCCAGTATGCCACAGCCGGGGCGGATGCCTGTCCAGTCCGGTCGGCCAAGGATATAATGCGTTACAGACTTTTCCATAAGGAAGGCTGCATGCAATTCCCCACCCTGGAGGACACCATCGGCCATACGCCGCTGGTTCGCCTCAAGCGCATCACCGCCGGACGCAACAACACGTTGCTGGCGAAGCTCGAGGGCAACAACCCCGCCGGCTCGGTGAAGGATCGACCGGCGCTGTCGATGCTCGACCAGGCCGAGCAGCGTGGCACCATCGCGCCCGGGGACACCCTCATCGAGGCCACGTCCGGCAATACCGGCATCGCCCTGGCGATGGCCGCCGCCATCAAGGGCTACCGGATGGTCCTGATCATGCCGGAAAGTGCCTCGAGTGAACGCAAGCAGGCCATGGCGGCCTATGGCGCCAAGCTCATCGAGGTCAGCAAGGAAGGGGGGATGGAAGAAGCCCGAGACCTGGCCGAGGCGATGATCGCTCGCGGCGAAGGCAAGCCGCTCGACCAGTTTTCCAATCCCGACAACCCCCTGGCGCACTATCGAACCACGGCGCCGGAGCTTTGGGAGCAGACCGGCGGCACCATTACCCACTTCGTCAGTTCGATGGGCACTACCGGCACCATCATGGGCGTATCGCAGCGCCTCAAGGAATACAATCCCGAGGTGGAAATCGTCGGCCTGCAACCCGAGGATGGTGCCAGCATCGCCGGTATCCGGCGTTGGCCACAAGCGTACCTGCCCGGCATCTTCGATGCTTCGCGGGTCGACAAGGTGCTGGATATCGGCCAGTACGAAGCGGAGGAGCACATGCGTCGTCTGGCGCGAGAAGAGGGCATTTTTGCCGGCGTCTCCTCGGGAGGTGCCCTGGCCGGCGCGCTGCGTGTCGCCGAGACGGTCGAGAATGCCGTGATCGTCTTTATCGTCTGCGATCGCGGGGATCGCTACCTGTCCACCGGCTTGTTCGCCCCGGAGATCTGAGGTGACAGGGCTCGGCAAGCGGCGACCTGCTCGGTCGCGCTCCGGTGTTTCCGGTCTGCAGGAGCGTCGACAGCCAGCGAACGTCGACCGTTCCGCCGGCCCGGAAGGCTCCCATGAGCTCGAGATTCAGGGGCTGGCCCATGATGGCCGTGGCGTGGCGCGTGATGCCAGCGGAAAGACCGTCTTCGTCGAGGGCGCCTTGCCCGGCGAGCGGGTCCTGGCTAGTGTGCATCACCGTCGCAAGCGGTTCGATGAAGCCCATGTGCGTGAGGTCGTCGAGGCCTCGCCGGCGCGTGCCACGCCACCCTGTCGACATTACGGCAGTTGCGGCGGATGCGATCTGCAGCATCTCTCGCTCGAGTCGCAACGTGATCACAAGCGTGAGGTGCTGCGGGAACTGCTGGCCCGTCAGGGCATCGAGCTGCCCGGCACGATATCCCTGCTGAGCGATACCGGTGAGGGGTATCGGCGCCGTGCCCGAATCGGTGTGCGCGTCGATGCCGCCGGGCGCGTGCGCCTGGGCTTCCGGGCCCGGCACAGCCACCGGCTGGTGGATCTGGATGACTGCCCGGTGCTGTTGCCGGCGCTTTCCGCGTTGCTGCGTCCGCTCCGAGAACAGGTCGAGAGCCTCGAGGCTCCGCGTCATGTCGGCCACCTGGAGTTGCTGGCCAGTGATGATGGCGTGACCCTGGTGGTGCGGCAATTGCGCGAGCATGTCGCCGATCAACGCCGCTGGCGAGCGTTCGCCGAGTTGCATCGCCTGAATCTGGGGGCCTGGCTGGGGCGGGAGTCGCCGCGCTTCGAATGGCTGACGGCTCCGCCGATGCTGCACTGTCGCCTTTTGTCGGGCGAGCAGGCGCTCACCCTGGCGTTCGAGCCGAGCGATTTCCTGCAGGCCAACGAGGCCGTCAACCAGCGCATGGTCGACACTGCCCTGGACTGGCTGGCGCCATTGGCGCCGGGCAGCCGGGTACTTGATCTATTTGCCGGTATCGGTAACTTCAGTCTACCGCTGGCGACTCAGGGAGCCGAGGTCACAGCGGTGGAGGGCAAGGCGGCAATGGTCGAGCGCCTGGCGAGCAATGCCGCCCGCAACGACTTGGCGGTGACGGCGCGCCAGGCGGATCTCAATGATGCCGAGGCCTGCCGGCAATTGCTGGAGGCGGCCTCGCCCGAGGTGCTGGTTCTGGATCCGCCACGTAGCGGCGCCGAGACGCTGAGCCGTCAACTGGCGGCAAGGCCGGTGTCCAGGGTGCTCTATATTTCCTGTGATCCGGCAACCCTGGCCCGGGATGCGGCTCGGCTCGTGTCTGCCGGTTACGTCGTCCGGCGTGGCGCGGTGGCCGACATGTTCGCTCACACCTCACATCTCGAATCCATGCTGCTGCTCGAGCATCCGGACTCGGCGCGGCGGTGGCAAGGAGCGTCAACCGATGGTTAAAGTGCGGGAAGACCAGCCGTTAGGCCCTGATGGACGGGTCGATATCGAACGCTGGATCGAACGCCTCGAGGAAGACGTCAAGCTGCGTGCTGTCGACGAGATGCGCGCGGCCTGTGATATCGCCCAGCGGCTGGAGCTGGAATCCGAACGTCCCCACAAGGCTTGGCTCAAGGATGGCTCGAGCTTTCGCATGGGGCTCGAGATGGCCGATATCCTGGGGGAGTTGCGTCTCGACCAGCCGGCGCTGGAGGCAGCGGTGCTGTACCGTGCCGTGCGCGAGCGGCTGATCGGCCTGGAAGAAGTCGAAAAACGCTTCGGCAACGAGGTCGCCGGGCTGATCGATGGCGTGCTGCAGATGGCCGCCATCAGTCCCACCCAGATGCCGACCCAGGGCCTCAGCCAGCACGATCAGCAGGACAACCTGCGCAAGATGCTGGTCAACATGATCGACGACGTGCGGGTGGCGTTGATCAAGATCGCCGAGCGCACCTGTGCGTTGCGGCAGGTACGCGACGCGCCACGGGAAAAACGCCTTCAGGTGGCCCGCGAGGTCTTCGATATCTATGCGCCACTGGCGCACCGGCTGGGCATCGGCCATCTCAAGTGGGAACTCGAGGATCTATCGTTCCGCTACCTGCACGAGGACGACTACAAGGCCATCGCCCGCCAACTGGCCGAGAAGCGTCTGGATCGCGATCGCTACATCCATGACGTGGTAGAGACCTTGAAGTCGCTGATGGATGCCCAGGGCATTCGTCATCAGGTGGATGGTCGCGCCAAGCATATCTATTCGATCTGGCGGAAGATGAAGCGCAAGCGGATCGATTTCTCCCAGGTTCACGATATCCGCGCGGTGCGCATCCTGGTGCCCGAGGTCAGCGATTGCTATGCGGTGCTCGGCATCGTGCATTCGCGGTGGCATCACGTGCCCAACGAATTCGACGACTACATCGCCAATCCCAAGAAGAATGGCTATCAGTCGCTGCACACAGCGGTCTTCGGCCCGGAAGGCAAGGTGCTGGAAATCCAGATACGCACCTTCGCCATGCATGAGGAAGCCGAACTCGGGGTATGTGCCCACTGGCGTTACAAGGGCCACGATACCAGCGCGCGCAGTGCCAGCTACGAGGAAAAGATCGCCTGGCTGCGCCAGGTGCTGGAATGGCAGGAAGAGGTCGGCGACTTCGGCGACCTGCGCGAGGGGCTTTCCAGCGATGTGGCGCCGGATCGCATCTACGTCTTCACGCCGGATGGTCATGTCATCGATCTGCCCCGGGTCGCAACCCCCATCGATTTTGCCTACCGAGTGCATACCGAGGTGGGGCATCGCTGCCGTGGCGCCAAGGTCAACGGGCGCATCGTGCCGTTGACCTATCAGTTGAGCACCGGCCAGCAGGTCGAGATCCTCACCGCCAGCAAGGGAGGCCCCAGTCGCGACTGGCTCAATCCGAGTCTCGGCTACGTCTGCACCTCTCGGGCGCGGGCCAAGATCCAGTCCTGGTTCAAGCATCAGGCCCGTGATCGCAACCTCGAGGAGGGGCGGGCACTGTTCGAGCGTGAGATGAAGCGTCTCGACGTGGAGGACATGGACCTCACCCGGCTGGCCAACAAGGTCAATTACCAAGGCCCCGATGACATGTATGCCGCCCTGGGCGCCGGCGACCTGCGCATCGGCCAGGTATTGCACCAGGCCCAGCAGTTGTTCGGCGAGAGCGACGGCCAGGAGGAGCTCGACAAGCTGCTGGCCAAGCCGCGTCGCGCATCGGACAAGGGGAGCGGCGGCGATATCACCGTGCTTGGTGTCGGCAATCTCAAGACCAGCATGGCCAACTGCTGCCATCCGGTGCCCGGCGAATCCATCGTCGGCTTCATTACCCAGGGGCGTGGTGTCACCGTGCATCGCCAGGATTGCCCGAACATCCTGCAACTGCGCCTCGAGGAGCCGCAGCGAGTGATCGAGGTGGAGTGGGGCGAGCGGGCACGCACCCAGTATCCGGTAGATATCGAGGTACAGGCCTGGGATCGCTCCGGGCTGCTGCGCGATGTGACGGCCGTGCTCAGCAATGACCGGGTCAATGTGCTCTCGGTCAATACCCTGACCGATACCGACGATGGCATTGCACGCATGGCCATCACCGTCGAGGTCGATGGTCTGGAAACCCTGGGACGGCTGTTTTCGCGGATTCAGCAGTTGCCCAATGTCATCGAGGTGCGCCGCCTGCGTTCGGGAGGCAAGGGCAAGGCCAGACGCGGAGGCAAGCGCTCATGAGCCGGCAACGCTACGAACTCGACGACCTGCTGACGCTGATGGCGGTGCTGCGCGATCCCGAACAGGGCTGCCCCTGGGACGTCGAGCAGGACTGGGACAGCATCGTGCCGCATACGCTGGAGGAGGCCTACGAGGTGGCCGATGCCATCGAGCGCCGCGCCTTCGACGAATTGCCGGGCGAGCTGGGCGACCTGTTGTTCCAGGTGATCTACTATAGCCAGTTCGGCGCCGAAGAAGCGCGGTTCGATTTCCACGACGTGGTGCATGTTCTGACCGCCAAGATGCTCCAGCGCCACCCTCATGTCTTCCCGGATGGCACCCTGGCATCGCGTCGTCAGGGCGTCAGCGCCGCCGAGGTACAGACCCGGCAGGTCAAAGCCCGCTGGGAAGCGTTGAAGGCCGAGGAGCGAGATGCCCGCGAGGCCCGCTCGGTGCTCGATGATGTACCGCTGAATCTGCCGGCGCTGTCGCGGGCCGCCAAGCTGTCCAAGCGCGCCGCGCGGGTCGGTTTCGACTGGCCCGACTCGCGCGGTGTGATCGACAAGCTGCGTGAGGAACTCGATGAGGTCGCCGAGGCGCTGGACGCAGGGGATCACGAGCATGTCAGGGAGGAAGTCGGAGACCTGCTGTTTGCCACCGTCAACCTGGCGCGTACTCTCGGTGTCGACCCGGAACGTTGTCTACGCGCAACCAATGCCAAGTTCGAACGGCGGTTTCGTCATGTGGAGTCGGCGCTGGCCGAGGAGGGTGTGCCGCTCGACGACGCCGGACTGGCCCGGATGGAGCATCACTGGCAAGCCGCCAAGCAACAAGAAACCACGCCAACGTCATCGTCGGAAGGAGAGTCTCGATCATGAGTCACGACCTGCACGAATCACTGCGCGACAATGTCAGAATCCTGGGGGACAGCCTGGGGCGCACCATCGCCGATGACCTCGGGCAGGGGTTCGTCGACCGCATCGAGACGATTCGCGGCCTCGCCAAGCGGGGACGCCAAGGCGAGGCCGATGGGCGTCGTGAACTGATCGAATACCTCCGACAGCTTCCCGATAGGGAGCTTCTGCCGGTGACGCGGGCCTTCAACCAGTTTCTCAACCTGGCCAATATCGCCGAGCAGCACTATCGCGCGCGCTTCCGCCGGGTCGAGGACTACAAGCCGGGCAGCCAGCCGGTCCTGGGCGAGCTGCTCGAGCGTGCCCGCGGCGAGGGGCACTCGCCGCGCAAGCTGGTGGAAAGCTTGGCCAACATGCGCGTGGAGCTGGTGCTGACCGCGCACCCTACCGAGGTTATCCGGCGCACCCTGATCCAGAAGTACGACGCCATCGATGACTGCCTGACCGCCATCGAGTCCTCGGCGGACTACCCCGAGCGCGGCGCCCGCGCCCAGGGGCGGCTGGAAGAATTGATCGGCCAGGCCTGGCATACCGACGAGATCCGCCACGAGCGTCCCACGCCGGTCGATGAGGCCAAGTGGGGCTTCGCGGTGATCGAGAACTCCCTGTGGCAGGCGGTGCCGGATTTTCATCGCGACCTGGACAACCTGTTGCTCGACACGGCCGGCGAGCGGTTGCCGCTGGATGCGGCACCGATTCGTTTTGCCTCCTGGATGGGAGGGGACCGCGACGGCAATCCCAATGTCACCTCCAAGGTCACCCGCGAAGTGCTGCTGCTGGGTCGCTGGATGGCGGCCGATCTCTATCTGCGCGATCTCGACCAGCTCAAGACCGAGCTTTCGATGTGGAAGGCCAACAGTGCGCTCAAGGCCGAGGTCGGCGATGTCGCCGAGCCCTACCGCGAGCTGCTCAAGCGCTTGCTGGCGCGGGTCGAGGCCACCCGAGACTGGGCCAAGGCCCAGCTCGACGGCAAGAGCTACGACGGCGGTCCGATCATCGAGACCCGGGATCAGCTTTATGCACCGCTGCTGACCTGCTATCGCTCATTGTGCGACGTGGGGCTGGACACCATCGCCAACGGCGTGCTGCTCGATACCCTGCGCCGGGTGGCGGTATTCGGCGTGACGCTGACCAAGCTCGATCTGCGCCAGGAAGCCAGTCGACATGAGCAGGTCCTGGAAGAACTTACCGACGGCCTGGGACTTGGCCACTACCGTGACTGGGACGAGGAGCAGCGCCAGGAATTCCTGCTGGCCGAACTGTCCTCGCGTCGCCCCCTGATTCCGCGGCGCTGGGAGTGCTCCGCCGAAAGCCGTGAAGTGCTCGATACCTTCCGGGTCGCGGCCGGCGAGCATGCCGAAGCGCTCGGTACCTATATCATCTCGATGGCTGCACAGCCTTCGGACGTGCTCGCCGTGGCGCTGTTGATGAAGGAAGTCGGCGGCGATGCCCGACTGCCCATCGCGCCGCTGTTCGAGACTCTCGATGATCTCAATCGGGCGGGCGACGTCATCGACCGTCTGCTGGCCTTGCCCGGCTATCGCGAACTGACGGGAGACCGTCAGGAAGTGATGATCGGCTACTCGGACTCGGCCAAGGATGCCGGCCAACTGGCGGCCGCCTGGGCCCAGTATCGCGCTCAGGAGGCGCTGGTCGAGGTGTGCCGGCGCCACGATGTCGATCTGACGCTGTTCCATGGCCGAGGCGGCACGGTGGGGCGTGGCGGCGGTCCGGCTCATGCGGCCATTCTCTCGCAGCCGCCGGGATCGGTGAACGGTAGCCTGAGGGTAACCGAGCAGGGCGAAATGATCCGTTTCAAGTTCGGCCAGCCCGAGATTGCCCTGCGCTCCATGGAGATCTATGCCTGCGCCGTTCTTGAAGCCACGTTGCTGCCGCCGCCCACGCCGGAGCCGGCCTGGCGCGAAGAGATGGATCGTCTGGCGGAGGTGGCGCACGGCGCCTATGTGGGCGTGGTGCGCGAGGACCCCGACTTCGTTCCCTATTTCCGTTCAGTGACGCCCGAGAGTGCCCTGGGGCGGCTGCCGCTCGGCTCGCGGCCGGCCAAGCGGCGTCAGGAAGGCGGCGTGGAGACACTACGGGCGATTCCCTGGATCTTTGCCTGGACCCAGACCCGTCTGATGCTGCCAGCCTGGCTTGGCAGCGGCGAGGCCTTTGCCAAACGCCTGGAGGATGAGGGGGGCCTGGAGGTCCTGCGCGACATGCGGGATCGCTGGCCCTTCTTCGGCACTTACCTGGAAATGCTGGAGATGCTGCTGGCCAAGGCCGATGTCAGCATTGCTGCCTATTACGAGCATCGATTGGTCGACGAACCGGCGCTGGAAGCGCTTGGCGAACGGCTACGGGAACGCTTCCGCCGGTTGCATCAGGTGGTGCTGGAAATCCTCGATCAGCGGGAACTGCTCGAGAACACGCCCTTGATCCGTCAGGCCGTGGAAGTGCGCAATCCCTATATCGATCCGCTGCATGGCCTGCAGGCAGAGCTGCTGCAGCGTAACCGGGACGCGGATGGCGCCATCAGCGCCGACCTGTCACGGGCCTTGATGGTCACCATGGCCGGCATCGCCGCCGGGTTGCGCAACACGGGCTAAAGCGCGAAGAACGCGGCCGGCGCTTCGCGACTGGAAGAGGGAAGAACCTCCTTGACGCCCCAAGCCCTGGGGCTAGCCTGGCTTCTTCCTTCTTCCTTCTTAGAAAGGCATATGCACCGAGGCGGTGACCAGGTTGAGATGCGAAAGCGTCGGGTCATCGAAGCGTTCGTACTCGATCTGGCTGATCAGGCGCGAGAACTGCCAACGGGCGCCGAACCCTTCGACCCGCGTGGTGCCGCCGTCCGATGTGGCGGCATTGCCGGTGACCGTTTCGTCTTCCCAGCCCGCCAGGCCGGACTTGGCGTACAGGCCGACATCGCCCAGGCGCACGCCGGCGATCAGACTGCCGCCCAGGCTGGTGGTGTCGATGAGCATCTGCCGGCCGCCAGAGAAGGGAACGTCGTCGCTCTCGCGGTAGCTGAGTTCGGCGCCAAGGTCCAGTGAGGGCAGGCCCGCGGGCGTGAAGCCGGCGGTGAGACGGAAGCCCGAGGTGTATCGGTCGGGGCTATGGAGGTCGCCACCCTGGATCAGCAGGCCGTTGTCGAGACGTGTGAGTTCGGTGGACTGGCCGGTGTAGGAAGGTGTGTCGGCGGCGACCGACAATGCGGTATAGGCACCGGCGACGATCAGCACCAGTGTGGCCAACACTCTTTTTCCAGCACGAAACGTCATGTCCCCTGATCCTGGGTATGGCCGCCTTGCGACCGCGTTGTGTCGAACCTTTTCCAACGCTTTTCGTTTATCTGTCGAAAAATAGCACCAGGCTTCACTCCTTGCCAGGAAATTGCCGCGCGTCGAGTTGCTGGTGGAGTGCCGACAGGTGCGGTGTGTCCAGCCCCTTCTCGCGGGCTGCGCGCAACAAGGGCATCAGGATGGCATCGTGTTCGGTGGGGCGGTCGGCCAGGACGTCCTGCAGCATCGAGGCGCGGTTGTCGGCCGTGGCGGCCACGACGTCCCAGACAAGCGCCGGAAAACCTTGTACCGGTGGCGGGATGGCTTCGGCCGCCATGATCGCTGCCACTTCCTCGATAATGGCGTCGACCATGGGCCGAAAGGCACGATCGCGCAACTGGCCGTTGCGGATACGAAAGCGTGCCACGAGCGGATTGATGGCAGCATTCACCGCCAGCTTGTGCCATAGGCGCACACGAATGTCGTCGACCGCCAGGGTGTCGATGCCGACGGCCGTCAGGGTGGACGCGAGGGTAGCGGCCAGTGCCGAATACTGACCGTCGAGATGGCCGATCCAGGTTTGGCCACGGCCGGCATGCACGACCACCTCGTCGCCGCTGGAATAAGCACCTTCGGTGGTGGTGGCGCAGAGGGTGGGGCCGCGTCGGTGCCGCGTCAGGCGCGGTTGAACGTCGAAGCCGTTCTGCCACAGGATCAGCGGAGTGTCGTTCGGTAGATGCGGGGCGAGCGTTGCCAGGGCGGCTTCGGCAGCGTAGGCCTTGGTGACCAGGTGCACGGCGGTCAGGTCGGCGGTGTCGAGTTCCTCCAGTGAGGCCGGCGTCAGGCACTCGAGACAGCGACGTCGGCGTTCGCCTTCGGGGGTCGTCAGTATCTGATATCGGGGCAGGCAACGGCGGCCGAGCAAGACCACCCGGTGCCGTTCGGCCAGATGCAGCGCCAGGAGGCGACCCATGGCGCCCGGCCCTACGATCAGGTGGCTCATGGGCGCTTGCCTCCTGCGGCACGTCCCTTGCCCGTGCCTTGTCGGCGCTGGCCACCGCGTTTCGTGCCTCGTCCTCGAGCGGGTTTTCGCGCCTTGGCATCCGGCCCTCTGGCCTCGCCCAGGGCGCGTCGTATCCGCTCGGCATCGGCATGGTCCAGCAGGCCGCGCAAGTCGTCGATCAGGCCGTCGAGAAAAGGCGCCGGCGCATCGTCTCGTTCAGCGATGTTCGCCAGACGTTGCTCCCATTGAGCGGTACGTTCCGGGCGCCCCGCGGCCTCCGGCAGGGAGGCGATCAGGGCGCTGCCGAGCCGAGTGGCCTTGAGGCTTTTGCTCTCGCGCACCAGATAACCGCGTTCCAGCAGCATCTCGATGATGCCGGCGCGGGTCGCCTCGGTGCCGAGGCCATCGGAGTCGCGCAATGTGCGGCGGATCGCCGGGTCATCCACGTAGCGGGCGATGTTCATCATCGCCTTGATCAGGCTGGCGTCGGTGAAGTGCTCGGGCGGCCGGGTCTCGCGGTCCTCCACGCCGGCCTGTTCGACGTGGCAGGCTTCGCCCTCGCTGAGTGGCGGCAAGGGCGGCGCCTCGTCGCGCGTTGTGAACAAGGGCTTCCAGCCGGGCTCGAGGATCTCCTGGCCGCGGGCGCGGAAGCGTTCCCCGGCGATCAGGAACTCGGCCTTGACCTCCCGGGTCTGCAGAGCAGGATAGAATTGAGCCAGCACGTTGCGCGCGATCAGTCGGAAGACGTCGGCTTCCTGGCGTGACAGCCGGTCGAGATCGGCAGGCTTGCCGGTGGGAGCCAGGGCGTGGTGGGCGCCGACCTTCTTGTCGTCCCAGGCCTTGGAGCGCCGGGAAAAGTCGGCGCCGGCCAGCCAGCGGCTCAGGGTCTCGTCGTGGCGGCAGGCGCCGTTCAGGGTGCGCTGCGCATTGGCGAAGTGTTCCTCGGGCAGGTAGCGGCAATCCGAGCGCGGATAAGTGATCAACTGGTGGCGCTCGTAGAGGCGCTGGCAGACATCCAGCACCGTCTTGGCCGAGAGGCCGTGGCGGCGCGCGGCGTCTACCTGCAGGGCCGACAAGGAGTAGGGCAGCGGGGCCGCCTGGCGCTTGTCGCGACTGGCCAGGCTGTCCAGGCGGCCTTCGGCGCCGGGCAGGCGGTCGGCCAGGGCGGCGGCCGGGGCGCGGTCGAGCAGGCGCCCCTGGTCATCCAGCCGGTGGGTGTCGCCTGGCATCCACCAGGCGCGTAACTGGCCTCGGGAGACCGCCAGATCGACCCAGAGCACGAAGAAAGGGCGTGGCTCGAAGTCACGGATCTCGGCATCGCGCCGGACCACCAGGCCGAGCACCGGCGTCTGCACACGACCCACCGAGAGCACGCCGTCGTGCCCGGCCTGGCGCCCGACCAGCGTCCAGGCCCGGGTCAGGTTGATGCCGTACAGCCAATCCGCTCTGGCGCGGGCCTGGGCGGCGCGGTAGAGCGGCTCATAGCGTCGATTGTCCTCGAGACGCTCGAGAGCGCGCTTGACCGCCGGCGGATTGAGGTCACTGACCAGCAGGCGCGCCACGTCGCGCTTCCAGCCCAGGTGCTCGATCACTTCCTGGACCAGCAACTGGCCTTCGCGGTCAGGGTCGCCGGCGTGGACGACCTGATCGGCACGCTTCAGCAGTCGACGGATCACCGCGAGCTGACTGCGCGCCTTGGGGCGAGGCATGAGCTTCCAGCGCTCCGGGAGGATTGGCAGGCTGTCGAGCCGCCAGGTCTTGAGGGCCGGGTCGTAGGCATCCGGCGGTGCCTGCTCCAGCAGGTGGCCGAGGCACCAGGTGACGACGGTATCCCCGGCCACCAATGCGCCTTCCTCCTGACGCGGCGAGGCGGGCAGGGCGTTGGCGATGGCGCGGGCCAGACTGGGCTTCTCGGCGATGATCAGGCGCATGGCATCTCGTGGGGCAATGAGAGAACATGGGAATTCTTACAGTATTTCACGATAACCGCCAGGGGCGGGCTGGCAGGTTGAACGCCAGGTATCGGGGTGAAGTCAGCATTGAAGGGGTAGACGATGCGAGAACGAGGTCGCCGTCGGCGTCTGCTGGGGCTGGGGTCGCGTACCGGCGGTGCGGTGCTCAAGCATCGTCTTGGTGGGCAGGCCGACTGGCGAGCGCTCGGCGAGGCACTATTCGACGGGCTGTCGGAGCTCAAGGGGCCGGCCATGAAACTGGCCCAGATCATGGCCCAGTGGGACGACCTGCTGCCCGCGGATCTGGCCGATGAGCTGGCGCGCCTGCAGCGCCAGGCTGAGCCCATGCCCTGGGAGGACATCCGACGCACCCTGGAGGCCTGCTATGGCGACACGGCGACGCATTTTACCACTATCGAGCCCCGGCCCTTCGCCAGTGCCTCCATGGGGCAGGTGCATCGGGCCAGGACGCATACGGGCGAGACGGTGGTCCTCAAGGTACAGTACCCGGGACTTGCCGAGGTGCTCGAGGACGATCTGCGTCAGGTACGGCGCCTGATGCGCCTGGGCCGTTGGCTGCGCATGCCGCAGGCGCGCCTGGACGCGCTGTTCGAGGAACTGGCGGCCAGCCTGCGGGGAGAGCTGGACTACCGTGCCGAAGCTGAGGCGCTGGCCCGCTACCGGGCCCGTTATGCCCATCGCGACGACCTGGTGATTCCCGAACCCTTGCCGTCACTGTGCGGGCCGGGCGTGCTGGCCATGCGCCATGTGGCCGGTACGCCACTGCGCGAGCTGGAAGGCGCCGATGACGCCACGCGACAGCGTCTCGGCACGACGCTGGCCGATTGGCTCACCGAGGAGTTGTTCACCCACGGGGAGCTGCATGCCGACCCCCATGCCGGCAATTTCGCCGCCGATGCCGAGGGGCGGCTGGTGATCTACGACCTGGGTGCGGTGATCGAGGTGCCGGCGTCGCGCCTGAAGGGCATGATGCGTCTGCTGGACGCGACGCTCGCCGGTGATCCCATGGCCATGGACGAGGCCCTGATGGCACTGGGTGGCCGGCAGGGCCAAGGGGCGCCCCTGGCGCTCTATCGCGAATCCGCCGAGGCGGTGGCGCCACTGTTCCAACCCGGCCCGCAGGATTTCGGCGATGTCCGGGTGCACCGACGGCTGCGGGATCTGAGTCCCCGGGTGTGGGCGGCCATGGATCGCCTGCAGCCGCCGGCGGATACCCTGCTGTTGTCGCGCACCCTCAATGGGCATTACTGGAACCTGGTGCGTCTCGGTGCCCGCCTCGACATGGCGAGGCGGGTACGACCCTTGCTGGCATGGGCGTCTTCCTGAACGGCTGCCAGTCCGGCACTCGACTGATAGACTATGCGGTTTTCCGAGAGCGGTGGAGACGTCGATGCTGGCGGTATGGGTTGAGCAATTGCTGGGGTTCGCGTCCGGAGCGCTTTCGGCGATTCGCGAGGACGAGCGCTACCCGACACTGATGGCCTGGGCGCGTCGTGAGGGGCCCGAGCTGGTCGATGGTGACCTGGCACTGGCTCAGGCACTGGCGCCTGAGCTGTGGTCGCAAACACCCCTGGAGCGGCTGGACTTCGCCTGCGAACCCCTGGCCCGCCCTGGACGCAACGAACCCTGCTGGTGCGATTCGGGTCGCAAGACCAAGCAGTGCTGCGGTGCCGTCTCCCTGCCTGGCCACGTGCCCACCCACCTGATGTGGATGCTCTCCCTGCGTGAATGGAAGGGCGAGACTCTCAAGGCCGCCCTGGCCAGTGGTCGTGCGCCGGCCCAGGCATTGCTCGAGGCCGGGCTGATCGCCGCCGAATCCGGGCAGCGTGGCCGCGCCCAGCAGATCCTCGAGTCGCTGTTCGAGAATGCCGACTGGTCGCGGCTGCCCGAGCAGGCCGAGCCGGCCTTCGAGATCCTTGTCGACCTCTACCAGGAGCGCGGCTTCCACCGCAAGCGCGAAGCCTTGCTCGACGCAGTGCTCGATTGCGGCCCCTTGTTCCTGCGCGGCGTGGCCCTGGAGCGACTGTGCCTGCTGCATCTCGACAACGACGATCTGGACAGCGCCCGGTCAGCCTTCGTGCGTGCCCAGCAGACCTTGCCCGATTCGCCGACCCTGGCCTATATCGAGGCCATGCTGCTATTGCACGAGGGTCATGAGGAGGAAGCCGCCGAGCGTTCCCGCTTCTGGTATCGCCGCCTGGCCCGCCAGGGAGATCTCGAACCCGAGCAACTGCAGTTTCTCGCCGACCTGGCCGACAACCCCGGCGCCACCCTGGCCGAGCAACTGCTCAATGCCGAGGCGGACCTGGCCGAACCGCTGGTGTCGCTGCAGGCCCTGTTCGAAGCGCTGCCGGAGGCGCCGCGCCTGGATGTCCGCTACGAGGACGGCGTCCTGGCCTATCACAGCAGTGCTCGTGAGGACACGCTGTTCGCCGCGTTTCAGGCCGTCTTCCCGTCGCAGGTCGAAGGCGAGACGCTGATGGGCTTCGACACGGATCCCTGGCCTCAGGCAGGCGACTGGCTGCCGGCCCTGTGCGCGCATCCCGAATGGCTCGATTCGCCGGCCGTGGTGCAGTCTCTGGCGCTGGCGTTGACCAGCCGCTTCGGGAGCCTGCCGTGGATGGCACCGAGCCTGTTCGAGCCCCTGGCGCGTCGGCTGGAACGCTGGCTGGCGCAGGTCGCCGAAGCGGGCAAGGCGCCGTTGATCTGGGAAGCCGCCGACAATGCCGCGCTGCTGCGCGCCGGCCTGGCGCTGGTGGTGGGCATGGAGCGCGGCGCCCGCCAGCATTCGAGAGAACTCGCCGAGACACTGCTCACGCTGGACGATCAGGACAGCCTTGGCCTGCGCGAGCTGGTGCTCGATCAGTTGCTGAGGGAAGGGCGCGACGACGAGGCCCTGGCGTTGAGCGAACGAGCGGTAGCAGACGAGCGGGCCGATCCTAGCTCGCTGCTGGGCATGCTGATGGGCCGGGTCCTGGCGCTCTATCGGCTCGACCGTGCCGACGAGGCAGGCCATGCGCTGGCGCAGGCGCACCGCCACAACCCCTATGCGTTAAGCCTGTTGTGCACCGAATCGCCACGCCCGGCCCCGACCGCCGGTGGCGGCGTGGCGGCTCCCGGCTCGCGTGCCGAGGCTTGGCAATATCGCACCCTGATGCGCGACCAGTGGCGAGTCACGCCGGGCGCGCTGGAGTGGCTGTGCGCACAGGCGCCCGACCGGAAAACCTCGCCCGGGACGTGAGGTCAGGCCTCGTTGGCGGCCGGGCGCAGCAGTGTGCCGCGGCTGACCCATAGCGCCAGAAGGATTGCCGGGATGCCCAGGAGCGAGGCCAGCAGGAAGAAACCGGCATAGCCCTGGGCATCCACTACCAGTCCGCCAAAGCCGCTGAGGAACTTGCCCGGCAGGGTCATCAGCGACGAGAAGAGCGCGTACTGGGTCGCCGTGTAGGCCCGCGACGTCAGACTCGACAGAAAGGCAATGAAGACCGCACTGGCCAGTCCGTTGGACAGGTTGTCGCCGATGATGGTGGTGACCAGCATCGCCAGGTTGTCGCCGGTCGAGGCCAGCACCACGAACAGCAGGTTGGTCAGTGCCGTGGCCGTTGCCCCGAACACCAGCAATGGTCCGATGCCGTAGCGGGCTACCAGCAGGCCGCCGAGAATGCCGCCGAGGATACTCATGGCGATGCCGAAGACATTGGTCACGTTGGCGATGGTGGCCAGCGAGAAGCCCAGGTCGATGTAGAGCGGGTGGGCCATGGACGCCATGGCCAGATCGCTGATGCGAAAGACCGCCACGAACACCAGCAGCCAGAGCGCCTGACGTCGATATCGAGTGAAGAAGTCGGTGAACGGGCAGACGATGGCGCCGATGATCCAGGCGCCCAGGCGCCGTAGCCAGTCGGGGCGCCCGCGGCTGGCGCGCAGGAAGGCGCGCACCCGGGGCTCGTGGATCAGTTGCGTGGAGAGCGACAAGCGCTCCGGCTCCGGGCGCAGCAGGACCGTCACGACACCGACCAGCACCAGCGCCGCCATGCACAGGTAGGCGGCCTTCCAGGACACCATGGAGGCCACGTAGAGCGCACCGGCACCGGCAGCAATCAGCCCGCCGCGATAGCCGACGATATAGGTCGATGCCATGGCGGCCTGCATGTCGTCGGGTGCCGATTCGATGCGGAAGGCGTCGATGGCGATATCCTGGGTCGCCGAACCGAAGGCCACCAGTAGCGAGAACATCGCCACCAGCGGCAGATGGCCGACGGGGTCGAGGTGCGCCAGACTCGCCAGGCCAGTGGCAATCGTCAACTGGGCCAGCAGCATCCAGCCTCGACGCTGGCCGAACCAGCGGGTGAGGCCGGGCAGCGCCAGGCGATCGACCACCGGTGCCCAGAAGAACTTGATCGAATAGAGGATGCCGATCCAGGCGAAGAAGCCGATGGCCGCGACCTCGACGCCATCGCTGCGCAGCCAGGCGGTGAGCGTGGAGAACACCAGCAGGAAAGGCAGACCCGCCGAGAAGCCGAGAAACAGCATGGTCAGCACCGGAGCCTTGAGATAGATCGCCAGGGCATCTCCCCAGCTACGGCGCGCGGTTGGTGTCGGCATGGGTGCGAGCTCTCCTTGCGGCAGGCCTGGCCAGTCCCTCGCGGGGGAGGCCAACGATGTTAGAATACTTGCAAAGGTCGGGGTCTTGAGCGATCCCGATTGTTGCAGAGCACCGAGGGTGATACCAGCCAGAACGCCAGGAGCGACATGAACGATGACAGCATGTGCCCGACGGAGAGTGATGATGCCGTGCCGCGCTGGTACGTCATCCAGTGCAAGGGCGGCGAGTCCTTCCGTGCCGTCGAACATCTCGGCAACCAGGGCTACGAGATCTTTCATCCGGTGCTGCAGGTCCAGAAGAAACGCCGCGGCAAGCTAGCGTGGGCCGTCGAACCGTTGTTCCCGTATTACCTGTTCATCCGTCTCGACCGGCTGGACAGCAACTGGCGTCCGATCCGCTCCACCCGCGGCGTATTGAAGATCGTGACCTTCGGCGTCGAGAGCAGCCCGGTGCCCGTGGACGACGAACTGGTCGAGTCGCTGCGCGAACATGGCCGCCGTGAGCCGGGCGAACCCGCCAACGTCTACTTCCGCGCGGGCGAACCGGTGGAGATCACCGAAGGGCCCTTCAAGGACCTTCAGGCGATCTTCGACACCCACAAGGGCGATGAACGTGCCATCGTGCTGCTCAACATGCTGCACCAGCGGCAGCGTCTGGAGATGCCCGTCAGCCAGCTGCGGCGCCGCGAATAGGCGGCCATCGACATTTCCTCTTTCCTTCTCGACAGACTTTCCCGACTTCCAGGAGACTGCGATGACCATCGCGCCACAGCGGGTCGTGACCCTGCATTATGTTCTCAGCGACGCCGAAGGCCGAGTACTCGACGACTCCCGTGCTCGACACAAGCCACTGGAATACCTGCATGGCCACGGCAACATCCTGGCCGGCCTCGAGGACGCCCTGGCGGAACGGGCGGTAGGCGACCAATCGAGCGTCACCCTCTCGCCGGCCGAGGCCTACGGCGAGCGCGACGAAGCCTTGGTGCGCGAGGTCGGCCGTGACGCCTTCTCGGTGAGCGACCTGGAACCCGGCATGCGCTTCCAGACCCCCGGCGACGACGGCCCCGAGATCGTCACCGTGCTGGAGACGCGTGACGACAGCGTACTGATCGATACCAACCACCCGCTGGCGGGGCAATCGCTCACCTACCGGGTCGAAGTGCTCGATATCCGCGACGCCACCCGCGCCGAACTGGCCAAGGGGCATCCACTGCCGCCTGGCACCACCCCGGACGAAGTGGAAGACAAGAAAATGGTCTGAAGCCGCTGCTGCAGAACAACGAATACTTGATCAAACCACAAGGCGGGATGCCGACAGCATCCCGCCTTGTTTATTTTGCACTCTCGCAAAGGGGCATTTAGTCTTGAATTCAAGAACGCAATGCAAGCCAGATTGTCAGCATAACGAAAACACAATACGCAGCGACTACCGCGGGAAGAAGGGCAAAGTGCCATCGCACCGTGCAGGGTAGGCGGCGGTAGCGTATTTAATAAGAAAGGCAGGCGATGAAGCGAAGGGGCGAGAATGCTCTAGAGGTTTGAATGTAGTATGCATTCAATTCAGTAACATTATTCAGAAGGTAAAGAGGAATGGTGGTGGATAAAGACCCAGTTGCCCTTTTGGTTATAGATATGCAACAAGGTATGAGCGGAATGGCTTCGGGCGAGAGAAACAATCCTTCTGCCGAAAGCAACATTGAGAATTTGCTGGCTGCGTGGAGAAGGAACAGGTTGCCGATAATTCATATACGTCATATTTCACGTACTCCCGAATCCCCATTCTGGCCGGGACAGCCTGGTGTCGAATTTCAACTGCATTTTTTGCCGTTGGCCGGCGAACACATTGTGGAGAAAAATGTACCGGATGCATTTGTTTGCTCAGGCCTTGAGCGATGGCTGCATGTGCGTGATATTCGCCAGATCGTCATTGTTGGTGTAAGCACTAATAATTCTATTGAAGCTACCGCTCGTACGGCCGGTTGTCTCGGATTCAAGGTGCATGTGGTAGAGGATGGTACCTTTGCTTTTCCCAAGAGAGATTTTTCAGGAGTGCAGCGGTCAGCAAGCGAGGTTCATGCTATGTCGCTAGCCAACTTGGATGGAGAATATGCATCTATCCTAAGTGCTGCGCAGGCATTGAAAATGTTCTGAAAAAACCTCAAATATGGCGACAAAATCTGAGTGCTCGATTCGCCAGTATAATCAGGAAAAAGAGTGTGGTTTCTTCGTAACTTGGGTGGGGTGATCGGTGTTGGGTAAGGAAACTTTAAGTGAATTTCATCGGAGATGGAAATGCCAGAAAGATTGGTAACGGTGGGTGGAAGATCACTCTGGAGTGAGTCAGTCGGATCGGAACGAAAAGGTACTATCCTTTTGATTGCTGGTGCCAATGCATCAGCCTTGATGTGGCCGGGTGAGTTTGTCGATATGCTCGTTTCCAAGGGGTATCGCGTTATCCGGTATGATCATCGTGACACGGGCCGCTCGACCTTCATGGAGTTTGGTCAAGCTCCCTATGCCGTGGAGGACCTGGCGGCGGATGCCATATCAGTTCTTGATGCGTGGGAAGTGAGAAAAGCCCATGTTGTAGGCTTGTCGATGGGGGCAACATTAGGGCAGGTGATGGCGCTGGATTATCGAGAACGGCTTCATAGCCTGACGCTCATGTGCGGTGCGGCACTTGATGTGGATTTTGTTGGAAATATAACGCGTGCTTTTTCAGGAAAGACGTCGTCGAATGGGCTTCCTCTTCCGGATAAGAAAGTATTGGAAGCCCTTTCCGAACGCTCGAATCCTTCCGGGAGTATAGAGGAAGAACTCGATCGCCGTGTCAGGGAGTGGAGACTCCTGTCAGGAGACAAGATAGAATTCGATGAGTCCGATTTTCGACTGCGCGAGCAGCAATGCATAGAGCATGCAGGGACTTGGAAGCAGCCGGGAAATCACGCCATGGCAACACCCGTATCGCTTTCTCGAGGAGAGGAGCTAGGGAAGGTGAATGTTCAGACTTTAGTGATACAAGGTTCTGAGGATCCTCTCGATCCACCGCCTCATGGGAAACACATCGCAGATCTGCTGCCAAATAGCCGTTTAGTGGAAATTGATGGCTTGGGTCATTGTCTCCCCAAAGTGCTACTTCCCCGGTTGGCCGAGGAAATAGAACATCATGTGGAACGAAGCCATGCAGGTGATGCTTACATCTCGCCGGCTTGAAGGCGTCGACGTCATAGACAGTCGACGATGCGCTTGAGGCATGTCGGCCTCGCCAATGTCGTGAAGGCGCAGTATCCTGTGCGGCCGATTACACCAGAGATATCGCCATGTCGTTACCGCCTTGCCCGCGTTGCCAGTCAGAGTTCGTGTACCAGGATCAGAGCCATCTCGTGTGTCCCGAGTGTGCGCACGAGTGGAATCCCGCCGAAGTAGAGGCCGAAGATGTCGTGGCGGTCAAGGATGCCAATGGGACGCTCTTGACCGAAGGTGACAAGGTCACGCTGGTCAAGGACCTCAAGGTCAAGAGCAGCTCGCTGGTGCTCAAGATTGGTACCAAGGCGGTGATCCGGCGTATCAAGGACAGCAAGGATCACCAGTTGGACTGCAAGGTCGATGGGGCGGGTGACATGATGGTGACCGCCAGTTTCGTCAAGAAAGCCTGAGTAGCGCTCACCAGAAACCCCGCCAGTCTCGAGTGTTGCTCGAGGCCTGGCGGGATTTTTTTGAGCCGTTTTACGGGATAGCGGCGTTATCCGATCAGCCGCCGATCTTCTCGCGCAGGAAGTCGATGACGTCGTCGATGGGGATCATGGTGGCTTCGCTGTCGCGGCGGCCTTTGTACTCCAGTTCGCCCTTGTCGAGGCTGCGGTCGCCGATGACGATGCGGTGAGGAATGCCCATCAGTTCCTGGTCGGCGAAGCGCACGCCGGGGCGCAGGTCGCGGTCGTCGATCAGGACGTCGAGTCCGGCGTCGGAGAGCGCCTGGTAGAGGCGTTCGCTCTCGTCGCGCACGCGCTGCGACTTGTGGGCGTTCATCGGCACCAGGGCGACGTTGAAGGGCGCGATGGCGTCGGGCCAGATGATGCCGGCGTCGTCGTGGTTCTGCTCGATGGCGGCGGCGACGACCCGGGTCACGCCGATGCCGTAGCAGCCCATCAGCAGGGGCACGGCCTGGCCGTTGTCGTCGAGCACGGTGGCGTTCATCGCCGTGGAGTACTTGGTGCCGAGCTGGAAGACGTGGCCGACCTCGATGCCGCGGGCGATGGAAAGCGTGCCCTTGCCGTCCGGCGAAGGGTCGCCCTCGACCACGTTGCGCAGGTCGGCAACCTTGGGCAGGGCGACGTCGCGCTCCCAGTTGATGCCGAAGTAGTGCTTGCCGTCGACGTTGGCGCCGGCGCCGAAGTCGCTCATCAGCGCCACGCTGCGGTCGATGATCAGCGGCATATCGAGGTTCACCGGGCCGAGTGAGCCGGGGCCGGCACCCACCGCCGCGCGAATTTCCTCCTCGCTGGCCATGGTCAGGGGAGCGGCGACCTCGGGGAGGTTCTCGGCCTTGACCTCGTTGAGCTCGTGGTCGCCGCGCACCAGCAGGGCGACCAGTCCACCCTCGGTGCCGTGCACCATCAGCGTCTTGATAGTCTTCTCGATGGGCAGGCCGTGCTGCTCGACCAGGGTGGCGATGGTACGCGCATTCGGGGTGTCGACCAGTCGCAGTTCTTCCTGAGGAGCGGGGCGTTCGGGTGTCTCGCCCAAGGGCGCGGGTAGTGCCTCGGCCTTCTCGATGTTGGCGGCGTAGTCGGAGCCGGTGGAGAAGATGACCGCGTCCTCGCCGGAGTCGGCCAGCACCTGGAATTCGTGGGAGCCGCTGCCGCCGATGTCGCCGTTGTCGGCCTCGACGGCGCGGAAGTCCAGTCCAAGGCGCGTGAAAATGCGCACATAGGCGTCGTACATGGCGTCGTAGGAACGCTGCAGGCCGGCCTGGTCGACATCGAAGGAGTAGGCGTCCTTCATGATGAACTCGCGGGCGCGCATCACCCCGAAGCGCGGGCGGGTCTCGTCGCGGAACTTGGTCTGGATCTGGTAGAAGTTGGACGGCACCTGTTTGTAGGAGCGCAGTTCGTTGCGCACCAGGTCGGTGATGACCTCTTCGTGGGTCGGGCCATAGCAGAAGTCGCGATCATGACGGTCGCGGATACGCAGCAGCAGGTTGCCGTACTGGTCCCAGCGGCCGGACTCCTGCCAGAGTTCCGCTGGCTGGATCGCGGGCATCAGAACTTCCTGGGCGCCGGCACGGTTCATCTCTTCGCGGATGATGTTCTCGACCTTGCGGAGCGTGCGCAGCCCCAGAGGCAGCCAGGTATAGAGTCCCGAGTTGAGACGGCGGATCATGCCGGCACGCAGCATCAGCTGATGGCTGACGATATCGGCGTCGGCAGGGGTTTCCTTCAGGGTGGCTATCAGAAGTTGACTGGCGCGCATGGGTCCTGGGTCACCTCGAGTCTGGGGCTTGTCGTGAGCATGAATGAAGCCGCGCAAGGCGGGGTATCGTGGCATTGTACGGTGTGGCGGGATCGGCGGCAAAAGCCCTTGGCTCAGGCCGGTCGACGCGTCTCGACGCCTGACTCGAGCCGTTCGAGCTGACGCGTCCAGTCGGCGTGGTTGTCGACCTGGCCGCGCTCGCGCAGGGCGGCGATGGCGCCGAGGTCGAGCGTGGCGAATTGCCAGCCTGGGGTGGCGTCGTGGCTCTTCACCAGGATGCCGTCTGGTGGGAAGCCGCGATCGCAAGGCGTGTAGACGGCGGCATGGCCGATGTTGATATCCACCGCTGGCGACCACAGTGCCTCGCCCACGGTGGGCGAGTGAATCACCGCCACTTGTTGCTCGATGGCCCTGGCCTGGGCGCTGAGCCTGACCCGCTGGTAGCCGGCCTGAGTGTCGGTGCAGCTGGGCACCAGCAGCAGGTCGGCCCCGGCCTCGATCTGCGCCCTCGCGAGCAGCGGGAACTCGCTGTCGTAGCAGATCAGGATACCGAGACGTCCCGCCGGGGTATCGAACACGCGCAGGCCATCGCCCGGCGAGATGCCCCATTCATTGGCCTCGAACCGCGTCATGAGCTGCTTGTCCTGGAAGTCGGCGTCGCCGTCGGGGGTAAACAGCCAGGCGCGATTGGCGAAGCGACCGTCCTCGCGTTGCCAGGGTAGGGAGGGCGCGAGCAGGGTCACGCCATGGGCGATGGCGAGTTCCCGCCAGGTGTCATGAAAGGCCTCGCGCCAGGGTTGCAGGCCGTGCAGCTGGGCCTGGAGGTCGTCACGCTCGGCCGCGGGCAGCAGCGAGGTCAGCTCCATGCCGCCGTATTCCGGGAACACCAGCAGCTCGGCACCCCGACTTGCGGCGTCATGCACCCAGCGGGCGGCCTTGGCGCGGAAGGCCGCGATATCCTCGAAGGCCTCGATGGGATACTGGGCCGTGGCCACGCTGAGGATGGCATCGCTCATGCCGGGGTCTCCCGCAGCCAGAACACCATGGGCTTGGCGGTCTCCTCGGTGTCGTCGAGATCCTTCCAGGCGAAGGTCGTGGCGAGTTCCGGTATCCGCCGGTAGCCCCGGCCCTGCCAGAAGTCGTGCAGGGGGCGATAATCGGCCGGGCGACGCGGATGGTCATCCGGTCGTTCCACGGCGCAGAAGGCCACCCAGGCGAAGCCGGCCTCGGCGGCATGGCGCTCCCGGGCATCCATGAAGGCATGGCCGAGGCCGCCGCCGCGATAGTCGGGCAGCAGGACGGACTCGCCATAGTAGAAGACATCCTCGATCCGGTAGCCGGCTCGCTCGAAGGGCGCGCGGAATTCGTCCAGCTCGTCGACCAGGGGCTGGGCGGTGGAGGCTCCGACCAGGCGTTCGCCGTCCAGGGCCAGCACGAAGAGACTGCGCGGGTTGTCGGCGTAACGCTGGAGATAGTCGGCCTCGTAGGCCGGGTCGCCATCGTACAGGTAGGGGTAGTCACGGAAGACGCGGATGCGCAGATCCGCCAGCGCTTCAAGGTAAGGGGCAATGTCCGTCCCTTGGCAAGTCGTCAGTCGCGGTTTCGGCATGGCGTTGCTCGTCGACGATGTCGGAAGTTGATCAGGCTTGCAGGCAAGCGCTTGGTTGCTGTCATGACCCTATCAGGCCTGTGTCGAGCTGCCCATCGCCGTGGCGACGTCTCCTGCCGAGCCGGCGACATCTGTCAGGCTCGGCGGCGCAGCACCCAGAGCGTGACGAGGCCGCCCACCAGGCCCCAGAAGGCCGCACCGATACCACCCAGGCCGATGCCCGAGGCGGTGATGAGGAAGGTGACCAGGGCGGCATCGCGATGGCCGGTGTCACCCAGGGCATCGGCGAGACCGCCGCCGAGGGTCGGCAGCAGGGCGAGGCCGGCGACGGCCATCACCAGCTCGGCCGGAAAGGCGGCGAACAGCGAGGTGACGGTGGCACCGAACAGGCCGAGCAACAGATAGAAGCCACCGGCGGCGATACCGGCGGTGTAGCGGCGCGCGGGATCGGCGTGGGCCTCGGGCTCCTGGCAGACCGCCGCGCTGATCGCCGCCAGGTTGAGCGCGAAACCGCCAAACGGGGCCAGCGCCAGGGTAGCGACACCAGTGCCGCCGATCAGCGGCGAGATCGGCGGGGCATAGCCGGCGGCGCGGATGGCGGCGATGCCGGGCAGATTCTGGGAGGCCATGGTGACCACGAACAGCGGCACGCCCACACCCACCATGGCGGTGAGCGAAAAGCTCGGCATGATGAAGTCCGGGCTGGCCAGGGCGGGCGTGACCTCGCCCAGATGCAGCGAACCCTCGAACAGCGCCATGGCGATGCCGACGGCCAGCACCATCGGGATGGCATAGCGCGGCCAGAGGCGCTTGCCCGCCAGATAGGCAAGACACATGGCCAGCGGCAGGAGCAGGTCGTGCTCCATGGCCATGAACAGATCGAGTCCGAAGCGCAGCAACACGCCGGCCAGCAGCGCCGAGGCCAGCGCACGGGGCAGGCGGTGCATCAGGCGTTCGAACAGGCCGGTCACGCCACACAGGGTGATCAACAGTGCCGAGAAGAGAAAGGCGCCGATGGCCTCGCTCATGCTCACACCGGGCAGGCTGGTGGCCAGCAGGGCCGCGCCGGGCGTTGACCAGGCGGTGAGCAGCGGCATGCGGTAGCGCCACGAGAAGACGATGGTGGTCAGCCCCGAGCCGATGCCCAGCGCCCACATCCAGGAGCCGATCTGCGCCTGGCTGGCGCCGGCCGCCTCGGCGGCCTGGAAGATGATCACCGCTGAACTGGTATAGCCGATCAGCACGGCGATGAACCCCGCCGTGAGGGTGGAAAGCGTGGTATCGCCGAGCGTCGCGAGCCGGCTGGTTGAGGGTTTGCTGGACATGGTGCGAGTTCCCGTGAAGAAGACGCTGACTAAATGCCTGCGCATGCAAATTGCTGTGTCGCGCGGTACTCGAAAGCTCGCCTAACTATCAGTCTCGCCTAGCTATCAGTTATGTCTCGCTTTCTGTGCTCCGTGCGCTTCACTATGCTCGGCGACTTATTCAGCGTCTCCTGAATGGTTGTGCGTTATAGCGCACAGTCTTGGCAAGATAGCATCGTGCGTTATCGCGTACAATTCGCGGCAGAGCTTGCGATCATCATCGCGAGCGAATCGAGGCACGGTATGTCGCGAGGAGGAATCGGCGTCGCATGGAGGAAATAGCGCAACACATCGCCACGACAATCCGGACGCTGCGTGGACAACGTGGCTGGAGCCTGGATCGTACCGCGCGGGAGACTGGTGTCAGCAAGGCCATGCTGGGGCAGATCGAGCGCGGAGAATCCAGCCCCACCGTGGCCACCTTGTGGAAGCTCGCCAGCGGGTTCCGGGTATCCTTCTCCAGCCTGTTGGGCGGCGGTGTGGTGGCGTCGGACACGGTGTGTCATGGCGCCGAGGCCGTCTGGGGGGAAGACGCCGCGGGCATGCAGGTGGAGCCGCTGTTTCCCTTCGATCCGTGGCTGGGCTTCGAGCTGTTCGTGATCACCTTGGCACGGGGCGCGGTCAGCGAGTCGGCGCCTCATGCGCCGGGGGTGGTGGAGCATGTGGTGGTGATCGAAGGCGAGCTCGAGATACGCTTGGGTGATGACTGGCGGCGTCTCGTACCGGGAGAAGGGCTACGCTTCGCGGCTGACCGCCCTCACGCCTATCGCAATGCTGTCGCGACGCCGACCCGGTTTCACAACGTGATTCACTACCCGCGTGATAGCGCCACCCTCACGGAGTGATGTCGTTCGCCTGCGTCGGCGTATCCAGCCGGGCCAGGGCTTCGGGGCGGTACTGTGCCAGCAGCGCCCAGAGTCGTGCGGCGCTCTCGGCGTCCGGCAGCCCGCGGTAATCGCTCGGGCGGAAATGCATCTGGAAGGCGCGCAGCACGGCCCGGGTGCGTTCGTCGAGTCGTCCGCTCGGGGCGAGCGCATAGCCCCATTCGGCCAGGGCCGCCTGCAGGGTCGCCAGATCGGGCGGCCGCTCGGCGAAACGACGGCGATAATGTGCCACCCTGTCGGCATCGGGCCAGGCGCCGATGCCCGCCTCGTGAAGCCGTTGCCAGGGAAAGGCCGGTCCGGGGTCGATCTTGCGCTCGGGAGCGATGTCGGCGTGACCCAGAATGTCCTCGGGCGCGATATCGTGTCGCTCGATGATGTCCCGCATCAGGTAGATCAACGTCTCAATTTGGGTGTCGGGGTAGGGGGCCCAGCGCAGCTGGCCAGCCTCCCGGGCTTCCAGCGCGTGGCGCAGTGAGTCGCCGCTGAGTTCGGGGCCGTCATTGACGATCTCGATGCCAATGGAGGTGGCGTTGAGGCCACGCTGGTCGCGCCACGCACTGGCGCCGGCATGCCAGGCCCGGCGTGATTCGTCGACCAGTTGATAGACGCGAGGCTCGCCTTGCGCTGGTGGTACCGGCAGCAGGTAATGGCTGCTGACCCGAGGGCCGGTCAGGATCGATAGGGAGGTGGCCTCATCTTCGTCGGTGTAATGGAGGATCAGGTGGCGAACCCGGCTGTCGTGGGCGGATGATGAATGCCCATGGTCGATGCGATAGCCGTCGCGAGGCACCGAGCCGCCATGGGAGCAGCCCGCCAGCAGCGCACTCAGGAGTAGAGCGCCTGGCAAAAGAGTCAGAAGAAGGCTCCTGGTCATCATGCCGTCACCCACCCCAGAACAGCGAACGCGTCAGCAGGCCGAGCAGCAGGGTCAGGGAAATGCTCAGCAGCGTGCCCAGCAGAACGTATTCGGTGAGCTTGCGGTCCTTGCGTTCGCGCAGGTCGCCATAGCGCAGCACCGACTTGGCGGTGAGCAGAAACCCCACGGCGGCGAGTTCGTCCTGCAGCACTAGGGTCAGCACCATCAGACGCTCGAGCATGCCGATGCGGGCGCCGGCGGCTACCAGGGTGCCGGGATCGACGACGTCCTGGCTCCAGGGTCGCAGGGCAAGCGCGATGGCCAGCGACATGGGGCGGGTGACCAACAGGTAGGACAACGCCAGGCCCAGGGTCTCGGGGTGGGTGAGCCACGCCAGTGCCGCCGTCAGTGGGGCCATGCCGTCGACCCAGGCCAGCCACAGGCCGAGCAGCACCAGCAGGTGCAGGGCCTGGTCGAGCAGGAACCAGTGCAGCTTGCCGGGGTCCAGGTGCGACTTGCCGAGATCGATCAACCAGTGGCTTGCTGCCACCGACAGGGCGCCGATTGCGGCGAAGGCGGTGCTGGCCCCGGCCAGCAGCAGGACCAGCAGCACCAGTACGCCATGCAGGCCGGCATGCAGAGAGAGCGCCGCCGAGCGAGCCTTGCGCTGCTGGCGCGATTCCACCCAGCGACGAGGCTGGAGCAGGAAATCGCCGGCCAGGTGAACCAGCAGCAGGCCGAGCAGGGTGGCGGTGGTCGCGGCGGTCATGATGACGGGCCCTCCATGGCCAGGCGTGAACGGAAGAAGGCCAGGGTGTCGGCCAGCAATGCCCAGCGCGCGGTACGCAGCCGCTTGTGGACGCTGGGCTGACGGATGCCCAGGCGGTCGGCCAGTGCCTGCTGGGACGCGTCATGCCAGAGTCGCAGATGGGTGATCTCGGCGGCGTGTCGGGACCAGCCATCGATCAGCTCGTCGACATAGCGAATCAGCAGGGCGAGGCCGGGATCTTCGGGCGCGTCGACCAGCGCGAGGGTGAGGTGGGTCTCATCGCCCATGGCGTCGAGACCCTGGCCCGAGGCCACGAAGACCGGCCCGTCGGCGGCGGCCAGGGGCGCGTCGGGCTGCCAGGTATCGGCGCCGACCGCGACGGCCACTCGGGCGTCCCAGCGTTGCGTTTCGCCGTGCATGACCAGGGCCGCGCGCAGTGCCACGGCAACGTCCAGGGCGGTGGCGGCGTTCGGCATGGCAAGCTGGAAGCCGTCGCCGCGAAAGCGCTCGTAGCGGCCATCGTGATGCGAGGCCAGGTGTTCCAGGGTTTCGTCGAGCACACCATGCAGGCGCCGACTGTCAGCGATGCGGCGTGAGTCGATGATATCGCCCGTGAGGACGGCGATGTGCTGGGTCATGGTCTGATTCCGTGGCCTTCACATCCACAGTATAGCCATAAAGCGTTATTTTTTCACTTTATAACCAATAGAGGCTATATTTTGTCTTTATAGCCCTCATGGGGTATCGGTTAGCGTGCCAGTTCCGTCATGGCGTCTTCCAGTCCACCCAGCGTCATGGGGTACATGCGGTCGTCGATCAATTCGCGGATCAGCTGGGTGGAGTGGGTGAACTCCCAGAAGCGCTGGGGCATGGGGTTGAGCCAGACGAGATTGGGAAAGGCGTGGGTCAGCCGCGATAGCCATACTGCCCCGGCCTCGTCGTTGAAGTGCTCGACACTGCCGCCCGGATGGGTGATCTCGTAGGGCGACATGGCAGCGTCGCCGACGATCACCACCTGATAGTCGGCGCCATAGGTGTTGAGCACGTCCCGGGTCGGCGTGCGTTCGTGCCTCCGCCGGGCGTTATTTCGCCACAGGCCCTCGTAGGGGCAATTATGGAAATAGAAGTGTTCGAGGTGCTTGAACTCGGCGCGGGCGGCGGAGAAGAGCGCCTCGCAGGTGCGGATGTGGTCGTCCATGGAGCCGCCGACATCGAGCAGCAGCAGGGCTTTCACGGCATTGCGGCGCTCGGGGCGCATTTGGACGTTGAGCAGTCCGGCGTCGCGGGCGGTGGCGCGGATGGTGGCGTCGACATCGAACTCTTCCGCCGCACCCTGGCGGGCGAAGCGCCGCAGGCGGCGCAAGGCCATCTTGATGTTGCGCGTGCCCAGCTCGCGGTTGGCATCGTAGTCGCGAAAGCGACGTTCGTCCCAGACCTTCGCTGCCCGTCGATGGCGTGAGCCGTCCTGGCCGATGCGAATGCCCTCGGGGTTGTAGCCGTAGGCGCCGAAGGGGCTGGTGCCGCCGGTGCCGATCCACTTGTTGCCGCCGGCGTGCCGCTTGTGCTGTTCCTCGAGGCGGCGCTTGAAGGTCTCGATCAATGACTCGAGACCGCCCAGCGATTCGATCCGCGCCTTCTCTTCCTCGCTGAGCTGTTTCTCGAATTCGCGACGCAGCCAGTCATCGGGAATCAGCGCCTCGATGCCCGCGTCCAGGTCTTCCAGCCCTTCGTACCAGGCGGAAAATGCCCGGTCGAAGCGATCGAAGTGACGTTCGTCCTTGATCAGCACGGTGCGGGCGAGGTGGTAGAACGCCTGGAGGTCGGCGAAGACCATGCCGTGCTCGACCGCCGCGTGCAGATCGAGCAGCTCGCGCAGCGACACCGGCACCTCGAAGCGCCGCAGGGTCTCGAACAGGCCGATGAACATGGCGGATCAGCGTCCTTGCCGGCGCATCATGAAGGCCAGCCGTTCCAGTAGCTGGGTATCCTGCTCGTTCTTGACCAGGGCGCCGGCCAACGGGGGAAGGGCACGTGCCGGGTCGCGCTGATAGAGCGCTTCCTGGGCCAGTTCGTCGGCCATCAGCAGCTTCAGCCAGTCGACCAGCTCGGAGGTGGAGGGCTTCTTCTTGAGGCCCGGCGCCTCGCGCAGCTCGAAGAACACCTCCAGGGCCTGGCTGACGAGGCGTGGCGCGATCTCGGGGAAGTGCACGTCGACGATGGCCTGCATCGTCTGCTTGTCGGGAAAGTCGATGTAATGGAAAAAGCAGCGACGCAGGAAGGCGTCGGGCAGTTCCTTCTCGTTGTTGGAGGTGATCACGACCACTGGGCGATGACGGGCACGAATGGTCTCGCCGGTTTCATAGACATGGAATTCCATGCGGTCGAGTTCCTGGAGCAGATCGTTGGGAAACTCGATGTCGGCCTTGTCAATCTCGTCGATCAGCAGAACCACCCGCTCGTCACTGGTGAAGGCCTCCCACAGCTTGCCGGGACGCAGGTAGTTGGCCACGTTCTCCACGCCCTCGATACCCAGTTGCGAATCCCGCAACCGGCTGACGGCGTCGTATTCATAGAGCCCCTGGGCTGCCTTGGTGGTCGACTTGATGTGCCAGGTGATCAGGCGTGTGTCCAGCGACGCCGCCAGTTCTTCGGCCAGCAGCGTCTTGCCGGTGCCGGGTTCGCCCTTGATCAGCAGGGGCCGTTGCAGGGTGACGGCGGCGTTGACCGCCTGTTTCAGGGCCTCGGTGGCCACATAGGTTGAGCTACTGTCGAACGCCATGAATCGCCTCGCATGAGGGAAGCACTGTCCAGATGCCTGCGCGATGCTCGGCAATTCATCCCGTGCTTCCTGAAGGGGTGTCGAAATTCAAACGAGTGTACGTAAGGCTGCCGGCGCCGACAATCGTGGAGGACGACGTCAGGACCGACGATAGGTCTCGACCAGGGTGGCCGGGTCGCTCTCATCATACCCGTGCGCCGCATGGGCACGCATCAACTGGGCAGCCAGGCCGCTCATGGGGGTGGCGCTGAGGGTTCGGCCACCTTGGGCTACGGCCATGTCCAGATCCTTGAGCAGCGTACGCAGGTGCCAGGCCGGAGAGTCGAAATCGCTGGCGGCCATGCGCGGGGCAAGGATGCGCAGCGGCGTGGAGTCAGCGAAACCGCCGGCCAGAGCCTCGGTGAGACGCGAGGCATCGACGCCGCTGGTCTCGGCCAGGGCCACCGCCTCGGCGATCACCGCCGCCTGACAACCGACGATCATCTGGTTGCAGACCTTGGTCACCTGACCGCTGCCCACCGGCCCCATGTGCGTGATGCGCGCGGCAAGCGGTTCCAGCAGAGGGCGGGCCGCGTCGATGTCCTCGCTGTTGCCGCCGCACATGATGGCGAGTTCGCCGGTCTCGGCACCGACCACGCCACCGGACACCGGGGCGTCCACCCAGCGTATGCCGCGGCGCTCGGCGAGTGTCTTGGCCATGTGCCGGGTGGCGTCGGGATCGCTGCTGGACAGGTCGATCACAAGTTGCCCTGGGTGCCCATGCTCGGCCAGGCCGCCGGGGCCGAACACCAGCTCCTGAACGACCGCTGTGTTGGCCAGGCACAGCATGATCACATCGACCCCGTCGATCAGGGAGGCGACGTCGTCGGCAAGTTGCGCGCCGCTCTCGGTGGCCACGGAGGCGGCCTTCTCGGGCGTGCGGTTCCAGAGCGTGACATCGAAGCCGGCGGCGATCAGGCGGCGTGACATGGGATCGCCCATCAGGCCGATACCGATGAAACCGAGACGGGGGCGGGGCATGGGCAAGTCTCCATTGCAATGGCGTTGGCGCTATAGCATGCGTCATGGAAACGGTTTCCATCAAATGGCGTCGTGCTTGCGGCGGGCATGTGCAACGAAGGTCGGATTGTCGCGGTAGCGTGAATGGCGTTTCATTAACGCAAACAATGAGATCATGGCGGGTGCGCCGGCGGACTCGGCGACCTGACAAAAAAAATGTCCCCCGAAGGGGACAAGAGGAGCACGCCAGCTCACCCGCTTGCTATCCGAAAATCATGCCTGGATAGGAAAATTCGAACAAGAACAATAAGTTGAAAACTTTACCATGCGGCGGTCCATCTCCTGGGCCGCCGTTTTCATGTCGTGATGCACCACTCCATCACCATCGAGTGCCTGCATGCCTCATTTCAGGGCAGTCGAGACAGGGCAGGCGAGCCGGCATGTCGTTTGCCGGGATAAGGTCGTATCCTCTCCTTGAGTCGCGACAGGAATAAAGGAGCCCCGTCATCATGCTGACCTATTCATTGGCCCACTGGATGGCCTTTCTCTCTACCGCGATCCTGTTGAATCTGTCGCCGGGGCCCGACATGGCATTCATTCTCGGGCAGACCGCCAGACATGGCCGGCGAGGCGGTATTGCCGCCATGTTTGGTGTCTGGAGTGGTGCCGCGCTGCATGTGGCCATGGCGGCACTGGGGCTCTCGGCGGTACTGGCTACCTCGGCGCTGGCGTTCTCGCTGGTGAAATGGATCGGGGCAGCCTACCTGGTGTGGCTGGGGTTGCAGATCCTGTTGCGCCGAGGAACCGGGGAAGCTTCCGGCGTCGCCGTGCCGAGCACACCACGCCCGGGTGCCATTTTCCGTCAGGGCATGCTGGTGTCGGCGCTCAACCCCAAGGTGGCGGTGTTCTTCCTGGCCTTTCTGCCCCAGTTCGTGGTGCCCGGCGCCGGGCCGGCCGCCTTGCAGCTGGCCTTGCACGGCGGCCTGATCATCCTGGTGGCGGCACTGATCGAGCCACCGCTGGTGTTCATCGGCGACCGACTGGCGCGTGCCCTGAGCGATCATCGCCGTCTCGGCACCTGGCTGGAGAAGGCCCTGGGGGGCCTGTTCGTCACGCTGGGAGTGAAGCTGGCGCTGAGCGAGCGCTAGGCACTGTCCGAAAAGTGCCTACGCTCGGTTATACGACGTTGAAAATCCGCTCAAATGCTCATTTACTCCTTGTAAACTCCGCATTTTGACTCGTGACATCCCTGTCACTCGCGCTTCGAGCAGCAGAGCTGCCCAAATCGCCAATCCTGGCGATTTGTCGCAAATTTTCGCCTTGTGATCCACATGGATGTGGGAAATGCGATGGCCCGTCGGAAACGGGCCTATCGCTCGTCGACTTTTCAGACAAGGCCTAGGGGGGGAAGTGCTGATTTATTGCTGCGCTCAGCTGTCTTCCTTCTTCCCTCTTATGTCTTGCCCTTTATTCCTCTTTCCGTAGTTGCTTGCGCAGTCCGGTGGGCACCTGCTTGATGATCAGCCGGTCATTTTCCTCGTCGTACTCCACGGCGGCGCCGAGCAGGTGGGAGTCGAAGCTGATCGACACGCCGGCCGCGCGCCCCGTGAAGCGCTTGAAGGCCTTGAGGGTTCGCTTGTCCGGGGGGATCTCCGGCGCCAGGCCGTAGTCGCTGTTGCGGATATGCTCGTAAAAGGCCTTCGGCTGCTGCTCGTCGACCAGCTCGGAGAGCTCTTCCAGCGTCATCGGCTCGCCTCGGCTGGCCTGGTCGCTGGCGTAGTCGATCAGCGTATCGGTCTTCTCGCGGCTGGTTTCCTCCGGCAAGTCCTCGCTTTCCACGTAATCGCTGAAGGCCTTGAGCAGGGTACGCGTTTCCTGGCTAGCATCGAGCGGCTCGCTAGCACCGAGCACCTCGGCGAAGGCGTCGGCGAGTTTGCGACCGCCACGGTCGCGCGTATAGGACAGGTAGGGATGGGAGGCGCTGCCATCGCGCCATTGACCGATATCGAGGCGCGCGCCGAGGGTCATCTGGGAGAGGTTGAGTTGCCGGCTGGGAACGATCTCCAGGTGTTCGCCGATACCGAACCCCTCGCGGTGGTGGAGCAGGGCCATGATCAGGTAGCGGGCCTCGCCCTGGCGATGGTCGACGACCAGCAGGTGGCCGCCCAGCGGCAGGTGGGCGTCGACCAGGGGCGCAATGGCATGGGCCAGTTCTCGCGTCAGCTCGGTGAAATCGAGTTCATCTGCCAGGTAGCGCGCCAGGGCGCCGGGCAGGCTGGCCTCGGTGTCGTCGCTGAAACGCCCCCAACCCTTGGCCTTGGCATGATAGGCGCTGTTGAGGCCGGCCAGCAGGTCGTCCAGGGCGGCCGACGCTTCGAGCTCCCCCGGGGCGGGCACGACCCGTGCGGGGCTTTCGCCGTCTTGCTTGTCGATGCGGTGGATGATGCTGTGCAGGATCGGCATGGGGACCTCGCGGCTCGCGGATGACGGGCGGCGATGATACCGCAAGAGCCCCTGGCTCGGCTGCCCCGATGACGCTCGAGGGCCATGCTCATAGGCGATTCAACGTCGGCGGAAAGTGCGCGTTCAACTGCCCGATCCGATAGATGTCGTGCAGATAGGTGTCGAGCCGGGCAATGAGATGCGTGACCAGGATCAGTGCATAGACCAGTAGCATCAAAAGCGGCGCGCTGTTCGCCCATGCCAGCGTGGGCCAGGAGATCTCGTAGCCGATGGTGTAGACGCTCAGGCCTCCCAGGAAGATGGCGAGCAATGTGTTGACGATGATCAGGACCAGGAGAGGGCCGCGCAGGCTCTTGCCGGGCGGGGCGGTTTTCCAGAAGGGCAGGTGGCGGATGCTGATCGCGCCGTTGCAGACGATGTTGTGCCGGCGGCGCAGCAGCGGCGCGGCGTCGAGGTCTGCCTTGCCCTCGGAGAAGGCCGCCAGCACCACCCGAGGATCGAGATCCTTGCCGAAGAGCGCGGCGACCGAAGCCGCGAAGCCGGCGGATTCGCCCGTCCGCGCGTATTGTCGGGCCTGACGGGAAAGATCGCGCAGTGCCTCGTCCTCGATTCCGGAGAGCCGTCGCGCGTCGCCGAAGCTCTGAGCGCAGTAGATATCGTACAACTGATAGATGGCGATGCAGACACCGAGATAGATCAGCACGAAGGTGGCGATGCTCAACATCATGTTTGTCTCCTGTAACGCCTTCCCATGGCCGACGGGTTTCGGGAAGGGCAGCCCGCAAAGCATGCGGTGACATGTGCGCCGGGGCAACCGGCGAGGCCTTGGGTGCGCCCTTTCACCGCACCCCGGCGGTGGGCGAGGCACGACGACGGAATGCGGCGAGGCAGGCGTCAGGGCTTGAGTCGATAGCCGCTGCGAAAGATCCAGTTCACCACGGCCAGGGATACCGCCAGGAAGAGCGCGATCATCCCGAGGCTAGCCCAGATGCTGACATCGCCCATGCCATAGAAGCTCCAGCGAAAACCGCTGACCAGATACACCACCGGATTGGCCAGGGTGACGACCTGCCAGGCGGGGGGCAGCATGTCGATGGAATAGAAGGTGCCGCCAAGAAACGTCAGAGGCGTGATCACCAGCAACGGCACCAGCTGGAGCTTTTCGAAACCGTCGGCCCAGATGCCGATGATGAAGCCCAGCAGGCTGAAGGTCAGGGAGGTGAGCACCAGAAATAGCAGCATCATCAACGGATGGGCGATGGTGAAGGGCACGAACAGGCTGGCCGTGGCCAGCACGATCAAGCCCAGGATCACCGATTTGGTGGCCGCGGCACCGACGAAGCCGAGCACCACCTCGAAATAGGAAATGGGCGCCGAGAGGATCTCGTAGATGGTGCCGGTGAAGCGGGGGAAGAAAATGCCGAAGGAGGCGTTGGAGACGCTCTGGGTGAGCAGCATCAACATGATCAGGCCGGGCACGATGAAGGCGCCGTAGCTGACGCCATCCACTTCGCTGATGCGGGTGCCGATGGCTGCACCGAACACCACGAAATAGAGTGACGTCGAGATCACCGGCGAGACGATGCTCTGGAGCACGGTGCGCAGGCTGCGTGCCATCTCGGCGATGTAGATGGTCTTCACGGATCTCAGGTTCATGCGTCCTCCCGCACCAGGCTGACGAAGATCTCCTCGAGGGAACTCTGGCGAGTGTGGAGATCCTTGAAGTGAATGCCAGCGGCTTCCAGGTCGGCCAGCAACTCGGCGATGCCCGCGGGTTCCTCTCCGCCATCGTCCTGGCGTGCGGCGTCATAGGTATAGACCAGGGCGTGGCCGTCTTCCTCGAGGGCCAGATCATGGCCGGCGAGGGATTCGGGGATGCGGGCCAGCGGCTCGCTGAGGTGCAGCGTCAGCGCCTTGCTGCCGAGCTTGCGCATCAGTTCGCGCTTCTCCTCCACTAAAACCAGCTCGCCGGCACGGATCACGCCGATGCGGTCGGCCATCTCCTCGGCTTCTTCGATATAGTGCGTGGTGAGGATGATGGTCACGCCATTCTCGCGCAGGCTGCGCACGACGTCCCACATGTCGCGGCGCAGCTCGACATCGACGCCGGCGGTGGGCTCGTCGAGAAAGAGAATCTGTGGCTCGTGGGCCAGCGCCTTGGCGATCAGCACGCGGCGTTTCATGCCGCCGGAAAGCGTGATCAGCTTGTTGCGGCGCTTTTCCCAGAGGCTCAGCGAGCGCAGGATCTTCTCGATATGGCTTGGCGAGGCCGGCTTGCCGAACAGGCCGCGACTGAAGCTCACCGTGTCCCAGACCGTGGAGAAGGCCTCGCCGGTCAATTCCTGTGGCACCAAGCCGATGCGCGAACGTGCCTCGCGATAGGCATGGACATTGTCGTGGCCATCCACCAGGACCGTGCCGCCACTGGCATTGACCAGTCCGCAGATCACGCTGATCAGGGTGGTCTTGCCGGCCCCGTTGGGGCCGAGCAGGGCGAAGATCTCGCCTCGCCGGATCTCGAGATCGATGCCCTTGAGTGCCTGGAAGCCGCTGTCATAAACCTTCGACAGGCCTTGGACGTGGATCACCGTGGCATCGCTCACCGACCACCTCCCGCATCGCTTGTGCCATGCAGGAGTGTCACGGGGGATCTCCACGCTGGTCTGGCTGTCCTGTACATCGGTACTCCCTCATGGAGTGAATGGCGACCCACTTCATCCTAGCGCGAGATGCGACGGAGGACATCTCTCGAGACGCCGTTTGGGACGAGAGCCTGCCTGGCCGGAATGACCTTGGCTTTCTAGGCTTAAGTCAATCAAGCGACCGTCGGGGAGACGCCACCATGTTGCTCGAAGGATCCTGCCACTGTGGTGCGGTGCGGTTTCGCGTCATGTCGTCGCATCCCTATCCGTTCAATCGTTGCTATTGCTCGATCTGCCGCAAGACGGCCGGCGGAGGCGGCTATGCCATCAATCTGAGTGGCGAGGCGGACACCCTGGTGATTCATGGCGCCGAGCACACGTCGATCTATCAGGCCGAGATCGATGGCCGGAAGAGTCCCGGGGAGCGGCACTTTTGTGCCCGGTGTGCCAGCGCGCTCTGGGTATTCGATCCGCGCTGGCCGGAACTCGTGCATCCCTTCGCTTCGGCCATCGACAGCGAGCTGCCAAGGCCTCCCGAGCGGGTGCACCTCATGCTGGAGAACAAGCCGGACTGGGTGGAAGTCGAGTCGCGGCAGCAGGATCGTTGCTTCGCCGGCTATCCGGACGAGAGCATCGCCGAATGGCACGCCCGGCTCGGGCTAGAAGAGCTGTGAGCTCCCGCCCGGCGGAGCCGGGCAGGAGAGGGCCAGTTTAGTGGAAGATGGCGAAGCTGTCGGCATTGAGCAGCATGTGCACCGCCACGCTGGCCGCATAGCCCAGGGCGATGACCGGTGCCCAGCGCAAATGACTGGCGAAGGTGTAGATGCCGCGTGCCTGACCCATCAGCGCCACGCCGGCAGCGGAGCCCACCGACAGCAGGCTACCGCCCACACCGGCGGTCAGGGTGATCAGCAGCCAGTTGCCCATGGACATGTCGGGCTCCATGGAGATGACGGCGAACATCACCGGGATGTTGTCGACCACTGACGAGACCAGGCCCAGCACGATGTTTGCCCAGACGGGATCCCAGCCGGTGTAAAGGGTCTCGGAGAGCAGGCTCAGATAGCCCATGAAGCCCAGGCCGCCCACGGACATCACCACACCGTAGAAGAACAGCAGGGTATCCCACTCGGAGCGAGCGATTCGGGTGAAGACATCGAAGGGCACCACGCTGCCCAGGGATTCCAGCTTGCGCCAGTCACCACGCTGGCTGTAGCGGGTGCGCTTGCGCTCCAGGGAGCGTGGCAGGCTCCGGCGCAGGTAATAGCCGAAGAACTGCAGGAAGCCGAGACCGGTCATCATGCCGAGCGCCGGGGGCAGGTTCAGCATGGTGTGGCACAGTACCGAGATGACGATCGTCAGCAGGAACAAAAGGACGATGCGGCGTGCGCCGCGCTTGAGCCAGATGTCTTCCTCGAGGGCGGCAGGCTTGCGGTTCTTGATGAACAGACTCATCAAGAGGGCCGGTACCAGGTAGTTCACCAGCGAAGGACCGAGCAGCTCGAAGAATTCCTGGAACTCGACTAGCTTGGCCTGCCAGACCATCAGGGTCGTGATGTCGCCGAAGGGGCTGAAGGCGCCGCCGGCGTTGGAAGCGACCACGATGTTGATACAGCAGATATTGATGAAGCGCTTGTCGCCTTCGGCAACCTTGAGGACCACGGCGCACATCAGCATGGCGGTGGTGAGGTTGTTGGCGATGGTCGAGATCCAGAAGGCAAGGATGCCGGTGATCCAGAACAGCGACCGGTAACTGAAGCCCGTCTCCACCAGCCAGGCGCGCAACTTGTCGAAGACGCGACGCTCTTCCATGGCGTTGATGTAGGTCATGGCCACCAGCAGGAAAAGCAGCAGCTCGCTGTATTCCAGCAGGGTGTCGCTGAAGGCTTCCTCGGCGGCGTTGGGCAGGCCGGAATGCACATAGACCCAACCGATCATCGCCCAGATCAGGCCAGCGGCCACCAGCACCGGCTTGGACTTGCGCATGTGCAGCTTTTCTTCGGCCATCACCAGGGCATAGGCGGCCAGAAAGAGCGTGACGGCAATGAAACCGGGCAGGGTGTAGGTCAGGTCCAGCTCGCCGGCGGAAGCGGCCTGGGCGAGGGGGCTGAACAGCAGAATCGGAAGCGCGAGCACGAGAAAGCCTGGCCACCGGGCGCTGTGCCGGAGCCAGTGTGGAGAACGATGGTTTGTCAGCATGACGAAAGCATCCTGAGACGGGAGGGCGGAGGGTCGATAAAACGAGGCGCATTCTACATGAAAGAAACAGTGTTCGCCATTTGCTGAGTCGGCTAATCAACCCTTTTTTGCGATTTTCTTGCTGCAGTGCAACCAAGGTCTTGTCCAGCGAGGACGGGTGGGTCGCTGGGCTATACTGTCCTGCGCCGTCGAATCACCGACATTGCGGAGGCCGAATGTCCTTCCGAGACCCCGTCGATACCCCTGGCCCCCGAGCCGACCTGGCGCCGCTGGTGTTGCCGCGGCTGGTCATCCGGCGTCTGCTGCCGACGGCAGCGCTGCGCCCCTGGGTAGATCATTACTGGTTCGTCCAGGGGCCTCCGCCGGACGCACCGACCCGTAACAAGCTCTATCCCGATGGCGGCACCACCCTGACCTTCAGGCGTCTCGATACCACTTCGCCGACGGCTGGCTGGGATATCACCTGCCGACCGGTAGCGGCGTATACCACCACGGTAGGGGCCAGCCTGGGCATTCGATTCCGTCCCGGCGGGGCTTTCCAGCTGTTCGGCATGTCGCTGGAGGCCTTGAGTGATGACGATCTATGGGAGAGGTTCGCTCCCGATGACTGGTTGGCGTTGCGGGACGAACTACCGGCCCTGCCGCTGGAGGAGCGCCTGGCACGACTCGATGCCTGGCTGCTGGCCAGAGCGGAGGCGAACGGGCCCAGGATCGGCCATGTCCAGCGGTTGCTGCCGCTGATCGACAGCGGACGCTTCACGATCGACCGGGTCGTGGCGCACCATGGCCTGAGCCGCCGCACGCTGGAACGGACCTTTCGCCATCAGGTTGGTCTGGCGCCCGCGCAGATGGATCTGTTGCAACGCCTCAAGCATGCCAGAGCCCTGTTGGCGCGAGCCGAGTCGTCGCTCAGTCAGGTCGCTCTGGCGTGTGGCTTCCACGATCAGGCGCACTTCACCCACCGTTTCCGTCGCCATGCCGGGGAAACCCCGGGCGAGTATCGGCAGCGCAAGTTGACGCAAATCTACAAGGCGTGACCGTGCGCCGCGCGCATGCTGGGCACTCCATGTCCCAGATCAGGAGTGCATCATGCAAGAGCATGTTTCCCGTGCCGATTTCTATCGCCTGCAGCCCGAACTGGTGCAGGGCCTCAAGTCGACCCAGGAGGCCGTGGAAGCCTCAGGCATCGAGCCCGGCCTGATCCACCTGATCTTCCTGCGTGCCTCCCAGCTCAATGGCTGTGCCTTCTGCCAGCGGATGCATTCCGAGGAGGCGCGTGGCGATGGCGAACGCCAGGCCCGTCTCGACGTTCTGCCGGCCTGGCGGGAGTCACCGGGCTTCAGCGAGCGTGAACGGGCAGCGTTGGCCTGGACGGAGGCGCTGACTCTGCTGGCCGAGAGCGAGATCGAACAGGCGCTCCGCGACCAGGTGAGGGCGAGCTTCAGCCTGGAGGAACAACTGAGTCTCACCTCTCTGGTGGTGATCATCAATAGCTGGAACCGGATAGTATTGTCCTGCGGGTTCCGGCCCGACATCGGCGAGGGGTAAGGGCCCCTTCAGGGGGCGGCTGGCGCCTCTTCCCGGCGCTGATCGAGGATGAAGAAACCATCCGCCCGACCGGCGGGAGGTGGTCGGCAGGCAGCGTCGAGTCGCCGAGGCAGCAGGCTGAGGTGCTCGGCTACCCCCAGGTCGTCGAGCTGATGGGGCACGCCGTGTCCATCGCTGAGGTGGCGTAGCCCCATCAGGCCCACCACCAGCTTGCCTTCCGCCGAGGCCTCGGCCAGGCCGCTGGCCATGGCGCGGTCCCAGACCAGTTGAGCGTCGATGAAGTGCTCGAGGCCCTCGTCGCCAGCGTTGGCGGCATGGTCGTGGGCGGCAAAGACATCGGCGAGATCGGCGCGGTAGGCCGGCGATGCCGGAGCCGGTGCGGTCATGCCGAACCTGTCGTCCGACGGTACGGCGTCCCAGCCATCCCTCACCAGCCGTCGCTGCAGCTCGGGCGTGACATTCAGGGCCTTCAACGGCACGTCCTGCATGCGGGCGAAGTGCAGGATCGGCCAGTACAGCTCTGGGTCGTAGCCCCAGGTCTCGAACCAATCGCTCGCCTCGAGGAAGGCCGCTTCGCTCAATGCCCCGGCGACCCAATCGTCCAGCACCGGCTGAGCCTTGCGTGGCAGCATTTCCAGGCCGATCACCATGTCGGGGCGGAGGGCGTGGAGTCCAGCCAGCGTCTGCAGTTGCCAGCGATGATGGGCACGCTGATCATGCCGTTCACCCAGCATCACCACCTGTTGCTCGGCCAGATCGCGCATCATGACATCGGTTGCAATGGGGGCTCCCGCCTTGTCCAGCCACTGCCCGGGGGCATGGCAGGTGGCCGCCTGGGCGTCGGATAACCAAGTGAAACCGACGAGCAGTGGTGCGACGCGGCGGGCAAGGGGGAGGGTATAGCGACGAGGAGGCATGCATGATTCCTGAAGCAAGGGGGACCACGACAGCCTATCGAGCCAGCCGGTCGGGGCAAAGCGGCAGGGGCAGGATCGCTGAACGATGGTGCTCGGCGGCCAGTCGGGAATCGCGATATACGGATCCCGGCGTTATCCTGTAACCAAGAAATGCGTCGCCACAGGAGCGCCATATGGCAACACACGCCTCTGCAGCGAATACCGGTATCCCGGTCGGCATCAGTGCTTGCCTGACCGGCGAGGAGGTGCGTTACAACGGCGGTCACAAGCGGTCTCGCTATTGCCTGAATGTGCTGGCGGATTGTCTGCGTTTCGAGACCTTCTGTCCCGAGCTAGAAGCGGGGCTTGGCGTGCCGCGCGAACCGATCCGCCTGGTGGGGCGGCCTGGGGAGACGCCTCGCGCCAGGGGCACGAAAACGACCGATCGGGATGTGACCGAGCGCATCGAGCGGGTCGGCGAGTCCTTCGTCGAGGCGCATCGTCACCTGCGCGGCTTTATCCTGATGAAGGGCTCGCCCAGCTGCGGGCTCGAGCGGGTCAAGGTCTATCATGAGAACGGCATGCCCAGCCACGTCGATTCCGGCGTTTTCGTGCGCGTCCTGCGCCATCATTTTCCCGAGCTCCCTCTGGAAGAGGAGGCAAGGCTCAATGACCCGGCCTTGCGCGAGAACTTCATGACGCGCGTCTATGCTCTCGACGACTGGAAGCGCAATGTCGAGGAGGCACCCAGCCATCATGCCCTGCTGCAGTTCCATAGCCGTCAGAAGCTTCTGCTGATGGCGCATCGGGTGGAGGCTTATCGCGAGCTGGGGCGCTATCTGGCCGAGGCGCATCGACGTCCCCTGGACGAGACGCTGGCGTATTACCTGCCGACTTTCATGGAGGCGCTGTCGAAACCCGCGTCGCGCAAGACGCATGCCAACGCCTTGCTGCACGTGTTGGGCTGTCTCAAGCGGTCCCTGGATGGCGAGACGCGTCGCGACCTGCTCCAGTCGGTGGAAGAATATCGTCTGGAGCAGGTGCCCCTGGCGGTACCGATGCGCTTGCTCAATCATCACCTGAAGCGTCACGGCTCGGACTATATCTGTGGCCAGTCCTACCTCGATCCCCACCCTTACGAGCTCGGGCTGCGCAATGCCGTCTGAGAGGCCGGAATGACGCCGAGTCATGAACACCGCTTTCGGCACCTGGGTGCCGTGCTGGCCGAGTGGCAACCGGTGTGGCAGCCCTTGCCCTTCCAGCACCGCCGCCTACCCTGGGAAGCCCGGTATCCGGCGATGGCCCAGGCGTTGAGAGAGCTGTCCGACGACGAGGCGGCCCGCTTGCAGGCGAGTCCCTTCACGGCGTCTCCCTTGTCGGCGTGGCTGCCCGTGGATGAGCTGGCCTCGCTGGTGGATCTGCCCGATATGGCCCCGCAAGGACCGACACTGCCCGATGCCTGGGGTACCTTCGTCGGTGGCCGAAAGTGGCGCCAGATTCAGGCCTTCGCCCCGCTGGTGGCACCGGATGCCGATCTGGTGGAGTGGTGCGCCGGCAAGGGCCATCTGGCACGCGCCTTGGGGCGCTGGCATGGCGTCGGTATCGAGGCCCTGGAGTGGCAGGCTGGGCTGTGTCGTGCCGGAAACGCACTCGCGCAGCGCCAGGCGGTGGCGGTGCGCCTGCACCAGCAGGACGTGATGGCCGAGGACGCCGGGCGCTGGTTGGTACCGGGCGCTCGGGTAATGGCACTGCACGCCTGCGGTGACCTGCATGGCCGGCTGCTCGAGCTGGCGGCCAGTCGCGGCGCGGCGGTGACCCTGGCGCCGTGCTGCTATCAGCGAACCGAGGCGGCGAACTACCATCCCTTCTCCGAGCAGGGGCGCCGGGAGATGGCCGAGCGTGGCTGGCGGCTGTGTCGCGATGACCTGGCGATGTCGGTGCAGGAGACCGTCACCGCGCCGGCCGGAGTGCGGCGCCAGCGCCAGGTGGCCAATGCCTGGCGCCTGGGCTTCGATGCTCTGCAGCGCGACCTCTCGGGGCGGGATATTTACCTGCCGGTGCCGAGCCTGGCTTATGGACGAATGCCCGGTACTTTCGACGACTTCTGCCGCTGGGCGGCTGAGCGCAAATCGCTGTCATTGCCAGCCCGTGTCGACTGGCCGCGTTACGAAGCCGAAGGGTTCCAGCGTCTGGGCGAGGTCACCCGGCTCGAGCTCGTGCGCCATCTGTTTCGGCGCCCGCTCGAGATCTGGCTGGCGCTGGACCGTGTCAGGCTGATGGAGGAGGCTGGCTTCCAGGTGCGTCTCGGCACCTTCTGCGAGCGTGACGTGACCCCTCGCAACCTGCTGATCGAGGCAACGCCGGCTGGTTGAGGAAGGCCGAGACACGTCCGTCCCGGCCTTCGTGTCGTTACGGTGTCAACGGGGGCGGCTGAAGTCGCCGTGCTGGCTGCCGGCCATCAAGCGGTCGAATTCACCGCCGCTCATGTGCACCAGGGTTTCATGGTCGCCCGCTTCGAAGTAGACATCCGGCCGGTGGCGCAGGTGATCATCGAGATAGACCTGCAGGCCGTAAGCCTGACCCACCGGAATGGCTGCCCCGGGATCGCAGTCATCGAACTCGTGACGTACTTCGTCCTCCGTGGCCAGTTCCAGATCTTCATGGAAGAGTTGCGTGAGCCGTTCCAGATCGGCGTCACGGTCGCTGGGCAGTACGGCGACGCGGTAACCGGCATCGCCGTGCAGCATGACGGCCTTGGCCAACTGGTCGCCCTCGACGTGCGCGACGCGGGCGATGCGGCTGGTCGAGACCGCGCGTGGATGGGAAACCTCCTCGTAATCGATATCGCAGGCGCGGAGATACTCCCGGATCGTCATCGGCATGGCCATGATGTCACCTCCTTCGGCCGTCGGGGCCGAACGCTCATGCCGGCGTCCCTGTGTGGCGTGGATGGTGTCCATATGCTTCAGCATAGCGTGCCTGCTCGGAGGCAGTGCAATCCTGGGTCTTTTCCGAAGCCCTGTTACAATGCGGCCATGCCGTACCGGCGATTACGGTTGCGGACAGGGGCGACCGGCGTTGTATCGGGTCGCGGTCACGACATTGCGTGGGCAAGGATTCTGGCGAGGTAATAGGGAATGAGGATCACCATTTTCGGCACCGGGTATGTGGGGCTCGTCACTGGGGCTTGCCTGGCTGATGTCGGACACGATGTGTTGTGCATGGACGTGGATGCCGACAAGGTGGCGCGTCTCGAGGCCGGCGAGATTCCGATCTTCGAGCCCGGTCTGGAGGAGCTGGTGACCGCCAATACCGCCTCGGGGCGGTTACGCTTCACCACCGATGCGGCCACGGCGGTCGATTTCGGCGTTCTGCAATTCATCGCCGTCGGCACGCCGCCCGACGAGGATGGCAGTGCGGATTTGCAGTATGTGCTGACGGTCGCCGAGACCATTGGCCGATACATGCGCGAGTTCAAGGTGATCGTCGACAAGTCCACGGTCCCGGTGGGGACGGCCGATCGGGTGAGAGAGGTCGTGGCGGGGGTGCTCGAGGAGCGTGGCGAAGCGCTCGACTTCGAGGTCTGCTCGAACCCGGAATTTCTCAAGGAAGGGGCGGCGATCGAGGACTTCACGCATGGCGCGCGCTTCGTGGTCGGCACCAGTTCCGAGCGGGTTCGCGAATTGATGCGCGAATGTTATGCCCCCTACATTCGCTTGCAGGAAAAGCTGATGTTCATGGACGTGCGGGCCGCCGAGCTGACCAAGTATGCGGCCAACGCCATGCTGGCCACCAAGATCAGTTTCATGAATGAGATCGCCAACCTGGCGGAGCGGCTGGGGGCCGACGTGGAACAGGTGCGGCGCGGTATCGGCTCGGACCCCCGTATCGGCTACCACTTCATCTACCCGGGGTGCGGTTATGGTGGCTCCTGTTTTCCCAAGGACGTGCGAGCCCTGACGCGCACCGCGAGCGACGTGCACTATGAAGCGCAGTTGCTGGGCGCGGTAGAAGGCGTCAATCACCGCCAGAAGCAGACGCTGTTCGACAAGCTGGAGCGTGCCTTCGACGGCGCTCTGGCCGGTCGCACCATCGCCCTGTGGGGGCTGGCCTTCAAGCCGAACACCGATGACATGCGCGATGCGCCGAGCCGTACCTTGATGGAGGCCCTGTGGCGCGTCGGCGCCAGGGTTCAGGCCTATGATCCCGAGGCGATGGGGGAGTGCCGTCGCCTCTATGGCGAGCGGGACGATCTGACGCTGGTGGATTCGCGGGAAGCGGCGGTTCAAGGGGCCGATGCCCTGGTGATCTGCACCGAGTGGAAAGTCTTCCGCATGGTGGATTTCGACTGGCTGAAGCGGCAGCTTGGCATGCCGGTGGTCGTCGACGGACGCAACCTCTATGACCCCGAGACGGTGCGCAAGGCGGGGTTGATGTACTTTGCCGTGGGGCGCGGCGACTCCCTGAAGCGCCCCTGAGGCGACATTGTATCGATGCGATGCCGGCGGCAGGCGAAGTCGCCGCTTGCCGGCACCTTCACCTATCCGGCCTGCTCGCCGATGGGCCAGCCTGCCCTGAGCATGCCTCGCCCCTCGTGCCAGTTCAGGTGTTTTCCTGGAGGGCCCGTTCCAGCGTCGCCAGACGCCCGGGTACCATGGCATCCTCCACCGCGGTGATGCGCAGGACATGGCCCAGGTCCGGATGCGCCGGACGGGCGATGAGCTTGCCTTCCTCGAGCAGTTCGGCATGCACGCGCTTGGCGAGTTCGGCGCTGGCCAGGCGGATGCCGATGAAATTGGTGGCACTTGGCAGCACATCGGCGCCCAGTTGCTGGAAATGAGCACTCAGGCGCTGTCGGCGTTCGCGCACCGCGGCAATGTGTCGTCGGGTCTCGTCGGGGTGGTCGAGCACCACCTCGGCGGCGGCCTGGGTCAGGGTCGAGACGGCATAGTGGATGCGCACCTTCATCAGCATTGCCAGAGTCTCGGGTTCGGCGATCGCGTAGCCGATGCGCAGTCCGGCCATGCCGTGGGCCTTGGAGAGCGTCCGACAACGAATCACGCCCGGCAGTACCTCCGAGGCGAAGGGCGTGTCGGCATCGTCGCGAAAATCGTGGTAGGCCTCGTCGAGCAGCAGCCAGCAGTCATCGGGCAGAGCGTCGCGCAAGCGGCGAACGGCGTCATCGTCGTGCCGGTGCCCGGTGGGATTGTCGGGATTGGCCAGATACACCAGGCGCGCCTTTTCTGCATGTGCGGCACGGGCGAGGGCGTCCAGGTCGGGTGCGAGTCGATCGCTGCCCTCGTCGTAGGCGACCTCGACCAGACGACAACCCTGGCCTCGGGCGAAATAGCCAAAGGTCGGGTAGGTACCTGCCGAGGCGATCACCGAAGTATCGGGCGTGGCCACAGCGCGCAATGCCAGAGCCAGCAGGCTGTCGGCGCCGGCATCCACCAGCAGGGCCTCCACGGGTATGCCCTGCTGGCGTGACAGGCGTTTGCGAATACCCAGTGCCTCGGCATCGCCATAGCAGTAGGCGTGTTCGGCCATGGCGTCGCCGAAATGTCGGCGCAGGGCCGAGTGCGGCATGTCCAGGCCCTCGTTGGATCCCAGTCGATGAGGAATCTCGCGGCCGATGCGGCGCTGGAGGACCCAGATGCCGGGGAAGGGGTTGTCCGGGCCCGGGTGGTAGAGGTGGTCGGCGAAGCGGGGCATGACATCTCCCTTGGTGAAGGTGAAGGGCAAAGGTGGACGATCAGCGCTCGTCCTGAGCGGCGCCGGTGACGACCTTGTGGCGATTGAGCAGAGCATGCGGGTCCAGGGCCTGCTTGAGGGTCGCCATCAGGGCGAGCTCGTCCGGGGAGCGCGAGATCGGCAGCCAGTTGCGCTTTTCCAGGCCGATGCCGTGCTCCGCCGAGATTGAGCCGCCGAGTTCGGCCAGCGGTGCGTAGATGCAACTTTCCACCCGGTGTCGAGTGTCGGCGTCGTCGCTGCCGACGCTGGCCATGAGATGCAGGTTCCCGTCGCCCAGGTGACCGAACACCGACAGGCGTCCCTGCGGCCATTGTTCTTGCAGCGTCGTTTCCACCCGCGCCACATAGTCTTCCATGTCACTGATCGGCAGGCTGACATCGAAGGTCATCAAGGGAGAAAGGAGATGGACCAGTCCCTCGATGTCCTCGCGGATGGCCCACAAGCCGTCGCGCTGGGCATCGGACTGGGCGATCGCGGCATCCGCCAGAAGACCGGCCTCGAAGGCCGACTCGAGGGCCTGGTCGAAACGCGACCCATGGCGGTCGGCATCGATGGCCTGGGACTCGATGATGACATAGAAGGGCGACTCGCTGCCCACGGGGGGCGGATGACGGCCGCTCTGCTCGGTGAGCAGCCGGTAATGGCTGCGCCACATGGCTTCGAAGGCGCTGAGTTCGCCGCCAAGAGTCTGGCGCATGTGGGCAAGCAGTCCGGTCATGGCATCGAAGGAGGGGCAGGCGACCAGGGCGGTGCGGGTGTCGGGCATGGCGGGCTGTAGGCGAAGCACCGCCCGCGTGACGATCCCCAGGGTGCCTTCGCTGCCGATGAACAGTTGCTTGAGGTCATAGCCGGCGTTGTTCTTGAGCATCGGGCTCATGGAACTGATGATTCGACCGTCGGCCAGCACTGCCTCCAGCCCCAGTACCTGCTGACGCATCATGCCGTAGCGGATCACCCGATTGCCGCCGGCGTTGGTGGCAATGTTGCCGCCGATGGTGCAGCTCCCGCGCGCGCCCAGATCGAGGGCGAACTGCAGCCCGGCCGCTTCGGCTGCCTCCTGGACCTTCTGCAATGGCGCGCCGGCCTGGACGGTGATGGTGGCGCCGACCGGGTCGATGGCCTCGATGGCATCGAGACGTTCCAGCGAGATCGCCAGTTCCTCGGGCGAGGCCTCGGCGCCGTGTACCAGACCGGTCAATCCGCCGTGCGTTACCACCGGCTGGCGGGCTGCGTGGCAAAGGCGCAGTGTCTCGGCCAGCTCATCGGGCGTGCCGGGGCGCACGATGGCCGCAGCGTGGCAGGGTGTGCCGGTCAGCCAGTCGACGGACCGGGCGGCGACGTCATCGCCGGTGAGTACGGCACCGGCGCCGAGTCGCTCGCGCAGTTGATCGAGTAGCGTGGAGAGAGATGCCGAAGGCTGGGATTGCATTGTGTCCATGTCGATTCCGTGTTGTTTGTCGGGCCGATTCTCGGACAGGGAGTCGGGCGGGCTCGCAGGGGGCATGCGACTCAATTGGAGCCCGGAACGGGCTGACCGGATGTTCTGGAGCATAACAAGGGGAAGCTTCGAGACGCATGTTCCCGTGCCTTCGTGCGCGAGTGTCTGAACCACTGAAGTCTGTCATGCAGGGCGAGTTAGGCTTTCCCAGGCGCTCATGGCGCAATCCGCGACACCGAGCAGTTCCTCTCGGGAAGCGCCGTCCCTGGCCTGGATCGACATGCCGTGCTGCACGGTCGAGTAGAAGGTGGCGACGGCATGGCAGTCCGTGGTGTCGGGAAGTTCACCCTCCTCGACGGCGCGACGCAGACGCTTCTCCAGGCACTCTCGGTTGCCGCGCCGATGTCGTTCCAACTCGCCGCTGATCGACGGATTGGAGCCCTGAGCCTGGGGAGAGGCGAGCACGATCATGCAGCCCCGTGACTGGCCATGGCCGGTAAAGGCCCTTGCCGTGGCATACAGGACATGGGCGATGGCGTCTCGCGCAGTCGGCAGGCTGTCGACGGGTTCCCAGATGCCGCCACCGGCGGTCTTCACGTAGAGGGCCATGGCCTCCTGGAACAACCCTTCCTTGCTGCCGAAGGCGGCATACAGGCTGGGAGAGTTGATGCCCATGGCGCGGGTCAGCTCGCCCAGCGAGGCATTGTCGAAGCCCCGTTCCCAGAACACTTCCATGGCCCGAGCCAGGGCCGCTTCCCTGTCGAAGCCGCGTGGCCTGCCGCGTGTCGCCATGTCGGCCTCCTTTTGTGTGTCATTCGATACAAAAATATCTTGACAGGGTCGAGATTGTCCAGCCATGGTTATTTATGTATTGATCAATACATAAATATCTTGATCCATCGAATGCAAGAAACGACGGGAGCCGCAACATGACTCAACTGACAGGCAAGGTAGCGTTGGTGACGGGAGGCAGCCGGGGCATCGGTGCCGCGGTGGCGAAACGGTTGGCTCATGATGGCGCCGAGGTAGCCTTGACCTATGCCGGCAGCGAGGACAAGGCCCAGGCCGTGGTGGCGGACATTGAACAAGCGGGTGGTCGCGCCATGGCGATTCAGGCCGACAGCCGTGATGACCGTGCCATAGAGGCAGCCGTGGAGCGCGTGGTGTCGAGCTACGGCGGTCTCGATATCCTGGTCAACAACGCTGGGGTCTTTCTGATCGGGGATATCGCCGAGCTGGAACGCGACGATCTGGACCGGACCCTGGCGATCAACCTGCGTGCGCCCTTCGTGGCCATCCAGGTGGCGGCGCGTCACATGCGTGACGAGGGACGTATCGTGTCGATCGGCAGCAACCTCGGGCCACGTGTTCCCTGGCCGGGGCTCAGTCTCTACGCGATGAGCAAGACCGGTCTGATCGGGCTCACCAAGGGGGCTGCCCGGGACCTGGGGGCTCGCGGCATCACCGTCAATGTCGTGCATCCGGGCTCCACCGACACCGACATGAATCCCGCCGATGGTGAATTGTCAGACCTGCAGCGCGGCGCCATGGCGATTCCTCGCTACAACGAGGCCGACGATGTGGCGAACCTGGTGCGCTGGCTGGCGGGGCCCGAGGGGCGCTCGGTGACGGGAGCGGAATTCACCATCGATGGAGGAGCCAATGCATGACGTCACGTCTTGATATCGTGAAGGCCTACTTCCGCCGGGTGGATGCCGACGACCCCTCGGTGACGGCGCTGTTCACCGAGGACGTCAGCTTCTATTTTCCCAAGTTCGGGCCGGCATCGGGCAAGGCTGCGCTGGTCGAGTTCGGAAGACGGGTTCGCCGGGAGGTCCCCGAGCTGGTCCACGACATCGAGCGTTTCCATTATATCGTCGATGATGACCATGTCGTGGTGGAAGGAACCGAGGGTGGGCGCCTTCGGAATGGTGCGGCATGGCCCGATGGCGAGATCTCCCAGGGGCGCTTCTGCAGTGTCTTTGCCTTCGAGGACGACTTGATCTGTCGCATGCACATCTATGTCGATCCCGATTTCGGCAATGCCGATCAGGCTCGGTTGAAGGCCTGGCGCGCCTAGACGCCATCGAATGCGGCCGGGGAGGCGGATGTCGCGGGCATTCGCCTTCCCGGTTATCATCGTCATGGCGCTTCTGCGGCGGGAACGTCCCGTTGATGCTGTGGTCGATTCCAGCATGAATGAATTTCCCGGTCGGAGCGGCGGGAGTCACCGAAGAATTGCAAGAGGAGCTTGGCCATGCTGGCGTCGCTACAGCGCTGGATCAATGACATGACGGCGACGTCGGAGACGCGGGAGCCTCCCTCCCTGGCGCTGGCGACGGCGGCATTGTTGTGCGAGGTGATGCGAGCCGACTATCGCCTTGAGCAAGCCGAGATGGATGCCCTCCGTGATGAGCTGCGACAACGCTTCGAACTCGACGAAGAGGCGCTTGCCGAGCTGATGGATCTGGCCCAGCGCGAGACCGAGACGGCGGTGGATCATCATCGCTTCGTTCGATTGGTGCGTGATGAGTGCGATTATGAGGCACGGGTCGAACTGGTGAGGTCGATGTGGGCGCTGGCCTTCGCCGACGGAGAGAAGGATGCGCTGGAGGAACATCGCATTCGTCGCCTTGCCGAACTCCTGCATGTCAGTCATTCGGACTTCGTGCGCACCCGGTTGCTGGAGCAACAGCGTGCCGAAGGTGGCGCAGCGGCCGACTGAAACGGCGCGGTTGGCATCATCCTGATAGCATCGATTGCGGCTCCGTCGAGGCGGGGCCGCAATTGTCAGGGCCTATACGATGACGAAAAAAGGAGAGTTGGATGGCGCGGGACATCATCGTTCTGGGGGCCGGCATGGTCGGGGTGTCGGTGGCATGGCACCTGGCACGGCGTGGTCATGGGGTCACGCTGGTGGACCGCCGCGAGCCCGGGCGCGAGACCTCCTTCGGCAATGCTGGGCTGATCCAGCGCGAGGCAGTGCGCCCCTATCCCTTTCCTCGTGATTTGGCCATCCTGGCGCGGGTGTTGCCCAATCGGGAAGTGGATATTCGCTATCGTCCGGGCGGCATGCTGCGCGCTGCGGGTCCGCTGCTGCAGTATTGGCGAAATTCAGCCCCGAGCCGTTATCGACGGCTCGTTCCCGAGTACGCGGCACTCATTCGTCTGTGCCTCGATGCCCACGGGCCCATGATCGAGGCCGCCGGGGCCGAGTCCCTGGTACGTCGCGACGGCTGGCTGGAGGTGTATCGCAACGCCGGAAAACTGGCGGCGCGGCTTCAGGATGCCGAGGAAAACGATACCCGTTTCGGTGTCCGCTATCGGCGCCTGGAGACTGATGAGCTCGCGGTCATGGAGCCGAATCTGATCGGCGAGCTGGCAGGGGCAGTGCACTGGCAGGATTCCTGGTCGGTCTCCGACCCGGGTGGCCTGGTTCAGGCCTATGCGCGCGCCTTCGAGGCCGAGGGAGGCCGTCTGTTGCGCGGTGAGGTGAATGACGTGACCGGAAACGGCGAGGGATGGCGGGTCGAGGTCGACGGCCAGGCCCGGCATGCTGAAGACGTGGTCCTGGCCATGGGGCCCTGGTCGCGCGTCTGGCTCGAGCGTCTGGGGCTTTCGGTCCCCATGTTCGTCAAGCGTGGCTATCACATGCATTATGCCAGCCGCGAAGGGGTGAGCCTGAATCACTGGGTGATGGATGCCGAGGTCGGCTATCTGCTGGCACCGATGCGAGCCGGCATACGCTTGACTACCGGCGCCGAGCTGGAGCGTCTCGAAGCGCCACCTCATCATCAGCAGCTGGCGGCCGCCGAGACGCGTGCCCGGGAACTCTTTCCGCTGGGCGAGCGGCTCGAGGCGAAGCCCTGGAAGGGCGCCCGGCCATGCCTGCCTGACATGAAGCCGGTCATCGGGCCTGCGCCGGGACGACGCGGACTATGGTGCGCCTTCGGCCATGGCCATCAGGGCTTTACGCTCGGTCCTGCCACCGGGCGGTTGCTCTCGCAGATGATGGATGGCGAGATGACGGAGATCGAGATGGCGCCGTATCGCTTCGATCGTTTCTAGGCTCTGTACGAAACCGAGTCCTTTCAGATGGCCTTGGCGATCTGGAGCCGGGCTCAACGCTTGGCCTTGCGTCGTTCGATGAAGGTGTGAATCAGCAGCTTGACGGCGAGCGTGAAGATGAAGACCAGCCAGCCGGCGGTGGCCATGATGTTGAACAACAGCATCTTCTGTTCGCCGTTCAGGGGCGTGATCAGGTAATCGATGCCGATGGCCAGGAGGAAGGCCAGGGTCAGCGGCAGGGCGAGGATGTGCATCCACATCTCGGTTCGTCGCTTGCGCACATGATAGCGCCTGAGCATCACCCGGGTGGGGCGGTGCATGAAGCTGATCAGGATCAGGCTGCCGGTCAGCAGCATGGCGGCGAGAAAGGGCTCGATATTGCCGATATGCACCGAGTAGCTCACCGACCAGTAGACCATCAGCCACATGAGGCCGGCCAGGATGGCGACGAGATCGGCGTAATAGCGTACCTTCGGCATGATGTCCTCGTGGCAGTGCTCAGCCGGGGATGATACGTCAAATTTTCGCGACGTGAAGGACTTTCTGGGATTCGGGGAGCCACTGAGGCGGGCGCGACATTGCGGTATACTGAAGCACCGCGGACTCATGCCACCCACCCATGCCAATACAGGATACGCCGTGAACTCGATGACCCTGACCCGCCCGGATGACTGGCACCTTCACCTGCGTGACGGGGCGGTGCTGCCCGCGGTGGTGCCCGCCAGTGCCCGCCAGATGGGCCGTGCCATCATCATGCCCAACCTGAAGCCGCCGGTGACGACCACCGAGCAGGCCCTCGACTATCGGCAGCGCATCCTGGCGGCGGTCCCGGATGGCGAGAGTTTCGATCCCTTGATGACGCTCTACCTGACCGACCGCACCAGCGCCGAGGAAATCGAGCGCGCTCATGCCAGTGGGCGGGTGCATGCCGTCAAGCTTTATCCGGCCGGTGCCACGACCAATTCCGATGCCGGCGTGACCGATCTTGCGCATTGCGATGGTGCCATTGCTGCCATGGCCCGTCTCGGCATGCCGCTGCTGGTGCATGGCGAGGTGACCGACGCTGATATTGATATCTTCGATCGCGAAGCGGTGTTCATCGAGCGGGTCATGAAGCCTCTGCTGGATCGGCATCCGACATTGCGCGTGGTGTTCGAGCATATCACCACCGCCGATGCCGCGGCCTTCGTCACCGCCGCGCCGGACAACGTGGCCGCCACCATCACCGCTCATCACCTGCTGTTCAATCGTAACCACATGCTGGTCGGCGGGATTCGCCCTCACTACTACTGCCTGCCGATCCTCAAGCGCGAGCGACATCGTGAGGCGCTGGTGGAAGCGGCGACCTCCGGTAGCGGCAAGTTCTTCCTGGGCACGGACAGCGCGCCCCACGCCAAGGGCGACAAGGAGAGCGACTGTGGCTGTGCCGGTGCTTACACCGCGCCGGTGGCTCTCGAGCTTTATGCCACCGCCTTCGAGCAGGCCGGGGCCCTGGAGCGACTGGAAACCTTCGCCAGCCATGCCGGGCCGGATTTCTATGGCCTGCCACGCAACACCGAGACCGTCACCCTGGTGCGTGAACCCTGGACGATACCGGAGACGCTGCCTTACCTGGACGGGCAGGACATCGTGCCGTTGCGGGGAGGCGAAACCCTGGCGTGGCGGATGCGTTGAAACGACACCGCCCGGCACGCAGGCCGGGCGGGTTCAGGCGAGGGGCGTGATATTCGGGATCACGACTCGGTCGTGGCGTCTTCCACGGCGACCGTCTCGCTTGCCAGACGCCCGACCATGGCGCTGACCATGCGTGTCGAGTGATCGGCGGCCCGCACCAGGAATTCCTCGAAGGACAGGTGATTGTCGCCGCCGCCGGCGATATCGGAGAGCGCGCGGATCACCACGAAGGGGCAGCCATAGAGGTGGCAGGTCTGGGCAATGGCTGCGGCTTCCATCTCGGCGGCCAGCATGGTGGGAAAGCGAGAGCGTGTCTGCTCGACCAGCTCCGGGCAGGCCATGAAGACGTCGCCGGTGGCGATCAGCCCCTCGACCACCTTGACCTCGTTCATGGTTTCGACGCTTTCACGCGCCACTCGTACCAGGCGTTCGTCGGGCAGGTAGGCAGCCGGCATCTGCGGCACCTGGCCATGCTCGTAGCCGAAGACCACGGCATCCACGTCGTGGTGGCGCACTTCGCTGGATACCACCACGTCGCCTATCTCGAGTCCTTCGCCGAAACCTCCGGCGGAGCCGGTGTTGATGATCGCTTCGGGCTGATACATGTCGAGCAGCAGGGTGGTGCCGACGGCGGCGTTCACCTTGCCGATGCCCGATTGCAGGATCACGACCTCGACACCGTGGAGGCGGCCGCTATGGAAGGTGCTGCCCACATGGTGGCGTGTCTCGCGATGCTCCAGCATCGCCGCCAGTTGAGCGACCTCCTGGGACATGGCGCCGATGATGCCGATGCGTTTCATCTATCCGGGTCTCCGCTGTGAAAGGTGGATGGCAAGCGCGGCCGATGGTCAGGATACCGAGCGGGGCCGTCAGCCGGCTTCCGCGAAGACCTGGGTCCATTCGTCGCGGCGTGCCAGCAGGTCGCGGGCAAGATCCTTGGCGCCTTCCAGGCTGTGACTGGCGGCCCAGCCGCATTGCATCTCGTTGCAGGCCGGCACTTCCTCGGCCTCGAGCACGTCCTTCAGGGTGCCTTCGATCAGCGCGAGCACGCCGTCGTAGTCGTCATGGTTGATCATGGCGATGTAGAAGCCCGTCTGGCATCCCATCGGGCTGATGTCGACGACCTGCTCGGAGTGGTTGCGAGACAGCTCGGCCATCAGGTGCTCGAGGGAATGCAGCGCGGGCATCTCCATGTGCGCCTTGTTCGGCTGACAGATGCGCAGGTCGTACTTGTGAATGGTGTCGCCGTGCCGGCCGGTCTTGATGTCGGCCAGGCGAACATAGGGCGCCTTCACCTTGGTGTGGTCGAGGTTGAAGCTCTCCACATTCATCTTGTCGCTCATCGCGGCACCTCGCGAGTCGGAAAAATTAGGCGGCATATTTTAACCGAGATTCGTGGGTCTTGCACGGCACTCACGCCATGGCGTCGTGCATCTCGGCAGCTAGCAGAGTGTTCTCGAGCAGGGAGGCGACGGTCATGGGGCCGACTCCGCCGGGCACCGGCGTGATGTGGCTGGCCCTGGCGGCGGCAGGTTCGAATTCCACATCGCCGATCAAGCGGCCATCTTCCTGACGATTGATCCCCACGTCGATGACGATGGCGTCGTCGCGGACCCATTCGCCCTTGACCAGGCCAGGCATGCCCACGGCCACCACCAGTAGTTCGGCGCGGCGCACATGCGCCTCGAGATCGCGGGTGAAGCGATGGCAGACGGTGGTGGTGCAGCCGGCCAGCATCAACTCGAGGGCCATGGGGCGGCCGACGATGTTGGAGGCTCCGACCACGGTGGCATCCATGCCGCGCACCTTGAGATCGCTCTCCTGCAGCAGGGTGATCACGCCCTTGGGCGTGCAGGGGCGAAGCAGGGGCAGACGCTGGGCGAGGCGGCCGAGATTGTAGGGATGAAAGCCATCGACGTCCTTGTGCGGGTGGATGCGCTCGAGAATGGGGCGAGGGTCGAGGTGCTCGGGAAGGGGAAGCTGGACCAGAATACCATCAATGCTGGTGTCGGCGTTCAGTTCATCCACCAGTGCCTCGAGGTCCTCCTGGGAGGTGTCGGCGGGCAGCCGGTGCTTGACCGAATCGATGCCGGCTTCCTCGCAGGCACGCTGCTTGTTGCGGACATAGACGTGCGAGGCAGGGTCTTCGCCCACCAGCACGACGGCGAGTCCGGGAGTGCGCGCGCCGGCCTCGCGGCGTACCTGCACCTGGCGTGCAACCTGCTGGCGAACGCGGGCGGCAATGGACTTGCCATCGATCAGTTGGGCGGTCATCGAGCTTCCCTCTGGTGGTCGGATGGGTGGAAAAGGCGATTTTCGCATGACCGGACGTCCAGGCAAAGCGAAGGTGGTGAGGCTATCGACTTGACGGTGGGGGAAAGTTCCGTAGAATACGCAGCGCTTGGCGAGGCCTCTGCGGCGACGTCAGGGCCGTGCAAGAGCCGGCGGGGTGTAGCGCAGTTTGGTAGCGCGCCTGCTTTGGGAGCAGGATGTCGGGGGTTCAAATCCCTCCACCCCGACCACAAGCTGTTGATTGAAAAGCAAGTTTTTTCGTCAGTGGCTTGCGGGAAGGCGCTTGGGAACGTAGAATGCGCCCATAGCTCAACCGGATAGAGCAACGGCCTTCTAAGCCGTAGGTTGCAGGTTCGAGTCCTGCTGGGCGTGCCATGTCAGTGGTTCCCGTCTGGCGGAACGGGCCGGTCGAGCAGTGTCGTCCATGGTGGATGTAGCTCAGTGGTAGAGCCCCGGATTGTGGCTCCGGTGGTCGTGGGTTCGATCCCCATCATCCACCCCAGTCGACACACCCTATCCAGGCAGTGGTGGATGTAGCTCAGTGGTAGAGCCCCGGATTGTGGCTCCGGTGGTCGTGGGTTCGATCCCCATCATCCACCCCATTGCCTCCCTCTGATGATGCCCCGTCAAGTTGCTTCGCGAATTTGCTCCACAGACGTCTGACGTGGTGGGCGATACCATGCCGTCGTTGCCTTACGGCGCTGGTGCTTCGCGGTGTCGGTAACAATTCTTTTCCTGTATTCCCCTTGAAGTGTGCCGTTTAGCCCTCATTTGTCAGGGCATGGCGCTTGCCAGTGCGTAGCGGGATTCATAGAATTCCCTCCTTTGAACGTTTCAACGCTATCCACAGAACCAACGCCCCCGTCGGTGTAGAGGACAATTCATGCAAGTTTCCGTCGATACGACCTCCCAGATTGAACGCCGCGTCAAGGTGCAGGTGCCGGCCGCCGAAATCGATGAGGCCGTCACCGCCCGTCTGAAGGACGCCGCCAAGACCGTGCGCATGGATGGCTTTCGCAAGGGCAAGGTCCCGATGTCGGTCATCCGCCAGCGTTATGGCAGCGAAGTGCGTAACGAGGTGGTCGGCGAGGTGATGCGTGAGCGATACGTCCGCGCCATCACCGACGAGAATCTCAATCCGGCCGGCAACCCGCAGATCGAGACCGACGTCAACGAGGCCGGCAAGGATCTGGAGTTCACCGCGACGCTGGAAATCTATCCGGAAGTCGAGCTGTCCTCCATCGAGGGCACCGAGGTCGAGCGCCCGGTCGTCGAGGTGGCCGATGCCGACGTCGCCGAGATGATCGAGACCCTGCGCAAGCAGAATGCCAGCTGGGAAGAGGTCGAGCGTGCCGCCGAAGATGGCGACCAGCTGACCATCGACTTCCAGGGATACCTGGGCGACGAACCTTTCGAGGGTGGCAGCGCCGAAGGTCATGAGCTGGTGATCGGCTCCGGCAGCTTCATCCCCGGCTTCGAAGAGCAGCTGATCGGTGCCAAGGCCGGTGAGGACAAGGAGCTCAAGGTCACCTTCCCCGAGGATTACCAGGCCGAGCAGCTGGCCGGCCAGGAGGCGACCTTCAAGGTCAAGGTTCACGCGGTCAAGGCTCAGGCGTTGCCCGAGGTGGACGCCGAGTTCGTCAAGCAGTTCGGCGTCGAAGACGGCGATCTGGACAGGTTCCGTGAGGAAATCGCGAAGAACATGACTCGCGAAGCCGAGCAGGCCGTTGACAACCGCGTCAAGCAGCAAGTGCTCGAGGCGCTGAAGAAGGCCAACGACATTCCGGTTCCCCAGGCGCTGATCCAGCAGGAAACCGATGGCCTGAAGCGTCAGGCGGCTCAGCAGTTTGGTCTTGGCGAGGATTTCGACGTCAGTCAGTTGCCCGACGAGCTGTTTGCCGAGCAGGCCAAGAGCCGTGTGCAGATCGGCCTGCTGCTGGCCGAAGTCATCAAGGTGAACGAGCTCGACGCCAGCGATGACGATATCAGGGCCAAGGTCGAGGAACTGGCACAGCAGTACCAGGAGCCGGAGCAGGTCGTCGAGTACTACATGGGCAATGACCAGATGAAAAATCAGGTCAAGTCCGCCGTTCTGGAAGAGAAGGCCGTCGATGTGCTGCTCGAGCAGGCCAGCGTCAAGGACGTGGAAATGAGCTACCAGGAGGCACTCGCGGCAGCCCAGCAACAAGGTGGTGGTGACGAGGAAGCCGAGGAAGAGGCCGAAGAACGTCAGGCCTGATCCTTCCCGACAGCTCCGCCCGGCCTGGACCGGGCGGGGTATCAGCCGCCGCTTCCATACATCGGATGCAAGGACATCACCCAGATGAATAACGAGTTCGATATCCAATCCGCCGGCGGCCTGGTGCCGATGGTGGTCGAGCAGAGCGCACGGGGCGAGCGGTCCTACGACATCTATTCTCGCTTGCTCAAGGAACGCGTGATCTTCCTGGTCGGCCCGGTCGAGGACTACACGGCCAACCTGCTGGTGGCACAGCTGCTGTTCCTGGAATCCGAGAACCCCGACAAGGACATCCACCTGTACATCAATTCACCGGGTGGCTCCGTCACGGCGGGGATGTCGATCTATGACACCATGCAGTTCATCAAGCCGGATGTCTCCACGGTATGCATCGGCCAGGCGGCCAGCATGGGGGCGCTGCTGCTGGCCGGTGGGGCTCACGGCAAGCGTTACTGCCTGCCCAATTCGCGGATGATGATTCACCAGCCCCTCGGGGGATACCAGGGGCAGGCGTCCGATATCGAGATCCACACCCGCGAGATTCTCGGCATCCGTGAACGCCTCAACCAGATTCTGGCGCATCATACCGGCCAGAAGTTCGAGACGATCGCCAAGGATACCGACCGCGACAACTTCATGAACGGCGAGCAGGCAGCGGAATATGGTCTGATCGATGCCGTGCTGGATAAGCGGCCGACATCCTGATAGCGTGAAATTCACCACGCTCTGATTACGTGATTCCCGGCGACCGCAGGGTCGCCGCTGCGAGAGAGGTACGCGAATGGCCGACGGCAAAGGCAAGGACGAAGACGGCAAGCTGCTGTATTGCTCGTTCTGCGGCAAGAACCAGAACGAGGTGCGCAAGCTGATTGCCGGTCCGTCCGTATATATCTGCGATGAGTGTGTCGACCTGTGCAACGACATCATTCGCGAGGAAGTTCTCGATGCCGATGCCGAGAGCGATGAGGAGCGCCTGCCCGCCCCGCGCGAGATTCGTCACACTCTCGACGACTACGTGATCGGCCAGGACCGCGCCAAGATGGTGCTGTCGGTGGCGGTCTACAACCATTACAAGCGTCTGCGCTACGGGGCCAAGGACGAGGTCGAGCTGGGCAAGTCGAACATCCTGCTCATCGGTCCCACCGGCAGCGGCAAGACCCTGCTGGCCGAGACCCTGGCGCGTCTTCTCAATGTTCCCTTCACCATCGCCGATGCGACCACGCTGACCGAGGCCGGTTACGTCGGCGAGGATGTCGAGAACATCATCCAGAAGCTGCTGCAGAAGTGTGACTATGATGTGGACAAGGCCCAGCGCGGCATCGTCTACATCGATGAGATCGACAAGATCTCGCGCAAGTCGGACAACCCCTCCATCACCCGCGATGTTTCGGGTGAGGGCGTTCAGCAGGCGCTGCTCAAGCTGATCGAGGGCACGACGGCCCAGGTGCCGCCCCAGGGGGGGCGCAAGCATCCCCAGCAGGAGTTCCTGCAGGTCGACACCACCAACATGCTCTTCATCGTCGGTGGGGCCTTCGCCGGTCTCGACAAGGTCATTCGCGACCGCGCCGAAAAGGGTGGCATCGGCTTCAACGCCGAGGTCAAGACCAAGGACGAGACCAAGGGTGTCGGCGATCTGCTGCTCGAGGTCGAGCCGGAAGACCTGGTCAAGTTCGGGCTGATTCCCGAGTTCGTCGGTCGACTGCCGGTGATCGCGACCCTGACAGAGCTCACCGAGGACGCCCTGATCCAGATCCTCACCGAGCCGAAGAACTCCTTGATCAAGCAGTACGCTCGTCTGTTCGACATGGAGAACGTGGAGCTCGATTTCCGCGAGGATGCCCTGCGGGCGGTGGCCGCCAAGGCCATGGCGCGCAACACCGGGGCACGTGGTCTGCGTTCGATTCTCGAATCGGTGCTGCTCGACACCATGTACGAGATTCCCTCCATCGAGGGCGTTTCCAAGGTGGTGATCGATGCCTCGGTGATCGCCAACGAGAGCGAGCCGCTGCTGATCTATTCCCAGCAGCAGGACGAGCCACGGGTCGACGGCACTGGCGGCTGATCTGCCGAGGTGGCCGGTCCCGTCTCGGGGCCCCGGACAGGGAGACGTCACGAAAGGGCCGCCTGGCGGCCCTTTTCTGTGCCACGCTGTCGCCGCGACCTTGCAATGTCGGGGTATCGTCCCCATCCCCTTGGTATTCACCCGAATCGTTTGAGGAACGTCTGCGATGCAGCAGAACGCCGAACAGACCCTGAGTCTGCCCCTTTTGCCGCTGCGGGACGTGGTCGTCTACCCGCAGATGGTCATTCCACTGTTCGTCGGCCGGGAGAAATCCATCCAGGCGCTGGAAACGGCGATGGAGGCCGACAAGCGTGTGCTGCTGGTGGCACAGCGCGAGGCCAGCAAGGACGATCCGGACAACGAGGACCTCTTCTCCATCGGTACCGTGGCCGAGATCATGCAGCTTCTCAAGCTGCCCGACGGTACCGTCAAGGTGCTGATCGAAGGAGAGTCCCGGGCCGATATTCGTGACATCCAGTCCGTTGACGAGGGCTACAGCCGTGCCGAGGTGATACTGCGCGAGAGCGAGCCGCTGACCGAGCGCGAGCAGGATTCCCTCGTCCGCGTGCTGCTGAACCAGTTCGAGCAGTACGTCAAGATGTCCAAGAAGGTGCCCAACGAGGTACTGAACTCGTTGTCCGGTATCGAGGACCCGAGCCGACTGGTCGATACCATCTGTGCGCATCTGTCGCTGAAGATCGATGACAAGCAGCAGCTGCTGGAGATGGATCGGGTGCGCGACCGGGTCGAGCACCTGATGGCGCTGATCGAGTCCGAGATCGATCTGCTCCAGGTCGAGAAGCGTATTCGTTCGCGGGTCAAGGACCAGATGGAAAAGTCCCAGCGCGAGTACTATCTCAACGAGCAGATGAAGGCCATCCAGAAGGAGATGGGCGAGCTCGAGAACGTGCCCAACGAGGCCGACAAGTACGAGCAGGCCATCGAGGAATCCGGCATGCCCAAGGAGGCAGCGGAGAAGGCCCGGCAGGAGCTCGGCAAGCTGCGCATGATGTCGCCGTCATCCGCCGAGGCCACGGTGGTTCGCTCCTATCTGGACTGGCTGACGTCGGTACCCTGGAAGAAGCGTACCCGGGTGCGTCACGATATCCAGCATGCCCAGAAGGTGCTCGACGAGGATCACCACGGCCTGGAAGAGGTCAAGGAGCGCATCCTCGAGTACCTGGCCGTGCAGAAGCGGGTCAAGAAGCTCAAGGGGCCCGTGTTGTGTCTGGTCGGGCCGCCCGGGGTGGGCAAGACCTCGCTGGGTCAGTCGATCGCTCGCGCGACCAACCGCAAGTATGTGCGCCTCGCGCTCGGCGGTGTGCGTGACGAGTCCGAGATTCGCGGCCATCGCCGGACCTACATCGGCTCGTTGCCGGGCAAGATGGTGCAGCGCATGAGCAAGGCCGGGGTCAAGAATCCGCTGTTCCTGCTCGACGAGGTCGACAAGATCGGCATGGATCATCGCGGCGACCCTGCCTCGGCGCTGCTCGAGGTGCTCGATCCGGAGCAGAACGACAAGTTCAGCGACCATTATCTCGAGCTGGACTATGATCTTTCAGAGACGCTGTTCATCTGTACCGCCAACTCGATGAACATCCCCGGCCCGCTGCTCGACCGGATGGAGGTGATCCGTCTGCCGGGCTATACCGAGGACGAGAAGCTGGCCATCGCTCGACGCTACCTGGTGCCCAAGCAGCTCAAGGCCAACGGCTTCAAGGACGACGAGCTATCGTTTTCCGACGAGGCCCTGCTGGAGCTGATTCGCTATTATAGCCGCGAAGCCGGTGTGCGTGAGCTCGAGCGCCAGATCGCCAAGGTCTGCCGGAAGGTGCTGCGTCAGCGTCTCGAGCAGGAGAGCAAGGAAGGTGCCCAGGCGCCCGATCACCTGTCGGCGGCGGACATCGAGTCTTATGCTGGCGTGCGTCGCTACAGCTATGGCCTGGCCGATCAGGAGGACCAGGTCGGCCGCGTGACGGGCCTGGCCTGGACCTCGGTGGGCGGCGAGCTGCTCAATATCGAGTCCGTGGTCACGCCCGGCAAGGGGCGGCTCGACAAGACCGGCTCGCTGGGTGACGTGATGAAAGAGTCGGTCAGTGCCGCTCAGACGGTGGTGCGGGCCCGGGCGATCTCGCTTGGTGTCGACCCGGAGCGCTTCGAGAAGGAAGACCTGCACATCCACGTTCCCGAAGGTGCCACGCCCAAGGATGGACCGAGTGCCGGCATCGCCATGGTCACCGCCATGATTTCGGCCTACACTGGTCGTCCCGTGCGTTGTGACGTTGCGATGACCGGCGAGGTCAACCTGCGTGGCGAGGTGCTGCCGATCGGGGGGCTCAAGGAGAAATTGCTGGCGGCCAGGCGGGGTGGTATAAAGACGGTGCTTATTCCGGAGGAGAACCGCCGGGACTTGAAGGAGGTTCCTGATAACATCAAGGACGCTCTGGATATCCGCCCCGTTCGGTGGATCGACGAGGTTCTCGACGTTGCGTTAGCCGAAAAAGCAGGTTCGGATAACGAAGAAACAAGAGCGGAAGAGCCGGCCTCTTCTCACTCAATGATCAGTACACACTGACGTTTTTTCGCCATCATGCCGAGGCGAAAAGCCCGGCATGATGGGGATTATCAGGGATGGTCGCTTGACATGCCTTTCATCGCATTGCTATAAACTAGCGCTATGCTGTGATCGCGTCACTCAGCCGTAAGTCTCGCCGATTAGAGCCAATTTACGAAACAGTCAAGGGGTGAAGTGTGAATAAATCCGAGCTGATCGAAGCCATTGCCGCGTCTGCCGATATTCCCAAAGCCGCTGCCTCGCGCGCGCTGGATGCCATGGTGGACGCCGTGGCCGATAGCCTGAAGAAGGGTGATAGCGTGTCCCTGGTGGGTTTCGGTACCTTCACTGTCAAGGAGCGTGCGGCACGCACCGGTCGTAACCCGCAGACGGGTGAACCGATTCAGATCAGCGCCGCCAAGGTGCCGAGTTTCAAGGCCGGCAAGGCGCTGAAGGATTCCGTCAACTGAGCTTGTCGCGTATCGCCGACTACCGTTGACGTCGGGTCCATACAGGCGCATCGCTTCGCGGTGCGCCTGTTTTGTTTTCTGACGTCCGGTCCGGGCCGAAAGGGGGACGGCTCACCACGTGCGCCGAGGGTCGCCAGCCCCTCGAGGATGCGTATAATGTGGCGCGTTCCGACACTCTTCATTCAGCAGAGGCCTGCATGCTGCAAAGTATTCGTGACCGCTCCGCCAGTTGGGGCGCCAAGATCATCATCGGTGCCGTGGTGGTGGCCATGGCATTGTTCGGCGCGGAGTCGCTGATCGGATTGCTGGGCAACGACGGTGACGATGTCGCCAAGGTCAATGGCGAGTCGATCTCGCGTCAGCAGTTAGAGCTCCAGGTTCAGCGCGCCATTCGCAGCGGCCAGGTGCCTCCCGAGCAGGAACGCGAATTGCGCGCCCAGATGCTCGACAGCCTGATCTCGGAACGCCTGTTGACCCAATACGCCGAGCAGGGAGGGCTGCACCTTTCCGAAAGCCAGATCGATCAATTGATCGTCAATCTGCCCGAGTTTCAGGATCAGGACGGCAACTTCTCTCAGGAACTGTTCCGTAACCGTCTCTCCAGCGCCGGCTTCACGCCGCTGGCCTTCCGTGACCAGTTGCGTGCGGACATGAAACGTCGTCAGTTGCAACAGGGGCTGGCCGCCAGTGAGTTCAGCCTGGAAAGCGAAGAACAGCGGCTGGCTGCCCTGCAGCGCCAGACTCGCCAATTCCGCCAGCATGTCTTGACTGCCGACGATCTGGAGAGCCGTCCCGAGGCCAGCGACGAGGAGCTCCAGGCCTATTACGAATCGCATGCCGACGACTACCAGCGTCCGGAGCAGGTCAAGCTGGCCTATGTCGTGCTCGATCGCGAGCGGATGGCCGAGCAGGAAGAAGTCAGCGAACAAGCCTTGCGTGACGCCTGGAATGCCGAGGCCGCCGATGCCGATCGTCGTGTGTCGCACATCATGGTCGATTTCGGTGAGCAGCGGACTCGGGAAGAGGCCGAGGCACGCCTTGAGGAAGTGCAGCAGCGCCTCGCCGAAGGCGAGTCCTTCGCCGACCTGGCCGCCGAGTACTCCGACGATACCTCGACCAGCGGCGAAGGGGGCGACCTTGGCGTCATCAGCCGCGGCTTCTTCGGTGAGGCGTTCGACGAGGCGGCGTTTTCGCTGAGCGAGGGGCAGGTGTCGAATGTCGTCGAAACCGACAATGGCCTGCACTTGATCAAGGTGACCGAATTGGACCGGCCTTCGTTCGAGGAATCGCGTGATCGGCTGGCACGCCAGGTAGCGCGGGAGCAGGTTTCGACCGCTTTCGATGACCGCGCCCAGCGATTGATCGACGAGAGCTTTGCTGCCGAGGACCTGCAGAGCGTGGCGGAATATCTGGGACTCGAGCGTCAGACCACCGATTGGGTGAGTCGTGACAACGCCTCGGGCATTCTCGCCGAGCCGGGCGTGATGCGCCGTGCCTTCACGCCGGATGTGCTCGAAGAGGGCTTCAACAGCGAGGTCATTGAGCTCGACGAGGATCGCCGCATGGTCCTGCGTGTGCTTGACCATCGTGAGGCCACGACCCTGCCGCTCGAAGAGGTGCGCTCCCAGGTGGTTGATGCCGTCCAGGCACTCAAGGTGCGCGAGGCGTTGACGGCCGAGGCGGATCGACGGATCGAGGCGCTGCGCTCCGGCGAGTCGTCAGCGATCGACTGGCAGCCGGCTGAGACGCTGAGCCGTCAGGATGATACCGGGCTCGCCCAGCCGGTGGTGGACGCGGTCTTCCGTCTGCCGCACCCGGAAGGCGACGAGACCGTCTACGGTCGTGCAGTCGATGGGCAGCGTGTCGTGCTGATCGCCCTGGACGAGGTGAGCGATGGGCAGGTCGATGAGCAGAGCGAGGCCTATGTTGCGCGCATGGCGCAGCAGCTACGCGCCCAGGCAGCCGTCAACGGCCTGCTTGGCTACCTGCGTGAGCAGGCAGACATCGAGCGGTTCTGACGGCACCTGCTCGAGACGTATCATGAAAAAGGGGCCTTGGCCCCTTTTTCATTGTTGGCCTCTTGATTCATGAGGCTGTGGCGAGGAAAGTGTCGCCAACTTCTATTATACCGTTATCTCCATCTTCTCTTGTGTCGGCGACACCTCACGCCTCCGATCGTGAGGAAGCAAGGCGAGTGTGCCGCTTGTCGTCACACCAGGGAATATCGGGCGGCTGAAAGGGAGTGGCCAATGAGCCGATCGAGACTGTCAGCTGTGCCGGTGCATGTGATCACCGGCTTCCTCGGGGCCGGCAAGAGTTCGCTGATCCACCATTTGCTGGCCAGCAAGCCGGCAGGGGAGCGCTGGGCCGTGGTCATCAATGAATTCGGCCGTGTCGGTATCGACCAGGCGATGTTCGAGGAGCGTGCCGACCTGGTCGTCGAGGCGTTGCCCGGCGGCTGTCTGTGCTGTCAGCAAGCCGTGGTGTTGCGCGCGTCGCTTGTCAGGTTACTGCGTCGCCAGCGTCCGGATCGCCTGATCATCGAGCCTTCGGGCCTTGGGCATCCCGCGGGCTTGTTGGATCTGTTGCGCGGCGGGGGATTCGCCGACGTCCTCGATATTCGCGGCGTGGTAGCCGTGCTGGATCCGCGCCGCCTGGACGATGCCCGGGCCATGGCCCACGAGACATTTCGCGATCAACTCCGCATGGCCGATGCCGTGGCATTGACCATGACCGATCTCGCCTCCGCTCGACAGATGGCAGCGGCGCGTCATTGGCTCGAAGGATTATGGCCACCGCGGCGCTGGGTGCGCGAGGCGCCATATGGTCGGTTGCCGAGCGAATGGGTGCTCGCGGCTGACCCCGGTGTCGGCGAGACGCTCGCCTCACCAGTGTCGCACCATCACGCCGAGTATCGACCCTCGAGTCTCTCGAGGGAGCCGCGCCAGGGGGTTCCGGTATTCGAGCAAGGCCATGCCCTGGGGCATGCAAGCCTGGGCTGGCGTTGGCATTTCCGGGATCGCTTTGATCGACATGCCCTGGAAAGCCGGCTCGAGGCACTGCCGGCAGCGCTGCGCGTCAAGGGAGTGTTCCATACCGACCATGGGTGGTGGTTCTACAATCGCGTGTCGGGTGTAACGGAGAGCTGGCCGAGTGTCTGGCGCCATGATTCTCGCCTGGAGGTGTTGGGCGAGCCGGCGTCCATGCCCGATGCCGAGCACCTGGAAGCGTCCGTGACCGCCTGTCTCGCGTCACGACGGTGACGCACACGTCATTGTCGTCCTGATGGATGTGCCTGCGTCGTCGCCCTCCTAGGCTACGAAGCAAAAGTCGTCTCGGTGGAGAAATCCCGCGATTGCCAGGAGTCGCCATGTATCGAGTACGACGCTGGGCAGTGCGCCATGCCCGTGCCTTCGAACTGCTCTATGCAGGCCTTGAGGTCATGCTCCAGCGTTCGGCACCGCTGCTGGAGCGCATCGGCTATGCGCGTCTCGAGGCGCCGGTGGCCCGTCTCGAGCGAGCCATCAAGGGGCTGCTGTTCGATTGCCAGATGTGCGGCCACTGCGTGCTGAGCTCGACGGGTATGTCGTGTCCCATGAATTGCCCCAAGCGCTTGCGCAACGGCCCTTGCGGCGGGGTGCGCGAGGATGGTAGCTGCGAGGTGAAGCCGGAGATGCGCTGCGTATGGCTGGATGCCTGGGAGGGCAGCCAGCGCATGAAGCATGGGGACCGCATTCATGTCGTGCAGTTGCCCGTGGATGCCTCGCTGGAGGGCACCTCTTCCTGGTTGCGGGTGGCGCGGGGTGAGCATGATGCAGGAGGCCGGTGATGAAGTTCGATGACGAGCCGGTTCCCGGGTATTCGCTTCCCGTGTTGCCGGGACATGTCTCGCCGGGTCGGCTCGAGCGGGTTCTGCGAGCCGGGCGCTTCGCCGTGACCACCGAGATCGACCCGCCGGATTCGGCGGATCCGGCGGAGGTCCTGCGGCGTGCCGCTATCTTCGATGGCTATGTCGATGCCATCAATGCCACTGACGGTTCCGGCGCCAACTGTCATATGTCCAGCGTCGGCGTCTGCTCGCTGCTGACGCGCGTCGGCTACGCGACCATCCTGCAGATGTCTTGCCGCGACCGTAACCGGATCGCCATGCAGGGCGAGATTCTCGGGGCGGCAGCCATGGGCGCCTGCAACCTGCTGTGCCTGACCGGGGATGGCGTCCAGGCCGGCGACCACCCCCATGCCCGGCCGGTCTTCGACCTCGACTCGCTGTCGTTGCTCGAGATGGCGAGGCGGATGCGCGATGAATCCTGCTTCGAGAGCGGGCGGCCGATCGACTCGCCCCCGCGGGTGTTTCTCGGCGCGGCGGCGAATCCCTTCGTGCCGCCCCGGGCCTGGCGGGCCCAGCGCCTGGCCAAGAAGGCAGCGGCCGGGGCGCGCTTCATCCAGACGCAGTACTGTTTCGATACCGCCACCTTGCGGGACTTCATGGCCGAAGTCGCCGATTACGGCCTGCTGGAAGGGCCCGACCGACTCCATGTACTGGTCGGCATGGGGCCTTTGGCCTCGGCGCGCAGCGCGCGTTGGATACGCGACAATGTGCCTGGCATCCACATTCCCGATGCCGTGATTCGCCGTCTCGAAGGGGCGAGCGATCAACGCGAGGAAGGTGCTCGCCTGTGTCGGGACATCCTGCAGGAAGTGCGCGAGATCGAAGGCGTCAGCGGCGCCCACATCATGGCCTACCGACAGGAAGCCACGGTGGCGCGCATCATCGAGGAAACCGGGGTGCTCGAAGGGCGGGTGCCTTGGTATCCCGGTCGGGACGATCCCACCGAGCTCAATCCGGAAGCGCCCGAGGCGGCCGGTGACCTGCCGGCCGCGGCATCGAGTTGAGGTTCAGTCCGAGAGGGCGACGCGTCGCAACGCCAGGTCATGACCCGGTGCGGCCTCGAGTTCCCAGCCGATTCCGGGCTGCCAATCGCCCAGTACGAAGCGGCGGGCGGCTTTCCCGTCGACCTCGAGATCGTGCACGGCGGGGCGATGGGTATGACCATGGATCAGGGTGGTCACGCCGTGTTCGCGCAGGGCCGTCACGACGTCTTCCTGCGTCACGTCCATGATGTCCTCGGCCTTGTTGGAGTTGGCCTCGCCGGAGCGTTCGCGCAGTTGGCGGGCCAGTTCGAGGCGTTCGGGAATCGGCATGGCGAGAATCTGAGCCTGCCAGTCGGGGTCTCGCAACTGGGCTCGGAAGGCCATGTAGGCTTCGTCGCGGGTGCACAGGCTGTCGCCATGCATCAGCAGCACTCGCTCGTCGCCCAGGGTCACCAGCGTCGGATCGGGCAGCAGGGTCGCGCCGGCTTCCCGAGCGAAGCGCTCGCCGAGCAGGAAGTCGCGATTGCCATGCATCAGGTAGAGGTGGGTGCCGGTATCGGCGAGCGCCTTGAGCGCCGAGGCCACGCGCTGGGCCAGGGGGGCGGTGCCGGTCGGGTCGGCGGCGCCGAGATCGAGCAGATCGTCGCCGATCCAGGCCTCGAAGAAATCGCCCAGGATGTAGAGCGCATCGGCACCTTGGGCGCGTTCGTCGAGCCAGCGCAGAAAGCCCTCGGTGACTGCCGGAGCGCCGGGATGCAGGTGCAGGTCGGAAATCAGCAGGGTGGCCATGTCATGTTCCGTGGGCGGGTGCGAAGAGGGCGCGCCCGCGGAGGCGGGCGCGGAGGTAAGCTGGCGACGGCGGTCAGCTGGCGGCATCCTGGAGGCGAGCGCTCTGGATGATGACATCCTCGGCGGGCACATCGGCATGCATGCCACGACGGGTGGTCTTGACCGACTTGATGCGCTCGACCACCTCCATGCCCTCGACCACTTCGCCGAAGACGCAGTATCCCCAGCCTTGCAGGTTCTTGCCGCGGTGGTTGAGGAAGTCGTTGTCGGCGATGTTGATGAAGAACTGGGCCGTGGCCGAGTGAGGGTCCTGGGTGCGGGCCATGGCCAGCGTGCCCACGCGGTTCTCCAGGCCGTTGTCGGCCTCGTTCTCGATCGGTTCGTGGGTCGGCTTCTGGTTGAAGTCCAGGTCGAAGCCGCCGCCCTGGACCATGAAACCGTCGATCACCCGATGGAAGAGGGTGTTGTCGTAGAAGCCTTCGCGCACGTAGCGTTCGAAGTTGGCCGCCGTCTTCGGTGCCTTGTCGTGATTCAGGGCGATGACGATATCGCCGAAATTGGTTTGCAGCGTGATCATGACGATTTCCTGTCTTCTGGGCAGACGCCTTGGCGCCGTGCATGGGCGTGGCGCTATAATAGCGGTTTTGCGTCGATGCGCGAAGCCGGCAAGCCGGTGACGCCCGACAGGCCCGCGTTCAACCAGAGGTTGCCCTATCAACATGACCGAGACCACCAGCGCGCCGAACTTCATTCGCAACCAGATCGCCGAGGAACTCGAGGCCGGCCGGCACGACAAGATCGTCACCCGGTTCCCGCCGCATCCCAACGGTTTCCTGCATATCGGCCATGCCAAGTCGATCTGTCTGAATTTCGGGCTTGCCGAACAGTTTGGTGGCGAATGTAACCTGCGCTTCGACGATACCAATCCGGAGAAGGAGGAGCAGGCCTACATCGATGCCATCAAGGAGGACGTGAACTGGCTGGGCTTCGAGTGGGCCGGCGATGTGCGTTTTGCTTCCGACTACTTCGACCAGCTGTATGCCTGGGCCCAGCACCTGGTGCGCGAAGGCAAGGCCTATGTCGACGATCTGTCGCCCGACGAGATCCGCGAATATCGCGGTACCCTGACCGAGCCGGGCCGGCCGAGCCCGTATCGGGAACGCGGCGTCGAGGAGAATCTCGATCTGCTGGAGCGCATGCGTGTCGGCGAGTTCGCCGAGGGCGAGAAGGTGCTGCGGGCCAAGATCGACATGGCCTCGCCCAACATCAACCTGCGCGACCCGATCCTCTATCGCATTCGCCATGCCAGACACCATCAGGCCGGCGACAAGTGGAAGATCTACCCGTCCTACGACTTCACCCACGGCCAGTCGGATGCCCTGGAAGGGGTGACGCATTCTCTCTGCTCGCTGGAGTTCGAGGATCACCGGCCGCTCTATGACTGGTTCCTGGAGCACCTGCCGGTTCCCTCTCGACCGCGGCAGATCGAATTCGCCCGGCTCAATCTCAATTACACCCTGACCTCCAAGCGCAAGCTCAAGCTGCTGGTGGACCAGGGCATCGTCGATGGCTGGGACGACCCCCGCATGCCGACCATCTCCGGGATGCGTCGGCGCGGCTACACGCCGGCCTCGATTCGCAAGTTCTGCGAGATGATCGGCGTCACCCGCGCTGACGGCGGGCTGGTGGACATCGCCATGCTGACCCACGCGATCCGCTCGGATCTCGAGGACAACGCGCCGCGGGCCATGTGCGTGCTCAAGCCGCTGAAGGTGGTGTTGACCAATGTGCCCGAGGACCACGAGGAAGTGTACGAGGTGGCCGGCCATCCCGCCCGGGACGACATGCCGACGCGTCGCATCCCGTTCACTCGTGAGGTCTACATTGATCGCGACGATTTCATGGAAGAGCCGCCCAAGAAGTTCTTCCGCCTGGCGCCGGGCAAGGAGGTTCGCCTGCGCAACAGTTACGTGATCCGTTGCGACGAGGTGATCAAGGACGACGAGGGCGAGGTGACGGAGCTGCACTGCTCGGTGGACTTCGACACCCTGGGCAAGAATCCCGAGGACCGCAAGGTGAAGGGCGTGCTGCATTGGGTCAGCGCTACCCACGGCATTCCCATGGAAGTGAGGCTCTACGATAACCTGTTCCAGGTCGAGCAGCCCGACAAGGATCGCGATGCCGATTTCCTCGAGCACCTGAACCCCGAGTCGCTGGTCACCGTACAGGGGATTGGCGAGCCCAGCCTGGCCGGAACCGAGCCGGAGAGCCGCTACCAGTTCGAGCGGGTGGGGTATTTCTGCGCCGATCGCTACGCCAGTCGACCCGACCACCTGGTATTCAACCGTACCGTGGGGCTCAAGGACTCCTGGGCGAAGATCAAGAAGAAGGGCTGACATGCAGATCTACAACACCCTGACGCGGCGCAAGGAGACCTTCACGCCCATCGAGCCCGGGCGGGTCCGCATGTACGTCTGCGGCATGACCGTCTACGACTACTGCCACCTGGGCCATGCCCGGGTGATGGTGGCCTTCGACGTCATTACCCGGTATCTCCGGGCACGAGGCTATGATGTCACCTACGTGCGCAACATCACCGACATCGACGACAAGATTCTCAAGCGGGCCGAGGAGAACGGCGAGGCCATCGAGTCGCTCACCGACCGCATGATCGATGCCATGCACGAGGACGAGGGCCGGCTCGGCGTGCTGCGGCCCGATGCCGAGCCTCGTGCCACCCGGCACGTCGACGAGATCGTCGCCATGATCCAGACGCTCATCGACAAGGGCTACGCCTACGCGGCGCCCAATGGCGACGTCTATTACCGGGTCCGCAAGTTCGCCGATTACGGCAAGCTCAACAATCGCGACCCCGACGACATGCGCGCCGGGGCCCGGGTCGACGTGGAAGCGCACAAGGAGGATCCCCTCGACTTCGTGCTCTGGAAGGCCGCCAAGCCCGGCGAGGCGGAGTGGCCATCACCCTGGGGGCCGGGCCGGCCGGGCTGGCACATCGAGTGCTCGGCGATGTCGACCTGCTGCCTGGGCGAGACCTTTGACATCCATGGCGGAGGGCCCGATCTGACCTTCCCGCATCACGAGAACGAGATCGCCCAGAGCGAGGCGGCCACCGGCAAGCCGTACGTTAACACCTGGATGCATGCCGGCGCGGTGCGGGTGAATCACGAGAAGATGTCCAAGTCGCTGGGCAACTTCTTCACCATCCGCGAGGTGCTCGAGCATCACGATCCGGAAGTGGTTCGCTATCTGCTGGTGTCGAGCCATTATCGCAGTCCGATCAACTATGCCCCGGACTCGCTGGCCGATGCCCGCAAGTCGCTGGAGCGTTTCTACAATGCGCTCGACGGACTGGCAACGGAGGAGGCTCGGGAAGGCGCGGTGGACCCGAGCTTCGATCGGCGTTTCACCGAGGCCATGGACGACGACTTCAATACCGCCGGGGCGATGTCGGTGCTCTTCGATCTGGCCCGCGAGCTCAATCGGGCGCGCAAGGAATCGCCCGAGCAGGCTCCGGCGCTGGCCGCCGAGCTCAAGCGCCTGGGCGGTGTGCTCGGCCTGCTGCAGCAGGAGCCGAGCGTTTTCCTCAAGGGCGGGGACGGTGAGCTGCCGCTGTCCGAGGCCGAGATCGAGGCGCGGATCGCCGAGCGTGCCGAGGCCAAGCGCGCCCGGGATTTCTCGCGTGCCGATGGCATCCGCGACGAGCTGGCCGCGCTCGGCATCGTGCTCAAGGATAGTCGCGAAGGAACCCGCTGGGTCTTCGAGGCGCCCGGCGACTGAGCCACGGCATCGTGTCAGCGCCCTGACCGACCGAAGAGGTGGAGGCCGCCGCCTTCCGCCTCCCTGCGCCACCCAAGGGGGACCAGGGGCATCCAGTGTGCCCCTGGGGCCGGCGAGGAGGAAGGCGACCTTTTGTCGACGGCGGCCATGGCCTCGTCCAGGCTCCTGGCCACGGCACTCCATGGCAGTGACGAGCCGGCGAGATGGCAGTGGTAGAGTGCATCGCCATCGATATCGACGCGATGGATCTCGTTGCCCCGATTGTCCTGCCACCAGTCGGCATGGACATGTTGCCAGCGGGCGGCGAGCGGCGCTCCGGTGTTCATGAGATTCCCTCCTTCAGCGCTCGTGCAAGGCGAGGCGCTCAGGATGCTTTCCAGATCTGCAAGCGGGGTTCGGCCAGCCCGTGCCAACGGGAGTAGAAGTCGAGCCTGCGCTTGGCGTTGGCCAGATCCACCGGTCCCAGATCTTCGTGGGGCGCATGGGAGAGGCAGCCGACTTTCACCTTGCCATGGGTGCGGGCACGTGTCCGGTATAGCGGCTCGCTGCATGCGATCCGACGCACCGGGCGGGCTTCGGGAAGGCGGCGTTCCCCAAAGGGGGTGTGGGTCAACAGCAATACCGGGTTCATATTGCATCCCTCCGAACGGCTTTGCGGTCATGAGGGCGACACTGGGTCGCCGGTCATCAGGGCGCAGGGCTGGAACTCATCCGATGCCGATCCAACCCTGGTCCTCGCCTTCCAGCGTAGTATAAAAACGCTGTTTGCAAACGCTGTTTTTTAACCTACCTTCGCGATGGCATCATCGCCGGGAGTCGCCGGGAGTCGCCGGGGGAGCGATGAGGTTTAGGTTGCCGGTGAACGGGAGAACGAGATATCCAGCAAGCGCGAGGCGGCGTCAAGGCCGATGGCCTGGAGTTCCCGGATATCGAGAGACTCGGCAGACAGTGAGCCTTCGATCCACAGACCGTCGATGAGGCCGTTGACGGCGACGGAGAGTCGGCGCAGCTCGGTGTCGCCTGGCGTGTGACCGTGTTCTTCCAGCGCCCCGTGGATGAGGTCGCGGAAGGCATGGGTCGTGCGACCGTACCAGTGTCGTCGGATGTCGGCCATGGCGTCATCGTGATGAGTCAGGGGCAGGAAGTTGGCCCACAGCAGCAGGCTGTCCGGGGTGACGATGGGCGGTGAGAGGTTGGCCAGCAGGTAGCGTTCGAGACGCTCGCAAGCCGTCGTGTCGCCGTCGCCGATGGTGCCGTGGGCCGCCTCGAAGAGGCGCTCGAGAAAACGCCGGTAAGCCGCCTGGAGAATGCCGTCCTTGCTCTTGAAGTAGAAGCGGATCAGGCCATTGGTGACGCCGGCATAGTCGGCGATGTTGCGTACCGTGGCCGCGGAGATGCCCTCCCGCGCGATGCAGGTGAGGGTGGCGTCGATCAGGACGCTCTCGCGGTCGTTGCCGGCACGCCGGGTCGCCATGGGCTCAGGCCTCGCGCAGGATCGGGTTGGTCAGGCAGGTGGGGCCGCCTTCGCAGGCCATGCACAGTGCATCACCGGCGAAGGTGCGCACCCGAACGCCGTGTTGTTCCATCACGGCTCTGGTGCCGGGGAAGCCGTCGATCATCAGGCAATCGCCCGGTGCGAGAGGCATGACATTCAGGTTCAGCCCCAGGGAATCATGAAACTCGGCCTCGGGAGCCGCCACCAGTGTGATACCACGAGCCTTCATCAAGGTCCACAGAGCGGCCGGAATCAGCTTGGGGTGGACCAGGTAGAGGTCGTCGGTGAGCGGCGAGATGACCGACATCAGGTGCAGGCAGGCGGCCTCACCGTCCCACACCGGCAGGTCGAAGCCCAGCACCTCGATGCCGTGCGGGGCGAGCAGAGTCTCCAGCTGGCGCACTCCCTCGCGGTTGGAGCGAAAGCCCATGCCCACGACCAGGGTGCTGTCGTCGAGCCATAAGGTGTCGCCGCCCTCGATGCAGGCCTCGCCGGTCAGGCGCCCCAGCACCGGGATGCCCGCCGCCTCGTAATGCTGCCCATGCAGCTCGGGTTCCGCGGCACGCAACGGCTTGCCCATCTTGAGCAGCACGGCGCCGGCACGTGTGATCAGGGAGGCATCGCGGGTGAACATGGCATCGGAGAGACCGTCGTCGTTGTCCTCGATCCATAGGATCTCGGCGCCAGAGGCCTGCACCAGTTCAGCGAAGGCGTCGTACTGGGCGATGGCCTTGTCGGCGTCGAAATGATCGTTGTAGTGCCATTCGACAGGGTCGGCTTGCTTCAGGCTCGCTCCCGGGCGGCGCATCAGTACGCGGGTCATGGGGGCGGCCATGGACTGGCATCCGTAGCGGGACATGGCGGGACTCCGTGGCTGGTGGGGATCGTTGACTCGCATCTTATACAGATGCATAGTTTATGCAACCGCATAACAACAGGCATAAACCGGGAGCCCTGACGTGAGCGATGCTTCGACCACTACCGCCTCTCGTGGCGATGCCGTCATCGAGGTCGAGAATCTGCACAAGACCTATGGCGACGCCCGGGTTCTCAAGGGCATCGATCTTGCCGCCGGGAGAGGGGATGTTGTGGCGCTGATCGGCAGCAGTGGCTCGGGCAAGTCCACGCTGTTGCGCTGCCTGAACCTGCTCGAGACACCGACCTCCGGTTCGCTGCGTCTGTTGGGCGAGGCGATTCCCTTCCGCGGTCAGGGAGCGCGGCGTGAGCCGGCCGATCGCCGCCAGTTGCGTTGTCTGAGGGCGCGTCTGGGCATGGTCTTCCAGGGGTTCAACCTGTGGCCCCACATGACCCTGGAGGCCAACATCATGGAAGCACCGATCCAGGTGCTGAAACGTTCGCGGAGCGAAGCGCGCGACGAGGCGCGAGCGCTCTTGGAACGAGTCGGTCTCTATCATCTTCGCGAGGCCTACCCGGCGACGCTCTCCGGCGGACAGCAGCAGCGCGGCGCCATTGCCCGTGCCTTGGCGATGGGCCCCGAGGTAATGCTGTTCGACGAGCCCACCTCGGCACTGGATCCCGAGCTGGTGGGGGAGGTGCTGGCGGTGATACGTGACCTCGCCAGAGAGGGGCGCACCATGATTATCGTGACCCATGAAATGGCGTTTGCTGCCGACGTGGCGGATCGGGTCATCTTCCTCGATCAGGGCGAGATCGCCGAACAAGGGCCACCGGGCCGGTTGTTCGGCGCCCCCACGGCCCAGCGACTGCAGCGCTTTCTGGGCTCGGTCGGTCCATCCCAAGGAGAATGACAATGAAACGATTGATGACGGCTACCTTGACCTCCCTTTGCCTGGCACCGGTGGCGCAGGCCGAGGTGACCCGTGTCGGCTTCGCGACCGAGCCCTATCCGCCCTTCGCCACGCTGGATGCGAGCGGCGAGTTGCAAGGCTGGGAAGTGGACATCACTCGAGCGGTCTGCGACGCCGCGGAACTGGAGTGCGAAATCGTCACGACCTCCTGGGACGGCCTGATTCCCGCCCTGACCGGTGACAAGCTCGATGTCATCGCCGCGTCGTTGAGCATCACCGATCAGCGTCGCGAGACCATCGCCTTCTCGGACAAGTACTACCAGACGCCCGCCGCACTGGCCGGGGCCAAGGGCGACGACCTGAAGACGACGTCCGGAGGGCTTGCCGGCAAGACGCTGGGAGTGCAGTCCGCCTCCATCCACCAGGCCTATGCCCAGGTGCATTTTCCCGAGGCCATCCTGCGCGAATACCAGACCCAGGACGATGCCAACCAGGACCTGTTTGCCGGGCGGCTGGATGCCACCCTGGCCGATCGTCTGATCATCGAGCAGTTCCTGGACAGCAAAGAAGGCCAGTTGTGCTGTGAGATGAAGGCCACGGTGACTCAGGACCAGGAGACCCTGGGCGAGGGCATCGGCTTCGGCGTACGCCAGGCAGATGACGCCCTGCGCGAGCGGCTCAACGAAGGGATCGCCGAGATTCGGGCCAACGGTACCTATGACGAGATCACCGCCCGTTATTTCGACTTCGATATCTACGGCGAACCTGACACCTGAGGTGGCAGGGATTATTGACGGGTCAGGGAGTCGCCTAGGCCATGAACTATCGTGACATGAGCATGGCAGAGCTGCTCGCGCTGGCGCCGCCCGGCTGGGGCGGTGTCCTGCTCGACGGGCTCTGGCTGTCGTTGCAGGTAGCCGGAGGTGGCTATCTGCTGGGATTGCTGATCGGCATGGCCGGCGCTGCCGGCAAGCTCTCCGGTGGCCCTGTCATCCGCGATCTCTTGACGTGCTACACCACGGTCATCCGTGCGGTGCCGGAGCTGGTGCTGATCCTGCTGGTGTACTTCGCCATGCCCGAGGCTCTCAGCCAATTGTTGGCCATGGTCGGGCTGGGGGAGGTGGAAATCGGTCCCTTCGCTGCCGGCATCGTGGTGATTGCCCTGGTCCAGGGCGCCTACGCCACCGAGGTGATGCGCGGCGCGATTCGCGCCATACCCTATGGGCAGATCGAGGCGGCCTACTCCCTGGGCATGTCAACCGCCAAGACCTTCCGGCGCATCACCTTGCCGGCCATGTTGCCGGGGGCATTGCCGGGACTCTCCAACCTGTGGCTGATTGCCACCAAGGACACGGCGCTGCTGGCGGTGGTCGGTTTCACCGAGCTGACCCTGGCTGCCCGCCAGGCAGCCGGTGCCACCAAGCACCACCTACTGTTCCTGTGCGCGGCCGGCGTGCTCTATCTACTCGTTTCGTTGGTCTCGAACCTTGTGTTCAAGGTACTGGAGCGTCGTGCCACCAGGGGGCTGTCACATGGTTGAATCTCGACTGCCGCTGCATCGACTCGGGTTGATCGCTGCCGCCGGGGTGGCCGTCACCTTGATGGCCCTGCAGATGCGCTGGGATTGGTTGCTTGATTATCACGATGCCATCCTGGGCGGACTCTGGCTGACGCTGATCCTGCTGGTGACCACCAGCGTGGCGGGGTTCCTGCTGGCGATTCCGCTGGGTCTGGTGCAGGCGGCGGGGCCTCGTCCATTGGCTTGGCTGGCACGTTGTTTCTGCACCCTGATTCGAGGTACGCCATTACTGCTGCAGATCTGGTTGCTGTACTACGGCCTCGGTTCGCTGTTTCCCTACCTGCCGGGCATACGCGAGAGTTGGCTGTGGCCCTATCTCATCGAGGCCTGGCCCTATGCCTTCGCGGCGCTGACGCTGTCGTTCGCCGGCTACGAAGGCGAGGTGATGCGCGGCGCCTTTGCCGGTGTGCCCAGAGGGGAGCTGGAGGCGGCCCGCTCGCTGGGGATGCATCCTCTGACCATCCTGCGGCGTATCTGGTTGCCTCGCGCCGTGCAGCGTGTCCTGCCGACGCTCAATGGCGAATTGGTCATCCAGCTCAAGGCCACGCCGCTGGTCGCCACCATCGCCGCCCTGGATACCTATGCCGTTTTCGGGCGTATCCGCCAGGAAACCTATCTGGTCTATGAACCCTTGCTGCTGATGGCCCTGATCTATCTGGTCCTGGCCGGCCTTATCACCCTGGCCTTCAGCTTCCTGGAGCGTTCATGGTCTCGGCGTTCCGCCGGCGATTGATGTCATCTCCCTGACACCATCACCGTTCGCATCATGCCGTTCCCGTCCCGGGGCGTTCGCCTGGCCGACAAGGCCGCCATCACGGCATGGAAATCGTCACCCGCGCCATTTGCCGGAGGGGCTTTCTCGTCACGAGTGGGTTGGGGGCGAGTCGAATCAAGACAGGTCTCGGGCCGACGGTGGCAAGGGAATCTGGCGTGGCCAGGCGTCATCGACCACGAAGAGGCGTCGCCAGCCTTGGACGGGGTCGTGCAGGGCGAGCTGCCGCGGTGCTCCGCCGTGGGTGAAATGCGTGTCGAGCCACGCCGAGAGCGCCGTGAGCGGCATCAGCTCTGCCTGGCGGGGCGGCGCCAGCCAGTGAGGCTTGCCCAGGCAGGCACCACGTATTCGCGTGGGTAGCGTTGCCGCCATGGCCGGCCAGTCACGCCAATGCAACCATTGCCCGCGGCGATGGGCGGGATGTGCCTGGCGCGGCGACGGCATCCGCTGCCGGTAGGGATAAAAGAGCACGCCGGGCATCGCCAGCTGCTGACGCAACCGGCCATCGAAGTGCTCGCCGAGTCGTTGCGACAAGGCGCGTTGTGCCTCCGGCATGGCCACCATGGGCAATTGATGGCGCTCGAGGTGAGTACGCTTGATGGCCAGGCTGTCGAGGCCGCCCGGGCCGATCCAACGTGCCTGATCGTGCGCTTGGCCAGGCCCTTCCGGCAGACCCAGATAGAACTTGATGGCCACTTCGAGATGCACGGGCGTGCGGTCGCCGTTCCTCCGATAGAGCAGGTCGAGTTCGCCCAGGGTGCGACGCTCGCGCACGACCGGCAGGTTATGTGCCAGCAGTTGCGTGCCCGGCGCGGTTTCCAGCAGGTGCTGCCACAGGCGCTCGTGGTAGTGACCCAGGCGTGTCGCGCCGGGCGCGCCCGTCTTGGCCTCGAGGGCATCGGGAAGTGCCTGCTGGGCGTCGAGATAGCCATGCAGTGCGCCCGCATCGCCAAGACCCAGGGCGTACCGGGTAGGGCGACCGGGCCAGGCCAGGGTCAGCAGGTCCGGGGCCAGCAATAACCAGGCGAGGTCTCTGACCTGGGGATGCTGCCAGCGCTCCAGGAAGTCGGTATCGTGGGGTGGCATGCGCCCTCGCTGCGGCGTTGAGGTGCCGTTCTGACAGCCCGAGGCGTCGGGCCTTATACTCTCAGGATACATACACAGCAAGCAGGTGCTAATGATGACCCCTGTATTGACGCGTTTCGCCGCCGCCGCGGTCGGCACCTTGATGACCTTCTCCCTGGCCCAGGCCGACGATTCTCCGGTGGTGGTGGCCTCCAAGATCGATACCGAAGGCTCGGTGCTCGGGCAATTGATCCTGCAGCGTCTGGAGAATGGCGGTATCGATGTGGAGAATCGCCTGCAACTCGGGACCACCAGCATCGTGCGCGAGGCGCTCACGGCAGGGGAGATCGATCTCTATCCGGAATACACCGGCAATGGTGCCTTCTTCTTCGACATGGCCGACAGCCCGGTGTGGAAGGATGCCGAGCAGGCCTATCAGACCGTCAAGGCCGAGGACCGCGAACGCAACGGCCTGGTCTGGCTGACCCCGGCAGAGGCCAACAATACCTGGGCGATCAGCGTGCGCGGGGAAGTGGCGCGCGAGCACGATCTCGCCAGCCTCGAGGATCTGGCGAACTATCTCGACGAGGGCGGTGACGTCAAGTTGGCGGCCAGTGCCGAGTTCGTCGAGTCGCCCCAGGCGCTGCCGGCATTCCAGGAAGCCTATGGGTTCGATCTTTCCGACGATCAGCTTCTGGTGCTTTCCGGCGGCAACACCGCCGCTACCATGCGTGCCGCCGCCCAGCAGACCAGTGGCGTCAACGCTGCCATGACCTATGGCACCGACGGTGGACTCAAGGCGCTGGACCTGGTGGTGATGGACGACACCCTCGGCGTGCAGCCGGTCTATCAGCCGACGCCGGTGGTGCGTGAGAGCGTGTTACAAGCGCATCCTGAGATCGAGACCCTGCTGGCGCCGGTCTTCGAGGCTCTGGATCGCGATACCCTGCAGCGACTCAATGGCGACGTGGCGGTCGATGGGCTCGATCCGGCCCAGGTGGCGTCCGACTTCCTCGACAGCCTGGATAGCTGAGGCCGGGCGTGCGCAGGGATGCGGTGCAGCCAAACATTGTCCTGGCCAGTTTGTTCCTGGCCACCCTGGTCGCTTGGCTGGGGCTCGATGCAGTGAGTGTGGCGCCTAACCGCATCGTGCCCGGCCAGGGGGTCGATGTGCTGGGGGTTGCCGGATGGGGCGGGATGGCGGTGAGCATCTCGCCCTTGCTCGTTGCCCTGGGGCTGGCCTGGCGTCCGACGCCGGATCGCCTGCGGTGGTCGACGGGGCTGGTGGTGTTGATGCTCTCGGCATTGCCGGTCTGGCTGATGGTCGCGGCGGCGTTCACGGTCGATCCGGACATGCCCCAGGCGCGCATGGGCATCGGTGGCGGTGTCTGGATGGCGTTGTTCCTGTTGCTGCTGGCATTGATCGAGCTGCGCACTCGCTTGACGATGCCTCGCGCACGGGGTTGGGCGTTGTTGCTCGTGCCCCTGGCCAGCCTGGCGGCATGCCTCTCGTTCGGGCTCGAGCCACTGGCGCTTCGCCAGGAATATCAGGGGCGCAGCGAGGCCTTTGTGTCGGCGATCGCTGAACACCTCTTGCTGGTCGGCGTGGCCGTCTGCCTCAGTCTCCTGCTGGGCGTCGGTCTGGCCATGGCCATGCGTCACTGGCCCAGGGCGCAGCGGGTCGGCTTTGCGATCCTCAACTTCCTGCAGACGATTCCCAGCCTGGCGCTGTTCGGTCTGCTCCTGGCGCCGCTGGCCTGGCTGTCGAGTCGCTTCGACTGGCTCGCCGCGTTCGGCGTCAGCGGTATCGGCTGGGCACCGGCACTGCTGGCACTGATCGGCTACAGCCTGTTGCCCATGGTACGCAATACCTATGTGGCGCTGGATGAAGTGGACCTCGATGTCATCGAGGCGGCGCGAGGCATGGGCATGAGTCGTGGCCAGGTGTTCCGTCAGGTCCGGTTGCCACTGGCCTTGCCGTTGATCCTGGAAGGCATTCGTATCACCACCGTCCAGGCCATCGGGCTGACGGCGGTGGCGGCCCTGATCGGTGCCGGTGGCCTGGGCACCTTCATCTTCCAGGGGCTCGGGCAGGCCGCCATGGATATGGTGCTGCTCGGTGCCTTGCCGATCCTCGCCATGGCGCTGGTGGCGGATGCGCTGCTGGGGGCTCTGACCGACCTGCTGCGCCCGGGAGGGACGACATGATCGAACTAATCCACGTGACCAAGCGCTTCGGCGATGCCGTGGCGGTGGACGATATCTCACTGAGTGTGGGCAAGGGTGAGCTATGCGTGCTGGTCGGCACGTCTGGCTGTGGCAAGTCCACGACCCTACGCATGATCAATCGCCTCATCGAGCACAGTGATGGCGAGATCCACCTGGATGGCCAGCCGGTACGGGAGTTCCGTGAGGAAGTACTGCGCCGACGCATCGGCTATGCCATCCAGAGTACCGGCTTGTTTCCGCACTGGACCGTCGAGCGCAATATCGGCCTGGTGCCGCGGCTGTTGAAGTGGCCGGCCAACCGGGTGCGCGAGCGAGTCGAGGAGCTGATGGCGCTGCTCGAGCTTTCCATGACGGAGTTCGCCGACAAGTATCCCAGCCAGCTTTCCGGTGGCCAGGCGCAGCGTGTCGGCGTGGCGCGGGCCCTGGCCGCCGACCCCGAGATTCTGCTGATGGACGAACCCTTCGGCGCTCTGGACCCGATCACCCGGGAGTCGCTGCAGGACGAGCTGGCCCGCTTGCAGGCGCGGTTGCACAAGACCATCGTCTTCGTCACCCATGACATGGACGAGGCACTGCGGCTGGCGGATCGGCTGGTGGTCATGAATCAGGGGCGTATCGTCCAGCAGGGCCATCCCATCGAGTTGCTGCGCGCTCCCGCCGATGCTTTTGTTGAATCCCTGCTCGGCGGCGAGGACCGCGGCCTCAAGGAAGCTGCCTTGCTGCCCGTCAGCGAACGGATGTCGCCGCTCGGGCCGGGGCCGCTAGCCGAGGAGCGAATTGCCCGGCATGCCACACTGCGCGAGGCGTTGTCGGTCATGCTGTGGCGCCATGTCGAGCACCTTGCCGTGGTCGATGACGATGAGGTGCCCATCGGCGAGCTTTCCCTACGGCGGTTGGTGGGAGCGCGAGACCATGATGCGTAAGGGGAGGTCCTCGCGGGGATACGGCTGGCTTTCGCCCTTGCTGTGGCTGTCGCTCTTGCTGTCTGCCTGCCTGGGCATGGAAGGACTGAAAGGCTTGTTCCGTCTCGTCGAGCCTGACAGCCAGGCACTGATCTACGACCGAGCGGATTTCATCGTCCTGCTGGGGCGCCATCTGCTGGTGGTGGGCGTGGCCGCCTTGCTGGCCATCCTGCTGGGGGTCGGGGCCGCAGTGGCCGTGACGCGTCCCGGTGGGCGCGACTTCCTGCCGCTGGTCGGCCAGCTGGCGTCCATCGGCCAGACGTTTCCACCGGTCGCCGTGCTGGCGCTTGCCGTGCCGGTGCTCGGCTTCGGTACGCTGCCGATCATCGTGGCCCTGCTGCTCTATGGCTTGTTGCCCATCGTGCGCAACACCCTGGCTGGGCTCGAAGGCATCGATCCCGGCGTTGCCGAGGCGGCACGCGGCATGGGCATGACCGGTGGTCAGCGCCTGCGCCAGGTGGAACTGCCGTTGGCGGCACCGGTGATCCTGGCCGGTATTCGCACCTCGGTGACCATCAATATCGCCACCGCAGCCATCGGTGCCACGGTAGGGGCGAGCAACCTGGGCGACCCGATCATCTCCGGCATCGTCAACGGTAATACGGCCCATGTCCTGCAGGGCGCGTTGCTGATCGGCCTGCTGGCGCTCAGTGTCGACAGCTTGTTTGCCCGCTTCCAGCCCGCCTCGTCATCCTGAACAGGGCGTTCATGCGCTATGCTGTCGGAGAGAGGCGGCAACGAGGAGAGGCTCGGAATTCCATTGCAGGACAGTTCGTCGTTCGTAGGACTGTTCTTGGATCGCAGTTTACGTTAACGTCAATTTGTTGCGTTGATCGGCGTCCGGGCAACCCCCTGGCGGACCGAAGGAATAGAGACAACACTGCCCCCAAAAGGGGTAAGGATCATGACGATGACAACAACGCGAGAGACGTCCACGCCGGCGTTCCTGGCCGGGGACGAGTACAGCATTCCCACCTATCGTGTCCTGTCCCAGGACGGTCGACTCATCGAGGGGGCCGAAGCGCCGCAGCTCGAACGGGCCAAGGCGCGCCGTATCTACCAGGCAATGCTCGCCACCCGCGTGATGGACGAGCGCATGATGGCGGCACAACGCCAGGGGCGGCTCAGCTTCTACATGCAGTGTACCGGCGAGGAGGCCGCGGTGGTCGGTGCCACGGCGGCGCTCGACGATGCCGACATGATCATGGCCCAGTACCGTGAACAGGGGGCGCTGGTCTATCGGGGCTTCAGCTTTGACGAATTCATGAACCAGCTGTTCGGCAACGAGCTCGACTACGGCAAGGGCCGGCAGATGCCGGTTCACTATGGTTCCCGCAAGCTGCATTACATGACCATCTCATCGCCGCTGGGGACTCAGATTCCCCAGGCTACCGGCTATGCCTATGGTCAGAAGCTGGCCGGAGAAGGTCTGTGCACCCTGGTGTTCTTCGGCGAGGGGGCTGCCTCCGAGGGGGACTTCCATGCCGCCCTGAACATGGCGGCGGTGCATGAAGCGCCGGTGATCTTCTTCTGCCGCAACAACGGCTATGCGATTTCCACGCCGACCGTCGAACAGTTTGCTGCCGACGGCGTGGCGCCCCGGGCGCTGGGCTATCGCATGCACGTGATCCGCATCGACGGCAACGACATCCTGGCAGTCTATCGCGCCACCGAACAGGCGCGTCGCATCGCGGTGGAACACAACAAGCCGGTATTGATCGAGGCCATGACCTACCGGCTGGCGGCACACTCGTCGTCCGACGATCCTTCCGGCTACCGCTCCAAGAAAGAGGAAGAAGCCTGGCGCGAGAAGGATCCGATCCTGCGCATGAAACGCTGGATGGCCGAACGCGACTGGTGGACCGACGACGAGGAACAATCACTGCAGGAAGAGCTGCGCCGCGAGGTGCTGGAGACGATGAAGCGTGCCGAGAAACGCCCGCCGCCCGCTCTGGGCACCCTGGTGACCGATGTCTATGCCGATGTCACCCCGGCGTTGCAGCGCCAGCTCGATGCCCTGGAGGCGCATATCCGTCGTTATCCCGACGCCTATCCGAAAGGCGCGCAATCACTGGATCCGAGCGTCAATGGTGGCGCCGACGCCACGGCCGACCAGGGAGGGGCCTGAAATGCCGAACATGAACATGCTGCAGGCCATCAATAATGCCCTGGATATCGCCATGGCCGAGGACGAGCGCGTGCTGTGCTTCGGTGAGGACGTGGGCAGCTTCGGCGGTGTCTTCCGTGCCACCAGCCATCTCCAGGAGAAATACGGGCACGCGCGCTGCTTCAATACCCCGATCGTCGAGCAAGGCATCGTCGGCTTTGCCAATGGCCTGGCGGCCCAGGGCTCGGTACCGGTGGCGGAGATCCAGTTCGCCGACTACATCTTTCCGGCCTTCGACCAGATCGTCAACGAGACCGCCAAGTTCCGCTATCGCTCGGGCGATCTGTTCAATGTCGGCGGCCTCACGCTCCGCGCGCCTTATGGAGGCGGTATCTCGGGCGGCCATTATCACTCCCAGTCGCCGGAGGCCTACTTCGCGCACACACCGGGACTGAAGGTGGTAATACCCCGCAATCCCTACGAGGCCAAGGGCTTGCTGCTGGCCTCGATCCGCGACCCGGACCCCGTGCTGTTCTTCGAACCCAAACGGCTCTATCGCGCCTCGACAGGCGAGGTGCCCGAAGAAGACTATCAACTGCCGCTCGGCGAGGCCGAGGTCACCAAGGAGGGCAGTGATGTCACCCTGGTGGGCTGGGGTGCTCAGATGGAAGTCATCGAGCGTGCCGTTGAGCTTGCCGAAAAGGACGGCATCTCCTGTGAAGTGATCGACCTGCGCACCATCCTGCCCTGGGACGAGGACACCGTGGCCGATTCGGTGTTCAAGACCGGCCGCCTGGTGGTGACCCACGAGGCGCCGCGCACCGGAGGTTTCGCCGGCGAGATCGCCGCCGCCATCCAGGAACGCTGCTTCCTGTACCTGGAATCGCCCGTCATGCGTGTGACCGGCCTGGATACTCCCTTCCCGCTGACGCTGGAGAAGGAATACCTGCCGGATCACCTCAAGATCCACGAGGCTATCCGCGCTAGCGTGCACTATTAAGGACGGGAGAGAGATCATGACCGAGTTCAAGCTGCCCGATATCGGCGAAGGTATCGTGGAGTGCGAAGTCGTCGAGTGGCGTGTCCAGGAAGGCGACGACATCGTCGAGGACCAACCGGTGGTCGAGGTGATGACCGACAAGGCACTGGTCGAGATCACCGCACCGGCATCGGGACGCGTGACCCGCTTGCATGTGGCCAAGGGCGAGACCGCCCGGGTGCATGAGCCTTTGTTCGCCTATCAGGCCGAGGGCGAAGCCGCGAGCGAGATCAGCGAGCGACATGCCGCCGAGGCATCATCGAACCACGTGGAGACCTCGAGCGAGTCGTCGTCCCCGGTGGCCGAGGGGGCAGCCCGGGAATTCATCCTGCCGGACATCGGCGAGGGCATCGTGGAGTGCGAGATCGTCGAGTGGCGCATTCAGGAAGGCGACGCGATTGCCGAGGATCAACCGGTGGTCGACGTGATGACCGACAAGGCCATGGTTGAGATCACCGCGCCGGAATCGGGATGGGTGAGTCGCCTGCATGTTGGCAAGGGCGAGACGGCCCAGGTCCACGCGCCGCTGTTTGCCTACGTGCCGGATGATGCCGAAGCCCAGCGTGGTGCCGAGCAGGAGGCAAGCCGTGCTGCGACGGCCGAGACCACCCGTACCACGCCGGCCCCGGCGAAAGAGCGGCGAACCGAGGGCGAGCGAGGCAAGGGGCAGGGCGCCTATGGGCGCATACCGGCCAGTCCCGCCGTGCGTCGGCTGCTGCGCGAGAACGACCTGCGCCTGGAGCAGGTACCTGGTTCCGGCAAGGATGGCCGGGTGCTCAAGGGCGACGTGCTGGCCTATCTGGAGTCAGGAAGCACCTCTGGCGGTGAGCCGGTCGCTGCTGCCACCGAGACGTCGTCCGCTGCCGCTGGCACCCGGCCGGCCGAGACGCGAGTCGAGCCGTTGCGCGGTGTGCGTGCCGCCATGGCCAAGCGGATGGTGGAGTCCGCCTCGACCATTCCGCACTTCCAGTACGGCGAGGAGATCGATGTCACCGAGTTGCTGGCCCTGCGGGAGCGGCTCAAGCCGCGTGCCGAGGCCGAGGAAATGCGCCTGACGCTGATGCCCTTCTTCATGAAGGCCCTGGCGCTGGCGGTCGAGGCGTATCCGATCCTCAACAGTCGGCTCGATGCCGAGGCCGAGGAGATTCACTACCTGCCGCATTGCAACGTCGGCATGGCGGTGGACGGCAAGGCTGGCCTGATGGTGCCCAACGTCAAGCACGTCGAGCACCGCTCGCTGCTGGAGATCGCCGGCGAGGTTCAGCGGCTGACCGCCGATGCGCGGGATGGCCGCGTGAGCCAGGCGGACCTGCGCGACGGTACCATCAGCATCTCCAATATCGGCGCCCTGGGGGGAAACTATGCCGCGCCGATCATCAATGCCCCTGAGGTCGCTATCGTCGCCATCGGCAAGACCCAGTGGCTGCCGCGTTTCGACGACAACGGCGAGGTGGTGTCGAGAGCCATCATGACCGCCACCTGGGCCGGCGATCACCGGCTGATCGACGGCGGTACCATCGCCCGGTTCTGCAATGTCTGGAAGGGCTTTCTGGAGGATCCGGAAACGATGTTGCTCGAGCTGCGCTAGTTAGGTGCCGTCATGAGCCAGGCGCCATTGCAGCAGTTCTACATTCCGGAGGACCAGTCGGTCTATCTGCTCAGCCACCACGATGCGCGCAAGCTGCGCGAATGGGTGGCGCTGTGCCAGGCGCAGCTCGAGCAGCTCGGCTATCGGGATATCGAACTGATCGGCAAGGGCGCCTATGGCTTCGTGTTCGCCGGCGTCACCGCGCTTGGCGAGGAGTACGTCTTCAAGTTCACGCGGGTCAATCTGCCCCAGCGCATCCAGGATCGCCTCGAGGAAGAGGCCTTCATGCTGGAGCAGGTGGCCCATCCCCGCATTCCCAAGCTGATCGTCTTCCAGCGGGTGCGCAATCAGTCGATCCTGGTGATGCAGCGTGCCCCGGGCATCAACCTGGAGGAATTCTCGCTGCGTGAAGGTCGCCTGCCGCCCCGGTTGATCATGCGCATTGCCGATCAGCTCGCCGGCATCCTGCGGGCTCTGCGCCGCGAGTCCGGCCCGGCCGGCCGTCCGATAGTGCACGGTGACATCAAGCCCTCCAACCTGGTCTTCGACGAGCAGGCCGAGACGATCGCCCTGATCGATTGGGGCTCCTCGGTATTCGCCCAGCTCGATGCCAATCAGCAGTTCGTCGCCGCCAACGTCATGGAGTTGATGTCGGACAACCTGCAGCAGACCAACGCCCGACTGGGCGATGTCTACTTCATCGGCGAGGAGCAACTGAACGGCGCCCTGTCGTCGCCACGTTTCGACGAACAGGGCGCGGCCGGCACGCTATACGCGCTGGCCTCGGCCCAGTCCTGCCGGTTTGGCCACCGGGCCATTCCGGCTACCTCGCTGGGGTTGCCTCGGGAATTCGCCCGCATGCTCGACGGCATGCTGGACCCGGACCCCGACGTGCGCCGCCGGGCGGGAGACCACTTCACCCGCGAGATGCCGCGCCTGGCCAGGTTGGTCATGCTCGACCTGCCGGAGCCACCGGAAACGCCCCTGGTGCCGGTGTGGAGCCGTGCCGCCGGTCGCGAGATCGACACTGTGGTCTACAGCTCGCGCAAGTCCTTCCTGCGTGAGGAGGGCGGGCGCGAGACGCTCAGCGATGTCAACGACGTTCAGCTCGATCGCTACTACAAGAACTTCATGCAGGGCATGGGCGAGACCGAGAAGGCCTTCCTGGCGGCGGTGAGCCGGCTGGGCAACTATCCGGTCGTGGGCGGGCTGGCGGTTCGCTGGGAGGCCGAAGGTGTCTATATCGACACCTCGCTCAACCTGCACGATCCTTCCCTCAAGCCGGCCTTCGTCGCCGCCGTCAACAACATGGTCAGCCTGGCCCGGGCCATTCACCGCCGAGGCATCTTCAAGAGCTGTTTGTTCAATGCCCGCGATACTCTCCATCTGGAGCGCGAGGGGCCGGATCGTCCCTTCGTGATTCCCCCGGGCCTGCGGCTCGACTACGAGGTCAGCGCCGTCCCTGAGCTGGAGGACCGCTCCCGGTTGCACAGCTATTTCGAGGATGGGCCGGACCCGGACGAGTTCCTGGTGCTGCCGGAGGCCATCATCACCTCGCTTGAGGCGCTGAACGAGATCCATCATACCGGGATGATCATCTTCGAAGCCTTGCCCGAGCACCTCAAGATCCATAGTCACTATCGGCTGCTCGATCCCTCCCGGGAGGCGGAATTCCGCCGGCGGCTCGACGATATTCTCGACGCGGTCGGGCTGATCGAGGGGCTCGGCGTCTCGGGCTTCATGAAGATGCCCTACAAGGACACCCGTTTCTTCCCCCACGTGGCGCGCCAGCCCGAACGCTTCTACCCCCGCGACCCACGTGCCGCCATGGCGGCGATGCAGTCGAACCACGACTGAGCGTCGTGGCCCTGGCCTGCTCACAACCGCGGTCATGAATGAGCTTGGCTGCGCAGTCTGGCAAGATAGTGGTCTACCGTTTCCTTCGCTCCCCGACGCTTCACCTCGGGTTTGACGCTGCGATGGGGCCGAGACATGGCGCCACGCCGGCAGCGACGGCTCGATAGCGAAGGCAATGCTCGATTGTTTGCACTGATCAAGGACGCGGCATGGCCCACCTGTTACGAATCGTGATGATTCACGGTCACCTGGACGGCGTCGTCGAACTGGATGTCGATGGCCACACCAATATCTGCGGCACCAATGCCTCCGGCAAGACCACCCTGCAGCGCCTGGTGCCGGTCTTCTACGGCGAGCTGCCCAACAAGGTCGTGCCGAAGACGCGAATGAAGTTCGATGCCTTCTATCTGCCGCATCGCAACAGCTATCTGATCTACGAATATCGGCGCGAGGCCGGCAACGTCTGCCAGGCGGTGCTCACGCGCAAGAAGGAAGGCGGTCTGGAGTACCGCTTCGTCGGCGCGCCCTATCAGCCCGAAGACTATCTGGTGGAAAGTGGCGAGGGCGTCGTGGCACTGGATTATGCTGACTGGGTGAGCGGGCTGCGCCGTGCCGGCGTCAACGTCTCGTCCAAGCTCGGCGCGACCTCCGAATACCGCTCGGTGATCCAGAACGACTTCACCCAGCAGCAGGGCAACCGTCGTGAGGCCCTGAAACTTCGCCAGATCGCCGTCCAGTTCAGCCTGGTCAAGCCCGAGCGGCGCATCCGTCACATGGAAAAGCTGATCTCGGCGGTGCATGCCAAGGAGGGCAAGATGGACACCCTCAAGACCATGCTGGCGGCGATCTTCGAGGAAGACGGCGTCGAACTGCCGGTGACCCGGATCCGCAACACCAAGGCTCGCGAGTGGATCGCCCAGATGCGCCAGTCGATGCGCCTGGAGCCGCTTCAGCAGTCATTGGCTCGCCTGGAGGACGTGGATCGAGGCATTGCCGACCTAGAGTCGACATTGTGGCAACTCGGTCCCCAGCTGGACGCCGACCGTCATCGTGCCGAGCGCGTGCTGGCCGACGCCGAGGCCGAGCTCAACACCCGGCAGGAAGCCTTTCAGGCCCGCGAGCACGAGTACGAGCAGGCGCGTGATGCGTTCAACGACCGCATCAGCGAGCTTGCCAGCGAACTGGACCGCACCCAGCGCAGCCTGAACGACCTGCAACAGCAGTACGAGCAATACGCTGAGGCCGACATGCCCGCCCTGGAGCGGGACCTGGCCGAGCTGCCTCAGTGGCGCGAACAGGTCCAGCAATTGCAGCAGCACCTGGCCTTGATGCAGGACGCCGCCCAGGCGAATCAATCCCGGCTGGATGGACGGTTGCGCGAGCTTTCCGACCACCTGTCACGGCGTACCGACGAGATCCAGGCGCTCATCGATGAGCTGGGCGACGAGAAGGCCGCCTGCCAGGAGCGGCAGTGGGCGTCCGAACGCGAGCTGGAAGCCCAGTACCACACCCAGCGAGCCGAGCTGGAGGCCGCCTATCAGACACGACTCGAGCAGGGCATCGAGTGCCTGGCCGACCTCAAGGCCCAGCTCGCCTCGACCGGCCAGTCGCCCGAGGAGGCCCAGGAAAGCGAGCTGGCCCAAGCTAGGGTCGATCAGGCACAGAGCGATCGCAATGGTGCGGCCGGCCGCGTCGAAGGCCTGCGCCGCGAGCACGAGACCTTGCGTCGCGAGCGCGAAGCGGCCGAACAGGAACGGGAAAGCGCCAGGCAGCAGCTCAATCGAGCGCAACAGCGTTGGCAGGAGCTCCAGCGTCAGCGCGACCCGGCCGAGGGCAGCCTGCGTCACTTCATGCGTTACCACCGTCCGGGCTGGGAGCATCGGTTGGGCAAGATCATCGCGCCCGAGCTGCTCGAGCGCCGCGATCTTTCGCCTCGGCTGACGGAAACCGAGCACGATGGTCTATTCGGTGTGGCGCTCGACCTTGCCGCCATCGAACTGCCCGATCACGCACGCGACGAGGCGAGTCTCAATGAGGCTATCGAAGCCGCCGAGATCGAGCAGGCCCGTGCCGAGGCCGACCTCCAGGCTGCCGAGAAGCAACTGAAGGTTTGCCACGAGCGCGTTCAGGGCGTCGAGGAAACGCTTGGCCAGGCACGGCTTGCCCTGAAGCGGGCCGACGACGAGGTCGAATATGCCATGGATGCCCGGCATCAGCTCCAGGAGCGTCATGCCCAGCAGCAGAAAGCGCGCCGGCGTGACGCCGAACAGGCATTGGCCGACCAGCAGACCGCCGACCAGGCCCTGCGCGCTGAAAAGCGTGAAGCCCTCGGCACGCTTGACGATACCCACCAGGCGCAGCTACTGGAACTGAAGGCCGACGGGCAGGCCCGGCTGGCGAGCTTCGACGCGCGGATCGACCAGCACAAGCAGCAGCTCGAGGAGCTCAAGGCCGAGCACCAGCGTCAGCGCAAGGAACTGGAAGCCGCCTTCGATCAGGAGTTGCAGGAGCAGGGTGTCGACCCGGAAAGACTGAGGTCCACTCGCGGGCGCATTGCCGAACTGGAAGAGCGCATTCGTGTCACCGAGGGGCGTCGCGAAGAGCTCGACGCCTACAGCCGCTTCATGCGCGTCGAATGGGGCGAGCGCAAGCCGCAACTGGTCGACCGGGAAACGACCCTGACGTGCGACAAGCAAGCCGCCGAGCACCAGCGCGAACAGTGCCGCAGCGATTTCCAGGCCGCCAAGGTCGCGCACCAGGACGCCGTCAAGGCCTTGAAAGCCCGTCGCGATGGCGAACAAGAGATCATCGATGCCCTCAAGCCATTGCTGAGCCAGGTCGAGGGGCTTGGCCTGAGCGTTGCCAACCAGCCGATCAACGAGGCGCCCGGTGATGTGCATGAGCGCATCGAACGCACCCGTCAGGCACTGAGCCAGCGTGGCCGGGAGCTGGAGACGCTGCGCAAGGGGTGCGAGCAGGTCGAAGCGGATCTGATCAAGGGCGCCAGTCAGGGATTCGTCGAGACCCTGGACGCCGAGCGGGCCAAGCTCGGCGGCGACGGTGCGGAGCAGGGCGTCAGCCCACGTCGCCAGTTGCCGCTGTTGCGTGGCATGCTCCAGCTGCTCGAGGACCAGCAGCAGCAATTGATCCAGCAGGGGCGCAACCTGGGGGCGGACCTGGACAAGTTCTTTACCGTCTTTCGCGACCTCAATCGCCGCATCAGCGCCCAGAGCCGGCGGCTATCGGAGGAGGTCGCCGACGACCTGCGCCTCGACGGCATCGGCAAGGCCGAGGTACGCATCCAGTCGACCATCGACGAGCTGGGCTTCTGGGAGCCGCTCAAGCGTTTCGCCCAGTTGTACCGCGACTGGGAGCATTCCACCCATACACTGCCCAGCGACGATTACCTGGATGCCCTGGGCGACGTGGTGGACCTGCTGCGCCACGACCAGCAGTATAGCTTCGAGAGCCTGCTGCGGCTCGAGCTGCATCTGAACGAGGGCGGCACGGATCTGGTGATCAAGAACGATCGCCAGTTGCTCGAGTCTTCGAGTCATGGCATGGCCTACCTGATCCTGTGCAAGTTCCTGCTGGCCTTCACGCGGCTGCTGCGCGGACCTTCGGAGATCGCCATTCACTGGCCCATCGACGAGATCGGCACCCTGGCTTACCACAACGTCGAGACCCTGTTCGACGCCTGCGACAGTAATCGCATTCATATCGTGGGCGCCTTTCCCAACCCGGAATCCGACGTTCTGCTGCTGTTCCACAACCGCTACCTTATCGACCGCGACGCCACCCAGCCGCACCGGCGCCGGCTGAAGCGCATCGAGCCGCGCCTGAGCCGTCTGGCCGAGCGCCTGCAAGCACGCACCACCGAGCCTGCCAATGAGGAGGTCCCGTCATGATCGAGCATGGTCCGCTGCTGGAACGCCTGCTGGCCGGCGAGTTCATCTGCGCGGTCAGCGATGACAGGGCTTTCCGCCGTCTCGAAGACCAGGAGGTGCGCGAACAGATCGACACCTACCTGCGCCCGCTCAATCGCCGGCTGGCCACCAATACCGAGGGCAGCGTCTACTTCCTGGCCTGGCGACAGCTCAACGACGAGGCGCGCGAGCAGCTATCCCGGCAGCTGAGCGATACCCTGAACAGCCTGATGCCGATGCTGGAATGGCTCCAGTTGATGCAGGAAGCGCTGGGCCACGATGCCCTGATCGCCCCCGGCGATGTGCTCAAGCCCGCCGAGCTGAGCGCTCGCTGTGAAGACAACCAGAGCCTGCGCGAGCATCTCGAGCGGCTCGCCGGCGACAGTTTCTTCGGCTCCCAGAGCGAGCAGCTCGATGCTCAGATGAAGCAGGTCTTCAAGCGACTCAAGGAACACGGCTATCTGCTTCAGCCCCATGCCGATCGCCAGGTCTACCTGGTCACCGGCAAGATCGACTACCTCATCGATCTGGTGCGGTTCATCCGCGACGAAGAGAATCTCCCTGTCGACGACGAGATGCCAAGGGCGCAGGAGAGTCTGCTGTGAGGGACGATCACGAGCTGGAGAGCTGGCTGATCACCACCGGCGTCGAGCGGCTGGCGCTGCTCGGCAAGCATGCCGATGCCCTGATGCAGGGCTACAGCCGCGACGAGGTGCCGCTGGAGGCCCTGAGCGAAACCGCGCTGCGTCGCTTGCTGGCCGCGCGCATCGTCTGGCGCCCCGACGACCATGGTGGCGTGAAGCTCGCCCCTCGGGTGCGCGAATTGATCGCCGAGATGCTGGCCGACGAAACCCGCCGCCACGTCAATGCCGATGTGGGCGAGACCCTGGAGCTGCTGCGCAGCCTGGTGCAGAGCTATCGCGAGGCCTTGAACCAGGGGGAACACTGGCGGCAGGAACAGCAGCTGCTGCGCCTGCGTCAGGCGGTGGATGACCTCAACGGCCGCTTCGCCGACGCCATCGACAGCCTCTGGCAGCGTCTCAACAGCGATTTCGGTTTCGTCAGCCGCTTGAACGACAAGATCCGCGAGAACGACCGGGCCCAGAAGCAGATCGTGCGCCTGCTGGACGGTCTGCAACTGATCGACTTCAACGAGCTGATCGAGCTGGTCGGCACCGATGGCGCATTGCGCAAGCTGCTGATCAGCCAGTTGCAGCGTCAGCTCAGCCAGCACTACACCAGCCTGCGCGAGGTGCAGAGCCGTCTCACCGAGTTGATGGCGCGCTTTCGTCAGCAGCAATCACGCAGCCGGCTGGTGAGCGGCATGGCCGCCTTCCTGCGCGAGCATCCCAGCTTCGTGCCCGGCAACTACGCGCGTCGCAGCGAGGTGCCGGAGCTGGTCAACCGGGCCACGCCCCTGACCGCCGCCGCCGCACCGGCCCTGGACCACGAGCCGGATACCCGGGTGCTGACCGACCTTCTGCACCAGCTGCCGGCGCCGATGCACAAGCCTCGGGAGGTTGCCGCGGCAAGGCCTGCCGAGGTCGAGGAGCAGAGCCTGGTGGCGGCTCGCCAGCAGGCGCTCAAGCAGGACGTGGAAAGCTTCTATCTGTCGGTGATCGATCACCCCGACTCGTCTGGTATCAGCGCGCTGGCTTACTTGCAGGAAAGCGGCCTGGAATGGGGTGAGGAAATCTGGCTCTTCCAGGTCATCGCCGAGTACCAGGGCCTGCCGCGCAGCGAGCAACGGGCCTTTCGTCTGCGCCAGGAAGAGACCCGGGCCAGTGCCTTCAATGACGTGCGGCTGATTCACGATGTCACCCTGCAACTGGCCACGGCATGAAGGGCCGTACGGTCGGCTTGTTAAAGTGGGGCTGGACGACCGATGATGGCATCGAGATCGAGATGGAAATGAGGGGAGGAGCATGCACATCCTGCGCCTGAACGCCGACATGGGCGAGAGCTTCGGTGCCTGGACCATGGGCATGGACAGTGAGGTCATGGCCCATGTGGACCTGGCCAATGTAGCGTGTGGCTTCCATGCCTCGGACCCGGACGTGATGCGCGAGACGGTCCGCCTGGCCGGGTGCCACGGCGTGACGGTGGGCGCGCATCCTGCCTATCCGGACCTGATGGGGTTCGGGCGACGCTCCATGGCCTGTTCGCCCGCCGAAATCGAAAATCTCGTGCTCTACCAGGTCGGTGCCCTGGCCGGCATGTGTCGCGCCGAGGGGCAGTCACTCGGTTACGTGAAGCCCCATGGTGCTCTCTACAATGACATGATGCGCGACCATGACATCCTGGCCGCCGTGATGCGTGCCGTGGCGGCCTTCGATGCCAGCTTGCCCTTGATGGTGATGGCCACCCGCGACAACAGCGCCGAATGGGGGCTGGCTCGCCAGCACGGCGTGACGCTATGGCGCGAGGCCTTCGCGGATCGTGCCTACGATGGCCAGGGGCGCCTGGTGTCGCGACGCGAACCAGGTGCGGTGCATCACGAGCGCGAGGTCATTGTCGACCAGGCTCGCCGCATCGCTCGTGGCGAGCCGCTGATCGCCAACGACGGCAGCGACCTGGTGCTTCAGGCCGATACCCTCTGCGTGCATGGCGACAATGCCGAGTCCATCGCAGCCATTGCCGCCATTCGCGAAGCGCTGGCGGAGGAGGGCCGGGCGACAGGGCGCTCCACGAACCAGGGCGGGCAGCCATGACAGCCGCGCTGCCGAGAATCGAGTCCGCCGGCCTGGACGGCTGGATGATTCGGCTGTTCGATGCCATCGACGAGGCCAACATGCCCTGGCTGACCGCCCTGGTGCGGCGCTGTGAGGCGAGCTTCGGCGATGCCTTGGTGGACCTGGTGCCGTCCTACACCACCTTGCTCGTGGTGTTCGATCCGCTGGCCATGGCCCCGGACGAGGCCCGGCGCCGGCTCGTGGAACTGCTGGCCGACCTGCAGCCCGACGCAACGTGCGATGAGGCCGCCCCCCGCGAGGTGCCGACCTGGTACGACCCCTCGGTGGGGCCGGAACTCGAGCGTCTGGCCGAGCGAGGTGACATGAGCGTCGAGCAGGTCATCGAGCGACACAGCCAGGTTGAATATCGTGTCTTCGCGCTGGGCTTTGCGCCGGGGTTTGCGTTCATGGGGCGAGTCGACGAACGGATCGCCTGTCCACGACTGGAGACGCCGCGCCGTCGCGTGCCCAAGGGCAGCGTGGCCATCGCTGAACGTCAGACGTCGGCCTACCCGCTGGAGTCGCCGGGAGGCTGGAACCTGATCGGCCGTACACCGGCAGTGTTGTTCGATCGCCATCGCGAAGGCTTCAGCCTGCTGGCCGTGGGCGACCGGGTACGCTTCGTGCCCGTCTCGCGCGCCGAGTTCGAGCGGCTGGGCGGTGATGTCCGGAGTGTGGAGGCCAGCCAATGAGCGACCGGAAGACATGCCTCGAGGTGCGCCGTGCCGGCCCCTTGGCGCTGCTGCAGGATGCCGGTCGTTTCGGCGTACGACGCCTGGGCGTCACCCAGGGCGGCCCCGCCGATCTGCACGCCTGGGCCTGGGCCAATCATCTGGTCGGCAACGCCTGGGGCACCACGGCACTCGAGGTGACGATGGGGGGCCTGGAGCTCGAATGCACGGCCGATACCATCATCGCGGTGTGCGGTGCCGACCTCGGTGTGGCACTGGATGGCAATCCCTTGCCGCTCTGGGAAAGTGTGCGAATTCGACCAGGACAGCAGCTGGCCTTCGCTCAGCCGGTGAATGGCCTGCGTGCCTATCTGGCCATTGCCGGCGGCTTCGCTGCCGAGCCGGTTCTCGGCAGTACGGCCTGCGTACCCCGTGAGGGCCTCGGTGGCCTGGATGGGTTCGGTCACAAGCTGGAAGCGGGCGACAGACTGGAAGCCGAAGCGTCGTCGGCCGTGCCGGATGCCGGTGCTCGTGCGCCGCTAGATGAGCGACCCGACTATGCCGAGCCTCCGAGACTGGCCCTGTTGCCGGGCGCCCAGATTGCCGAGTTCGATGGTCGCAGCCTGTACCGGGCCTTCAATACGGCGTGGCGGGTCGATGACCGGGCCGATCGCATGGGAGTTCGCCTGCGCGGACCGGAGTTGCGTTGTCGACTTGGCGGCATGGTGTCCGAGGGGATCGGGCTCGGTGCGGTACAGGTTCCGCCGGATGGCCAGCCCATCGCGCTGCTCAACGATCGCCAGACCATCGGCGGCTATCCGCGCCTGGGTGCCCTGACACCACTGGCCTGTGCACGGCTGGCACAGTGCCTGCCGGGGCAGGAGGTGTATCTGATGGTCACTGCGCCAGAGCGCGCCCATCGCCAATACCGACGCTTTCGTGCCGGCTTCCGGTAGCTGTCGTCGCTGCCGCCGTCGGGCAAGCGCGGTGCGGCGATCTCAGATACCGAGCCCGCTTTCGCGCAGTAGCTGGTCGATGGAGAGTTCCGAATGCGAACGGCGAGGAGCGTCCTCGAACATCAGGTCAGTCTCGAGCTCATCGACCCCCTCGCTGACCAGACGCTCGATCAACTCGGCCTTGGAGAGGCCAGTGCGCTCGGCGAGGCGCTCCAGGCGGGTTTCGAGTCCTTGGGAAAAGCGCAGAAAGTGCGGCATGGTGCGGTCTCCTGGCGAGATGATGCCAGTATAGGCCGACTTTGTGACAAACCGTTGACGCTCATTGGCGTGCTTCGTGAAAAAGCGCGGACGTCTAGGCCAGGCCGCGTCGTTCCATCACCTCCAGAATGATCGAGACCGGCGTCATCAGGTGATCGCGCATCATCTGGCAGGCCTTGTCGGCGTCGCGAGCGAGGATGACCTCGACCAGGGCGGCGTGCTCCTGGCGCTTGCGCGCCAGAGCCTCGTCGGAGAAGACCGTCTCGTACAGCCACAGGTGGCGATAGCGTTCGACCTGGTCGAAGAGGTTCTCGCGAATCTGCAGTAGATGTGGGGAATTGCAGCCGGCGGCGATGGCGTTGTGGAAGGCCTTGTGACGGGCGTCCCAGACATCGAGCATTTCGTCGGGGCTGTTGACCTCCATGACCTTGGCCAGCGTATGCGCCTTGGCGAGGATGTCGGCTTCCCAGGCATCGTCACCGCGCTGGATGGCCAGGTCGAGCACCAGTCCTTCGAGCTGTGCCCGGGCATCGTAGAGATCGGCGAGTTCCTCCCGGGACATCGGCGCGACCCGGTAGCCGCGCTGGCTGATGGCCACGACCAGACGCTCGGCGACCAGCTGCGAAAGCGCCTCGCGCAAGGGGCCGACACCCAGGTGGTAGCGCTGCTTGAGGCGACTCATCAGCAGCTTTTCGCCAGGCTGGAAGACGCCGCGAATGATGTCGTGCTTGAGGCTGCGATAGGCGCCGATACCGAGATTCTGTTTCGGGGTGCTGTCCATCGTTCTGCCGTTCACTGAAGTAGACGGACATGATACGCGAACAAGCTCGGGCGGGAAGGAGGGGAGGCGGAAGAGCGCCGCTTCGCGGCAGGAAGTAGAGAAGAAGGAAGAGGGAAGAACCCCCCAAACCAGCTTCGAGGCTGGGTCCTCCCTTCTTCCCTCTGCCAGCGGTGCTAGCTGCGCTCTGGTGTTAGCTCCTGCTTATGCAAGGCATTCCCGGCGGCGTCTTTCAGGGTAACGGTCAAGATTTCGCTCTCGCCATCGAGATCCACCTGGCCGAAGAACTGATAGCCCGCCGAAGGTGGCAGGTTGGCCTGGCCGTCGGGCGGCGCTTTCTGGAAGACGACCTCGGGCCCGAAGGTGGCGTCGAGGTCATTGGGGCCGAAGGTGCCGGCATGCAGGGGGCCGCTGACGAATTCCCAGAAGGGCCGGAAATTCTTGAAGGCGGCGCGCTCCGGCGCGTAGTGATGCGCTGCGGTGTAGTGCACATCGGCGGTGAGCCAGACCACGTTATGGACGTCATGGTCGCGTATGGCCTCGAGCAGTCGGGCGATTTCCTTTTCCCGACCCAATGGCTGGCCGGGTTCCCCATTGGCGACAGCCTCGAAATCGTCGCCATCGGTGACCACCAGGCCGATCGGCATGTCCGAGGCGATGATCTTCCAGGTGGCGGTGGAGCGCTTCAGGCTATCGATCAGCCAGTCGATCTGTTGGCGGCCGAGCAGGGTAGCGCCGTCCTGTTGGCGATTGCCATCATTGCGGCCACGGAAGCTGCGCATGTCGAGCATGAACACCTCGAGTCCCGGCCCATAGGGAAAGCGACGGTGAATTCGCTGCGGCGCCTCGGGTTGCTGGCGTAGTGGCATATACTCGAGAAAGGCCTGGCGAGCGCGAGCTGAGAGCAACGAGACGTTGGTTTCGGTGTAGCGCGGGTCGTCCAGCACCTCGCCGGGGTACCAGTTGTTCACCGTCTCGTGGTCATCCCATTGGGCCAGCATCGGCACCTCGGCATTCAGACGTCGCACATTGGCGTCCAGCAGGTTGTAGGCATGCTGGCCCCGGTATTCGTCGAGTGTCTCGGCGACCTTGCTCTTGGCTGGCGTGACCCGGTTGCGCCAGATGCTGCCATCGGCCAGCTCGACGCTCTCCTTCAGAGGGCCATCGGCATAGATGGTGTCGCCGGAGTGAATGAAGAAATCCGGGCGTTGACTCCGCATGGTCTCGTAAGTGGTCATGCCGCCGCGCGATTCGTCGATACCCCAGCCTTGGCCGGCCGTATCGCCGGACCAGACGAACCGGACATTGCGCTTGGTACTGGAGGGCAGGGGCAGCCGGCCGGTCACTGGCTCGCTGACGGCGCGATGATCGCCCAGGGCCGCAAACCGCACGCGATAGTGCAGGGTGTCCATGCCTTCGAGTCCGGTGACGTCCAGCTTGGCCGTGAAGTCTCGAACAGGCATGGCGTCGGGGCCGCGCAGTTGGCGTGCGCCCTTGAATTCTGGATTGTCGGCGATCTCCAACAGCATCCTGGACGGGCGGTCCGCGCGGGACCAGATCATGGCGCGATCGGTCAGCATGTCTCCGCTCATCACGCCCGAGGTAATCATCGGCCGGCGTGTCTCGGCAAGCACGATGGCGGGTGAGGCCAGGGCAGCGCCAAGTGCCACCCCGCCTTGCAGGCCAAGCCCCAGTACCTGGCGTCGTGTCGGCATGTCATCGGTCTCCTTGGGTCGTTATCGGCATTCAGGAGGCTAGGCAAAGTGGATGACAGTTCTATCGACATCTGATGAACCTTGGATCACGGATGACGTTTTTCAGTCAGTGTCAGCAAACAGCGACAATACAAAGTCGCGCGTTCATGTGGTGAGATAGGGGCAAGATCGACTAGCGAGATTGGGAATGGCAAGACAAAGAGGTCTCGCTGGCGGGTAACACCCAGGGGCGTGCGGGTCACGAACACCATCACGCCCAGGGGAGTAACAAAAACTTACATATTGTTCAGGTACTTCTGTACCACGACTTGGGTCTTTCGGCTGGTCGTCATTGCCGTAAATCCATAGAATGGCCGGCGGACTGTGCCTCGGTACTCTTGGCGCAATAGCCGCCGGAGGCCGCAGGAAGCGGCGCCATACAAACGCAACTCGACAGGGCAAGGGAAATCGCCCGGAGCAATCCCGGGGCGGTAGCGTGCCTCGGCGAACTTGGAGTCTCATATCACATGGCAATGGATGCCTGGCTCAGTATATTCAGCGTAATCGCCGTCCTGGTGGCCCTGGCCGTCACGCGTATCGCGGCGGATGCCATCCTGATAGCGGCCATGGCGTTTCTCGTGGTCAGCGGCGTGCTCGAACCTGCCGAGGCGCTGGTCGGTTTTTCCAATACCGGCGTCATGACCATCGCGGCCCTCTATGTCGTTGCCGCCGCCCTCAAGGAAACCGGTGCGGTACAGTGGGTGGCGAATGGGCTGCTGGGGCATCCCAGCTCTCTCAAGAAGGCGCAACTACGGGTCATGCTGCCCGCGTCCAGCCTCAGTGCCTTCATGAACAACACCACCGTGGTCGCCATGTTCATACCGGCACTACAAGAGTGGTCCCGCAAGCTCAAGTTATCTCCTTCCAAGCTGCTCTTGCCGTTGAGCTACACCGCCATCCTCGGCGGTACCTGCACGCTGATCGGGACGAGTACCAACCTTGTCGTCGATGGCCTGCTTCAGAGCGAAAAGGGCGTGTCGCTGGGCATGTTCGAGCTCGCGCAGGTCGGCCTGCCTATCCTGCTGATCGGCGGTGCTTTCCTGGTCCTGTTCTCCGACCGCCTGCTGCCGCGTCGCGAAGGGGTGATCGAGCAACTCGACATGGCGCGTGAGTACAGCGTCGAGTTCGTGGTCAACGAGAGCGGCCCCCTGGCCGGCAAGACCATCTCAGAGGCCGGGCTGCGTAACCTGCAATACGGCTACCTGACCGACATCGAACGCGATGGACGCTTGATGACCGCCGTGCCTCCCGAGACCCAGCTCGAGTCGGGCGATGTGCTGGTCTTCATCGGCGCGCCGGAATGTGCACGTGAGCTTCGCCAGGTCCGGGGAGTGACGCCCGCCAATGGCGACATCCACAAGCTGGATGTCGCCAACCATCAGCGTTGCCTGGTCGAAGCCGTGATCGGACCGGATTTCACCGGTGTCGGACACACGGTTCGCGAAGCCCGGGTGCGCTCGCGCTTCCAGGCAGTGATTCTGTCGATTTCGCGTCAGGGACGCCGCCTGCCCGGCAAGGTGGGGGATATTCGCCTGCAGGTGGGCGATACGCTGCTGATGGAAACCGGGCACGACTTCGTCGAGCAGTATCGTTACCGGCGCGACTTCCTGCTGGTCAGCGCCCTCAACGACTCCACGCCACCCAACTTTCACAAGGCGCCGCTCGCCTTGGCGGTGCTGGGCCTGATGGTCGGCGTGGCAGGCCTGGGTCTGCTCTCGATCTTCGAGGCCGCGCTGCTGGCCGGTGGCGGCGTGCTGATGACCGGTTGCATCACCGTCAGCAAGGCGCGCCGTTACATCGATCTTTCCGTGTTGACCGTGATTGCCGCCTCCTTCTCGTTGGGCGCGGCCATGACCAGCTCCGGCGCCGCCCAGGCCATCGCCGGCGCGGTGGTCAGCGACAGCATGTCGCCCTGGTTGGCACTGGCCATGATCTACCTGATGACGACACTCTTCACCGAGATCATCACCAACAATGCGGCGGCGGTGTTGATGTTCCCCATCGCCATGTCGGTGTCCGAGCAGCTCGGTGTCAACTTTATGCCATTTGCCATCGCTATCATGTTCGCAGCTTCAGCCAGTTTCATGACACCGCTGGGCTACCAGACCAACCTGATGGTCTATGGCCCTGGTGGCTATCGACTGATCGACTATCTGCGCCTGGGCGCACCGCTCAGCCTGCTCGTCGGGAGTACGGCGGTGGGGCTGATACCTTTGGTATGGAGTTTTTGAGAAGTAAGAAGGAAGAGGAAAGATCGGCTATCCCTAATATTTTGAGCATCAAGGTTTTCTTCCCTCTCAAGGTGCGTAGCGCTGTTCTTTCATCTTTCATCTAATGTTTCGCGTAAGGAGATTCTCTTGACTGATTTTGTAACGGATGACATGCGAGACCGCCTGCTTGCCGGTGTCGACGCCGCGGGCCGAGAGGTGCTGGAGGTCTATAATCGGTCCTATCAGGTGGAAACCAAGGAGGATGACAGCCCTCTGACCGAGGCGGACATGGCATCCCATCACGCGCTGGTGGCCTTGCTCGAGTCCGTGACACCTGGTGTGCCGGTGCTGTCCGAGGAGTCCGGTGATATTCCCTACGAGACTCGCCGTACCTGGGATCGCTACTGGTTGATCGATCCGCTGGACGGTACCAAGGAATTCATCAAGAAGAACGGCGAGTTCACCCTCAACGTGGCGTTGGTGGAAAACGGCGACCCGGTGTTCGGCATCGTCCATGCGCCAGTGCTCGATACGACCTGGCACGGGCAGGTCGGCCAGGGCGCCTGGAAAGTGGAGCAGGGCGCCGCGAAGCGCATCCAGGTTCGTGCCCTGCCTGGCGAAGGCGGCGTCGCCTGGAAGATCGTCGGCAGCCGCTCCCACGGCTCTGAAGCGTTCGAGGCCTTCTGCGCTCGCCTGCCGAAACACGAGCGGGTCTCCATGGGCAGCTCGCTCAAGCTATGCCTGGTGGCCGAGGGGCAGGCGGATCTCTATCCACGCCTGGCGCCCACCAGCGAGTGGGACACCGCCGCCGCCCAGGCGGTCGTCGTGGCCGCCGGCGGGCAGGTGCTCAATGCCGAAACCCTTGAACCCCTGCGCTGCAACCAGCAAGATTCGGTACTCAACCCATTCTTCATCGTCTGCGGTGAGCGCGACCAACGCTGGACCGACGCGCTAGGCGAGAGCCTCGCCGAGACGTAGTTGGCTTCTCCTTTTAAGGCGTGGCGCATCGCGCTTTCTCCTTCAGCGTTATCGCCACGCTTTGCCGGCTTGAAAGTTTCTTTCCAGTGCCCGAATTCTCAATGGAACGACCGATATGGAAATAACACCCGAACGCCAGACTCACCTCAAGCAGCTCGAGGCCGAGTCGATCCACATCATTCGCGAGGTGGCCGCCGAGTTCCGTAACCCGGTGATGCTCTACTCCATCGGCAAGGATTCCTCGGTGATGCTGCACCTGGCGCGCAAGGCCTTCTATCCCGGGCCGCCGCCGTTTCCGTTGATGCACGTCAACACTACCTGGAAGTTCAAGGAAATGATCGAGTTCCGTGACCGTATGGCCGAAGAGGCCGGCATGGAGCTGATCGAGCACATCAACCAGGAAGGGGTGGAAGCCGGGATCAACCCCTTCGACCACGGCAGCTCGAAATACACCGACATCATGAAGACCCAGTCGCTCAAGCAGGCGCTGGACAAGTACCAGTTCGATGCTGCCTTCGGCGGAGCCCGTCGCGACGAGGAGGCCAGCCGCGCCAAGGAACGGGTCTTTTCCTTCCGCGACAAGCACCACCGCTGGGACCCCAAGAACCAGCGTCCCGAGCTGTGGAATGTTTACAACGCCAAGGTCAACAAGGGCGAATCCATCCGCGTCTTCCCGCTCTCCAACTGGACCGAGCTGGATATCTGGCAGTACATCTACCTGGAATCCATTCCCATCGTTCCGCTGTACTACTCCGCCCCGCGTCCGGTGGTTCACCGCGACGGCATCGACATCATGGTCGACGACGACCGCATGCCGCTCGAGGAGGGCGAAGTGCCCGAAGAGAAATGGGTGCGTTTCCGTACCCTGGGCTGCTACCCGCTGACCGGCGCGGTGGAATCCAAGGCCACCACCCTGCCCGAAATCATCCAGGAAATGCTGCTGACGAAGACCTCGGAGCGCAGCGGCCGCGCCATCGATCACGACCAGGCCGGCTCCATGGAGAAGAAAAAGCGGGAAGGGTACTTCTGAGGCGCGAAGCGCCTCAAAAAGCTGTAAGCCGGAAGCTTGAAGCTGGAAGTTCAACCCTCACTACATGAGCTAATCTGCATGATAGTCATGGAAGCTGGACTTCGAAAAGCTGCGAGTGTGGAAACATTCGGCCAGGTTATCGGCCGAACTGTATAAGGAAATGCGCAATTTACATGACTTTGGTTTCAAGGATCAGATTACGCGCGCCGGCCTATCAGTACCCAGTAATATCGCGGAAGGCATGACTCGCGGAACCCTGAAAGATTAATGCCGGTTCCTATTGATTGCTAAGGGTTCATGTGCCGAATTACGAACACAAATTTACATCGGTATCGACATTGGCTATATCGACAAGGCTATTGGTCACCGATGGATACAGGAAACTCGTGAAATTGCCGCCATGCTCTCAGAGCTGGTAGGCAAACTCACAAATGAATAAATCTGCTGTGTGGCGAATGGGGTGGAAGTTCTTCCAGCTTTCAGCTTTCAGCTTCCAGCTTCCAGTTAGGGATGCGTTATGTCACATCAATCAAGTTTGATCGCGGACGATATCGAAGCCTATCTCAAGGAGCACGAGAACAAGGATTTGCTCCGTTTCATCACCTGCGGCAGCGTCGATGACGGCAAGTCGACCCTGATCGGGCGGTTGCTGCACGACTCCAAGATGATCTACGAAGATCAGCTGGCCGCGATCACCCAGGCCTCCAAGACCAGCGGGACCACCGGCGACGAGGTGGATCTGGCACTGCTGGTGGATGGCCTGCAGTCGGAGCGGGAGCAGGGCATCACCATCGACGTGGCGTACCGCTTTTTCTCGACCGACAAGCGCAAGTTCATCATCGCCGATACGCCGGGGCACGAGCAGTATACCCGCAACATGGCCACCGGGGCCTCCACGGCGAGCCTGGCGGTGATCCTGGTCGACGCCCGCCACGGCGTGCAGACCCAGACTCGCCGACACAGCTTCATCGCCGACCTGCTGGGCATCCAGCACCTGGTAGTGGCGATCAACAAGATGGATCTGGTCGATTACTCCGAGGAGCGCTACAACGAGATCGTCGCGCAGTACCAGGAGATCGCCGACAAGCTGAATGCCCCGGATATCCGCTTCGTGCCGATGTCGGCCCTGAAGGGCGACAACGTGGTCAACAAGAGCGAAGCGATGTCCTGGTACGAGGGGCCGGCGATGCTCGAGCTGCTCGAGACCGTCGAGATTCGACACGATCAGAACCTGCGTGACCTGCGCCTGCCGGTGCAGTACGTCAATCGTCCCAACCTGGACTTCCGGGGCTATTGCGGCACCTTGGCTGCCGGTGTGTTGAAACCGGGCCAGGCCATCCGGGCCTTGCCTTCCGGGAAGACGTCCCGGGTCGAGCGCATCGTCACCTGGGATGGCGATCTGGAGGTTGCCTACCCGGGGCAGGCCATCACCGTGACGCTGGAAGACGAGATCGACATCTCGCGCGGTGACTGGATCGTTGCCGAGGATGCCCAGGTGCCGCTGGCCACCAGCTTCGAAGCCGACATCGTCTGGATGCACGAGAAGGCACTCGAGCCCGGCAAGCTGTATGATCTCAAGCTGGCCACCCGCGACATGGCCGGCAAGGTGAAGGCCATCGACTACCAGGTCGACGTCAATACCCTCGAACAGCGCCACGCCGATCACCTCGACCTCAACGCCATCGCGCGCTGCCAGGTGGAGTTGACCGCGCCGGTGCCGGTCGACGACTACCGTACCAGCCCGGGTACCGGTAACTTCATCATCATCGACCGACTCACCAACATCACCGTGGGCGTCGGGATGATTCATCAGCCGCTGGAAAGCGAGCTGCCGTACGAGTTCCGCGAGCACGACAGCAAGGCCAATGTGGTGTGGAATCGCACCAGCGTCACCCAGGCCATGCGCGAGCAGCTCAATGGCCATGAAGGCAAGTGTGTCTGGTTCACTGGCTACTCCGGCTCCGGCAAGTCGACCCTGGCCAACGCGCTGGAAGTCGAGCTCAATCGCCGCGGCTATCACACCATGCTGCTCGACGGTGACAATATCCGCCATGGCCTGTGCAAGGACCTGGACATGGGCGAAGGTGACCGTGCCGAGAACATCCGCCGGGTGGGCGAAGTCGCGCGGCTGTTCGCCGAAGCCGGCGTGATCGTGATCACTGCCTTCATTTCACCGTTCCGCGCCAACCGCGAGGCTGCTCGCGAACTGTTCGACGAGGGCGACTTCATCGAAGTCCATGTCGACACCCCGCTGGATATCTGCGAGCAGCGTGATCCCAAAGGGCTCTACCAGAAGGCGCGTGAAGGCAGAATCCAAGACTTCACCGGTATCAACAGCCCCTACGAAGCGCCGAGAAACGCTGAGGTGACGGTCAACACGGAAACCATGAGTCAGCAGGATATCCTGACCCGTCTCCTCAAGGAACTCTGACGCATCACCCGTTAGACAGGCACGCACGGCGTTGACCCTCGGGTCGCCGCCGAGTGCTGCATGCGGGTATGCGGTTGCCTGGTAGCCGCCGCCCTTCCATCATGAAGTGCCGTCGCAAGCAAGGGCCAGGCCCGGGAGGCGCCGGTCAATTCGAAGTGGCGGCGACTGCCATGCCGATATTGCAAGGGAAACCAATATGGAAAAACGACAATTCAGTGGCATGTTCCGCATGGGAGCGACATCGCGTCCCTGGGGACGCCGCCATGCATCCGCGATGCTGGTGGCGTTCGCCGTGAGCGTGTCGGGTTGCGCCACGCAACAGGGGCAGAATCCCTCCGGCTCGGTCATCGACGGGCCCACTCAGGGCACCCAGCTAGGCTCCAATCTCAATGGCTTTCTCAGCCAGTCCGGCCCTGGTGCCACTGTCGTGTTGCAGGATAGTCCCTGGGGAGGGAACGTCGAGGTGATGGCGGATGCGACGTACTACGCGGCAAGCGGTCGTGACTGTCGGCAACTGCAGATCATGCAGTTGCAGGGCGGCAATGTCCGCTCGGCAGTGGCCTGCAAGACGTCCGATGGCAGCTGGGTCTCGCAGCGGCTGGTAACGCAAACCCAGGCAGGGAGAATGAGCCGGTGATCAATCGCGATACTTCGACGTTGGGCGCCCTGCTGGTAGCGGGCTTGTTGCTGCTGCCCGGCTCGGCAAATGCCCAGAGCTTCCTGCAGTCGGGCATCGGTGGCTCGGAACAGCAACAGCAGAGACAGGGGCAGTCCCAGAGCGCGTCCGGACAAGCGCAGAGTGGCGGGCAGAGCAGCAATGTCGATGCGACGCCTCGCGCCAACTGGGAGAGCGCCAACTATGGCCCGGTGGTCAAGCCCAACCGTTACGGGATGAAAGCCGAGCCTCCCAAGGCCGAAATGGACAAGCTGGACCCCTTCGGGGCCAACCTTTTCGAGGGCGGATTCCGTGGCACCATGGCCGATGGCCTCAATTCCAGTTACAAGATCAAGCCCGGTGACCAGGTGACGTTACGTGCCTGGGGTGCCGTGGAACTTGACCAGACCGTGCCCGTGGATGCCCAGGGCAATATTTACATCCCCTCGATCGGGCCGGTGCAGGTACAGGGGATGAACAGTCAGCAGCTCGATGCCCAGGTTCGCCAGGCGATTCAGGATGTCTATCCCCAGGACGTGCAGGTGTACACCAACCTGCAAGGCGTCCAGCCGGTGGGCGTGTTCGTCACCGGTTATGTCGAAAACCCGGGGCGTTACGCCGGCACTCCCTCCGACTCGGTACTCTATTTCCTCGATCAGGCGGGAGGCATCGACAAGGATCTGGGCAGCTACCGGCAGATCCGGGTGGAACGAGGTGACCGCACGGTCGCCACCGTCGATCTCTACGATTTCCTGCTCGACGGTGATATCCAGCGTCCGCAGTTCAAGGACGGCGATACCATCGTGGTCGAGGAGCGCGGCCCGGCAATTGCCGTGACCGGCGATGTGAAGCGTGAATATCGCTATGAGCTGCAAGGGCAACAGCTCAGCGGACGGGATGTGCAGCAGCTCGCCCGCCTGAACAGTGGTGTCTCGCACGTGTTGCTGCGCGGTGATCGCAGTGATGGTCCGATGGCCGAGTACTTCCCGCTCGATGAGTTCGCCAGCCAGACCGTGCAGAGCGGTGATGAAGTGCTGTTCAGTGCCGACAAGCGTGCCGAGACGATCGTCGTCGAGCTTGAGGGTAGCTTCTATGGCCCCTCCCGTTATGCACTGCCACGGAATGCACGCCTTGGCGAGTTTCTCGATGCGATCGGCGTACCCAAGGACATGACCAGCGTTCACGATATCTCGATCCTGCGTGAAAGCGTCGCCAAGCAGCAGGAAGAAGCGCTCGAAAAGAGTCTGCAACGCCTGCAGACGACCTACCTGGGTTATCCGGCACGCACCGCGGAAGAGGGCAAGATTCAGGTACAGCAGGCCGAGTTGATCGAGCGTTTCGTGCAAAAGGCCTCGAAGGTCGAGCCCACCGGCCAGCTGGTTGTGGCTCGCGGGAATAGCGGCATCGCCGATGTGCGCCTGCAGGACGGCGACGTCGTCAAGATCCCCGAGACCAACGATGCCATCCTGCTCAGTGGCGAGGTCACCATGCCGCAGGCCGTGGTCTATACGCCTGGTATGTCCGTCGAGGACTACATCGAGCAGGCGGGTGGCTTTACGCCGCGTGCCAACGACGATGAAATCCTGGTGGCGCATCGCAATGGCGCCGTTATCCCGGCGGATGACGCGGAACTGCGTGCCGGCGACGAGATCATCGTGTTGCCGAGAGCTCCGACCAGCAACCTCGAGCTTGCCAAGTCGATCACGCAGATTCTCTATCAGGTTGCCGTGGCCACCAAGGTCGCTCTCGATCTCTAACCTGGGCCTCGAGTGGTGAGGCGAAAGATCGCGTCACCACTCGTACGCAAGGGAAATATCATGCTAAGCATATTTACTCGTGAACCTGATGGCGAAGGTCGATCCCCTTGGGATGTGACCCGCAGCGTCTGGTACGCCATGTTCATGCGCGAGGCCATCTCGCGCACCATGTCGGACCGCATGGGCTGGTTCTGGATGGTTGCCGAACCGGCAGCAATGACATTGATCATGGTAGCGATTCGCAGCCAGATAAAAGGCGGAAATCTGATTCCCGGTGCGGAGTTTGTTCCCTGGTTGATCACCGGATTAATGGGCTTTTATCTAGTGCGCGAAGGATTGATGCGGGGCTTGGGAGCAGTGGATTCCAACCAGGCACTGTTTGCTTATCGCCAGGTACAGCCGGTGGACCCAGTACTGACGCGCAATTTTCTCGAAGGCATGCTGCGTACCTTCGTCTTTCTGCTGTTTATCGTAGGTTGCCTGATGCTGGGCATTGATATGATGCCTGATGATGCCTTGCTTGCCATGTTCGGCTGGTTCTCACTCTGGTGCCTGGGGCTTGGTGCAGGGCTTGTCGTTTCGGTACTGGGTTCGCTGGTGGAGGAGATTGGCAAGATTGTCAAACTGGCTAGTCTTCCGTTGTTGATTCTGTCCGGGGTTATCTTCCCTCTGAATCACCTGCCACACAGTATTCTCGAGTATTTGATGTACAACCCTATTGTCCATGGGCTCGAAATACTGCGTTATGGTTTTTTTAATGGCTATCACGTCGTGCATGGGACCAGCCTACTATATCTCTGGCTGTTCACGTTCAGTCTGTTGGCCTTGGGTTTTTTGTTGCATGTTACCTTCAAGGAAAAACTCAAGGCGAAATAAGTGCTGCTTGCAGAGAAGTCGTGAATACGCTGAATATGATTTTCCTTATTGCTTGTCGAGCGAGCCGTGATCGAGATTCGAAATCTATACAAGCGTTATCATAACCACCATGGCAGCGATTGGGTTCTCAGGGATATCAACCTGACCATTCCCAAGGGCGTCAGTGTCGGGCTGGTGGGGCGTAATGGAGCCGGTAAGTCGACCCTGCTGCGTTTGATCGCTGGCATGGATATGCCCGAGCGGGGGAGTATCCATCGCGGTTGCCGGGTTTCCTGGCCCATCGGGCTTTCCGGTGGTTTTCAGGGCTCTATGACCGGCCGCCAAAATGTCAAGTTCGTGGCTCGGGTACACGGAGGCAGACAGAACGTCCAGGACATCATCGAACGCGTTCAGGCCTTTGCCGAGATTGGTGAAGCCTTCGATGAGCCTATCAAGACATATTCCTCGGGCATGCGTGCTCGCCTCAACTTCGGTCTCTCCCTAGCCTTCGATTTCGATGTGTATCTTTCCGACGAGGCTACTTCGGTAGGGGATCGTGCTTTTAGAGCCAAGGCCTCCAAGGCCTTCAAGGACAAGGTGGGAAAAGCCAGCGTGATCATGGTCTCTCATGGGGAAGGCATGTTGAAACAGCTTTGCCAAGCGGGGATTTATTTGCGTGATGGACGAGCTACCTGGTATGACGATATCAATGGCGCTATTGAAGCCTATCATGCCGAGACGGATGAGGTGCGCAAGAAGCGTGGTGAGCAGGTTGATAGCTCAACGTCCGCTATGGCGCATAAACAATCCCAGCACGCAGAAGAACAATTTGCCTCATCGACTGAGCAACGTGAGACGCGAGAAGAACTTGAACAGCTTGTTGTTCGATGTCAGGCCGATTTCAAGGTTGCCAAGGCGGCTTTCGAACATGCCAAGTCAATGGAGTTGGTAGAAGCAGATCTCAAGCCTTATAGATTGAAGTGTCGGAAAGCTCATAATCGACTTAGAGAGGCAAAAAGGCGGTTGGGTAACAGTAAAAGTAAAGATATAGGTGCTGAGCCTCAGCCTGGAGAAAGTGCTAGCTGATTTACGTGGTTATCAGCCTTTTCGTTTTAAATCCATACACTGGACGTATTTTTCATGAATCGGTTTATCAAAACCCAGCCCCATTGGGCACTTACTCTTCTGGCTATTCTTCTGGTTTCGTTTTACTGGTTCGTTTGGGCGGAAGACCGATATGTTTCCCGAGCTACGGTCGTGCTGGAAAGTCCGCAGATTGCATCTCCCGAGATCAGTTTCTCTTCTATCTTGAGTGGCAATAGCGGAGACAGTGATCTCTTGTTGCTACGTGAGTATCTACTGTCGGTGGACATGCTCAAGCAGGTACAGGAGCAACTGGATTTTCGTGATCATTACAGCCAGCACGGTGATTTCTTTGCTCGGCTCAGGGATCGTGATGCGCCGATAGAGACGCTTCATGAATACTACCTGAAACGAGTCAATATCGAGATGGACGAATATGCGGGCGTTCTCAATATTGAAGTACAGGCCTATACTCCGGAGTTCGCGAATGAAATGACACAATTGCTACTGGACGCTGGTGAGAAGCATATGAACGACATGGGCAATCGTCTGGCCGAAGAACAGGTTGTCTTCCTTGAGCGTCAAGTGAATCGACTCAGCGAGCGGATGAAGGAGGCGCGTGCCGCCTTGCTGGCCTACCAGAACGAGAAAGGGCTGGTTTCGCCGACTCACACAGTGGAAAGCCTGAACCAAGTCGTGGCCGGCCTAGAAGGCGAACTGGCACGCTTGAAAGCGAAACAACAGGCACTGGCGAGCTATCAGAGTCCCCGGTCTTCTGAGATGCAACGTATCAAGAGTGAAATCAGTGCATTGCGTGATCAGATCGGCAGGGAACGGGATCGTCTGGCGCAAGCAACGGGGGATTCGCTCAATCGGGTCTCCTCGGAGTATCAGACATTGGAGTTGCAGGCTCAGTTTGCCCAGGAGACCTACTCCAGTGCGTTATCGGCTTTGGAAAACACGCGGATCGAGGCCGCGCGCAAGCTCAAGCAGGTGAGTGTGCTGCAAAGCCCACTCATGCCGGAGTATTCCACCAAGCCTGACCGGCTATACAACAGTACCGTTTTCGCTCTTATCGCTATCTTTCTGGCCTTCATTCTCAGCATGCTGGTCCTGATCATCAAGGAACACCGGGACTGATGAGCCGACTACGATAGATAACACCGGTGGTATGTCGCATAAGAAGGGCTGGATGGTATCTGCCTGTGTGAGCTATACCTACCTGATGTGGGCTACGTTCGCTATGGACCGATATGGATGGGCATATAGTGAAGGATGCCGTTAATGGAAAATGAGTCGTATACTGCCGCATCTATCATTGTTCCCTTGAGGGCTCAGGCAGTCGAGCAGCGTGAAATTCTGCGCTTGAACCGGCTGCTGGAGACGATTCCCGCCGGTTTTGAGGTCATCATCGTGGATGATGGCTCGGAGCCGACGGTGCGCCGGTACATTCGAAATATTGTGGAACAGAGAAGACTGCAAGGGCAGGTCGTGCGCGGGGTCTATCTTCGTACCCGGCACCGACGCTTTTCTTTGGCACGAGCCCGTAATCGAGGAGCGCGCGCTGCTAGATCTCCCGTGGTTCTCTTCCATGATGTCGACTTTTTGGCCTTGACCAAAGTCTATCAGCGGTTATTGATACATATCCGTGAGGTGGAACTGGCGACTCGCCCGGAGCACTTCTTTTGTGTTCCTGTGGCCTTTCTGACAGAGGAAGGGACAGAGCATTTCCTTACGCATTTTGAAGCCAGCGAAGAAGCATGGTGTTTCCGAAAGCGCCATAATCATCCTCATGAGCGAATGAATTTCCTGGTTCAAGGGAGTTCCTGTATTGTCACCAATCGTGACGACCTACTTGCCATGGGAGGGCATGATGAAGGTTTCAAGGGACACGGCGCGGAGGATTTCGAGCTTCTGCATCGGCTTTCTTGTCAATATCCAATAGCGCCTCGTCCTCCAGAGTATACACGCAACATGGGAAGCGGCCCGATTACCGAATATCGGGGGTTTCGTGCCTATTTTGCACTGTACGGTGAGGAGTGCCGCCAGCAGGGGTGTACTCTGGTGCATCTCTGGCATCCCAAGCGTACCGAGAAGGGGTATTATCGCCACAAACAGAATTTCAAGCGCTTACAGGCGGTAATGGAAAGGGATGTCGGGAAAGTGTGCTCGTTGAAAAATGGCGGTAGGTCACAAATCGATCCGAGAAAATTGCTGGAAGTTTATTGATGACGGGTAACACTCTCGTCACGGTGACATTCATTCTTCTCTGCCATGATAGTGCTGAGAGGGTTATTACATTAGTGAGGCAACTTCTGGAAGATGACCCGGATTGTCGAATTCTCGTCCATCTGGACAAAAAGTCACCGAAGGAGACCTTTCATAAACTGGTTTCAGTGTTGGATGATGAGCCTCGCTGCCATTTGATGCGTAATCGAGTACGTTGTGGCTGGGGCCAATGGGGGCTGGTTGAAGCCCCTTTGCGTGCTTTACGGTATGCTTTCGATCAAGAGGTAGTGCCAGACTATTTTTATCTTATCAGTGAGTACTGTCGACCCGTACGCCCGCTGCGTGATCTTAGAGAATTTCTGACAGTTCACCAAGGTATGGACTTTATCGAGTGTAAAACCAGTGAGTGGATAAAAGGAGGGATTCGCGAAGATCGCTATTTGTACCGACACTACCTCGATAAGCGAAAGTATCCGAAGCTGCATCGTTGGATGTATCGCACCCAGAAAAGATTGGGATTGAAACGTCGCGAGCCGCATGCTTATGAAATTTACTTTGGTAGTCAGTGGTGGTGTTTATCGTCATCGACTGCAAAGAAGACTTTGTGTGCCATTGTGAAAGACCCCAAGCTTCGATTTTTTAAAACTGTTTGGATTCCAGATGAGTGTTTTTTTCAAACTATAGTACGACTTGTGTCGAGAAAAAATGTTTCGGGATATAGTTTGACATACTCATGTTTTGATAATTGTGGGCAAGCGGGCCGTGTAGAGGGTAAGAATCTACCTTGTGGGTTTTATTTTTCAAGAAAGCATTATTTGTAAACTTTTCGACTATTCCATAAGTGTTTCTCGCCAGAGTTTTGGGAAATCTTTGTGGTCTTGTGTATAAGTAAAGAAGCTTTATAAGGGCATTAGGTTAGGTTTTGTTTTGTTTTTATGGGGTTGGTATAAAGTAATGAAGCTTTCTACCTGAAAGGAAAAGAAGGGATTCAATATGGGGCGTTTTATAAAAGGAAGAGAAGGTTATTCTTGTCTTGGGAATGTGTATTATAAATACAAAATTGCCAATGAAGATGCGCCTATAGTGATAACCTTTTCTTATTTAGGGGCTAATGCAAAAAGGGCAGAGGCTAAAAGTGGGGTGCACTCTCCTTGGGCTTATGATTTTATCGTTTCAAAAGGTCTGAATGCGCTTTCTTTTTGTTGCATAGGAAATAATAATTGGTACACGGATAAAATTTTCCAAGAGAAAGTCGAGGGCGTGGGTGAGGAAATAAAAAAAACTGGACTAAAGATTTTAGGGTATGGAGGAAGTATGGGAGGTTTTGGCGTCTCAGCCCTTGCAAACCCTTTAGGGATAGAGGAGATGCTTCTCTTTAATCCTATAAGCACTTTGAACTCTGAGAAAGCCCCATTTGAATATCGGTTTAGCAATGCCCGTAACAAACTTGATTGGAGTTGTCCGTATAATGACGGAGCTGATGCTTATGCTTCAGGGTACGTGATTTATGATCCATTCTTTAAAGTTGATGCATTACATGCGGAAAGATATTTGAATCTTGAAAAATTAAAATTCCCTGGGGTTGGTCATTCGATACCAAACCATCTTGCAAAAGTCAATGCACTCAAATGGGTGTTTTCTTCTTTTCTAGATGGGAGGATTGATAAGGTGGAGTTTGGAAAGAAAGTTAGAGAGAAGAGGAAGTACCCCCATTATTATAAGTGGATGATGGGTCCTGAGAATGCATATTTAACTGAAAAGCGGAAAGAAGTCGTCGAGAGGTACTATAGTTCTTTTATGTTGCTGAGTGGAGAGACAAGCATCCTTCAAAAAGAAGATATAGACTTTATCCGTGACTTGGCAATAAGCCAAGAAAGTGAGGATTTAAATACCTCCTATCGGCTTATGAAAATGGCCGAGAAATTGAGGCCTAGGGGGCCATTTATAAGGAAAAAAGTAAGAGAATATAGTGTGAGGGTAAAAAAAGGAAAGATCAATTCCATGTGAAGGCATATTTGTTTTCTAGTGGAAGCGGGTTAGTGGTTTTTAATGTTTTGCTATAGGTATTATGCTGTGAGGGCAATGGATGGGAAAAAATAATCTCCCCAATTTTTTGTGCATAGGTGCACAAAAAGCAGGAACGACATGGCTGGATAAGCAGCTTAGGGCGCATCCTAAAATTTGGATGCCTCCTATGAAAGAAGTTCATTATTTCGACTATGTTTATAATCAGGATTTTAGAAGGTGGATAACGTGGCATCTCAGATCTACCTTGAGGAGAGAGTTGAAGAAAGTTACTGATAGCTCGAAATCGATAGATTGGGATAAAGTTTCCTATCTTTCTAGCATCATGACACATGAAGAAAAGTTTACAGACGATTGGTATAAAAATATTTTTTCAGCATCTCCAGGTGATGCTATTTCAGGCGAGATAACTCCTGAGTACTGCACCATAGGGAGAAAGGGTATACAGCACATCAGAGAACTATGTGGTGAAGTGAAAATAATTTATATAATTCGCGATCCAGTTTCACGCGCCTGGTCTCAGTTGAAAATGAATATGGTTAGAAATGGTGATTACCATAAAGCAGTCAACAAGAATAAAAAAATAAAAGATATGAGCTATTTCCGAAAGAATCTTCGCCATCCCTCAATAGAAAACAGAGGGGATTATAGGTCTTATATTCCTGAATGGGATGTTTTTTCAGAAAATATCAAATATATACCTTTTAAGAGAATAAAGAGCGAGCCTAACGTCGTTCTTCAGGAAGTCTCTGGATTTATAGGGCTAGAAAGCGGTTTTGAATTTGTTGATGCATCTAAAACAGTGCACCAAGGTAGTGGCCTGAAAATGCCAGAAGAGATAAGAAAAGACCTGAAAGAGTTGTTTTCAGGTCAGTATGATTTTTTGAAAGATCGTTTCGGCCAAAGATTTTTTGACGATATCTGAGAGTGAGTTTGTAGATGTTGAATAAAGTTGTTCTGATCGGAGGGGCCGGGGCCCCGAACTATGGTGATGAATTAATTGTAAAAGGCTGGAAAGAGTATTTCCTAAAAAATAAAAAAGCAGAACAGGTTATTTTTTATGAAAATATAGCGTCTAAAGAAATAGAGGTACATGGTGAAGATCCTGGAGTGACGTTTCGTGATGGGTTGGTTAGAGTAGCGAAAAATGTTGCCGGCCTAGATTTCTGGGATCAGGTTATAAGGGGGTATAAATTTATTGAAAGCGATGGATTTAGTGTCTATTCGTCTTTTGATATTGACGATTTAAAAGATGCCGATGTTATCCATCTTCATGGAGGCGGGTATCTGAATAATTTTGATCCGGACAAGGGGTTTTATGTTGGCCTTTTGGCAGCACTGAAAAAGACTAGAAATATAAAGATTGTTGCTACAGGAATTGGCTTTGGGCCTGTTCCTGATGTCGGGAAGAAGAGGTTGAAAATAATAGAAGAGATTTTTTCTTATTTTGATTTTTTTGAACTTAGAGATGTTGATAACTTCCGTCTTTTAAAAAAGAAATTCCCGTCCGGGAATTTTGTTTTTGGGTTGGATGATTGTTATCTTTTAAAAGCATCTGATTTCTTGAGAAATAAAAGGAAGTCAAAGAAGAAGAGGATGTATTTATCCTTCCTAGAATATAATGTAAGAAAAATTGGGGAGGAGTTCTGGGACTGGGTTGTAGAAAGGTCGAAAGACTTCGATGAAGTCGTTTTCTTTGAGAGCTATCCTTGGCAAGATAGGAAAGTTTATGATTTTGTTAAGACAAAGGTGGACGGCGTTCGTTATCTCCCCCTTTCGGAATCTCTTAATGGAATTCCCATGAGCAGTAATGATTTTGTTATCTCTGCACGCTTTCATACTCATTATGCCTTTTCTAGAAATGGCATATCAGGAGTCTACTCCAAGGACTCAAGATACTATGATATAAAGCATCAATCTATATTGGATTTGGGTTCAGAGTTTGTTTTTTCAGACCTGTCCACTCCCCCTGAAAACATAGAAAGAGAAGGGCTGGGTTATAACGTCATGTGTAGCAACGATGATCTTTATACTAAAATGAAGATGAAGCTTGTCGGCCATATTTATGGCGATTTGTAAGCAGCTTCTTCTGAAGGTATTTTCTTGGAAGGCGAGGATGTTATGGGGAAAGCAAAGTCTTACATAAAGCACAAGGCTGATTGGATAAAGGAGATATATCCCTTTTTTCGTTCTGCGTTTTATTATGGAAGGCGAATGTCGTTGAAGCAGGATCACACCTCATCTATCAAAAAGGGTGAGATACTGCTTTTTTCAACCATGAAGAATGAGGGTCATCGACTAGAGTTTTTTTTGGATTATTATCGAAAGATGGGGGTGTCACACTTCTTTTTGGTAGATAATAATTCCGATGACGATACGGCTGAGATACTATCTCGACACAGCGATGTTACAAGGTTTCTGGCTACCGATGGCTACAAGGAAACCAATTTTGGCATGCACTGGCTGAATTATTTGCTTTTCAAGTACGGGCGTGGCCATTGGTGCATGACATGTGACCCCGATGAGTTTATCGTGTATCCCCACTGTGACACTCGGGATCTCAAGGATTTGACCTCGTACCTGGAGTCGATTCGTCAGGATTCCTTCTTTACCGTCATGATCGACATGTATGGTGAGGGGCCAGTATCCGAAACCTGGTATGAGCCTGGTACGGATCCACTAGGTGCGTGTCCTTACTTTGACCAATCTGGTTATAGCAAGCAGTATAACCATGACATGAGAAATCTTTTTGTCCAAGGGGGAGTGCGTCGTCGTGTCTTTGCCAAAGAAACACCCGCTAGTGCACCTGCCTTGAATAAGGTGCCGCTGGTCAAGTGGAAGTGGAATTATACATATGTTTCCTCTATGCATATGGCATTGCCTCGACGTCTCAATGAATGTATCGATGAACGGAAAGTGACCGGTGGAATTCTTCACTTCAAGTTTATCAGTCAGCTTAATGACAAGGTGAAGCAGGAGATGGTCGCCAAGCAGCATTACAATGACTCGGCTGAATACAAGCAGTACGGACGAGTCATTGATAACCGTGATCTTCTTTTCCATCCCCAGGTCTCTACCCGTTACGAAAGCTGGGAGACCCTGGAGCATCTGGGGCTTATCAATAAAGGGGAGTGGTAAATCAATGAAGATCGGATTCGTTATCCTGGCTCATGAATCGCCTGACAAGCTCAAGCCCTTGCTGGAGGGATTGCTGGCCTCGGGGCGTAATGTGTTCCTGCATCATGATGCCGGGACAGGTACGGACACCTCCGAAATTCAATCTTCTTTGGACCTCCCTTCCGAGGCGGGGAATCTATATCTGGCAGACCGTGTCAAGGTCGAATGGGGTGAGTGGTCCATTGTCAAGGCGACGCTGAATTGTTTGAGGAAGGCTGTAGAAACTCAGGACGATAGCGACTATTACTTTCTCCTATCCGGTTCTTGCATGCCGGTCAAGCCTGTCAAGTTTCTTGAAGAAAGTCTGAAAGATGAAGGCGTCGATTATATCGAAACCGTTAATGCCGAAGAAAATCGGTGGATCACGCAAGGGATACAGGAAGAGCGTTGGGAATTATTTCACTTCTTCAATTGGCGCTCCCAACAATGGCGCTTCGATCGTTCATTGAAGCTACAGCAAAAACTGGGAGTGAAGCGGAAGCTTCCTCTGTCTCATGTAGCACACATGGGGTCACAGTGGTGGTGCCTCAGGCGCTCCACGGTCGAAAAGATACTGGGCCTTCTTGATAAGCATCCAGAAGTAGAACGTTTCTACAAGCGCACTTGGGTTCCCGATGAGCTTTTCTTCCAGACCATGGTTGGCAACCTGATCCCAAAAGAGGAAATTGTTGCCAGACCCTTGACTCGTTATTCCTTTAACTCCTGGGGAATTCCTAGAGTTTATTATAATGATGATTATCCGGAACTGCTCGCTGAAAACCGTTTCTTTGTTCGAAAGGTCAGCCATCGTGCAGTGGAGTTAAAGAATAAGCTGAGTCGCCTGGCCCCAATGTCTGTCGATGAGTATAAAGAGTTGCTCAAGAACAGTGATCAGGAGCTTGAGGCGCTTAGAAGCGATATCAAGAAAAAGAAAGACCTGGAGAACTCAAGCTGGCATCATCTTTGTACCAGCATGGAGAATCATTATGACTTCGTCAAATCCATTCCGGCACGGATGATTGTTGTATGTGGACTGGAGGAGACGAGAAAGACCGAGGCGTTAGCCGAATTCGACAAGCTGGATGATACGGCTGTATATGGTGACCTTTTCGACTCTGAAGAAGTAGGAAAAGGCTATGCCGGGGAGTCCTGGATGCCCATTAATCGTGGGGATGTCACCCTTGCCCAACATACATGGCACAAGCTACTGGGTGATATTGCATTTCATGAGCCAGGCAAGACAATCGTCTTCTCCCTGGGTAAGAATGCCTTGCATTATCTGGAAGTGTTGCGCTGGAAGCATGACGTCAATATCGTGCTTGTCGATGACAACAAGAGCGATGGTCTGGATAAGCCGCTTCTCAAGGAGTTTTACTTCAAGAGCAAGGTTCTTCACTTGATTCAGCACCGGTTGTGCGAATTTTCCAGGGTTGAGCTTGAAAATTTGAGGCACTGGGTTGACGAAGCTATCAATAAAGAATTCGACGTGACCTATATTGTCGAGAATCTTCATAGAACCCAGGAGCTGGTTCAGTGGCCCAGTCTTCTCTCGGATACTCATGATCACTGGGAGCTTCTGAAAGCCATAGACAGCAAGCTGGTAATTTTTGTTGCGGAAAACCGGAATGGCTTGGATAAGGCCAAGGAAGCCATGAAGTCCTGGTTGAGCTCAGGAATACATACTGGGATATTCGATGTCATTCCGAAAAAGGATAATACGCTGGACTGGCACTATTACCTCGCCGACGTGGCTTATGTCAATCGTGAGCAGTCTCGACACAATGCCTTGTTTGCGCATATGTCGGGTGGCCAGGTTGAATTGCTCGAAACCTTGAGGTGGAAGCATGACCTCATGGTGGTATATCTCGGTTGCGACGATGAGCAAGGTCGTCTCGAAGACTTTTCCTTCGAACTGGAAGGTAGCCTGGATAAGGCGAGAGAGATCATTTCCGGTGAGGATCCGATCAAGAAGCGCTTGGATGAGTTGATGCAGGAGCGACATTGCTCTTATCTTTCGGTGAGTGATCGGAGTCTCGAATCTATCAAGCACGATGTGCTTGAATTTGTTGATGTTAATCCCGAGGAAGAGCCTGCTAAAGTTGGTGATGCCCAGTAAGATGTATTGCCAGTACGCTTTTTATTCATGGAGTTGATAAATGAGCAGCACTATTCTGGTTGTTGGCGGCTGTGGCTATATTGGTTCGCATATGGTGAAGCAGCTCGTCAGGGCAGGTAACAAGGTCGTTGTTCTGGATAACCTTTCCACGGGATTTCGCGAGTTGGCCCAGTACGGGACGTTGGTTGTGGGCGATCTTGGGGATGTCGACCTGCTGGAACGTTTGTTCCGTGAGCACGCGTTCGACGGTGTGATGCACTTCGCTGCCAATAGCCTGGTGGGGGAGTCGGTGGTTGAACCCTCGAAGTACTATCGCAATAACGTGGCCAACACCCTGGGACTGCTAGATGTGATGGTGCGCCACGATGTCCGCCATTTCATCTTTTCATCCACGGCGGCGACCTTTGGCGAGCCGGAACGCACTCCTATCGATGAACGGCACCCTCAGGCACCGATCAATCCCTATGGTGCCAGCAAGCTGATGGTGGAGCGGATTCTGGCCGACTACGCCAATGCGTATGGCTTGAATTCCGTCAGCCTGCGTTACTTCAATGCCTGTGGGGCCGACCCTGAAGGTGAGCTGGGAGAGTGTCATGATCCCGAGACCCATCTCATTCCGTTGATCCTTCAGGCGGCTTCAGGTCGGCGGGATTCGATTACCGTCTTCGGACGTGATTACGCTACCGAAGATGGTACTTGCGTGCGCGATTACATCCATATCGAGGATTTATGCAGTGCGCATGCGCTGGCATTGTCGATGCTACTCGAAGGCCGCAACAGTGGGGCGCTGGCCTATAACCTTGGCAATGGCCACGGCTTCTCCGTCCAGCAAGTGATCGATGTGGTCAAGAGTGTCGTGGCTCGAGATGGCTGTTCGCTCGAGGTGGAAGAGGGAGATCGGCGCCCCGGCGACCCAGCCGTGCTTGTGGCGGATGCCACCCAGGCCAAGGAGGAACTGGGCTGGCGGCCCGCCTTCGCCGATCTGGAGAAGATCGTGACCCACGCCTGGCAGTGGGAAAAGCACCTGGCCTCGATGTAAATGCCGGTGATGGGAACCACTTGCCGGGCGCTGCCTCATCATCCGACGTGGCCTCGATTACTGGATGGGGAATTGCGCCAGGTTTCGACTCTGGCCCAATGTCGTGGGTTGGATGCTCTGGTGTATTGGAGCAAGGCGCCCGGCGGAAAGCGTGCTGTGGCGTTGGCGGAGCGAGCGAAGCTTCCGTTGTTGCGGCTCGAAGAGGGTTTCTTGTGCGCCTATGGCGAACAGGATGTGTTTCCGTCGCTTTCCTTGACCGTGGATGACCTGGGCACCCATGACGATGCCCGTCACCCGTCTCGACTGGAATCGATACTGAACGCGAAACGGTCTCCACTCGATGGGATCGAGGCGGAGGTTGATGCGGCCATGCGGTTCCTGATTTCGGAACGATTGAGCCGCTACAACGATGCGCCCGATCTGGACGAGTCGATCCTGCGTGGTGATGACCATGAAAGGGTGCTGGTGATCGACCAGGACTGGACCGGTGACGGAAAGGCCCCGGGTATGGAGGCATCCGGTTTCAGGCGCATGTTGGCAGCGGCGTTATCGGAGCATCCCGCTGCGACGATCTACGCCTACCGACCCCAAGAGGCTTATCTCAGGCATGAAAGCATCCTGACAGGCTTGATCGACGAACCGGAGAAGGAGCGGGTCGTCACGCTTGGTGAAAAGGTCAACCCCTGGAGCCTGCTCGAGAGCATGAACCGTGTTTATACGGTGGGCGCGCATCTTGGCTTCGAAGCTCTGATGGCTGGCCTGCCGGTGAGCGTTTTCGGTATGCCCTGGTATGCAGGTTGGGGGGCCACGGATGATCGTCTCCCCTGTGTTCGTCGTACCTCTACGCGAGGCGTCAGGGAGCTTTTCGCAGCGGCTTATCTTCGCTACAGCCGTTATCTGGATCCCGAGACCTTGGGCCCGGGCGATATCTTTGATGTCATGCGTTGGTTGGCTCGCCAACGCCAGGTCGAGGGGCGAATCCAAGGGCGCCGGGTGATGGTTGGGTTTCGCCGCTGGAAAGCCGCCAATCTGGGGGCGAGACTATCGTTGCTGCCGACTCGGTTGGGTCGTGTACCGAATGCCAGAAAGGCGGAACGCCTGGGATTGACATCGGACGATGCCCTGGTGCTGTGGGGACGTGACACGCCGGCGAAGGTCTCGTCCCTGGCGTTTCGCACCGGAGCCCGGTTGCTGCACGTGGAGGATGGCTTTGTCAGGTCAGTAGGGCTAGGGTCCGATATGGTGCCACCGCGCTCCATCGTGCTGGATGAGCGGGGAATCTATTTCGATCCTGGTCAGGCGTCGGATCTCGAACACTTGTTGAATACGCATTGCTTCACGGATGATGAGCTGGATCGTGCTGAGCGCGTTCGCAGCTGGATCGTGGAGCACCGAATCACCAAGTATAACCTCGAGCCTCATCGCGTACCGGACTGGGATACGCAAGGGCGGGAGGTGATTCTGGTGCCAGGACAAGTGGAGGATGATGCCTCGATTCGTTACGGGGCCACAGCGGTCTGTACCAATCTCGGACTGCTCGAAGCCGCTCGGAAGGCTCACCCTGATGCCTTTCTGGTCTACAAGCCGCATCCGGATGTCGCCCGGGGAGGTCGCAAGGGCCATGTGGCGCTTTCCAGGGCGTTCGAGCTGGCCGATCACGTCGAGACCGATCTGTCGGTCATCAGCTGTATCGAGGCCTGTGATACGCTGCACACGATGACCTCCTTGACCGGATTTGACGCGTTGTTGCGTGACAAGCGAGTCGTCACCTATGGCGAGCCTTTCTATGCTGGTTGGGGCTTGACCGATGACCGAGTGGTGGGAGCCAGGGCGTTGCTTCGTCGTTCCCGGCATCTCCGTCTACCGGAACTGGTGGCGGGAGCCCTGCTGCTATATCCGTTGTACTGGGATCCGGTGCTGAATGGCTATACCAGTTGTGAGGCTGTACTGCGTCGAATCATTCAGGAACGCGACGCCTTGATGGCACAAAACGGATTGATGTATCAGCGCTTGGGCTATTGCCGGCGTCAGTGGCTGAAGCTGAATATCATCTATCGGTCTTTCATCAGGGAAAAACGGTTTTCCCGGTGAGCGTGCTCTCATCGCCTTGGGCTAGAAGACTCTGTGGCCCAGGTTGTTAAGGAGTGATGGATCATGATGCTGAAACGGCTCGCGCGGTTGCCCCTGTGGCTGGCCGAACTGTTCACCGGCACCAAGTCGTTCGTGGCCAATCCGTTGATCGGTAGCCGTCGGCTGAACCGGTGGGGACTGCATGTCGGCCGTGTCGCGCTGGCCCATGGGGTGATGCGCCTGCGCATGGCGATGCTGGGATGGCGGGTGCCACGGGAGGATCGTCGGCAGTTCATCGAGCAGGGGTTCGTGCTCAAACGGAATTACTTGCCGGAAGACGAGTATCACGCCCTGGTCGAAGAAGTGCGGCAAGGGCGGGGCGAAGTGCGCCAGTGCATCCAGGGGGATGCCCGGACCCGCCGCATGCTGCTCGCCCCGGAAGTGCTCGAGGCTATGCCGCGAACACGCGCCTTGATGCAGGATCCAGCCTTTCGCCGCTTGATGCGCTTCTGTGCCGGTCATCTGCGCATGCCGATCTGTCATGCGGAGCAAGTGATGAACGGCGTCAGTGAGGCGCCACCGGACCCGCAGACCAACCTGCATGTCGATACCTTCCAGCCAACCATGAAATTCTGGCTCTATCTGGAGGACGTGTCGGATCTCAATGGGCCCTTCGTCTTTGTGCCCGGGTCGAATCGCTTGAGTCGCGAGCGTCTTTCCTGGGAATACCGCATGAGCCAGGAAGCGCGAAAGCATGCCGACCGCTATACCGCGCGAGGCTCGTTCCGTGTCGAGCCGGAAGCGGCGGCACGGTTGGGTGATAAGCCACCGCAGAGCTTCCAGGTGCCGGGCAATACCTTGCTGATCGCCAATACGTTCGGGGTGCATGCCCGAGGCCATGCGCAGCCGGGGACATCGCGTCTGGCACTGTGGGGCATGAGTCGTACCAATCCCTTTATTCCCTTGCCGGGACTGGGCTTCGAAAGCCTGAATCGGCTGCAGTATCGTGTGCTGCAACGAATGCGTCGCCGTGAGGATGAGCGGGCTGCCGCTCGGGGCGTGAAGGCGTCATGGCATCGTGTCGAGGGCAAGGATGCCTGGCAACGGTAATCATCATCGCGACATGACTTTCATTACTCGACAAGGATTCGTGTTTATGTACAAGATCGAACAACTTTCTGGCTCCCTCACGACATCGCCTTTTCGTGCCGTCGGCACGGGATTGGTGTTGGCTCTGGGCGTTGGTGCCTCGGGCACGGCATGGGCGGATGAAGTAAGCGTCACCCCCTGGGGACAGGGGTGGGCGCTGGGGGGCCATGCCGGGCAGGCGGTGCATGAAACGGTCAAGAGTGGCGAGGCCTTCAATCCCTTCGTCTGGGACTTCCGAGACTACTACATCGTCAGCACCGGCCTGCAGAAGGAACTGGTGGACTTCTGGGGGTACTCCAAGCTGTATGCCGAGGCCAATGTGTCCTACATCTTCGGCGACGAGCACTATTTCGAGACGTTCCTGACACCATCGATCAGTTGGGAACCCTTCCCCTGGGACGATGTACTCGATACTACGGCCTATCTCGGTGTCGGGGTCTCCTACACGTCGGAAACCTCACGGCTGGATGATTCGGGCGAGAACTGGATGGCGTCGATGATCTTCGAGCTGGAAGTGCAGCCCGATAGCTGGGGCCCGTGGTCACTCTATGGCCGCCTTCACCACCGGTCAACCGCTTACGGCACCTTCGGTGATGATGGGGGCGGCAGCAACATTCCCTCGCTGGGGGTGCGCTACCACTTTGGGCAGTGACGCTATTGCCCAGATGAACGCCTAGGGCATGATGATCCCGCACTAGTCCAGTGGGTGGCCATGCGACTGCATGTGCCTGTCACCGTCACCAAAACGGCCACCGGCTTTAGCAGTCGGTGGTCGTTTTTTTTGCCTGCCTGCGATGGCTATTCGTCGGATGTGGTAGGTTCTGTCGTGAAGAACGGCCGCATGTCCACGCCAGTGGTGTTGGCTGCATTCCAGTGTCGCTTGGTTTTCTTGTGCGGCAACTGGGTATGCACCTGAACCTGCCTGTACAGCATATAGTTCGGCAGGATAGCGACGCTTTCGGCGGGGGAAGGGGATTTGGCCTGGACAAGGTAACTGGCTACTGCCCGAGTCAGCAGGCCAGGGCCCGTCTTCCCCCAGGTATTGTCATTATCGCGCGATAGCAGGGCTTCGGCCGCCATCTCGGAGGCAAGCACGATGGCCGGGTGTTCCGGCGTTGCGACGATGACATTGTTGGCTACTGTGCCGAAAGGTTCCCGGAAGCAGACCATGCCCACCCCAGGAGGTAGGAGAGCGTCCAGATTACCATACAAACGGTCATCTGCATCGGCATAGATGCCACCGTGATGACGGAGGTAGCAGAGCCGAAAGAAATCAGCGCCTTCGGCAATATTGTTTGCCAACCTGAATGCGCGCTCAAAATCGGCCCCGAAGGTGCGCCTGAGGAAGGAGCGTGCCGACTGGCTATTGAAGCGCTGGTATTCAATTCCCGGCACACTTGACCAGGAATGCATGATGTCCGTCACGCTCTGGGGAGGTGTACGTTCATTCCAGTATTGCACCACCCGGCGCGGGATATATTGCTGATGATTCTGGGCTGGCTCGAGAGACTGCTTGAAATGTTGCCTGATCACAGCTATAGCAGCCTGGACATAGTGGGCGGCCAGATACCCCCTATGATTTCCGGGGGGCAGGGTGGCTTGCTCTCGGTGAAACAGTGCAAGGTCGCTCATCAGGTTGCCGATGAGTGAGATAGAGAAGTGGTCTGATGCTATTTGGTTATTCAGACCGCGCCGCTTTACCTCCTCGATGAGCTCTACTGCTTCCTGCTCTTGCCCATGTAGAATGAGCGTTCGTAGGCGTAAATCAAGAATACCGCTCGAAAGACTATAAGCATTGGCCTTGTCGAGCTCTTCCTTGGCAGCATATTCCTGCCCGGTTTCGAGAAGATTGAGGAGGCGAAGTCGAGTAAAGGGAACTCGCTTGGCATTGGGAATGGGGGCTTCCAATGTCGTGAGCGCTTCCTCGGGGTGCCCTGAATCCATCTGTAATCTGGCTTGCTGAAGGCGTAGCTCCGCATCGTCTGGCCAGCGTTGGCGACAGAAGCGAATATATCGTAACCCAAGGCCATACAAGCCGTTAGCCCTGAGGAAACGGATGAGTGTATGGACCTCCGGCAGCGTGCGGCGACTGCGTTTATCTTGACGTAGTCGTTCAAGAGCACTCTGTGGCCCTTCGATCCGTAGTGCGAACTCTGCCGCAAGTGGGGCCTGCCTGGCTTCTGGAATATGCTTCAACAGGCGGGATACAACCGCATCGGCCTGGTGAGGTTCAACCGAGGTCATGGCCTTGTTAAAGAGGATACGGGCAATGTGAACATCGCGAGGTCCGCCGTCGAGCACCTTGGTGAGCGCACGGTTTGCGATCTCCAGGTACCCGAAGCGTTCGGCTTGGTTAAACAGTACCAGTTTGTCGTGCTCCATCAGTTGATCTGCCATATCTCCTAGAAACTCAATGGCTTCACGGCAGGTACTGACGAGTTCCGGCGTGGTGGCTAGTTTCACCGCTTGCAGGATTTCCGCAGCATAGGCGGTTGATGCTGCAGGATTACATTTGGCCTGGGTCAGAAGCTCAGGAAGTGATGAGGCTGTGTCCTGGACAGTTCCAGCACTGACCAACTGTTGTCGTATGATACGGGCCTGACGATGATTCGGGTGATGTTCCAGCAAGTGGTCGAGCACCGCTCTGGCAGCCCGGAGACGGCCATGGGCTCGGTAAAATTGTACTGCTGCTAACTGGACATCCAACATGTCGAACCAGTGCCGACGCAGTTTCTGAAGCTCTCGCAGCGCGGGGCGTGTACGGTTTAGGTCGCGCAATAGCTGGAATTTTACGAGTCGTAGCTTGTACCTGTCAGGCCAGCGGGGAATGATTCTATTGATGCGTCTTAGTGCCTGACGTGGCATGCCGGCGGCAGCTTGTACCCGAGCAGTAAGTACATGAAGATGCGGGTCGTTAGGTTGTGCCTTCAATGCGACTACGGAACGCCGTAGGGCGATGTTTAACCGGCCTTGACGAAAGGCAACTTGCACCCAGAGCCGTCTTTCAGCGGGATGGGGTCTACCTGATTGCACGGCATGGTCAACCAGTGTTTCCACGCGTTCCAGATCACCCTTGGCCATGGCACGTTGGGCTTGCTGGAGAGGGGACTCCGACTCACTGGTCTCGGCCGCACTGTTACTGGGCCGCTCTTGCATCATGTCATCATCCATGAAGGAAACGTTACTCAATCTTCGGTAATGAAGGTAAGAGCTTACACTCTAGATGGCTTCAATCATGAAGGGAAGCCCATACTCTAAGATAGCCTTCGGTCACGGGCGTAGAGCCGTGTCATTGATCCTGGTATTGGCTCTGAGGTGTATGGCATAAAAAAACACCGACCAAGTATCCATGCCTGGTCGGTGTTGAGAGTTGCGCTTTCTTTTTCAGGTAGTTCAGGCGGTCTTGGCGGCCTGAGTCACGTCCTGAATGCCCAGGCGCTCGCGTACGGCCATGGGCAGCAAGCGGCGAGACGAGATGCGATGGCGGGGCATCTCGACCACGCGGGTCTCGATACCATAGAGCTCCACGTACTCGGCGTAATTGTCGAATGACTGGCGAGTCAGGTAGTCGACATAGGTTTCAGCTTCGGCACCGTTGGCCAAGATCACTTCGTGACCTTCGGTTTCGATGTGGTAGTAGGTTACATCCTTGGGCAGCTCATGGCGAGGAACGTAGTCGATAGTGTCCTGATTGACTAGCGCGCCAGCATTGATGACCAAGCCATCGATGACCATACCGTGATCTTCTGTCACCACCAGGTCACGGTTCGGCAGGCCAGAACCAAGAGCACCTTCGTTGATACGTACCGGAAGCTTGTTCAGGGCAGAAACGCGCTTGCCTGGGCTCTGGTGACCGATCCACTTGACCGATACAGTCTTGCCATCAGCCGTCAGCACCTGGTCACCGATCGACAGCGTTTCCACTGCGACTTCACCGTCGGGAGTGGCGATCATCGTGCCAGCCGCGAAGCATTGGAATGTGAAGGTACCGTCACCCGAGAGATAGGCATTGGGATCTTGGTGGAACTGGTCATACTGTTCCTGAGTCATCTCGATACGGGCGTTTACACTACCACCAATGACGCTGTTGCCTTGTGTCAGGTGCAAGGCGCCATCTCGATAGGCATCTTCAGGGTTCAAGATGGAGCCTTCATCCAAGCTCCAGTTACCGCCACCAAGGTTGAGCTCATCGCCCGCTTCCATGCCAGTGACATTGAAGCTGTAGTCATCGAGAAGGCTGATTTCACCCTTGTTGAAAGTGAATGAGCCGCCGGCGCCTCCTGAGAAATTGACATCATAGGAGTTTAGGCCGTTGAGCGTACTGAGGTCGGATGCATTTAGTGTCGCAGAGCTTTCGCCCTCAATGCCGAAGGTAAAGCCATTGAGGCCGCTAACGTTCAGCAAGCCTTGATCAACTGTCAGACTACCGCCATTGACAGACGTGAAGGTTGGCGAAGCCCCAACTTGAACGCCCGCAATGCTACCCACCGTAGCTGGCACCCCATCAACAATAAGCTCTTGGCTGCCCAAGGCTGTAATGTTGAGAGTGTTTGATTCAGCGTCTGCGCCATTTTCAGCTGAAATGGTTTGTGTGCCGGAATTGGCAAGATCGATATCGAGAATAGCCATCCTTCATCCCCCTGACGTTAGTGCTTAGTGGAGTTCTGTTTATACTTCCAGCACTGTCATGCACGCTAGAAACTTTACATGGCAGCACGAAAGCTAGTGTGAGGCGGATTTGTTGTCAATTCTGATGCTATGTAGTATCGAGCGCTTTCTTTACCCTGTGAGAAATTGCTCTCGCATCTGGAATCGATTGTTTTCTCCACCTAGGCACTCGGAACCTCCCGCTCCAAGTAGGCCTTTCTCGTCAATGAAGCTATAGCTTGGGGTGAGGGGCGTCAACGCAGAGTTGTATCCGTATGTTAACAAGGTTTGTGTTTTGTTGAGAATTTATAGGTAAATTGTTTCAAGGCTAAGGGTAAAAGGTTTGCAGGCACTGATTTTTTAATGGCTTTTTTATTGCTAATAGAAATAAGTAGATATTGTTTTTTATAGTTCTAAAGTTGAATGAGAGGGGGCGGCAGGCTGTTGATTGATTGTTCAAAAAAAGTCATTGATTGAGAATTTGTTAAGCTAACCGCATAAAAATAAACAATAATTAACTGATGAGAAAAGGTGGGGGATCGAAGGCCCATCACTGCACCTCTGTTGGCCATGAGACCTGGTTATGCCCTGACGTTATAGATCGAGATGGTGCCAGATGGTCGGCCTACTTGACGCAGGAGGGGGAGGCGCTTGCCGTTTGGGCTTCAATGTCATTTACAATTTGTAACAAATATGCCGATCTTCGATACGCTGCCGGAGCGCGGGCGAAGCGAGAGGATGGCCCTGATGATCCTGGGTGCCGAATATCTGGCTGGCGGCTTGGCTTACGGCTGCTGCCGTCATCACAACGGTGGCCGAGGAGCGCTGCCAACCGGCAAGACCGCGATTTACACCGCATTGCCATGGGGTGTCGCCATCCCGCCACAGGGCAGGCTGCATATGGCCTGCTAGCATGAGGACAATCATTCAATCGGGAGGTTCCCCCATGCGTTGGTTGTCCCCGTTACTCGGCACCCTGATCGTCATGGGGCTGGTGGGCTGCAGTTATCATCCTGCTCGTATCAGCCCTGAGCCCGCCATCGTGATCGATGATGACAGGTACTATCATGATCGCGACTGGCACGACCGTGACTGGAAGCGCGACAGGGATTACCGTCACCGCGACCATGATCGCTGGAAACGCCATCGCGATTATCGCTACCACGATCATGATCGTGGCCGGGGTGGGTTTTGTCCGCCGGGATTGGCCAAGCAAGGGCGTTGCTAGGCCAGCAGCCCCAGGTGATCGATCAGGATGCTGGTCCCGATGCCACACAGGGCGAGGCCGCCAAGAATCTCCGCCCGCTTGCCGATCATCGTGTTGATCACGCGGCCCAGCATGACGCCGAGCGTGGTCATCAGCAGGGTGGCGGTGCCGATTGCAAGTGAGGTCCAGAAAATGTTGGCGTCCATGAAGGCCAGAGTGATGCCGATCACGAGGGCATCGATGCTGGTGGCCAGGGCCGTCACCACCAGGCGCAGAAACGATGAAGGCGAACGCCGGGGCTTGTCCTCGGCGTTTTCGCTTTGCATCCCCTCATGGATCATGTGGGCGCCCAGCAGGGAAAGCAGCCCAAAGGCGATCCAGTGGTCCCAGGCGGTGACGTATTGCGCCATCGACAGGCCCAACGTCCAGCCGAGAAGGGGGGTCAGGGTTTCGACGATACCGAAGATGAGGCCGGTGCGCAGAGCATCGCGCATGCTGGGCCGTTCGGCCAGGGCTGCGCCCTTGCTCAACGAGGCCACGAAGGCATCGCTGGACATGGAGAAGGCGAGGAAGAAGGTCGAGAAAAGTGACATCTGGTGGGCTCCCGGGGTTGAAAGGCCATGACGGTGAGCGCTGTCGAAACAGCGCCATGACGTCATTGGTCTCGCCAACCTTTCGGCCACTCGTGCCACGGCATGCCTGCCGAGTGTGTTGACACGAGGACTTCCTGCGCGGCCAGCGCTGGAAGCAGGCTACTCCCCAAGAACGAGCTAGAGCTTACATGAGCGAATGGGGAATGTCATGCGCGCCTTGGGAGGTTTGAACGCTTTTCCTCAAAGGCAGGCTAGCCAACGCTGGAAGGTGCGACTGGCTAGGGTCAGGTGGCGATGCTGGGGTATAAGAAGAGAAAGCTTGCCGTGGCTGGGCAAGGCCTGGGGCAGGGCTCGCAGCAGGTGCCCCTGGCGCAGCTCGTCGGCGAGCAGCTGTTCCCACCCCAGAATGATGCCCTGGCCGGCGAGGGTGGCGTTCATCAGGACCTGATAACTGTTCGCACGCAGGCAGTGGGCCGGCTCATGCCAGGCCAGCTTCAGGGCCGTGAACCAATCCTGCCAGGTCAACCAGTCGTTGAAGTGGTCCTCGAGCACCAGCAGGGTGTGCTGGCGTAGTAGCGCCTCGGGCGTTCCGACCTCGCCATGGTGCCGGGTATAGTGAGGGCTGCACACGGCGATGACATTTTCCTCGTCAAACACCGTCTCGGCCATCAAGCCGGGCGGATCTACCTGCCCCTCGAGGTGATAGTAGAGCCCCAGGTCGAACTCGGTGAGATCGAGCCGGTAGGGATCCTCCATGGTCAGCAGTCGGATTTCGATGTGTGGATGCTGCCGCTGAAATTCGGGCAAGTGCCGGGATAGCCAGATAGAGGCGATGGTAGGGCTGGTGGCCAGGGTCAGTTGGTGGTCGTCGCCATGTCGGCGTAGACGGGCTGTTTCGTCGGCCAGGTCGCGCAGCAAGCGGCGGACGACCCGGTAGTAGTGATCCGCGGCCGGTGTCGGGCGCAGGCCGTCGGGAACACGCTCGAAAAGCGGACGGCCCAGGTCTTCCTCCAGGCGTTTGATCTGGCGACTGACGGCGCTCTGGGTCAGGTTGAGCTCGCGGCCGGCCTGGGTGAAGCTGCAATGCCTGGCGGTGGCCTCGAAGGCCTTCAGGCACTGCAGCGGGGGCAAGGCGTCGCGTCCGCTCATGGACATCCTCGGCGATGGGCAACTCGTCGTGGCGCCGAGGATATCATGTCTGCCAGGAGGCATCGTCAGATCGCTCTGCGCGGCACTTCCGTTCGCCAGTGCTTGCGGTGAACTTCCTTGCCGTCATCGTGGGCGATCTGTTCGGCCTCGATGAAGAAGGTCGTCTCGTCGCAGGTAAGACGGTAGTGGCTTTCCACGCTGACATCGAAGCGACCGGGACCTTCGTCGCGGCCGGCCCGGTAGTGCCAGGTGATGTCCGCACGGGCCCGGCTCGGGTCCTCCGGATGAGCGGTGTAGCGCTCCTGGCAGGACTGCGCCACCCGATAGCCGTGGTCGTTCAGCGTCATGGCGCCCAGGTCGTCCTCGACGATCACCGTGACTTCGCCGCTGGCCACGTCCTCCTGGATGGTACGTCGTGGCGCCGGGCTGCGCTGGGTGTCGACATCGGCGGGACGGGCGCTCTCCGGAGCCTCGAAGGGATTGGCGATAGTCTTGCCCTGATAGGTGGGCAGCTCGAGACGTTGCAGGCCAGGCTGCAGGGTGAGTGCGGCGCGCCTGGGAGTCGGCCACAGCAGCGGGAAGTTGGCCGAAGCGATCGCCACGCGCAGGCGGTGCCCGGCGGGCAGGCGATAGCCGATCATGTCGAGTTCGAGATCCACGTCCATGGGCTCGCCGGGAACCGGCGGCTCCAGATGGTCATGATCGCGCAGCGACAGGTTGAGCACGCCATAGGTGATGCGGGCCACCTGGCCGTCGGGGCGTACGTCGCTCAAGCGCACGGTGAGTTGGCCACAGGGCTGATCGCTGGCTAGTCGCAGGCGCAGTCGTGGCTTGCCGAGAATGTCGAGCGGCGCCTCGAGCGGTTGGCTGTCGAAGCACAGCGCCAGGGCGTCGTCCTGGCGTTGGTCGCCCGGCAGGTCGGGGCCGAACCAGATGGCGCAGTATTCGCCCTGATGACTGCCGGCGGTGAGCGGCGAGTCGACGGTGCGGGCCTTTGATAGGGGCGCGTCGCCGGCGACCAGGCCAGTATCGGTCAGCGCATACGGACGCTGCTCGACGTCCGCCGAGGGCCAGCCCTCGGTACGCACCCAGGCGCCCGGGCGCTCGGCGTACATGGGCTTGGGCGGCAAGGCATCCTGAAGATAGAAGGTGCCGGCCGGTTCGTCCATGATGCCGGTATCGATGTCCTTCAGCCAGTGGTCCCACCAACGCAGCGCTTCCTGGAGGAAGCCGATTGCCGGGTCGGGCACGGCGAAGTGTGGGTACTTGTGAATCCAGGGGCCGATCAGCCCCTTCTTCTGCCCCTGGAGGTGTTCCAGCAGGCGCGGCACGCTGTTCTTGTAGCCGTCTCCCCAGCCGCCGACGGCATAGACGGCGGCTTTTATGTCGGCGTAGTTCTGGTTGACCGAGCCATGCTTCCAGTAGGCGTCGCGGGTCTGGTGGCTCATCCAGGTCTCGGCCAGCAGCGGCATGTTGTCGAGACGCTGCTTCCAGCGTTCGCGCCACATTTCGCCGACCAGGGCCGGGTCAGGTGGTGCTGCCGAGAAGCTGAGCATGGTGGCCGACCAGCCCAGGTTTTCGTGCAGCAGGTTGCCACCCTTGTAGTGGATGTCGTCGGTGTAGCGGTCGTCGGTGGAGCACAAAGTGATGATGGCCTTGAGTGGCTCGGGCTTCAGTGCTGCTAGTTGCAGCGAATTGAAGCCACCCCAGGAGATGCCCATCATGCCGAGTTTGCCGTTGCACCAGGGCTGGCGGGTCATCCAGTCGATCACTTCGAGGCCGTCGGCCTGCTCCTGGGGCAGGTATTCATCGGCCATCAACCCCTCGGATTCGCCGTTACCACGCATGTCGACCCGCACTGCCGCATAGCCGTGGCCGGCGAAATAGGGATGCGTCAGCTCATCGCGCACCGCCGTGCCGTCGCGTTTGCGGTAGGGCAGGTATTCGAGGATGGCGGGTACCGGATGCTCCTCGGCCCCTTCCGGCAGCCAGATGCGGGCAGCGAGTCGGGTGCCGTCCGAGAGCGGGATTTCTAGGTGCTCGATCTCGCGGATACGATGCGGGAAGTTGGTCTTCACGTTCATTGCGGCTGGCCTTGTGCGTCGAGAGGTTCGCGATTGATCGAAGTGTCGGGGCATTCGAGGGCGCTGGGGTCGCGTAACCAGTGCCAGAGGGAACCGCTGGCGAGCAGGATGATCACCAGGGCGGGCAGGCCGCCGAGGTTGGAAAGCATCTTGACGCCATCGATGCCGACGAAGCTGGTCATCACCCAGGCGATGATGCCGACCACCACGCCCCAGATGATCTTCATGGGAATGCCGGCGCTGAAGTCGGAGTCGGCGGTCAGGCCACGGGTGCAGAGGTTGCCGATGGCGTCGGTGTTGGAGTCCGCTGCTGTGACATAGGAAATGAAGGCGATGAACAGCAGCAGCGGCACCCAGAGACCGGACAGCGGTAGCTCGCCGAAGAGTCGGTAGAGAACGTGCTCCACGCCCTCGTCGTTGAGCACGCTGTGCAGGTCGATCCCGGTGCGCATCTGGAAGTAGAGCGTGGCGCCGGAGAAGATGACGATCCACACGGTGGCGAACAACGACGGGTAGAGCAGGTTGATGCGCAGGAAGTCGCGTACGCTGTAGCCGCGTGAGATCCGTCCCAGGAAGAGCGAGGCCACGGGCGCCCAGGCGAACCAGATGGCCCAGTAGAAGATCGACCACCAGTGCGGCCATTGGTCGTCGCCGGCAGCGCCGGTGAACAGGCTGCGGGTGAAGAAAGTGTCGAGGTAGACGCCGAACGACTCCACGCCGATCTGCAGCATGAACGCCGTGGGGCCGAATACGAAGACGAATAGACCGAGCACCAGAAGCAGCCAGGCATTGAGTGCCGAGAGGCGGGCGATGCCCTTCTTCAAGCCGCTGGCGGCCGAGAGCACGAAGGTGACCACGATTACCGCGATGATCAGGCCGAGGCGCAGGGGATTGGTGTTGCCCTCGATGTACTGGCCGAGGCCGCCGGCCAGGGTGATGGCGCCGGTGCCGAGGGTCGCGGCCATGCCGGCTACCAGGGAATATAGCGCCAGGGCATCGATCAATCCCGAGTAGCGGGTGATGCGAGGGCCGAAGACTGGCTCGAGCATACTGCTGATGGAGAACTTTTGCCGGCGGTTGTAGAACGCCAGGGCGAAGATCAACGCCGGGACCGCGTAGATGGCGTAGGGCGTGAAGGTCCAATGCAGGAACATGGTCGACATGGCGAACAGCGCCGCCTCGGAAGAACCGGCTTCCATGCCCAGCGATTCGGGTGGCCCCATCAGGTGGTAGAGCGGCTCGGCGGTGGTCCAGAACAGCACGCCGACCGCCAGGGTGGTGCACAGCGTGATGGAGAACCAGCGGGTTTTCGACAGCAGCGGTTCGGCATGCTTGCCACCGATGCGGATGCGTCCGAGCGGCGAGACATACACCGCAATGGCGAGTACCAGCAGGTAAAGGCTGCCCAGGCTGAACAGCCAGGAGAAGCGTTTCAGGATGGCGTCGTTGAGCTGACTGGTGAAGCCGAGAAAGGCGTCCAGATCGACCAGGCTGCCGATCACGGCGGTGAGCAGAATGAGAAAGGTCGGCCAGAAAACCAGGGGCCGCATGTGATGGGGCATGGGCATCTCTCCACTTATTGTGTTGTCACCGGAATGTCTCCGGCGCATGGCTGGATACCTTAACGGCCCGCACCTTGGGGATGACAGCGAAGGGTCTGCATGGGGGTATGACAGTCACGCATGCCCTGGAAATCGATGAACGGACTTGCGTGCATGCAACGACAAGGCCCGGCGTGAGCCGGGCCTTGTCAACTGACGATCTGGCGCTGCCTAGGTTCGTGTCAGTTCCTCATCGAGAATCTCGAGGGTTTGGTCGACCTGCTGTTCGGTGTGCTCGCAGGAGAGGAAGAAGCGCAGTCGCGCGCTCTTTTCGGGCACGGCGGGGTGCAGGATCGGCTGGACATTGATGCCGCGTTCGAACAGGGCGTGGGAAAGACCGGCGGCGCGGGCCGAACTGCCGATGATCACCGGCACGACGGCGGCGCCGATGCTCTCGCCGGTGTCCAGTCCGAGAGCGCGGGCCTGTTCCAGGAAATAGCGCGAGATGGCTTGAAGGCGGCGGACGCGCTGCGGTTCCTCATGCATCAGCGCCAGCGCCTTGAGCGACGGGGCCGCGACCTGGGCGGGCATGCCGACGCTGTAGAGAAACCCCGGAGCCAGGTGGCGCAGGGTATCCACCAGGGCTTGGCAACCGGCGATGTAGCCGCCACAACCGGCCAGCGTCTTGCTCATGGTGCCCATCCAGATGTCCACGGCCTCGGGCGGCACGTCGAAGTGCTCGCGCAGGCCGCGGCCGTTCCGGCCCAGCACGCCGAAGGAATGCGCCTCGTCGACCATCAGCCAGGCCTGGTGACGGCGCTTGATCTCGACGAATCGGGGCAGGTCGGGCAGGTCGCCGTCCATGCTGTAGAGCCCCTCGATGACGATCACGACGCGCTCGAACTGGGGGCGGTGGCGGTGCAGGAGATCTTCCAGGGCATCGGCGTCGTTGTGCGCGAAGCCCATCCGCCGGGCGCCGGAGAGCTGGGCGCCGACCAGCGCGCTGTTGTGGATGTATTCATCGTGGAGGATAAGATCTCCTGGCCCCAGCAGGTAGCCCAGGGTGGAGACGTTGGTGGCGTGGCCGCTGACGAACACCACGGCATCGTCGACCTGGTAGGTATCGGCGATGGCGCGCTCGAGCTCGCCGTGAATGGGGCGCTCACCGGAGACGATGCGGCTGGCCGACACCGAGCTGCCATAGTGCTGCACGGCGTCGATGGCGGCCTGGTTGACGCGAGGATCGCCGGAGAAGCCCAGGTAGTTGTAGCTGGCGAAGTTGATGACGTCCCGGTCGTCGATGCGGCTGGTGGCGCCGGCGTTGCCTTGATGGCAGCGGAAGAAGGGATCCGTCAGGCCGAGGCGGCGTGCCGCCTCGCGCATCATGGTCAACTGCTGATAGCCGGGGTGGGCATCGAAGCGGGTCAGCCGTTCCGGCACTTCGCCGGCGGACGTCCCGGATGCCTCGCCGTGTTCCGGCGCAGGGCGCGAACGCTTGCGCTTGCGCGCTCCCTCGAGAAGTTGGCGCTTGAGATCGTGGCGTGACGCATCCTGGCTCATCGGGTGGTCGTCTCCTCCGAAGGGGCGTCGGCAAGGGTCTCGGCATCGGCACCGTGGCGTGCCGCCAGCGAGGCCAGCTCGGCGTCGTCATCGTCGTCATCGGTATCGCCGCGCGTCAGGCGGTCGATCAGCACGCCGCTGAGTTTGTCGAGGGTCGAGGCCTCGCTGAGCACCATGACCGGCACGCGGACGCCGAGGCGCGACTCGATGGCGGTCATCAATTCCACGCCCATCAGCGAGTCGAAGCCCATGTCATAGACCGAACGATGCACGTCGATCTTGTCTTCCTCCACCAGCAGGATGCTGGCAAGCTCTGCCTTGAGCAGGTCGGTGATCGTGGCATGGAGTTCCTCGGGGGACAGTTCGGCCAGCAGGCGGCTCAGGTCCTGATCGCCATCGTCCTGTTGTCCCTCGTCGCCGGCGGAGCGGGCGATCTCGGAGAAACGCGGTGTCTCGGCGGTGGGCAGCGAGCGCGCCAGGGCCGACCAGTCCAGTTCCAGCACGCCAAGGCTCGGGCCAGGGGCGGCCAGCATGCGGCCGAGGACCTCGAGGGCGTCGTCGGCGCGCAATGCCGAGCCCCCGAGGCGTTCCTGCAGGGCATCGCGGGTTCGGGTGTTGCGGGCCAGGAAGCCGGCGTCCTCGATGGCGCCCCAGCGCACGCAGGTGGCTGGCAATCCCCTGGCGCGACGGTTGGCGGCCAGGGCCTCGAGCCAGTGGTTGGCCGCCACGTAGCTGGCCTGCCCGGGATTGCCGAACAGGGTGGTCGCCGAGGAATAGAGCACGAAGAAATCCAGGTCATCGTCCCGGGTCAGGGCATCCAGATGGCGAGCGCCTTCGATCTTCGGCACCAGCACGCGGGCGATGCGCTCGTCATCGAGGTTGCGGATCAGGCCGTCCTCGATCACCGCGGCGGCATGGATGATGCCCTTCAGCGGCGGGTGTTCGGCACGGCAGCGTTCGAGCAGCGCAGCCAGGGCCTCGCGGTCGGCGACATCGCAGGCTGCGGCTTCCACGGACACGCCCTTGGCCTCGAGGGCGGCGATACCCTCGGCAGCCTCGGGTGAGGCCGCACCGCGCCGGCCGACCAGGACCAGATGGCGGGCGCCACGTTCAGCGAGCCACTGGGCGCTGCGCAGGCCGAAGCCGCCGAGGCCGCCGGTGACCAGGTAGGTGGCCTCGGCCGGCAGCTCGGGGGCGGCCGAGGTCGTGGTGTTGTCGGGGGCGGGACTCAGGGGCTGGTCCTGGGTCACCACCACCTTGCCGATCTGGCGTGCCTGCTGCATGTAGCGGAAGGCCTCGACCACCTGGCGATTGCTGAAGGCGGTGTAGGGCAGCGGCGTGAAGGTGCCGTCCTCGAACAGGGCCATCATTTCGCCGAACAGCGTCTGGGTGAGGTCCGGGCACGCCTTCATCAGCTGATCGGAGTCGATGCCGAAGTAGCTGAGGTTGTTGCGGAAGGGCCGCAGGCCGATATGGGTGTTCTCGTAGAAGTCGCGCTTGCCGAGTTCCAGGAAGCGACCGAAGGGGCGCAGTACGCGCAGGTTCTGGTTGATTGCCTCGCCGGCCAGGGAGTTGAGGACCACGTCGACGCCGCGCCCGTCGGTGTCGGCGAGAATTTCCTCGGCGAAGGTCAGCGAGCGCGAGTCGTAGAGACGCTCGATGCCGCTCAGGCGGAGGAAGTCGCCTTTCTCTTCGGCGCCCACGGTGGCGTGGATCTCGGCACCGAGCCAGCGTGCCACCTGAATGGCGGCCAGCCCGACGCCGCCCGCGGCGCCATGGATCAGCACGTGTTCGCCGGGAGAGAGGCGGGCGAGATGCTTCAGCGCATAGTAGACGGTAAAGAAGGTCGTCGGGATCGTCGCCGCCGCGGCGAAATCGATACCGGTAGGCAAGGGCGCAATGGCGTGGTGGCTGGCGATCAATCGGTCACTGAAACTGGCCGGACCGAACCCGACCACGGCGTCGCCCGGTGCGACTCCTTCGACGCCAGGCCCGAGCCGCTCGACGACCCCGGAGAACTCCAGCCCCAGCGTCGGGCCGGCGAAGCCGTTCTCGATGGCTTCGTCGGAGAGCAGGCCCAGGGTATACATGACGTCACGGAAGTTGAGACCGGTGGCCTCGACGCGAACCTCTACCTCGCCCTCGCCGGGTTCCGGTAGGTCGGTCGGCTGCCAGGACAGATGGCGCAACTGGCCGGGCAGCGGGAAGCCGAGCGTCATGGCGCTGCGCGGGGGTGCTGGCGCATCCGTTGCCGTGCCCGGCGCGGGCAGGATACGCAGCCGGGTGGCGAAGCGGGTTCCTCTGGCGTCGATGACCACTTCGGTCTCGTCATCGGGGGCGACGAGCTCGTCTCCCAGTGCCTGGAAGGCGTGCGTTTCCAACTCGCCGCCGGGCAGGTCGAGCAGGCGAACCTGGAAGCTCTGGGCCTCGTTGGCCAGAGAGCGTCCGAAGCCCCAGAGGGCGGCGTCGTCGCTGAGGTTCGCGCTTGCCGGCGAGGCCGAGGCATCGCGCCAGAGATCGGCCACGTCCCGGGTGAGCAGCCATAGCGTCGGCATGTCGTGGCGGGACTCGAACGCGGATGCCCAGCGTACCGCCTGCTGACAGCGCTCCAGCCCGGTGCTGCGCAGGTCGACGATCTGCTGGGCCATGTCAGCCTCGCTGGTATCGCCGACAGCCGCGCGATGGCCTCGGCGTTCCAGGTCGGCGGCGAGGCGTTCGGCGAGCGCGCGATGTTCATCATCGGCGATCAGCAGGTAGTCGGTCGGCGATGTCTCGGTCTCCACGATCTCGCCGGGCAGGCGGGCGGCAATGAGATAGGCGCCGGCCTCGTCTTCCAGCGGCATCGAGAGAACATCCTCGGCGCCGAGAGCGGCCAGCTGCTCGGTGACGTCGTCGGGCTCGCAGGCCGAGGGCGTCGTGCCGTCACCGGTCAGTCCCGGCGTGGCCAGCAGGGTGTCGAGCCAGGCGGAGGGGGCAACGCCAAGCAGCAGCATGCGGGCATCGGGTGCCAGGCGCTCGGGAAGGGACTCGATCAGGCGGCGGCTGAGGTCACGGTTGGTGACATCCAGCGATACCAGGGCCAACTGGGCCTTGCCCGGGCCATCCTGTGGCGACCGCTCGCACGGCGCTTCCAGCGCTTCGACCTCGATCAGCGGCTGACGCTCGCGCAACTGCTCGGCATGCTGCCAGGCGAGCTCGCCGGCGGTGAGGATGTGGTAGTCGCAGCGATCGGGATCGACCAGCTCGGCGAGGCGCTCACCCAGTGCCGGGGCGCTGACGCCGGCCTCGAGCAAGGTCAGGCGTTGGCCTTCAGGCAGGTGCGCCAGGGTATCGGCCAGGGCATCGCCGAGCGGCGAGGTGATGGCGCGCCAGCCCTCGTGACCGATCAACTGGCGATTGAGGCGCGTCAGGCGGTCGCTGTCGAGGCCGATGTCGGTGGCGTCGCGATGGCCTGCCAGCAGGTCGCGCAGGTTGAGCCCGAAACGCCCGAGCCGGTGAATGGGGCCGATGTGACCAGGATAATCCTGGGCCAGCAGGCGCCAGATGGTAGTGGCGTCGACCTCGTCGTCGCTTTCGATGCGCTTCCAGCCATCGCCGTGGCGCTCGAGCCGGCCGGCGTCCTCCAGTAGGCGCAGCAACTGGTCGAGCAGCGGGCGGGCCTGCGGGTGCGTGCTGGCCAGGGCCTGGTAGCGGGACTGGCTCAGGACGCCATCGCTCAGTTCGGCGTCGAGGGTCTCGGCGGCGAAGGCCTCGGCCAGCCGGTCGAGCAAGGGCGCTACTTCGCTGGCATAGCGCTGTCCGGTGGCCTCGGCATAGCCATCGACCAGCCCGGGCATGGCGGCCTCGAGCGCGGAGAGGTCCGCCGGCTGACGGTTTGCGGGGCGTGGCGCCGGTGTCAGGCGCACGTCGAGATGGCTCAGCGTCTGCTCGGCTGACTGGGTCAAGCGGACTGCCTTGAAGCGGGTCTCGCTGACCACGGCAACGGCCCGGCCCTGTGCGTCGAAGAGCTCGAAGTCGGCGGTGAAGGAATAGGGGGCGCGCTTGAGCAGGCGGGCACGCGCCAGGCTTGGGTGTCCGGCCTCCGGCGTCCACTGGATGCGCCCGACACGGACCGGCACATAGGCCATGCCTCGCGTATCGTGCCCCTCGCGGGCCAGCAACGGCAGGAACAGCTGGAAGGCGCTGTCGAGGATGCCGGGATGCAGGTGCTGCAGCGCGAGTTGTGCTTCGATCTCGGGTGTGAGGTGCACCTGGCCGATGACGCCGTCGTCCTCGATCCAGACGCGGTCGATGGCCTGAAAGGCTGGACCATAGTCCAGGCCCAGTCGGCTGGCCATCGCCAGGTGCTCGTTCAGCTCCAGGTCCGGTGCCCGCTCGGGGAGTGCCGGGGCGACTCGCTCGAGCATCAGGCCGCGGCTCTGGCTCATGATGCGGGCCGTGGCATGTAACTGCCATTCCTCGCCGACGGCCGGTTCCCGCGAGTGGATGGTGACGCGGCCGTCGTCGGGGGCGATGGCCAGCCGGGTGAGCCGGCCGTGCGGCCCATCGAGCATCAGGGGCGCCTGGATCTCGAGTTCCTCGACGTCGAGTGGCGTCGCCTCGCGCCAGCTGGCAGCGGCGGCCAGGGCCAATTCGATGAAGCCGGCGCCCGGGAAGATGGCGGCGTTGCCCACCACGTGGTCCGCCAGCCAGGGCTGGCGACCGGTATCGAGCTGGCTTTCCCAGGTCAGGGTGTGCTGTGCCAGGCGGTAGCCCAGCAAGGGGTGTTCGTAGTGGCGTGCCAGCAGCCCCAGGGCGTCCGAAGTGCTCGGCATCGTGTAGGACTGGCGTTGCCAGGGATAGCGTGGCAGCTCGGCGAGCTGCCCGGTCACCGGGAACCAGTGGTCGGTGTCGGTGGCGAGTCCCGAGAGCAGCGTCTGGCCGATGGCGCGATCGAGGCAGACGGGGCCGGGCAGGTCGCGCTCCAGGGTGCCGATGATCAGGCCATCGAGCTCCGCCTCGCGCAGCGCTTCGCTCAGGTAGCGCTTGAGGATCGGATGGGCCCCGATCTCGATCAATACATTGGTGCCGTCGGCAATGATCGCCCGAGCGGCGGCGTCGAAGCGCACGGGCTGGCGAATGTTGTTCCACCAGTACTCGGCATCGAGTCGCTCGCCGTCGAGCTCCTCGCCGGTCACCGTCGAGATGTAGGGAATGCGCGACTGCCGGGGGCGAAGGCCTTTCAGCGCGGCGATCAGGTCGTCGCGGATGGGGTCCATGGCCGGGCTGTGGAAGGCGTAGTCCAGCGGCAGGCGCTTGGCGAAGTGACGCTGGGCGGCGAGTTCGGCTTCCAGCCGGGTCAAGGCCTCGGCAGGGCCGGCCAGGGTCACGCCCTGGGCACTGTTGGTGCCGGCGAGATGGACGTCGCGATATTCGGGACGTTCCAGATAGGCGGCAATGGCCTCGGCGCCGAGGCCCACGGCGGTCATCTCGCCTTGCCCGCGGGTCAGTCCCTGGAAGTGGCTGCGCAGGTAGATCACGCGTACGGCGTCTTCCAGCGACAGGGCGCCGCAGGCCCAGGCGGCGGCCACCTCACCGACGCTGTGGCCGGTGACGGCAATGGGCTCGATGCCCTGGGCGGCGAACATCCGGGTGATGCCGACCTGCACGGCGAACAGCGCCGGCTGGGCGATCTCGGTGCGCACGAAGCGCTCGCTGCCGTTGTCGCCCCTGAGTTCGGCACGCAGCGAGAAGTCGGCGTGACGCTGGAAGAGCGCGTCGACCTCGTCGATGGCGGCGGCGAAGACCTTGGAGTCGGCAAGCAGGTCGCGGCCCATGGTTTCCCACTGGCAGCCGTTGCCGTCGTAGATGAAGGCGGGTCCCTGGGCGGCCTCGAGACGCCGGCCGCGGATCACCGGCCGCTTGCCCGGGTCCCGCTCGGGATCGGCGAAGGCCGCCAGGCGCTCGGCGGCGTCCTGCTTGTCGGTGGCGAACAGCAGGGCGCCGTCGGCATGATGCTCGCGACGGCGATAGAGGGTATCGGCGATGTCGTAGAGGGAGCTGTCGGTATCGCGCAACCAGTCGGCCAGTTGGCCGGCCATGGTCCGCAGGGCCGGCTCGCCCCGCGCCGAGAGTCGCAGCGGCAGCGGCTCACTGGAGACGGGGGGCGCGAGCGGCGCCGGTGCCTCGGGCGGACTCTCGAGGATGACATGGGCGTTGGCGCCGCCGAAGCCGAAGGAGTTGACGCCGATGACCAGGCGACCCTCCGGCTTCAGTGCGCGGGCCTGGGTGACGACCTCGAGGTTCCAGTCGTCGAACGCGATCCGGGGATTCGGGCGGCGGATGCCGATGGTGGCCGGTACCTCGCGATGGCGCAGGCTGTAGAGCGCCTTGGCCAGGCCGGCGACGCCGGAGGCGGTTTCCAGATGGCCGAGGTTGCTCTTCACTGAGCCGATGGGCAGCGGTGTCTTGCGTCGCTTGGCCAGTGCCTCGCCGATGGCGCGGGTCTCGATGGGATCGCCCACGGCGGTGCCGGTGCCGTGGGCCTCGAGATAGTCGATCTCGTCGGGATCGATGCCGGCCTGCTCGTAGACCTGGTGCATCAGGGCGATCTGGGCATCGGGGTTGGGCACCGTGAGGCCCTGCTTGTGGCCGTCGGTGTTGACGGTGGAGCCGGCCACCACGGCCAGGATGGTATCGCCGTCGGCCAGGGCCTGGTCGTGGTCCTTGAGCAGGAACATGCCGGCGCCTTCCGAACGCACGTAGCCGTCGCCGTCGGCATCGAACACCCGGCAGCGGCCTGTGGGCGACAGCATGCTGGCCTTGGAGAAGATGACGAAGCCGTAGGGATGCAGGTGCAGGCTGATGCCGCCGGCCAGTGCCATGCTCGTCTCGCCGCTGCGAATTGCCTGGCAGGCCTGATGGAAGGCCACCATCGACGAGGAGCAGGCGGTATCCACGGACATGCTGGGGCCGTGCAGGTCGAACAGGTAGGAGAGCCGGTTCGAGGCGATGCTCGAGGTGTTGCCGGTGGCGGTGGAAGCGTCGATGGCCCCCATGTCGCCAGTGTATCGATAGGAATAGTCCAGCGCCGCGACGCCAAGGAAAACGCCGCACTGGCTGCCCCGCAACTGCGAGGGCGGTACGCCGGCGCTTTCCATGGCCTCCCAGGTCAGCTCCAGGAGCATGCGCTGCTGGGGATCCATGTTGGCCGCCTCACGAGGCGAGATGCCGAAGAAATCGGCGTCGAAGCCACTGATGTCTCCCAGGCTGCCGGCCGCGAAGGTCACGCTGGTGCCGGGGTTGCGCTTGTCGGGGTGCTGGAAGACCTCATGGCTCCAGCGGTCGGCCGCTACCTGGGTGACCAGGTCCTTTTCGGCCCGCAGGTCCTGCCAGAAGCCTTCCGGGGTGGTTCCCGGCATCCGGTGGGCGACACCGATGATGGCCACGCGTCTTGTCATGCTTGCTCCCGATGATCCTGGTTCCAGCCGTCATGGGCGCGTTGCGCCTCGTGGATGACGGCCTGCCATATCCGTTGACTCAATTGCACTGCCTCAAGTGGCGTGGACGCCTGGGGCCGGTCTGTCCGGCCATGGCTCGACCACAACAGATAGGGCGTGTCGCCGTCCGGCTCGCCATAATGCCGATAGACCTCGGGCATGATCGGCACATGGTCGCCATACCAGCACAGTAGCCCGGCCCGGGGCATCGCCTCCAGTTGCTGGCGCAGGCGTCCGGCCATGCGATCGGCATTGCGCAGGTGGGCCAGATAGCTGGCCAGCTCCCCGCAGTCGTCCGGCAGGGGCGGCGCGCCCGGGGCCAGCAGGTCGCGGGCCGCGTTCTCCGCCCGGTTGTCGAATTGCAGTGGGCCGTGATTCTCCATGGTGATCACGAACACGAATAGCGGCTCATTATCCGTTTCATGGAGCAGACTGCCAACCTTGTCGGCCAGTGCCAGGTCCCCGACGTACTGGCCGCAGTAGTCGTCGGGCCCGAAGGCTCGAATGTCGATGAAGTCATCGAAGCCAAGGCGCGGCATGACCCGGTCGCGCTGATAGAAGCTGGCCGCATAGGGATGCAGGCAGACCGTGCGATAGCCGAGCTGTCGCAGCTCGGCCGCCAGACTGGGTACCGAGCGCCGTGCCAGCTGGTGATAGGGGTTGAAGCGGTGAATGCCAAGCGTGTCCTGGTCGAGTCCGGTCAGCACCGCCGTTTCGGTGCGCACCGTGTTGGCGCCCCAGGCCGGCACGCGAAGACGGCCCCGGGCCAGGGCCTGCTCGGTCAGGGCGTCGAGCTCGGGCAGCAGATCGTCGCGCAGGCCGCCGTGCCAGGGGCGCGGGTCGAAGAAGGACTCGCTCTGCACCACGACCAGGTGCGGGAGTCGCGCGGTGTCCGGTACCGGCTCGGGCACGGGCGGATAGGGCGAAGCAGATACCTCAAGCGGGCGTCGTGCCATCAGGCCGTAGGCCCAGAGCGCGCTGAACAGTCCCAGGCGGCGGGTATCGTCGAGGGGATCGAGCCGGCAGGCCGGCAGGTAACGTAGCCCGGCGACCAGGGGGAGTATCGACAGCGCGATGATCAGAACCGTCCCGAACAGGAAGGCGCCCGCGCCATGGCGGGAGGACAGCGTGGGTTCGATGACCAGAAAGCCGATGATGGTGGCCAGCCCCGCCAGGCTGGCGCCGATTGCCAGGCCGATGCCGAAGAAGGGCACGTAAAGGCGCGGATGGCGGATGGCGTCGAGAAAGTACTCGAAGTCCTGGCACAGGAAGGGTTCGCGCAGGGTCTTCGACTTGGTATTGCTGGATTGCACCACCACGAGCTGCAGGGCGAGGAAGAGAACCAGGGCGAACCAGGGCCGTTGCAGCACCAGCACGAAGCCCCCGTAGAACACGCCCCAGGTGCCCAGGTGGACGGCCAGGGCAGCCAGGGAACGGCGCCAGGGGGCTGTCGTGGGAGGACGTAGCGCGGCTTCGGCGATGAAGGTGCCGAGCAGGCCCAGGCACCAGGGCAGGAGCAGCGCCTGTGTCATGAAGGCCTCCCGTAACCCATCACACCGAGCAGACGCTGGGACAGGCCTGCCGGCAGCACTGCCAGGCTCCAGCACCCCAGGTTGAGCGGGAAGGGAAAACTCACGCGTGCCCGGTTGCGCTCGATGCCCCTGGCGATGCGGCGGGCCGCGTGCGGGGCGTCGATCTCCCAGGGCTTGGGGCCGGGCATGGCCTCGCACATCGGCGAACTGACATAGCCGGGCATGACCACGGTCACCCCCACGCCGCGTGGTGCCAGCCAGCCGCGCAGGGCCTCGCCATAGGCCTTGATGCCGGCCTTGCTGGCGCTGTAGCTGGGGGTCACGGGCAGACCGTGCCAGGCAGCCAGGGAGCTGAGGAAGACGATCTGGCCGTGGCCACGCTCGGCCATGCGCGGTGCCAGGCGCTCGGCCATGGCCATGGGCGTGCGCAGGTTGATGGCCAGCAGGCGGCTGGTGGCCTCCCAGTCTTCCATCTCGCATCCCGGTTCGGCATGGAGGTTCTGACCGGCGTTGGCGATGACGATATCGGGCAGTGTCAGATGTTCCAGCCATTCGGTGAGGGCGGCGTCATCGGTCAGGTCCACGCGGCTTGTCTCGACATCGGCGCCCGCCTGGCGACAGGCGTCGGCCACGGCATCGAGACGCTCCAGGTCGCGCCCATGCAGGATCAGATGGGTATCGGGCGCCGCGTAATGTCGGGCCAGGGCGCTGCCGATGGCGCCGGTGGCGCCGGTGATCAACAGGCTGCGGGGTGCGGTCATAGCAAGGCCTCGAGCGGTGAGGTGGCGGCTTCGAGCCTGGCCGCGACATTGTCGACGGCCAGTTCGATCCCGGTGTCGCAGTAGTAGCCTCCGTTGAGCTGAACGGTATGCATGACCGTGCGATGAAAGCAGCGGAACAGTTCCTCGTCCGGCGGCGTGCCCTGGCGCCAGAACTCGTCCAGCCCCCCTTCGAACGTCAGGCCGTCGAGCCGATAGATCGGTCGGCTCAGGGCGATGGTCGGACAACGGTGCTCCAACGCTACGATACCCGAGGTGCTGTTCACCGTCACGGTACCGGTGGCGGCCTTGAACAGGACGTTGAGATCGCCGGACTCGAGATAGACGGTACGCCCGACGATGTCGTAGCGCTTCTCGAGGCGCTCGATGAGTCCAGCGTAGTTGATGAGGCCCATGTCCAGCGGGTGGTTCTTGATGCACAGCAGGCTGTCCGCCGATGCATGGCGGGCGAAGGAGGCCATGACGTACTCGATCACTTCCGGCATGTCGGCGAAGCTCGAGTGATTGCGAATCTGGGCGTCGCCATTGAGCTGCAAGGGCAGTACGAAGTAGGGCCGCTTGCCCTCGGTCAGGGCGCGGATGCGTTCGGCATCGCGGGGCTTCCACCAGCGTAGCTGGGTGAAGCGCTTGAGATAGCCGGCATATTCGATCGGCGCGGTGACCGGTGCGTGGTTGCGATAGCGCGGGAACAGCACCGGGTTGGCGAGGCCGGCCAGGTGGTAGAGCACGTCGTGGGTGGCGCGTCGCTTGAAGGAGGTCTGGAAGCGCTTGACCGGTGCCGGCTTGGGCAGGCGGCGGCCGACCTCGAGGTACCAGCTCGCGTCCTGCGGTAGCAGCGAATAGCCGTTGACCCCCTCGCGCTCCAGGGTGATCCAGTGGGGGCGAAAGTAGCCCTCTTCGAGCACATGGTTGCGAATGCCCACTTGCCTGGCCGCCTCGGCGGCAGCCAGGTGCACGGGGCGCTGGTCGCCGAACAGCAACTGGTCGGTGACGGCGTATCGTTCCCAGAGTCCTGCCAGGAAGTCCGGCAAATCGCTCGGCCTGCCGCGAAAGGCGTGGCTCGGGCCGGCATGGCGTGACCAGTAGGCGACGTCGCCACCGGCGAACTGGACCTTGGCGACATGATGGCCATCGGCCCTCAGCCGCTTTGCCAGGCGAGGGAAGAAAGGCGAACAGACACCCTGCAGGAACAAGAAAGAGCGTTTCGGCGAATTCACGTCAATGCCTTCCGATAAAGATATTGCGGTACCAGCGATACAGGTGCGTTCGCCACGCCGGGCGAGGGTGTTCGGCTCGGCGCTGTTCCAGCAGGGCCACGACGGTTTCGGCGTTACAGAGCCGGCGACTGCCTGGGTCGACATACAACGGGTAGAGGATCAGGGTGGCCGCGACCAGAGCGTCCAGGTCGAGCGCTCGACGACGCCTGGCGCAGGTATGGCGGTCCTCGGTCAGTCCCCAGCCTGCGTAGAACGGCATTCCGTAGGTGACGACGCGTCGTCCCCGCAGCAACGCTTCGAATCCCGCCAGGGAGGACATGGTATGGACCTCGTCGACCATGTCCAGCAAATCGACGATATCGACATCGCCGACCTCGAGGTCATACAGGCGCTCGTCGTCCCGACTCAAGGCACCGAGGCGTGCGCCGGTGACCACATCGGGATGTGGCTTGTAGAGGATGTGGGCATCGGGATTGGCCTGGCGCACGGCGGCGAGCAGGGCGCTGTTGGTGCGAATGTCGAACGTTCCGTGGGCAATGGAGGCGTCGCTCTCCACCTGCCCCGGTACCAGTAGCAGGCGACGGCCTTCGGGGCGCTGTAGGCGTCGGGCGCCGGGGACGTTGTACTTGGAGAGGCGCAGAGCGACCAGCCGTTCGCGCAGTCGGGCGGCTCGTTGCAACAGGGCGGGCGAGAAGGTCGTCTCGTTGAGCAGACGCTCCAGCTCGCTCTGGCGGTTGGCGTCGTAGTGGATGCCGAGTGGATCCAGGACCAGGGAGAGTGGGCGCGCCAGGTCGACGCCCAGACCGATGGAGCGCAGAAAGCCGTCTTCCATGCGCCAGAGGGTGTGACCCCGGGCACGGCAACGCTCCTCGGCGGCGGCGTCCAGCCGTGAGGCCCAGCACAGGATTCGCTCGTCGCGCGAGGCGTCTTCCGGAGGACGATCGTGGCGCAGGTGGCGGACATCGGCGCGATCTCCGAGGAAGTCGCCGACGAAACCGCGTTTCCATGACGAGAGGCCATAGGTGACCCAACGCCCCGACAAGCGATGCTGCTGGCGTGCCTGGTCGCCGATCAGTTCCAGGGCTTCTTCGAAGTCGGTGGCCTGGCTGGTATAGGGGTTGGCATAGCGCGCATAGCGCAGATAGGCCGCCGCGAAGAGCTGTTCCAGCGAGCGCTGGGTGCCGCGACGCGAGCAGTGTCGGCGATCATCGGTGAGTCCCCAGCCGGCATAGAAGGGCACGCCATGGCAGACAACGTGCTTGCCGGCCATCAAGGCCTCAAAGCCCATCTGGCTGCTGACTACATGCACGCAATGCACGGCATCGAGCAGCGACCAGGGATTCAAGGGCTCGCCGATGAGGCGACAGCCCGGCCGATTGCCGGCTTCCAGAAGGTGCCCTTGTTTCTTGCCGGCGATGACGTCGGGATGGACCTTGACCAGGATTTCCGACTCGGGGTGTTCCGCCTGGGCGATATCCAGCATGCGCTCGAAGTCGTCGGCTTCGGCCAGGCCCCCGGCGATGGAGGCGTCGCCGGCTGTCTGGTCGACGACCAGCACGCGAGGGCGGTCATCCTCGAACAGGCGACGGTCCGGCGCATGGTTGTACTTGGAAAGGCGCAGGTCGCGCAGCCGCTGAATGCCTCGCCTGGCTCGGGCCAGCTCCGCCTCGGACAGGGCATCGCCAGCCAGGATCAGGTTCTCCAGCGTCGAGGGGCGGGTAGCGTCGTAATAGATGCCGAGGGCGTCGACGACAAGACTGTGGGGCGGGTAGCCCTCGACACCGAGCCCCCATGAACGAAGAAAACCGTCCTCGATGGCCACATAGGGTAGCCGGTGGCGGCTGGCATGCTCGCGGGCCTTGCGCGAACTTGGCTTGAGGCCCCATCCGGCCACCGCGCCGGCATGGCGTGCACTCGGCGAGCCAAGGTGGCAAAGCCGCTGGAATTCGGGCAGGCAGGCGCGCAGCGTCGGCAGAGCGAGCATGCGCCGGGTCGCGACGGCAAGGGTTCCTGAGGCTGTCGTGGCCAAAAAGACAATCCTTTGTAGCTTGGGCGTTATTCGATGCTTGACCTTTTGCGTTGTGCATCCACTGCACCGTGAGCGGTCTCACTGCTTCGAGAGGGCAATCTCCATATCGCTTGTGACTCGGCTGCCCGGCGCGCGTCGCCGAGGCGCACGGGGCCGGCGGTTGGCCGTGCCATCACCGTGGATGATGCTATGTGTCGGCATGGTAGGCCTTGCCGACGCGATTCTATGTGAACGTGTATGAACACGCGCAAAATCGCAAGTGTATCAGGCTGATAGCGATTTGGCTCGGTGTCTTGAGTAGACGATGTGGGAATCGTGGCGCCCTTGAAGGGTGAGGAGGAGAGTGGTATAAATCATTTTTGATAATCGTTATCATTAACAAAAGGGATTTCGTCTCATGAACTCTCGGAGAGAGTCTCCGTCGACGGTCACGCGCCGAGAGGAGGATACCAAGGCCATCGACAGTCAGGCGCTGCTGGGGCGTGACGGTCGCCTCATCATTCACCACGAGGGGCGGCGTTATGTCCTGAGGCGAACGCGGTTGGGCAAGCTGATTCTGACGACGTGAGCCCCGCCGATCATCACGAGACGCATTATGAATCCTGTCGCTCGAGACCCGACGCTCGAGCATGCCAGCCAGGTGCGGTGTCGCCGCTCCCAGCCAGCCATCCGAACCACCAAGGAAACTGCCTGGGAGCCCTGGCTTATGAAACCCACTCATTCCATCGCCACTGTCATGGCATGGAGTCTGCCGATCCTCGCCACTCAGGCGGGGGCGGATGCAACACCCGAGACATCCGCAGCAGCTCTGGACAACGTGACCGTCACCGGCACGCGCCTGCCCGGTGATCCGTCCCGTGCGCCCTTGATCCTGGATGTCATCGACCGGGACGATCCGGCGCTGTCCACGGCGTCGAGCATCGAGGACGTGCTGTCACGACAGCCTGGGTTGCATGTGGCGGGCAGCGGTCGCCGCAACGGCCAGACCTTGAGCCTTCGTGGGTTCGATTCCAATGGCGTGCAGGTGCGACTCGATGGTGTCCGCCAGGACATCAATACCGGCCATCTGGGCACTTTCTATATCGACCCCTGGCTGATACGCGAGGTCCAGATCGCTCGTGGCGCCCTGTCCAGTCTGTATGGCAGCAATGCCATGGGCGGGGTGGTGAGCTTCGAGACAGTGGAGGCATCGGATCTGCTGCTGCCGGGCGAGCGCGGCGGCATGCGACTGTCGCTGGGCGGTGCCACCGGGCGAGACGAGCTGGGGGGCGCCTTCAGCGCCTTCGGGGAGCAGGATACGGCCAACGGGCCAGTGGATGGCCTGGTGTCCGTGGGGCGTCGCGATTCGGGAGATATCCGTCGCGCCGGCGGGCAAGAGGCGCCCGAGGATGCCGAGCTCGACAGTCTGCTGCTCAAGGGTGGCTGGCGACCCGATGACGAGAATCGGCTGTTCGCCCAGTGGCAGCGCTATGACGAGACGTCTACCCAGCCAGCCAACCCGCAGCAGCTCGATGTCGAGGACGACCCTCGGCGACGCCAGGTGACCAGCGACAACGTGCAATTGGGCCACCGCTGGCGTCCCGCCGCTGCCAGCGAAGTGACATCGCGCCTGAGCCTCAGCCGCCAGGAAATCGACGAGGACGATGCCAATCGGACCCTGGAACGCTGGGGGCTGCAGAGCGATGGATATCACCGCATCGAGCATGGCTGGCTGACCCAGACCCTGGCGTTCGGCGCCGAGGTGGATCGTGCCAGCCAGCGACCGGGAGGCGGAGCCTCGGGCTTTCCCCATGCCGATATCGACACCCAGGCCCTGTATCTCGAGGACACCCTGACGGTCGGGCGTCATCTTTCCGAGGGCGGCGTCGGTGTCTTCGATCTGGGGCTTGGCGCGCGTTATGACCGTTATGACGCCGAGGATGCCGCTGGTCGCGAGACGGAGGAAACCCAGCTCTCGCCGAGGCTGCGGCTGTCCTGGCGTCCGGTGCGCGGGCTGATGTTCTACAGCGGCTACGCCGAGGCCTTCCGGGCTCCGAGCCTTTCCGAACTGTATGCCGATCAGCGGCATTTCGCCGGCTTCTGTCCTGCGCCGGGTTTCTGCTTTCCCGACAACCACTGGGTTCCCAATCCCGACCTGCAGCCGGAAACCAGCCGTACCTGGGAGAGTGGCGTTGCCTGGGAGCGAGGCGACTGGGCGTTGCGTGCCAGCTATTTCGACACCCGCGCCGATGACTTCATCGACAGCGACGTGGATATCGCCGCCGGCACGACACAGGCCATCAACGTCAATCGCGCACGGCTCTGGGGCTTCGATGCCCGCCTGGCCTGGGAACCCGCCGATTGGCCTGAGCTGAGGGCCTTCGCCGGCCTTTCGGAGGTCTCGGGCAAGGATCGGGACAGCGGCGAGCCTCTGGGCAGTGAAACGCCGCTGGAAGCCACGCTCGGCGCCGATCTGGACCTGCTCGACCAGGCGCTCACGCTGGGCTGGAGGGGGCGTTTCGCCAATTCCTATGAGCGTCCGGATGGCGAGGGCACGTTGCCTGGTTACGGTCTGCACGACCTGCAGCTGGCCTGGCAGGTCACGCCGGCCCTCAACACGTCACTGCGCCTGAGCAACCTCGGCGACAAGGTGTGGTACCGACCCAGTGGCGCACTCGGTGATGGGCGCAGCCTGTTTGCATCCATCAATCTGCAATGGTGAAAGGGGAGGTCACGACCATGAGCGTTTCTCGAATCTCCAGTACGGCGCGCCGCCGCGCGATTCTCGATGCCTTCGACGCGGTACGCGAGACGTCGTCGACCCAGCCTGTGGAACGCATCGCACGTCGCCTGGACATCAGCGCAGGAGAACTGCAGGCGGCACGCATCGGGCGCGACACCTGGACGCTGTCGCTGGCACCTCGCGAACTGGCGCGACGCTTCGAGGCACTGGGGGCGGTCGAGGCGAGGACGTGCTCGCCGGCAGCGACCTTGGTCCAGCGAGGGCGTTATCCACGCCTGGACGGCAGCGATGCCGCCGGTCTGCTGCTGGCCCCGGGCGGGCTGGACCTGCGGCTGTTGTTCTCCCATTGGCACTGGGCTTGCCTGGTCAGGGAACGTCCGCGCTGTGGCTCGATCGACTGGCAAGTGCAGGTCTTCGATCAGCATGGTCGCATGCTGCACAGCTGCCGCGCCCTGGATACGGCGCTGAGCGAGGGCTGGACGAAGCTGTTCGAAGTCGCCACCGAAGAGGAACCGGCCTTCACCCAGGAAATGCCGCGTCCGATCCGGGAGCTGCCCGATACCGAGGGACTGGCCGATGACTGGGGGGCCATGCGCGATGTGCACCAGTTCTTCAGTCTGCTGCGTCGTCATGGCCTTGAGCGGCATGAGGCCAACGCTCTGATGGAAGGCCACTTCACCGAGGCCCTGGCGCCGGCGGCAGTGGAGAACGTGCTGCGCCGGGCCAGTGAGCAACGCTTGCCATTGATGTGCTTCGTCTCGAGCCCGGGCTGCGTACAGATTCGCACCGGCGCCTTGCCGTTGCCCGAATGGCGTGATGGTCGCCTGAGCGTCTCCGATCCGAACTTTGCCCTGCGACTCGACGAGGCCGCCATTTCACGTGTATGGCGGGTACACAAGCCCAATGCCGACGGCGGGGTGACCAGTCTCGAGGCGTTCGATGAGCAAGGGCAGATGATCCTGCAGCTCTATGCCGAGCGTCGCGAGGGGCAGGCGGAGCGCGCCGACTGGCGGCGGTTGCTGGAAGCATTTCCGCGCTGGGAGGCCGTGGCATGACAATGACGAGAGGCTGGGTCGGGCAGGCCGTTCTGCTCGGCATCTGGCTGTGCATGACGATGCCGGCGCTGGCTGACGATGACCGCTGGGTGGTCCTGGGAGGCGATATCGCCGAAACCGTGGCGGCGCTGGACGCGACCGACCGCCTGGTAGGGCGGGATGACACCAGCCTGTATCCCGACGAGGTGGCCGCCTTGCCCTCGGTAGGCTATCTGCGCCGCCTCTCGGCGGAGAGCGTCTTGTCGCTGAAGCCGGATCATATCCTGGCCAGCGACGATGCCGCCCCGGCGGAAACTCTCGATCAGTTGAGAGCCGCCGGCATCAGCGTCGAGGTGATCGAGAGCCCTGACACGCTGTCGTCGATTCCCGGCAAGGTCAAGGCCGTCGCCGGGACACTGTCCCTCGACGCACGGGGGCGTGAACTGATCGCATCCCTGGATCATGAGCTCGAGGCGCTGGCCGCCCTGCCCGAACTGCCGGCGACTCGGGCCATGTTCATCCTCAGCCATGGTGGCATGACGCCCATGGTGGCGGGGCGAGACACCGCGGCACAGGAAATGCTGGAGACGGTGGGGGTCGAAAATGCCTTTTCGGGCATGGAAGGCTATAAGCCGGTCGGTGCCGAGGCCCTGGCGCGCCAGGCTCCCCAACTGGTGTTGATATCGCGCCGCGGGCTGGATGCCTTGGGCGGTGAAGACGCGCTATGGGCGATGCCGGGGCTCGACATGACGCCGGCCGGTCGCGACAAGCGCTTGCTGGTGGTTGACGATCAGGGATTGCTCGGGTTCGGGCCGCGCACACCTTCGCTGTTGCTGGCACTGCGCGAGCGTCTCGATGCCTTGCTGGCCGGGGACGACACGGCGCTGCTCGAGCGGGAGGCACCGCCATGGACATGACGCTGCCACGCACAGGGCAGAATGGGGTGCCGCGGCGTCGCCTCAGGCGTCGACTCGGCGCGTTGGGTGGCCTGTCGGTGGCCCTTCTGCTGGCCCTGGCCTGGGCCGCGGCTTCCGGTTCGCTGGGCCTATCGCCGCTCGAGCTCGTGATGGGTGAAGTACCGGCGATGGACTGGCAGGTCTGGTGGCAACTTCGCCTGCCACGCTTGCTGCTGGGTGTGTTGGTCGGCGCCATGCTGGCAGGCAGTGGTGCGGCCATGCAGGGACTGTTCCGCAATCCGCTGGCTGATCCGACCCTGCTGGGGCTGGCCAGTGGCGCGGGGCTGTGCGTGGCGGTCTGGGTGGTGCTGTTCCCCGCGAGTGACGCCTTCGGGCTTTATGGCCAGTTCGTGGCCGGTTTTCTGGGCGCGCTCGGGGTGTGCCTGCTGGTCTTCGGACTGGCGCGGCGGCGCGTGGGCAACGGTGCCGTGCTCACCTTGCTGCTGGCAGGGCTGGCCATCAATACCCTGGCTGGCGCCGGTGGCGGCTTGCTGGCCTTCCTGGCCAGTGACGAGCAGCTGCGCCAGCTCAGCCTGTGGGGCATGGGCAGCCTGGCGCATTCGCTCTGGGGCGCAACCCTGGTGGCGCTCGTGCTGGTGCCGCCGGCGTTGCTGGTGTTGCTGCGTCGCTCGCAGGATCTCGACCTGCTGCAACTCGGCGAGGCGACGGCTCATGCCGCTGGTCTGGATGGCCGGCGGCTGACGCGCCAGGTGGTGGCCGCGACTTCATTGGGCGTCGGCGTCTGTGTGGCGGTGAGCGGAATCATCGGGTTTCTCGGCCTGCTGGTGCCGCATTGCCTCCGATTGTGGCTGGGGCCGGGGCATCGCCTGCTGTTGCCGGCTTCCATGCTGGGAGGGGCGCTGTTGCTGGTGGTGGCCGATGGACTGGCCCGTGTGATGGCAATGCCGGCAGAAATGCCGGTGGGGTTGCTGACGAGCCTGTTGGGAGGACCGTACTTTCTTTATTTGCTGCTGCGCGGGAGGCAGGGATGCTGAGTCTCCATCATGCTGGCTTGATCGATCCTCCCAGCCTGTCGCCGCTGCACGGTGACGTGACGCCTGGCGAGGTGCTGGCCATCGTCGGCCCCAATGGCGCCGGCAAGACGACATTGTTGACGATGCTGTCGGGCTTTCGGTATTCGCAGCTGGGGCCGGTCACCTTGGATGGCTGGTCCTTGGAGGCATGGACGCCAGCGGCGCTGGCCGGGCGCCGGGCGCTGGTTGCCCAGTTCGAGCCGAGCGGGTTCGACTGGCGGGTGCGCGACCTGGTGGTGCTGGGGGGTGACCCGGGACCCGAAGCGGTCGCGGAGATCATGCGACAGCTGGAACTGGCCTGCCTCGCCGAGCGGGGTGTGCTGAGCCTGTCCGGGGGCGAGCGTCAGCGGGTCATGGTGGCCAGGGCCCTGTGCCAATTGGCTGCAGCGCGTCGCGACCAAAACCGGGATGGCGGCCTGCTGCTGCTGGACGAGCCGACCAGCGCCCTGGACATCGGCCAGCAGCAACGCATGATGCGCCTGCTGCGGCGGCTGGCCGTGGAACGCCACATGGCGGTGGTCTGCGTGCTGCATGATCTCAACCTGGCCGCAACCTACGCCGATAGGGTCTGGCTGATGGCGGCGGGCAAGCGGGTGGCGCATGGCGCGCCGAGCCAGGTGCTCGAGGTCGAGCGTCTGGCCCTGACCTATCGTGTCGAGCTGCAGGCGCTGGACAGGGCCGGGGCAGCGCCCTGGCTGGCCCTGAAGCCATGAGGGGCGGGGCGGTGGTCGAGGTGTCCGGATCGTGATCGATCCGCCCGAGTTGTCGTGGAACTGCCATATTGGTCTGTCACGCTGGAGCGCGTGAAGGCCGCAAGTTTTGTTCAAGATCGCGCAAGGGTAGCAATCTCGCCATGTCAATTTCGCGTATACTGTGGTGTTTTGCGATCATCGTCCTCGGGGTGCAGGTCGTGAGTGGGTGCTCGCCCATTCCGGATGCCCCGGGACCGATCGGTATTCCGGGGGTGTGACAGCTCTGCCCGAAGTGCCGCTGCGAGACGTCCAGGGAGAGGGAAAGTGAAGAACGAGAACCTTGCCAATGGGGAGCCGACGACATGACAAGGCATTCGCCTTTTGCCGGGGCCATGTTGTCGAGACACGTCGTCGGTCGTCTGATCAAGCTGACGGGCAATGTCTTCAAGCTGCTGAGCTATCCCTTTCACTGGTTGCTGCCCGACAAGCGCTTCACCCTGCCGGCACAGGCCGCGCCCCTGATTCAGCCGCGCCGCCCTTCCGTCATTCCGAGAACCCTGTGGCAGACGAACTTCACGAACCGGGTGACGCTGCCGGTCTATCTGAATTATCTCTGCAACCGCTTGATGGCGCCGACCTTCGAGTATCGCTTCGTCTCGACCGAGGCGCGTGCCGACTTCATCGAGGCGAATTATCCGGCCGATGTGCTGCGACGTTATTCACGCCTCCAGATCGGTGCCGCCCAGGCGGATTTCTGGCGGGTGTTGGTGCTGCATGCCCAAGGGGGCGTCTACATGGACATCGACGCCCATCTGACCTGGCCGCTGGACCGGGTGTTGGGGGCCGAGAGAGAGGCCTTGTTCGTGCGCTCCCGAAAGGGCGGATTGACCAATTACTTCATCGCCAGTCGGCCAGGAACGGCCGAATTGAAGGCCGTGTGCGAGGCGATCGATGACAATATCGCCGGTAACCGTGAGTGCGGCGTATTCGACATGACCGGGCCCGGCGTCTTCAATCGGGTGCTGGATATCGCGTCGGTGGACAGCGCCTCCTATCGTTTCTTCTGCCTGCAGGGCAGCTTCACCAACGAACGCTTCCAGTATGTCGACAAGCCCCAGGGCAAGTGGACGCGGGAGCAGAAGGTCGTCGGTGTGCTGAGTCGGGAGGAAGGCAACGAGGCATCAAGGGGCATCGAGAGACGCTGACGTGGCGTGAGCGATTGGTGTCGGTGCGGACGCAGGTCGCGTCAACCGGCTGGGTGGGCGCGTCATTCGCGATCCAGGTCGATCGCGTGGATGCGCCAATGCCGGGCCTGCTCGCTGCAGCCCGGTACATCGTTGCAGCGCTTCAGCGTCATCGTGCCTGCATGCGAGAACGGCTCGCCACGTCGTGTGCCCGATACGCGAATCGGGACTTTGGCATAGAGGGTTCCCGCCGCGCCTTCCGTCCGGGCAGCGCCCGTCACCTCGCCGTCGAATGACTGGTAGGCAAGCATGGATGTCGCGAAGAGATCGCGTCCGCCCTCGTGGGTCGGGGTGTCCGTGGCCCAGATGTCATAGGCCTGATCGAATGCCCCTGTCTCGAGCCGATGGAAGTAGCGTTCACTGATCGAGGCGGGGTCGCCTGCGGAAACGCCGCCCCTGGGGGTGGTCGCGGCGGCAGGCGCTGGTTGTGGCTCCGGCATTGTGGCTTCGGGGGCGCAGGCGGCAAGCGAGCCGCATAACGGGAGTAGCAGGAAGGCAAGCATCACATCTTGCCGGCCGGGTCGATGCATTGTGGGCTCCTGTCCGTGGGTTGGGCGCCGCGCAGTGATACGAGAATTGCGTCTGCTGCTCGGTGCAGCGTAGCACCGGCTCGGGCTTGCCGGTACAATCGGCGCATTCCTCATCCATACTCGCCTGGCTGCTTTCGGATTGGAGTACAGGGGCAAGTACAAAGTAGAGCCACGTTGTAATGACAGACGCCAAGCAAGCCCATGAAACCGGGCTTCGACGTACCTTTGCGATCATCTCGCACCCCGACGCGGGCAAGACCACCATCACCGAGAAAATGCTCTTGTTCGGCAATGCCATTCAGATGGCGGGGTCGGTGAAGAGCAAGCGGGACGATCGTCATGCCACTTCCGACTGGATGAAGATGGAGCAGGAGCGGGGCATCTCCGTGACCACCTCGGTGATGCAGTTCCCCTATGGCGGGCGCATCGTCAACCTGCTCGACACGCCGGGGCACGAGGATTTCTCCGAGGATACCTACCGCACCCTGACGGCGGTGGATTCGGCCTTGATGGTGATCGACGGCGCCAAGGGTGTCGAGGACCGCACCATCAAGCTGATGGAGGTGTGCCGGTTGCGCACGACGCCGATCCTGACCTTCATCAACAAGATGGACCGCGACATCCGTGACCCCATCGAGGTGATGGACGAGGTCGAGGAGGTGCTCAACATCCAGTGTGCTCCCATGACCTGGCCGATCGGCATGGGGCGTCACTTCAAGGGGGTCTATCACCTCTACAATGACGTGATTCACCTCTATACCCAGGGGCAGGGCAACCGTATCCCCGAAGACAAGCGGATCGAGGGGCTCGACAATCCCGAGGTCGACGAGGTCCTCGGTGAGGATGCCGCCGAGGAACTGCGCATGGAGGTCGAGCTGGTGCGCGGGGCGTCCCACACCTTCGATCACGGCGCCTATCTGAGGGGCGAGCTGACGCCGGTCTATTTCGGCACAGCCATGGGCAACTTCGGCGTGCGCGAGATGCTCGACGGGTTCGTCGAGTATGCCCCGTCCCCGCAGCCCCGCGAGACCGACCAGCGAGTCGTCGAGGCCGAGGACGGCAGCTTCAGCGGCTTCGTCTTCAAGATCCAGGCCAACATGGATCCCAACCATCGCGACCGCGTAGCCTTCCTGCGGGTGTGTTCCGGCAAGTACGAACGACACATGAAGATGCGGCACGTGCGGATCGGCAAGGATGTGAAGATCGCCGACGCCCTGACGTTCATGGCCTCGGATCGCAGCCATGTGGAGGAGGCCTGGCCGGGCGACATCATTGGCCTGCACAACCACGGCACCATCCAGATCGGCGATACCTTCACCCAGGGCGAGAACATGCGCTTTACCGGCATTCCTCACTTCGCCCCGGAGTTGTTCAAGCGCGTGCGCCTCAAGGATCCGCTGAAGATGAAGGCCTTGCAGAAGGGGCTTCAGCAGCTCTCGGAGGAGGGCGCGACTCAGGTGTTCATGCCGCTGGACAACAACGACCTGATCCTCGGTGCGGTGGGTACCCTGCAGTTCGATGTGGTGGCTCATCGTCTCAAGCAAGAGTACAAGGTCGACTGCATCTACGAAGGCATCAACGTGCAGACGGCGCGCTGGATCCAGTGCGACGATCCCAAGATGCTGGAGGACTTCAAGCGCAAGGTCAGCGGCAACCTGGCTATCGACGGCGGCGGTTACCTCACCTACATTGCCCCGACCCGGGTCAACCTGCAGATGACCCAGGAGCGCTGGCCGGATGTGCGCTTCAATCATACGAGGGAGCACTAACCAGGCCGTGCCCGGGCACGGCCTGGAGCTGTAAGCGATAAGCTTGAAGCTGGAAGAAAAATCAGCTGCCTCCCCACCTGGTCCGTTTGGTTTGGGCCTTGGGGTTACTTCCAGCTTCCAGCCGCGAAGCGGCGCTCTTCAAGCTTCAGAGCCCCAACTCATGCACGGCTTCCTCGCGCATCTTGAACTTCTGGACCTTGCCGGTGACGGTCATCGGGAATTCGTCGACGAACTTCACGTAGCGGGGAACCTTGAAGTGGGCGATGCGTGTCTGGCAGAACGCCTTGAGTCCTTCCTCGTCGAGGGTTTCACCCTCGCTCAACTTGACCCAGGCCATGATCTCTTCGCCGTACTTTTCATCGGGCACGCCGATGACCTGGACGTCGGAGATGGCTGGGTGTGTGTAGAGAAAGTCCTCGATCTCCCGCGGGTAGATGTTCTCGCCGCCGCGGATGATCATGTCCTTGATGCGGCCCACGATGGCCACGTAGCCCTCGTCGTCCATGGTGGCAAGGTCGCCGGTGTGCATCCAGCCGGCTGCATCGATGGACTCGGCGGTGGCCTCGGCGTTGTTCCAGTAGCCGAGCATCACGCTGTAGCCGCGGGTGCAGAGTTCGCCGGGTTCGCCTCGCGGTACCACGGCACCGTCGTCCGGGCTGACCAGCTTCACCTCGAGGTGAGGGTGAATGGTGCCCACCGTGGTCACGCGTTTCTCGAGCGGCGCATCGGTCTGGGTCTGGAAGCTCACCGGGCTGGTCTCGGTCATGCCGTAGCAGATGGTGACTTCCTGCATGTGCATCCGCTCGATGACTCGCCGCATCACCTCGATGGGGCAGATGGAGCCGGCCATGATGCCGGTACGCAGCGAGGAGAGGTCGAAGCGTTCGAACTCGGGATGCTCCAGCTCGGCGATGAACATGGTGGGGACGCCGTAGAGGGCGGTGGCGGCTTCCTCGCTGACGGCCTCGAGCGTGGCGAGAGGGTCGAAGCCATCGCCGGGATAGATCATGGCGGCCCCGTGGGTGACACAGCCGAGATTGCCCATGACCATGCCGAAACAGTGGTAGAGCGGTACCGGAATCACCATCCGATCGGTTTCGTCGAGCTTCATGGTGCGGGCCACGAAGAACCCGTTGTTGAGGATGTTGTGATGGGAAAGCGTGGCGCCCTTGGGCGCGCCGGTGGTGCCGGAGGTGTACTGGATATTGATCGGTTCGTCGAAGTCCAGGCTGGCCTGGATCTCGGCCAGGCGTTCGACGGAGACCTCGTCGGCGCGCTGGAGCATGGCTGACCAGCGCCACATGCCGGGCAGAGCGCGCTCATCGTCGAGACAGATGACCCGTGCCAGCTCGGGAAGGCGTTGCGAGTGCAGCGAGGAGGCGCTTCCGGCGTCCTCGAGTTCGGGCACCAGCTCGGCCAGGGTCGCGACGTAGTCCGAGCCCTTGAAGGCACCCTGCAGGATCAACGTCGAGGTTCCCGACTGACGAAGGGCATATTCCAGCTCGTGAGTGCGATAGCTCGGGTTGATGTTGACCAGAATGGCGCCGAGCTTGGCGGTGGCGAACTGGGTGATGGTCCATTCGGCGCAATTGGGTGACCAGATGCCCACTCGGTCGCCTTTCTCGACGCCTAGAGCGGTCAAGGCACGGGCCGCACGGTCGACGGCGTCTTGCAGGCTGCGCCAGTTGTAGCGCAGTTGCTGATGGCGACAGATCAGGGCATCGCGTTCGGGAAAGCGGGCTACGGTATCGTCGAAACAGTCGCCGATGGTCTGCCCCTTCAGGGGTGTGTCGCTGATACCGCTGACATAACTGATGTGGCCTGACATGGCGGCTCCTTTTGTTGTTGGATCGTGGCGATGCCGCTATTAGCGTGAAGCCGGAAGCTTGAAGCCGGAAGTAACCCCATGACCAGAACTTGGGGTAGAGGGGAATGGGTTTTTCATCCAGCTTCTAGCTTCCAGCCGCGAAGCGGCGCTCTTCCAGCTATGATCTAGCTTTCAGCTTGTTTCCCCCAGTTGCCGCAGGACGTCCCGGGCGCGCTGGTCCACGTCGTCGATCTCCAGGCGCATCAGGCGAATGTCCTCCATCTGACGGTCGAGGTTGGCGCGCTTCTCCTCGAGAATCTCGAGCAGGCGCTTGAGCTGGCGCGCGTTACCGTCGGGCATGGCGTCGTACATCATCACCACCTCGCGGATCTCCGCCAGCGAAAAGCCCAGACGCTTGCCCCTCAAGGTCAGCTTGAGCCGGACGCGGTCCTTTTCACGGTAGATGCGCTTCTGGCCTTGCCGTGAGGGGGCCAGCAGGCCTTCCTGTTCATAGAAGCGGATGGTGCGAGGAGTTACCTCGAACATTCTGGCCAATTCACCGATGCTGTAAGTACGTTGCTGCCGAGGCAAGGCATCGGCATGTTCATCGAGATCCTGAGATGGCGATCGACTCATATGACGTCATTTCCTGTAGCCGGGCGGCTTTCCCGCCTCGTTTGGCAACCCTAGACGAGGTTTACGTTAACGTAAAGTGCTTGTTCGACCATGGGGTGATATGGGATAAACCTAGCAAGTGCTAGGTTGATGCCTCGCCAAGGCTGGAAAGCCGGTTTTCGGCATGGTGGGCATTCATCACCGACCCCGCATGCCACTGCCGTTCGACGAGAGGTTCCCCATGGATTTTGCGCTGACCGAAGACCAGAAGGCGTTGGCCGACGCCGCCGCCGATTTCGCCCGGGCCGAGCTGGCCGAGCATGCCGCGGAGTGGGACGCACACTCGCATTTCCCGGTGGACGTGATCCGTCGAGCGGGTGAGGCGGGCTTCCTCGGCATTTATACGCCCGAAGAGCACGGCGGGCTCGGCCTGTCGCGGCTCGAGGCCTCCTTGATCTTCGAGCAGCTCGCCCAGGGCTGCGTATCCACGACCGCCTATCTCACCATTCACAATATGGTGACCTGGATGGTCGCGAGCTGGGGCGACGACGCCCTGCGGACGCGTTATGTGCCGGCCATGATAGCTGGTGAGGCGCTGGGCTCATACTGCCTGACCGAACCTGGAGCCGGCTCCGATGCCGCCAGCCTCAGGACGCGGGCGGTCAGGGATGGCGATGATTATGTCATCAACGGCTCGAAGATGTTCATCTCCGGTGCCGGTGCCACGGAAGTGCTGGTGGTGATGGCCCGCACCGGCGAGCCGGACAGCGGGGCGGGTGGTGTCTCGGCCCTGTTGGTGCCGGCGGATGCCGAGGGCATCGAATACGGCAAGAACGAGGAGAAGATGGGCTGGAAGAGTCAGCCCACGCGGCTGGTCAGCTTCGACGACGTGCGCGTGCCGGTCGGCCATCGGCTGGGCAACGAGGGCGAGGGGTTCAAGTTCGCCATGAAAGGGTTGGACGGCGGCCGGCTCAATATCGCCAGCTGTTCGCTGGGGGCCGCCCAGCAGGCGTTGACGCTGTCGAGGGACTACCTGGCCGAGCGCAGGCAGTTCGGACGCGAGCTGTCTTCCTTTCAGGCGCTGCAGTTCAAGATTGCCGACATGGCAAGCGACCTGACTGCCGCCCGGTTGATGGTTCGCCACGCCGCCTGGCGGCTCGACCAGAACGACCCCGAGGCCACCGCGCATTGCGCCATGGCCAAGCGCTTCGCCACCGATGTCGGCTTCAATGTCTGCAACGAGGCCCTGCAGTTGCATGGCGGCTATGGTTACATCCGGGAGTATCCCCTGGAGCGCCTGGTGCGCGACACCCGCGTGCACCAGATCCTCGAGGGAACCAACGAGATCATGCGCTTGATCGCCGCTCGTCGGCTGCTGGCCGATGGCGTCATCGAGTCGCTTCAATAACCGGACACCAGGAGAACAGCGATGACGGACCTCGCGGTTTGCTTCGATGAACTGCCCACGCGTGGCGGCGGACGTATCGGCGTGGCCAGGCTCAACGCGCCCAAGGCCCTGAACGCCTTGTCGCTGGAGATGATCCAGCTAGTGGCCGACAAGCTCGATGCCTGGGCGGTGGATCCCGGGGTGGTGGCCGTCTGGCTCGAGGGCAGTGGCGACAAGGCCTTCTGCGCCGGGGGCGATGTGGTGGCCTTGTATCGCGCCCTTCAGGAAACGAGCCAGTCGGATTTCCCTGCGACCTATTTCACTGCCGAGTACCGTCTCGATCATCGCATCCATACCTATCCCAAGCCCTTGCTGGTGTGGGGCGACGGCATCGTCATGGGCGGCGGCCTCGGCCTGATGGTCGGCGGCTTCCAGCGGCTGGTCACCGAGACGACGCTCATCGCCATGCCGGAAATCACCATCGGCCTGTACCCCGATATCGGTGCCAGCTGGTTCCTGGGACGCATGCCGAAGGGCATCGGCGCCTATCTCGGCCTGACTGGCGCCCAGCTCAATGCCCGCGATGCGCTGGACCTGGGACTGGGAGATCGTTTCGTGCCGCGGGAGCGTCGCGACGACCTGCTCAGGGCCCTGACCGAGGCCGATTATGGCGAACGCGAGGTGCCGACCTGCCGCCGTACCGTGATGCAGGTGCTCGATCGCTTCGAGGATCGCCAGCAAGCGCCCGAAGGGCGAGTGTGGCGACATCGCGACCATCTCCAGGCCATGGTCGATCGCAGCGACGTGGTCGAGGCGGTGGATCGCCTGCTGGCCGATGATCGTGACGATGCTTGGCTGGCCGCCAACCGGGGCAGGCTGGAAACCGGCTGTCCGCTGACCGCGCATCTGGTGTGGCGCATGCTGGAACGCCATCGTCATGGCAGCCTGGCCGATGCCTTCCGCGACGAACTGGCGCTGTCGGTGCAATGTTGCCATCGCGGCGATCTCGCCGAGGGGGTGAGGGCGCTGTTGATCGACAAGGACAAGCAGCCCCGCTGGTCCCATCGTGATGTGGCCAGTGTGCCGGAGGCGGAGGTGCAGGCACTCATGAGGTCGCCCTGGGATGACGAACATCATCCCCTGAGGGATCTGGGAGTTGGGCAGAGAATCCAATAAGAGCGCATTTCAAACGCTCAACGGTAGTGGGCGCCGGGAAAGCCCACTTCGCTCGCCGACTTTTAAGGTAGCGCTTCCGTCGACTTTTAAGACAGTGCTTTGGAACTGGCGGACGAATCCAATAAAAGACTCACCAATGATCGAGGAGCAGTGCCATGAAAATCGCCTTCATCGGACTCGGTAACATGGGCACGCCCATGGCCACCAACCTGGTCGGGGCTGGCCACGAGGTCGTGGTCTTCGATCTCGTCGAGAGCGCCATGGCGGCGCTGGAGAAGGAAGGCGCGCGCCGTGCCGAGAGTGCCGAGGCGGCCTGCGCGGAAGCCGAGGTGGTCATCTCCATGCTGCCCGCCGGCGTGCACGTTCGAGGACTCTATCTGGGCGCCGACAGCCAGGGCCTGCTCGACTCTCTCGGCCACAAGCCGTTGATCATCGATGCCTCGACCATCTCGCCCGACGATGCCCGCGTCGTCGGCGAGGCGGCCGCCGAGCGTGGCCTGACCTACCTGGATGCGCCGGTATCCGGTGGTATCGGTGGCGCCAAGGCCGGCACGCTGACCTTCATCGTCGGCGGTGACGAGGCGGGCTTCGAACAGGCCAGGCCCGTGCTCGAGTGCATGGGGCGCAATATCTTCCATGCCGGCCGGATCGGTGACGGCCAGGTGGCCAAGATCTGCAACAACATGCTGCTCGGCATCCTGATGAGCGGGACCGCCGAGGCGCTCGCGCTCGGCGTGAAAAACGGCCTGGATCCGGCGGTGCTCTCCGAGATCATGAAGCAGAGCAGCGGCGGCAACTGGGCGCTCAATGTCTATAACCCCTGGCCCGGCGTGATGGAAGGCTCAGCGGCTTCCCGGGACTATCAGGGCGGCTTTCTCACCGACCTCATGGCCAAGGACCTGGGACTGGCCTGGGAACTGGCGCTCAAGACGCGTGCCGGCGTGCCCATGGGCTCTCAGGCGCGCAACCTCTTTGCCCTGCACAGTGCCCAGGGCAATGGCGGGCTGGACTTCTCCAGCATCCAGACACTCTACCGGGCCGGTGAGGACGACGCCTGATCGCGTCGCCACGCGGAAAGGGGCGTTCCGGGGTTGGCAGTGGCGGCATTTCAATCTACATTATATAAAAATGTAGATATTTTTGGAGCGCCCTATGAGCCAGATCACTCCCGTCACTTGGGACGACCCCTTCCGCCTGATCGACCAGCTCGACGGGGAGGAGCGGCTGGTCCAGCAGACGGCCCGCGATTATTGCCAGGACAAGTTGCTGCCTCGGGTGCTGGAGGCCAATCGGCACGAGCGCTTCGACCGCGAGATCATGACCGAGATGGGCGAGCTGGGCCTGCTGGGCGCCACCATCGACGGCTATGGCTGCGCGGGCATGAACTACGTCAGCTATGGACTGATCGCCCGCGAAGTGGAGCGGGTCGATTCCGGTTATCGCAGTGCCATGAGCGTGCAGTCCAGCCTGGTGATGTACCCCATCCATGCCTTCGGCAGCGAGGCCCAGAAGGACCGCTACCTGCCTCGACTGGCCAGTGGCGAATGGGTGGGCGCCTTCGGCCTCACCGAGCCGGATCACGGCTCGGACCCCGGCAGCATGTCCACACGCGCCACACGCACCGAGAACGGCTGGCGGCTCAACGGGACCAAGACATGGATCACCAACTCGCCGATCGCCGATGTCTTCGTGGTCTGGGCGAGGGATGACGAGGGCCTGGTGCGCGGTTTCATCCTCGAACGGGGCATGGAAGGCCTGTCGGCGCCCAAGATCGAGGGCAAGTTCAGTCTGCGTGCTTCGGTGACCGGCCAGATCGCCATGCAGGACGTCGAGGTCGACGACGCTCAGCGGTTGCCCGGCGTGACCGGCCTCAAGGGGCCGTTTTCCTGCCTCAACCGAGCTCGCTACGGTATCGCCTGGGGCAGCATGGGCGCGGCCGAGGCCTGCTGGCACGCCGCGCGCGACTATACCCTGGAGCGCAAGCAGTTCGGTCGCCCGCTGGCCGCCAACCAGTTGATCCAGAAGAAACTCGCCGACATGCAGACCGAGATCGCGCTGGGGCTTCAGGCCGCCTTGAGGGCCGGGCGCATGATCGACGAAGGCCAGCTGGTGCCCGAGGTCATCTCGCTGATCAAGCGAAACAACTGCGGCAAGGCGCTGGACATCGCCCGCCAGGCCCGGGACATGCACGGCGGCAATGGCATCAGTGACGAATATCATGTGATCCGCCATGTGATGAACCTCGAGGCGGTGAATACCTACGAGGGCACCCACGATGTGCATGCGTTGATCCTGGGCAGGGCGCAGACCGGCCTGCAGGCCTTCACCGGTTAGGCATTGTCTGAAAACTGCCTTCGCTCACCGACTGTTCGAAACCTGAGACCGGTGAGCGATGCCTCTTCTGACGTTGGCAAGAGACCTTCTCTTGCAATTCTGCAAGGAACCAACATGAGCGGACCGCTGGAAGGCGTGGTGGTGCTGGACATGTCACGGGTGCTGGCCGGCCCCTGGGCAGGCCAGTTGCTCGCCGACATGGGTGCCCGAGTCATCAAGATCGAGCATCCCGAGCGTGGGGACGATACCCGAGGCTGGGGGCCGCCTTGGTGGGAAGGCGGGGCAAACGCCGAGCGGCTGGCCGCCTATTATCTGTCTGCCAATCGTGGCAAGCGTTCGCTGGCCGTGGATATCGCCACCGAAGAGGGGCAGGCACTGGTTCGGGAGTTGGCCGCCGGGGCCGATGTGCTGCTCGAGAACTTCAAGGTCGGCGGTCTCGCCAAGTACGGGCTGGACCCGGCAAGCCTGCGCGAGCGCAACCCGCGGTTGATCGCCTGTTCGATCACTGGATTCGGTCAGGACGGCCCTTATGCCGGACGGGCCGGCTACGATTTCATGATCCAGGCCATGGGCGGGTTGATGAGCTTGACCGGTGAGCCCGATGGCATGCCGATGAAGACGGGCGTGGCCATCACCGATGTGATGACCGGCCTCTACGCGACCATCGGGGTACTGGCCGCGCTCCACGAGCGTCGCGCGACCGGTGTCGGGCGACACATCGACGTGGCGTTGCTCGACGTTCAGCTGGCGACATTGGCCAACCAGGCCTTGAATGCCCTGGTGACGGGGGAAGATCCCGTGCGTCACGGCAATGCCCACCCCAATATCGTGCCTTATCAGGCCTTCGCCTGCGCCGATGGCCACCTGGTTCTGACGGTGGGCAACGACACCCAGTTCGCTCGGTTGGCAAACCTGCTGGGGCATCCGCAATGGGCCGAGGATCCGGCCTTCGCCACCAACGCCGCCCGGGTGGCGCATCGCGATGTGCTGGTGCCGAAGATTGCCTCGGTCTTCCTGACGCGAGGGCGTGATGCCTGGCTCGCCGACCTGGAGGCGCTGGGCATCCCGGCCGGTCCCATCAATACCCTCAGCGAGGCCTTTGCCGACTCCCAGGTTCGTCACCGTGGCTTGTACCGGGAGCTCTCGCGACAGGGCCAGAGCCTGCCCCAGGTGGCCAACCCGTTGCGCTTCGATGGTAGAAGCGCCACCAGCGATACACCGCCGCCGGTGCTTGGCCAGGACAGCGACGCCGTGCTCGCCGAGATGGGGCTTTCCGTCGAGGAGATCGACGAACTGAGACGGCGCGGTATCGTACGGTGATGCTGGCCCAGCGCAAGGGTGCCGGGGGCGTTCAGGTCAGGTGGTTGTCCCAGCGGATGGCCAGTGATTCGAGAGCCTGTGGTGCGCTGCCGTCGCCGCCAACCCGGTAAAGACCGCCGCGGCCAGAGGAGACCAGAAAGTCGCTCTGTCCGTCACAGCGGGCGCCAGCGGCATCCGGCAGGTGGTGGCTGGCCAGTAGCCGGCCATCCCGGCTGTCGATCAATAGCACACGGTGACCGCGCGGGGCGGTGATCAGCGCACGGGGTGTGCTCCGGGCGATAGCAATGCTGGCCGTGTACTGGCGCAGCTCGTCGGTGAGCGGGCCGGGCAGTTCGATCTCGGTGAAGTCGCCTTGAGGGGACAAGCGTGCGAGCAAGGGCCGCCGTTCCCATTCCGCCCCTTGGTACTGATAGCCGGCGATCACGGTGCCGTCGGTGGCCACATCGAGATGTCGGCAACTGAGCTGGTGGTGGCTGGGCGCGTGGCGAGCCGTTATCTCGCCGCTCTCGCGGTCCAACAGCATGAGTGCCGGCGCCATGACGTCGAGATTGAGCTTGGCGCGGCCATAATCGGGATGCGTACGAATGCCGCCAAGGGCGATGGCCAGGGTGCGGCCGTCCGGCATCAGGCGCAGTTCGTGAGGCCCGATGCCATCCAGGGGCAGGTCATGGCAATGTGCATAGTCTCGTTCGGCGTCGTAGACGCGCACCAGTCCCGCGGCGTCTTCGATGCGGTTGGCGGTGACGTAGAGGTAGCGTCCGCTCGTCTCGAAGACGCCATGGCCGTAGAAATGGTGCCCGGGGCCGGCATCGACTCGGGCGACTTCGGCTCGGGCATCGCCGTCGATGACATGCAGCGAACGGCCCGGGCGCCGGGCGAAGAGCACCGCCTGGGTGCTGCCGGGACGCAGGCAGCCGCCGTGGCAGCGTTCCGGGACCGCGATGCGAAAGGCGCGTCCCGCCTCGATCGAGACGGCCTGGAGATAATGGCGACCCTCGGTATCGTCCACGGCGCTGAACACCCAGCTCGCCCGAGGCCAGCCCGGCAGGGCCCATCCCAGACCAGGCAGGGCGAAGGCCCCGAGCCCGGCGACCGTCTTGAGAAGTTCTCGCCTGCGCATCGCGTCAGTCCCCGTCGCTGGCGTTGAAGCCTCTCGCCAGCCCCAGGGTGCCGCCGATCTCCTCGAGCTGATGGCGCAACTGGCCGATCTGGACATGGAGTCCCTGCAATTCGCTGAAGGCGGCGCCGTCGTCGAGCGCCGGGGCCAGCCCGGACGACATCTTGGCGGCTCGACGGCGTGTCCGGTCCAGGGCTTCCCGGAAGTCGTCGGCCAGCGCGGCTTCTCCGCGTCTGGCCAGCAGCGTCTTCAGGCCCGGGAGGAAGGTATCTTCCAGCCCGTGCAGGGTGCCCTCGATCAGGCGAATCGAACGGCCGCTGCGCCAGGCTTCGGCCAGATAGCCGTTGGGAGCCCCGCCGGTCAGCCCCATGGGACTGCCCAGGCGCTTGTCCTCCAGGGTCTCCAGGGCCAGCAGGGCGCCGTGCAGGGTGGCGCCGGTATAGCTGGCGGTGTGCCGATAGTGGTCGCCGAAACGTTGCCAATCGCGGCGTAGGGCGCTGGTGCCATCCGCCAGGTGGTTGGCGATGGCCCGCATCAGGCCGCAGGCGACGGGATGGGTCAGGGCCTCGTCATCCTGCATGGCGTCATCGAAGAGCAGGTACTCGAGGGCAGGAAATCCCTGGGCAGCAACGCTGCCGTCGGCGATCTGTTCGGCGGAAGGCGGTTGGTCGGCCGCGAGCCAGGCCTGCATCTTGCGTCCGACCAGGTTCTTGCGATCGGGCCAGAACTGGAGCTGCCAGGCACGGCTTTGCTGCTCGATGGGACCGAAGTCGACGAAGCGCACGGCCTGCCAGGCCTGGTAAGCCTCCAGCCAGTCCTGGGTCAGCCGCCGGCGATGCGACGTGTCGGGCTGCTCGCAGAACCGGTCCGCGCTGGCTTCGAGGCGTTCGCTCGCGTCGACGAGGACGCCATAGCGTTGATCGATGGCCTGGTGCCAGCGCTCCCGAGCCTGCGGGGCATCGTCGTCGGCCAGCAAGGGAGCGGTGGCCAGGGTCAGGGCGGCGAGGCCGAGTCGGCCCAGACGTTTGAACACGGAAGTCTCCTTCACAGGGATTCGAGAAAGCGGATCAGACCGTCGCGGCGTTCGGCCGGCAGGTCACGGTAGGTGTCGGCGCTGGCTTCGGCTTCGCCACCATGCCAGAGGATGGCTTCCTCCAGGGTGCGCGCACGGCCGTCGTGGAGAAAGCCTGCGCGCGGGTTCACCTCCCGAGCCAGGCCGATGCCCCATAGTGGGGGCGTGCGCCATTCACTGCCGCTGGCGTCGAACTCGGGACGGCCATCGGCCAGTGCTTCGCCCATGTCGTGCAGCAGCAGGTCGCTGTAGGGCCAGATCGTCTGATCGGCCAGGGCGGCGCGTTCGGTATCCGGCGGCGTTTCATGGCGAGGCGTGTGGCAACTGGCACAGCCTATCTCGTTGAAGGTCTCGGCGCCGGCCAGTACTCGAGGATCGTCCATGTCGCGACGGGCCGGAACGGCCAGGCTGCCGGCATAGAAAGTCACGAAGCGTGCAATCCTGTCGCTGACCTCGGGCGTGCCGCCGTCGGGAAAGCGATCGCACGCCTGGCTGGGCATGCAGTCGGTCACGGGGACGAGGTTCGAGGTCAGTCCCATGTCGCCGGCGAAGGCATGCAGGCTCTGTTGCTCGATGCTTGGTTCACCCGCCTTCCAGCCGAAGCGCCCGATGACGGTGTCGCCTCGGCGTTCATCCCATACCCGATTGACCCGCCCGGAGATGCCATCGCCATCGGTATCGTCGGGGTCGGCGGCGGCGATGAGGGCCTCGGCAGGCAGCGCTTCGAGAAGGCCCAGGCCGATCATCGGCGGTGCCACGCGTGGCGAGATCTGCAGGTCGTCGGGCAGCGGGCCGTAAGCGGGAGAGCCAATGGCGTAATGCGGTTCGCGCAGGGTGACGACCTCACCGTCGTCGAGGCGTACATCGCGCTTGGTGTAGTGCAGCTGCATGTCGCCTTCGGGGTCGGCACCGGAGATGGCGGCAGTCTGCAATTGGCGACCATAGCCGGGAACGGGGGCCACGCCGAAGCGCGTCAGGGTCTCGTCATCGACACTCTCGGGAGGTAGCGAGAGACGCAGGAAGAGCGACACGGCGCGCTCATCGCCACTCGGCGGGTGGCCCCGGCCATCCTTGATGTGGCATCCCTGGCAGCTGTTGGTGTTGAGCAGGGGGCCCAGACCATCCCGTGCCGCGGTGCTGGCCGGCGCCTCTACCCAAGGGTTGCGGAAGAAGCTGTTGCCGACGCTGAAGTCGAGACGCCGGGTCATGGGCATGGTGTCGAGCGGCAGGGAAAATGCGTTGTGATCGAACTGCTGTACCGTGCCGTCGCCGCCGGTCATGGGGGTTTCCTGGATGGGAGGTGGAGCGGCGTTGGCCAGGTCGGGGCCGGCCAGGATCAGAAAGGCGAGCAGTGAGCGTGCGGGACAGGGCAAGGGGGCCTTGCCGTCACGACATTGGCCGCCGTCAGCGGGACTGTCGGCGACCGGGCAAAACACACGATGTCGGTGGTCTTCGGACACGATGTTACTCGAAAGGCATGTCAGAAAGTGTGTCCGGCATCGTCCGACTGCAGCGAGTTCACGCCGAGTTCGCCTGCCGCCTTCTCGATGGAACCGGTCTGGGTGACCAGCGCCAGGATAGCGTTGTTGACCAGCTCGGCGCCTCGTTCGTTCCCGGGAGCGATCATCATGTCGAAGGCCATCGGCGCCTGGTCGGCTTCGGCGGCCTGCTTGAGGGCGTCGAGCTCCTTCATGCTGTTGGCGAGCTGATCGGTCAGGGTTGCGTCGAGTGTGCTGTCCTCGGCGGCGACCAGGTCGGACAAGGCGGGGCCTTCCAGGGTCGAGCCATCGAGGCGCTGGTAGGTGCCGGTGTAGACGTTCTGGATGCCCTGGCCGTTGTAGTAGTGGGAGTTGTGGGTGTTGTCGCTGAAACAGTCGTGCTCGTCCTCGACGGAGTTGGCCTCCAGGGCGACTTTCATGCGTTCGCCGGCCAGTTCGCCCAGCGACAGCGAGCCCATGCCGAACAGCATGCGCCGCAGACCTTCCTCGGGAGATTCGGCCAGCAGGGCTTGACGATAGTTGTCGTCCTGATCCGGCGCCCACTGGGCCACCATCCACTCGAGGTCGTCGACGAGCAGGTCCGACGCGGCGTCGAGATAGGCCCCGCGTCGGTCGCAGTGGCCATGGGTGCAGGCGTCGCCGCTCATGTAATCGCTGGCGGGGCGCTCGCCGTTGCCGGCCTCGAAGCCGTGCAGATCTTGCCCCCAGAGCAGAAATTCGATGGCGTGGTAGCCGGTGGCGACATTGGCCTCGGAGCCGCCGATCTCGTTGAGATCGGACAGCAGCTCGGGCGTCAGCTCGCTGACGTCGAGGCTCTCGCCCGCGACCTGGATGCGCTCGTTGGCGATGATGTTGGCGGTGGCGCCAGCATTGCCCAGCTCGTGCTGATAGTCGTCGCCGGCGACGTAGTCGATCATGCCCTCGTCCAGGGGCCAGGCGTTGAGTTGTCCTTCCCAGTCATCGACCACGGCATTGCCGAAGCGAAAGACCTCGCTTTGCTGGTAGGGGATACGCGCCTCGCGCCAGGCCTGACGTGCGGCCGCGAGGGTCGCGTCGTTCGGTTCGGCGAGCAGAGCGTCGATGCGTTCGTCGAGGGTGCGAGCGGCAACCAGGGCATCCTGATAGTTGGCATGTGCCAGGTCGGCGTAATGGCCGACGACCTGCTCGGCGGTGATCTTGCCGTCGGCGGCCATGGCGGCGGCCGGGAAGAGAGTGGCCAGCGCGATGACGCAGGGCAGGGGGCGTGGCGCGAAGCGGGTTGGCATATTGGCATCCTTGTTCGAATTCAGCGCGTGAGCGTTCGGGCGATCAGGGGATGGGCAGGGTCGATGCCCCGTCAGTGATCACAATATAGTGGAACGATAACCAATCTCGCCAATGAATACGAATGAGATGCTCTGTTATTTAGTGGCGGGCCACCAGTGACGAGAGACAGCACCCAGGGAAGACCGTGGCTCGCGATGCGTGCCCCGTGCTGTGCTAGCGGGGCGAGAAGCGACGGTTGATGCCCGTCTCGGCGATCATGCGGGTGGAGATCTCCTCGACCGAGAAACGCGTGGTGTCGATGAAGGGAATGTGCATACGACGATAGAGCGCCTCGGCCTGGGTGACCTCCTGGACGCACTGATCCATCGAGCTGTATCGACTGTTGGGGCGACGTTCGTGCCGGATGGCTGCCAGGCGCCTCGGATCGATGGTCAGGCCGAACAGCTTGTGGCGATGCGGTTCGAGCGCCCGTGGCAGCTTGAGCTTGCCGGTCTCGTCGAGGTCATCTTCGGTGAGCGGGTAGTTGGCGGCGCGAATGCCGAACTGCAGGGCCAGGTAGAGCGATGAAGGCGTCTTGCCGCAGCGTGACACGCCGACCAAAATGATGTCGGCTTGGTCGTACTGGTGGGTGCGGGCGCCGTCATCGTTGTCCAGGGCGAAATGCACCGACTGGATGCGGTCCATGTAGACGTCGTCGCTGCCGATGGCGTGGGTACGCCCCACGCTGTAGGACGAGTGGGTCGCCAGCTCCTGTTCCAGCGGCTCCAGGAAGGTGGAGAAGATGTCGACCTTGAAGCCCGGGGCATCACGGATGACATCGCGGATCTGGCTGTCGACGATGGTGTCGATGATGATCGGTTGTTCGCCGTCCTTGACCGCCGTGGATTCGATGATGGCGGCCAGCTGGTGAGCCTTCTCGACGCTGTCGATGTAAGGCTTGGTGATCATGTGGATCTCGACGTTCTCGAATTGCGCGAGAAGGCTGCGGCCGAGGCTCTCGGCGGTGATGCCGGTCCCGTCGGAGATGAAGAAGGCGGTGCGTGTCATGGGCGGCTCGATGCGATGGGTTGTCGGTCGGTGCGCCCCATTGTCGGGCTACCCGAGATGACGCACAAGCCGGTCGACTACAGGAAAGGCACGGGAAGGGGCGATGTTGTAAAAAACCTCCAATGACTTCGATGTTAGACCAATGGCGAATATGGCGACCCGCTGGTAGAGTCGCGATCATCCATTCATGACGGCGTGTCATGGGCTATCAGGCGTCGACATCCAAGGGGGTTGCGTGGACGATTACATTCTGTGGTTCGATCAATTGGGCATGGACGATGTCGAGCGGGTGGGGGGCAAGAATGCCTCGCTCGGCGAGATGATCTCCAATCTTGCCGGAGCCGGGGTTACCGTGCCTGGCGGGTTTGCCACCACGGCCCACGCCTACCGCGAATTCCTTTCCCATGAAGGCCTCAACGAGCGCATCAATCAGCGCCTGGCCACGCTGGATATCGACGATGTCACCGAGCTGGCCGAGGCCGGCGCGGAGATTCGCCAGTGGGTCATCGACACGCCGTTGCCCCCGGCCTTCGAGCAGGCGCTGCGCGACAGCTACGAACAGCTGCAGGCCCGGCATCCCAACCTCAAGGTGGCCGTGCGCAGCTCCGCCACCGCCGAGGACCTGCCGGATGCCTCCTTCGCCGGCCAGCAGGAAACCTTCCTCAACATCGAAGGGTTCGACAACATCAAGCGGGCGGTTCACGAGGTGTTCGCCTCGCTGTTCAACGACCGGGCCATCTCCTATCGGGTGCACCGCGGCTATCCTCACGAGAACGTGGCGCTGTCCGCCGGGATCCAGAAGATGGTGCGCTCCGAGACCGGTGCCTCGGGCGTGATGTTCACCCTGGATACCGAATCCGGTTTTCGGGACGCGGTCTTCGTCACCGCTTCCTGGGGCCTCGGCGAGACGGTAGTGCAGGGCGCGGTCAATCCCGACGAGTTCTATGTCCACAAGCCGACGCTGGCGACCGGTCGCCCCGCCGTGCTGCGCCGCAACCTCGGCTCCAAGCTGATCAAGATGATCTACACCGGCGATGCCAGTGCCGGCAAGTCGGTGGAGACCGTCGACGTCCCGCTGGCCGACCGGGGGCGTTTCTGCATCGGCGACGATGAGGTCATGGCGCTGGCCCGCCAGGCGATGATCATCGAGCGCCACTACGGCCGCCCGATGGACATCGAGTGGGCCCTGGACGGCGACGATGGGGCGCTCTACATCGTGCAGGCGCGTCCGGAGACCGTGGTGTCGCAGCAGGAGGGCGGCAAGCTCGAGCGCTTCCAGCTCAAGGAGAAGGGCCGCACCCTGGTGACGGGGCGGGCCATCGGTCAGCGTATCGGGCGTGGCGCGGTCAAGGTCGTCGCCACACCGGATGACATGGACAAGGTGCTCGCCGGTGATGTCCTGGTCACCGACATGACCGACCCCGATTGGGAGCCGATCATGAAGCGGGCCTCGGCCATCGTCACCAATCGCGGTGGGCGGACCTGTCACGCGGCGATCATCGCCCGTGAGCTGGGTATCCCGGCCGTGGTCGGTTGTGGCGATGCCACCGAGGCGCTGGCCGATGGGCGCGAGGTCACGGTCTCCTGCGCCGAGGGCGATACCGGGCATGTCTATGATGGCTTGCTGGAGTTCGACCGCAATGTGACCAGCGTCGATGCCATGCCCGAGATCCCGTTCAAGATCATGATGAACGTGGGCAACCCCGATCGTGCCTTCAGCTTCGCCGGCCTGCCCAATGCCGGGGTCGGTCTGGCACGCCTGGAGTTCATCATCAACCGCATGATCGGGGTGCACCCCAAGGCACTGCTCGAATACGACACCCTGCCCACCGATCTGCAGCAGACCATCGACCTGCGTACTGCCGGCTACGATGATCCGGTGAGCTTCTATGTCGACAAGCTCGTCGAGGGGATCTCCACCCTGGCGGCAGCCTTCTATCCGGAGCGAGTCATCGTGCGGCTGTCGGATTTCAAGTCCAACGAGTACGAGAACCTGATCGGTGGCAAGCTCTACGAGCCCGGCGAGGAAAACCCGATGCTCGGTTTCCGGGGGGCTTCCCGCTATCTCTCGGATGCCTTCCGCCCCTGCTTCGAGCTGGAATGCCGGGCACTGAAGCGGGTTCGCGACGAGATGGGCCTCGACAACATCGAGATCATGGTGCCCTTCGTGCGGACGACCGAGGAGGCCCGCGATGTGGTGGAACTGCTGGCCGCCAACGGGCTCAGACGAGGCACCGATGGGCTCAAGATCATCATGATGTGCGAGCTGCCGGCCAATGCCTTGCTGGCCGATGAGTTCCTCGAGCACTTCGACGGATTCTCCATCGGTTCCAACGATCTGACCCAGCTGACCCTGGGCCTGGATCGCGATTCCGGTATCGTGGCGCACCTCTTCGAGGAGCGGAATCCAGCGGTGAAGAAGCTGCTGGCCATGGCTATCGCGGCCTGCAAGGCCCAGGGCAAGTACGTGGGCATTTGTGGTCAGGGCCCCTCGGATCACCCGGACCTTGCCAAATGGCTGATGGAACAAGGTATCGACTCCGTTTCGCTGAACCCCGACGCGGTGCTGGAGACCTGGTTCATGCTGGCCGGCGAGACCCTGAGCTGAGCTTGACATCATCTACGCCTTCCCATGACACCCGGCCCGTCCGGGTGTCATGCATTTCGGCGTCCACATTGGCGTGGCTTTTTGGCACCATTGCCCGTCAATCGTAATGAAGGACCCCCGATGGCGTATTTTCTGGTGATGGGGGGGCTGGCCCTGTCGCTCTGCATGTTGATTGGCTGGCCCCTGTGGCGAATGTTGTGCTGGCTGGGCAGGCGTCTCGGCGTGGGAGGGCGCGACCAGGATCGCTCCCGTGCGAAGCGTTCCGCCAAGCCCCGGGCCAAGGCAGCGACGAAAGAACAGAAACCGTCACGTGCGACGACCGCGAGTCACCGTCGATCGACTTCCCGCCAGGCCACACCGCGTTCCGGGCCCTGGTGGCTGACTCGGGCCCTGGCGCCGCTTGGGTCGGCCTGGCCGCTGGCCGTGGTGGCGGCGCTGCTCTACGGCGGTACCCGACTGGCCGAATATGGCATGGGCGCGCGCCCCCATGATGCGCCTGCTGCCTACCATCGGCTCGTCGAGGCCCTGGGCTGGGGCACGGCGGCCTTGATCGGCATGTCGGTGCTGGGACTGGTGGCGAGCTGGCGCTGCCGCTAGAAAGTCGCCAAGTGCGTATTCCCAAGGTTCCACGGCAGAGCAGAGGGCGTTGCGTTCTGGTGACCAGCCTTCGCGAGGCGCCTTAACCCTTTGCCTGGGCGCTGCATTCGCCATTCATGGCGGATGGCCCTCGCTTCGCCTTATCCCCGGCGCCCACCCATTGGGTCTTGAAGGAAAGGCTGTTCAGTCGCGCAGCCAATTACGCAGCTTGACCAGCATCAAGGCGCCGTCGCTCAGCGTTTCGCGTTCCTCGAGCAGGCGGACGAGGCGATCCGGCCGGTCGGTGATGATGCCGTCCACCCCAAGGTCGATCAGACGCGACATGCGGGCCGGGTCGTTGACGGTCCAGGCCAGCAGTCGATAGCCATGGTGGCGTGCCCGTTTCACTTCGTCGAGGTTGATGCGGTTGTGGCGCAGGGCCAGCGTATCGAAGCCACGGCGTGGCAGGGTGCCGCGCATGACCAGTTGTGCCAGCAGTGTCGTGTGTGCGTCGGGCAGACGGCGTTCGACCTCGCCAAGCAAAGGGTATGACAGGGCGGCGATACTGACCGAGTGCCAGGGATTGGCGGGGCCGCAGCTTGCCGGGTCTTCTGCCTGACGGCGGCATGACCGCCTGGCTTGCCGTTCCTCTTCCAGCACCTGTCCCACGGCGCTGACCAGTTCCGATCCACGGCGCGCGGAGGGTTTGAGCTCGATCATCAGGTGCGCGCGCCCGCGGACGCGCTGCAGGACCTCGTCGAGCCTGGCAATGCGTGTGCCGACGAAGGGGTCGCCGAACCAGCTACCCACGTCGACCGTCTCGAGCACGCTGCTATCGAGATCATCGATCCGGCGGTCGTCGCCGGCCAGCCTTGACAGGCTGGCATCATGATGCAGGACGACCTTGCCGTCCCGGGTCAGCCGTACGTCGATCTCGATCGTGTCGGCGCCATCGGCCATGGCCCGGTCGATGGCCGGGATGGTGTTTTCCGGCGCCTGGGCCGAGCTGCCCCGGTGGGCGATGATCTCGACGTCCTCCTGGATCTCGAAGCGATTGAGAATCAGCCAGGCCTGGCTCAGCGCGAAAGCCACCACGGCGATCTCGACCGCCCAGGCCAGGCGTCCAGGATGGCCGGTGCCGGAGCGAGATGCCGGGCGCGGCTCCTGGTGGGCCAGCCGTAGGTAGAGGCAGGTGGCCAGCAGCGCATTGAGCGCAATACCGAGAAAGGTGATGGCCAGGGTGACCAGCATGTAGGCGCCGACATAGGCAAGCATGGCCGGCAAGAGAATGGCCTGGCGTTCCGGCAACTGACCTAGCAGCGGCGTGAAGAGGGCATCGAAGAGCGCCGTGGCGGCGAAGGGAGAGACCAGGATCGCCAGCAAGAGCAGCAGGATGGCACCGACGATGTGTCGTCCCTGGCCCCGGGTGAGGCGAGCGCTGCGGCCCAGAGCGCGATGCGGTGCGACATTCTCGAGCACCAGAACCGGCAGAGCCAGGTGCCAGCGGGCATAGAGAGCGGCAGCAATGACCAGCCAGAGCAGCACGATGGGCAGGGCGCAGGCCAGGAACCACCACAGCACGGATGGCTTGGCCTGTAGCACATAGTAAGGGTCCAGCCCGCCGAGGAAATGCCCGTAAAGGCCTGCCAACACGAGGATGAATGGCAGGATCAGCAACAGGTGAGCGCCGATCTGCAGCACGACGAGTCCGGCCAGGGCGGGCAGGTGTCTGAGGCAGGCCATCAGGGTCTCGAAGGCCTGCCGGTAGTGGTTGGTTCGAGGGCGGACGGCTACCAGGGTCATGCCGGCCTGTTGCAGGTAGAGCACCAGGAAGGTCAGGCCGATCGCGGCCAGTAGCCAGCTCAGACCTTCGGGGGCAAGCAGTGCTGCCAGCAGGCCGGTATTGGAGATCAAGGGATGGCCGAGGTGGCCGAGCAGCCAGGCCAGTGTCCAGCCGGCCGCCGGCAGCAGCAGGCTGGAAGCGAGCAGGGTGAAGAAGAGATGGTAGGCGATGAGCGGGCGCAGGTGATCGCGAAGCGTACGTAGCACATCGCCGCTAAGCGGTATCAAGGATCGCATGGCAGGCCTCTCCGTCGGCTTGTTCCCGGCATCCTCGCCTGGTTAAACAGTGATTCAACTGAGCGGCAGTTGGCGCTCGGCGATCAACACGCCGTTGTTATCGGCGTAGAGCCATTGCCCGGGCGAGATGGTGACGCCACCGAAGGTCACCGGAATGTCCCGTTGTCCCTCGCCGCGCTTTTCGCTCTTGCGAGGGTGGGCGGCCAGGGCCTGGATACCCAGCTCGGTCTCGGCCAGTTCATCGACATCCCGCACGCAGCCGTACATGATCACGCCGACCCAGCCGTTGCCCGCTGCCTTCTCGGCCAGCATGTCGCCGAGCATCGCGCAGCGCGTCGAGCCACCAGCATCGACCACCAGCACGGCGCCGTCGCCAGGCTCGTCGATCGCTTGCTTGACCAGCGAATTGTCCTCGAAGCATTTCACGGTGCGCACTGGGCCATGGAAGGCCTCCAGGCCTCCGAAGTTGACCAGCAATGGCTCGAGGATGTCGACGTCCGGGTACTCGTCGCAGATGTCGGGTGTGGCGATGGTCGTCATGGAGGGAGGCCTCTTCACGATGAATGAAGCCTTGATGATGCCATAGTCGGCGGCGAGGAAAATGCCTCCTTGGTGGAGCGGTATCGCTGTTACCGTGCGCATCCCTTGAGCAGGTGTTGGCGACAGAACGGGAAAAGTACTTGAGCAGGGGCTCGAGCAGGTATTTGGGCAGATACCCGAAAAGCACATTCGCAAGCGCTTTTGCCCAGGCATAAAAAAGCGCCCCGCAGGGCGCTTCGGTCATCGGCTCCGGCCACGCCGCCGTGGCGGCGGGCCTTCGATGTTGCGAGCATCGGAGTCGAAAGAGGTGATCCGGATCAGGCTTCCTGAGCCACCGGGATCACGTTCGAGGCGGCGTTCTGAAACTCCTCGATCTCATGGAAGTTCATGTAACGATAGATCTCGCCGGCCATGGCGTCGAACTCGCTCATGTAGCGACGATATTCGTCGACGCTGGGCAGGCGACCTTCCACCGCTGCCACCGCCGCCAGTTCGGCGGAGGCCAGGAAGACGTCGGCGCCGTCGCCCAGGCGGTTGGGGAAGTTGCGCGTGGAGGTGGACACCACGGTGCTCTTGGCCGCCACACGAGCCTGGTTGCCCATGCACAGCGAGCAGCCGGGCATCTCCATGCGTGCGCCGGCGCGTCCATAGATGCCGTAATAGCCTTCCTCTGTCAACTGGTGCTGGTCCATCTTGGTCGGCGGTGCCAGCCACAGCTTGGTCTTCAGGCTACCGGCGGGCTGCTTTTCGAGCAGCTTGCCGGCGGCGCGGAAGTGGCCGATGTTGGTCATGCACGAGCCGATGAAGACCTCGTCGATGGAGCGGCCGGCCACGTCGGAAAGCAAGCGGGCGTCGTCGGGGTCGTTGGGTGCGCAGAGCACCGGCTGGTCGAGCTCGTCGAGATCGATCTCGATGACCTCGGCGTACTCGGCGTCCTTGTCGGCGCGCATCAGACTCGGATTCTCCAGCCATTCTTCCATGGCCAGAATGCGGCGCTCGATGGTGCGCTTGTCGCCGTAGCCGTTGGCGATCATCCACTTGAGCAGGGTGATGTTGGACTTCAGGTACTCGCTGACGCTGTCCTCGGAGAGCGTGATGGTGCAACCGGCGGCGCTACGTTCGGCGGAGGCATCGGAGAGCTCGAAGGCCTGCTCGACGGTAAGGTCCTCGAGACCCTCGATCTCCAGGATGCGGCCGGAGAAGGCGTTCTTCTTGCCGGACTTCTCGACGGTCAGCAGCCCCTTCTGGATGGCATAGTAGGGAATGGCGTGGACCAGGTCGCGCAGGGTGACGCCCGGTTGACGCTTGCCCTTGAAGCGCACCAGCACCGATTCCGGCATGTCCAGCGGCATCACGCCGGTAGCGGCGGCGAAGGCCACCAGGCCGGAGCCCGCCGGGAAGGAGATGCCCATCGGGAAGCGGGTGTGAGAGTCGCCGCCGGTGCCCACGGTGTCGGGCAGCAGCATGCGGTTCAGCCAGGAGTGGATGATACCGTCGCCGGGGCGCAGGGAGACGCCGCCACGATTCATGATGAAGTCGGGCAGGGTGTGGTGCGTCTCGACATCGACCGGCTTGGGATAGGCGCTGGTGTGGCAGAACGACTGCATCACCAGGTCGGCCTGGAAGCCCAGGCAGGCCAGATCCTTGAGCTCGTCGCGGGTCATCGGGCCGGTGGTGTCCTGAGAGCCGACGGTGGTCATCTTGGGCTCGCAGTACATGCCTGGGCGCACGCCCTCCATGCCGCAGGCCTTGCCGACCATCTTCTGGGCCAGGGTATAGCCGCTGTTACTGGCGGCCGGCTGTTCCGGCTTGCGGAAGACGTCGGACGGCTCGAGCCCCAGGGATTCGCGGGCCTTGGCCGTCAGGCCGCGACCGATGATCAGCGGGATGCGACCGCCGGCGCGCACCTCGTCGAGCAGCAACTGGGTCTTGAGCTCGAAGGTGGTCAGCACCTCGTCGGTGCCGTGGCGACAGACCTTGCCCTCATAGGGATAGACGTCGATGACATCACCCATCTCGAGCTTCTCGACGTCCATTTCGATGGGCAGGGCGCCGGAGTCTTCCATGGTGTTGAAGAAGATCGGGGCGATCTTGCCGCCGAAGCAGAAGCCGCCGGCGCGCTTGTTCGGCACGTTGGGGATGTCGTCGCCGAAGAACCACAGCACGGAGTTGGTGGCGGACTTGCGTGAGGAGCCGGTACCGACCACATCGCCCACGTAAGCGACCGGGTGCCCCTTGGCGCGGACTTCCTCGATCTGCTTGAGCGGGCCGGTGGTGCCGGGCACGACCGGCTCGATGCCATCGCGCTCGTTCTTGAGCATGGCATTGGCGTGCAGCGGAATGTCGGGGCGCGACCAGGCATCCGGCGCCGGGGAAAGGTCGTCGGTGTTGGTTTCACCGGGGACCTTGAAGACGGTCAGAGTGATCTTGTCTTCCAGTGCCGGCTTGGACAGGAACCACTCGGCCTCGGCCCAGGAGCGGATGATGTCCTTGGCCACCTCGTTGCCGGCCTTGGCGCGCTCTTCCACGTCATGGAAGGCATCGAACATCAGCAGGGTGTGCTTGAGCTGCTCGCCGACCTCGGCGGCCAGAGTCTCGTCGTCGAGCAGTTCGACCAGCGAGACGATGTTGTAGCCGCCCTGCATGGTGCCCAGCAGCTTGACCGCGTGAGTCTTGTCGACCAGCGGAGACTCGGCCTCGCCCTTGGCGATGGCGGTGAGGAAGGCCGCCTTGACGTAGGCCGCCTCGTCGACACCGGGAGGGATGCGGTTGGTCAGCAGGTCGAGGATGAACTCTTCCTCGCCGGCCGGCGGCGATTTCAGCAGTTCGACCAGGGCGGCTGTCTGCTCGGCATTCAGCGGCTTCGGCGGTACGCCGTCCTGGGCCCGCTCCTCGACATGTTGGCGATAGGCTTCAAGCACGTGGTGGCCCTCATTGGTTGTGGTGTCCGAGTCTCGACCCTGGCGTCGCATGGCGAGGCGGGGGAGGTCGGCACGTGAAACAACGCTGTCATCGGTGGCGCAATTCTAAAAGAAACTGTCGACAATGTTAAGAAGCCCCGTGGTGACGGGCTTTGAACTTTGGTCTTCGGCCGGGTGATGCGAGGTTTTCCGGGGTGCCAGAATGGCGGCGCCGCGTTACCATGTCGCCGAATCGACGGAGAGGGAGCCTTCGATGGCGGGACGCGTGATATCCCCCTGTGTGGGATTGTGCTCGACGACGGTGGGCGACCGGGTCTGCCGGGGTTGTCAGCGCATCGATGACGAGATCCGCGACTGGCCCGGTTTCGAGGCCGAGGAACGCCAGCGCCGGATGGATGCGCTGGATGCCCTGCGGGTGAGCGTCGCTGGTCGTCATCTGACCGTGGTGGATGCCGAGGCGCTCCAGGCGCAGCTCGAGCGCCACCGCATACGCTTCCGCCAGGATCAGCCGGCGCTGTCGCGGGCGGTGGAGTTGCTGAGGGTCGGGCGCGGGCGTATCCGCGACCTGTCGCGTTACGGCCTGAAGCCCCGTGAACCGCTGGATGCCGCGACGCTGCATGAGCGAATTGCCGGCGAGCTCTTGGCTGCCGCCGAGGCGCGGCGACGGTCCATCGATGCGGCCTCTCTCCCATAGTCCAGCCACCACCGGAATACCCATGTCTGCCACCGTCACACACGATCCCCGGCTGCCTGACGCCATTCTCGATTTTCTTGCCTGCCCCACGCCCGCCAGCTGGGTCGACTGGGCGCTGGAGAACCCCGAGACGCTGCTCATCGATCATGCCCAGTGCGAGAAGAAAGCGGCGTCCACGGCCATGAGCCTGCTGTATCGCTATGTCGATGATGCCGAGCTGCTGACCAAGATGGCCCGCCTGGCGCGGGAGGAACTTCTGCACTTCGAGCAGGTGGTCAAGCTGATGGAAGGACGCGGCATTGCCTATCGGCCCATCGGAGCTGCCCGCTATGCCGAGGGGTTGCGTCGCCATGTGCGTGGTGGTGAGCCGCATCGGCTGGTCGACGTGCTGATCGTCGGGGCCATCATCGAGGCACGCAGTTGCGAGCGATTCGCTCGATTGATCCCTTTCCTGGACGAGGAGCTTGCCAAGTTCTATCGCGGTCTGGTTAAGTCGGAAGGGCGTCACTATGAGGATTACCTGATGCTGGCGCAGAGGATCTCTCCGGAACCGCTCGAGGCGCGCATCGCCTTTTTCATCGAGCGCGAGGCCGAGTTGATCACCATGCCGGACACGGCATTTCGTTTTCACAGCGGTGTGCCGGCCTGAGGCCGTTGTCGCCGCCCAGCAGGACAGGTCCAACATGCGGGATGCTTCCGACGTCGCGACACATGACGAGCAGGATCACCTGGCCCTTTTCGGTCATTTCTCGCTGACCCTGGGCGACGATGCCTTGACCCACTTCAGCTATGACAAGGTCAAGGCGTTGCTGGTCTATCTGTTGCTGCACGACCAGCCCGTCAATCGGGCGACTCTGGCCGAGCTGCTCTGGCCCGACCAGGGGTTGTCGTCGGGGCGTACCAACCTGCGCCATGCCTTGCATTGTCTGCGCCAGTCGTTGGGCGAGAGTGCCGAACGCGTGCTGATCGTCTCGCGCCAGACCATCGCCTTTCGCCTGCCGGATACCTGGTGCTTCGATCTTCACGAATTACAGTCGCTGCTCGATGGGCCGGCCAATGTCGAGACCCTCGAAGAGGCGTTGACGCATTATCAGGGGGACCTCGTCGAGGAGCTGCAACTGGCCAGTTGCTCGGAATTCCAGCGTTGGCTGGTGCAGGTGCGCAACGAATGGCGCCAGCGGGTGATCCGCTTCGCCGAGGCCGTGCTGGAGCAGCATGATCCCTTGCCCGACGAGTTGCTGCAGTCCCTGGTCAGCCGCTTCTCCGGCTATGGTCCCTTCCACGAGCGGCTCGTTCGTCAACTGGCCGAGCATGGGCACCTGGCCGCTGCCCACGAGCAATACAATGCCTATCTGCAGTTGCTGGCCCTGACCGGCCAGCAGCCCGATCCCAGTTTCCTGCAACTGGCTCGCTACTGGTCCGATGGCACGCCGGAGCCGGGTGCCGGCCCGAGTGGCGCCTTTTCACGCACCCTGGCCGCGGACAGCATGCCGCTGCGCGAGGAGGAGATCGAGCAGCGGCAATTGTCGGTCATGGCCATTCGGCTGCGGCTCGATGCGGATCTCTCATCCCGGAGCGAGGCGCGGGCCTGTCTGGCGCTGCAGATCGAGTTGATGCGCTGGCTCGAGCAGCAGTGCCACCACCTCGGCGGGTTCTGGCTGCCGGGTGCCACCGGCGGTCTGGGGCTGGCGTGTTTCGGCACTCACGGGCCGGCTCATCAACTGGCCGAGCTGGTGGCGCTGTATGAACATTGCCGTCGTGTGCTCCCCGAGGAATGCCGACGCCATTGGGAGGGCGAGAGCGAGCCGCCCAAGTTCGAATTCGCCGCTGGCTTGAACAGCGGTCGAGTCGTCTATCTGCCCGAACGCCACCTGGTGGATCCCTTGGGCCAGGTCACTCAGGGCTCGCTGGCCTTGATGGATGCCGCCGAGGGCAGCGAACTGGTCATTTCCCTGGAAGCCAGCCAGCACATGCCGCCGGCTCTCGATCTGCAGCCGCGCTTGTCGTCGCGGCTGGTGGCCAGCGATGGCCGCGTGCGGCTGCGAGCCTTGGTGCTGGGTACCAACGAAGGCGGCCGCGAGGCCCTGCCACCGAGCCTGGTCGGTCGAGAAGGGGCGCTGCGCACCCTGCGCGATGCGCTGGCCCGGGCGGGCATCGGGCTGCGCCAGAGCGTACTGGTGCGAGGCCCTTCGGGACTCGGCAAGTCGGCCCTGCTGGTCGGGTTTCGCCAACTCGAGCAGAGCCGCGAAGCCGCGATCTGCTGGCAACCCACCACGCGCCTGTCGGTGCAGGAGCCTTATGGCGTGGCCCGCCAGTTGCTGCGCTGGCATCTCGAGGGCGACATCGACGACGAGACGTTCGACGGCCAGCTTGGCGGGCTGGTGGACGAAGAGCTCAGCGATGATCATCGGCTCCTGCTCAAGGAAGCTCTCGGCGTCTGCGAGCCACGCGAGTTGGCGGCGCTGGCCCAGAGCGGCGAGGCCGTGGAGCTGGTGGTGACCCTGTTGCACCGGCTGATCGCCGAGATGACCGCGTCTCGTACCCTGGTCCTGATGATCGATGACCTGCAATGGCTGGACGAGCCGTCCTTCAAGGTCCTGGCCGCACTCCAGGCGCGTCTGCCGATCAACTGTCCCTTCCTGCTGGTGGCCAGCCATCATGGTCGCGAAGCGCTGCCGGCGCGTCTGGACTGGGATCAGCAGATCACCCTCGGACGCCTCGATGCGATGCAATCCTCGCGCCTGCTGTCGCAGTTGGCGCGTCGTTATCGCCTGCATCTCAGTCCCCGGTTGCGCGGGCAGATCATCGAGCGGTGCGATGGCGTGCCGCTCTATCTCCAGGAGATCTGTCGCCGGGTCGACATGGATCGCCGTGAAGGGCGCAGCATACAGCTCGATGAATTGCCCCGCGGGCTGCTCGGGCTGCTCGCCAGCCGTATCGACCAGCTGGATGCCGACCGTGAGGTGGCGCATGTGGCCGCCGTGCTGGGGCGACGCTTCCGTCTCGATTTCCTGGCCGAGTGCAGTGGCTGGGAAATGCCGCGCCTGATGTCGGCGCTGGAGCAGATGACCCGGCTGGAGATCATCGAGCCCGCCGAAGGGGAGACCGAGGGGCGCGAATACCAGTTCACTCACCAATTGCTGCAGGAAGCGGCCTACCTGTCATGCCCTCGCGACATTCGGGTCAACCTGCATCGACAGGTGGTGGCTTTGATCGAGGAGCATTTCCCGGTCTGGATCAGCCGGCACCCCGGGGATTTCGCCACACACCTGCGCCGTAGCGGCCAGTATGCCCGCGGTGCCCGCTACTTCGAGCTGGCGGCCCGAGAAGCGCTCAAGGTCAGCGCCAATCGCACGGCAATGAAGATGGCCGACTTCGGCCTGGCCAGCCTGCGTCACGTGGAGGACCAGGTGGAGCGTGAGATCAGCCTGCACACCGTCCGTGGCCAGGCCGCCTTTGCCCTGGAGGGGCATGGCTCGCCTTCCGCGCACGACAGCTTCGTTCGGGCCCGGGAGTTGCTGATCGGCATCGACGATTCACCCGAGGACATCGAGGACCTGGAACAGGCCTTCCTGGTCAAGTGGGGGCTCTGGGTCGGGTGCAGCCAGCGCAACGCGCATGCCGATGCCTTCATGCTCGCTTCGCGGCTGGCCGATCTGGCGGATCGGCTGGAAGACCCGCGTTATCGCCGCCTGGCCGACTTCGCCCGGGCTTGTTGCGAATACTGGGCCGGGCGTGTCCAGCAGGCCTACGAGCACCTCGAGGAGATCGACCCGCTCAACTCTCCCATGATGATCGAGTGGCTGCCGTTCTCCGACCATCCCCAGGTGGCCGCGGCCTGCTTCCAGGGCTGGGCGTTGTGCCTGAGGGGCGATTACCGTCGCGCCGAGCGCCAGGTGGAGTCGGCCATTCGACTGGCCGAACGCTTCAATCACCCCGGCAGCCTCGCCATGGCCTTGATGTATGCGGCGGCCCTGTACCGTCAGGTCGGTCATGTGCATCTGGCGGCCAGCCGCGCCGAGCGTGCCTACGAGATCACGGGCTCGTCGGACCTGCATCTCTGGCAGGTGGCCGCGCGAAGCGTGCTGGGATGGCAACGGGCCCTGGCCGGTGACCGCGAGGGGCTGACGATCATCGAGGGCGCCCTGGAAGAGCTGGCCGAGGTTACCGGGCGCGATCCTCACCAACGCCCTGCGCTATGGTTCGTGGATGCCTGCATATCGATGAACGAGCTGGCCCGGGCCGAGGAGTATCTCGACCAGTCGCTGATGATTGCCCGGGAACGAACGACCCTGTTCGTGCCGGAACTGGCGATTCAGTTGGCGCGGGTGCGCCAGCGACTCGGGCATCCTGCCGGTGAGGTGCGCACCTTGGCCGAGCTGGCGCTGACCCAGGCCCGGGACGACGGCAACCTGCACCAGGAACTGTGTGCCCTCGAGCTCTGGCTGACCCTGGTCGACCCGGAGGACACGGGCGCTCGCGAGGATTTCCGACGGCTGCTCGGCGAGGTCAGCCACAGCGATGCCCCGGTGCTGGTGAGATGGCGGACCCTGCTGGACAAGCGGCTGACGCACCTGGCCGATGCTTGAGAGGGTATCGCCCCGGCTCGTGCGCGAGACCTTGGCTTTCCTGGGTGCTTCAGGTGCTGCTGGCCGTCTCCAGAGAGGCGATCAATGTCAGCGCCTGCTCGCGATGGTCACCGCATAGTTCGCGGTCATAGTCGAAGCGTTCGCAGACCGCGGGGCGCGCGGGATCACCGAACAGCCGGCAGAGGTTGTCGTCGGTGAGTTGCACGCAACGTACCCCCGCCGGCTTGCCGTCGGGCATGCCGGGAATGGGGGAGCTGATCGAGGGAGCGATGCAGCAGGCGCCGCACCCCGGACGACACCCTTGTTTCGCCACGCCCGTCACGGTTTGGCCTCCGCAAAGGCCCCCTTGTCGATGCCCTCGAACGCCTGGACACGAGTGGCTTGGCCGGTCTCCCGGGTGATCTCTCCGGCCAGCCAGGCGGCGATGTGCTCCACGGTGGTGGAGGTCGGCATGACCACACAGCGCTCGCGCGGCAGGCTCATCGTGAAGTATCCCTGCGCGGCGCGATAGCTGGTGACCAGCCGGCCGAGCCAGGAGGCTTCCATGCCCTCGTCGACATCGGCCTCGTCCACCAGATAGCGAGCATCGAGGCGCGCCGCCCAGTCGGCTTCCAGCGCGGGGCAGCGCTGCCCGTTCTGCCAGACATGCAGGCGCGAGCGGTGGCCGTGGGCAATGCGCTGGCAGTTGCCGGCGTGTCGTTTCAGGCCGTGACTGTAGCGATAACCGGCACCTTCGATGGGCTCGTCGCTGAGCGTGAGGCGTATGGCCTCGACACGCTCGGGTGGCTGACGCATCAGTCCCTGGTCGAGGTGTTCGGCCAGCCGCTGCGGGGTGACGGCCGGCCAGGGCAGCAGGCTGAAAGCCTGGCGCGGGCCGCGCACTTCCAGGGCGTAGGGGGTCTCGGTACGGACACGTAGCCCCTCGTAGCATTCCTGGACGTTCACTCCCGGAGCTTCGGTGGGCACCAGCAGGGTGTGGTCGACGCCACGGTCGAGGCGCGACTTGATCCAGGGCTTGACCTCGCCGAAGTCGAACAGCATGCCGTCAGCGCCGAGTTCGCCGTCGAGCTCGGCGTCGACACGCCAGCTGGCGCCGATCAGTCCGTGCTCCGGGCACCACAGCGACGCATCCAGGTGGGTCAGGCGGTTGACGAAAAGCGTCATCAGTCGATCCCCGCGATCTTGTGGGCCTGAATCGACAGGCGCCAGCGTGGATGGGCCAGGCAGTAGGCCACGGTGGCGGCCATGGTATCGCGTGCCTCGCCGAGCGGCGAGGTATCCATGGGCTGCAGGAAGAAGTGGCGGAAATCCAGCTCGGTGAACCGCTCCGGTGGCGCGTCGGGCTGGGGATGCACCAGCTTGAGCTCGTCACCTCGGGTCTGGACCAGCGGCGTATCGCCCTTGGGGCTGACACACAGCCAGTCAATGCCAGCCGGGGCGGCCAGCGTACCGTTGGTTTCCACGGCGATGTCGAATTCCCGTTCGTGCATTGCCTCGATCAGCGCCTCATCGAGCTGCAGCAGGGGCTCGCCTCCGGTGAAGATGACCTGCGGGCGCGCGCCATCCGATGTGCCCTGCCAGAGGGCGACGAGGTGGTCGGCGAGCGCCGGGGCATCGGCGAAACGCCCACCGTTCTGCCCGTCGGTACCCCGGAAGTCGGTGTCGCAGAATCGGCAGGCGGCAGCGGCGCGGTCGGCCTCGCGGCCGGACCACAGGTTACAGCCGGCGAAGCGGCAGAAGACGCTGGCGCGACCGGCCTGTCCGCCTTCGCCCTGGAGCGAGTAGAAGGCTTCCTTGACGCTATACATCGTGCTCCCCCTCGGAAGGTGCGTCGGCGACGGGTTCGGGACGATATGAATAGCCGAGAGGGTCGTCGATGCCGTTGGCGGCGAAGGCCGCCAGGCGCTCCCGACAGCTGCCACAGCGACCGCAGGCGAGAGATTCGCCCAGGTAGCAGGTCCAGGTGTCGGCGTAGTCCAGGCCCATGGCGAGCCCGCCGGCCAGGATCTCGGCCTTGGTGCGGCGCAGATAGGGCGTGTGGATCTCGACCGGCTCGAAATTGGCGATGCCGGCGACGGCGTTCATGGCCTCGACGAACTCGGGACGACAGTCCGGGTACAGTACGTGGTCGCCACCGTGAGCGCCGTAGTCGACGCGGCCGGCACCGATGTTCACGGCCTTGGCGATGGCCATCGACAGCAGCATCATGTTGCGATTGGGCACGACGGTGTCGGCGAGGTTGTCGGCGTCATAGTCGCCATCGGGCATGCGGCGATCGGCATCGGTGAGCGCCGAGTTGTCGATCAGGCCATGAATGACGCGGATATCGACCACCTGATGGGGCACGGTCAGCTCGCGGCAGACGCGCCTGGCCACCTCGAGTTCGCGAGCATGGCGCTGGCCATAGTCGAAGGAGAGGGCATGCACGTCGCGGCCTTCGCGCAGGGCCCGATGCAGTACCGTGAAGGAATCCATGCCACCGGAGTAGATCACCACGGTGGCCGAAGAAGCGGAAGCTTGGGACATGGTTGGCCTGTATGTCGGAGAATTTGATGGCCGGGATCCGGTCCGGCGCGGCAACCTTACCGAAAGTGGCGCTTTCTGGCCAGATCATCGCCCAGTTGCTAGAATGCTGCGCCCTCATTTCAGCGCCGCCATGGACTTCTGGCGGTGCCATCGTCCTGACAACGGTGACTCCATGAAAGCCCCAGAACTGCTGTCGCCCGCCGGCACCTTCAAGAACATGCGCTACGCCTTCGCCTATGGAGCGGATGCCGTCTACGCTGGTCAGCCGCGCTATTCGCTGCGCGTGCGCAACAACGACTTCAAGATCGACAACCTGCACAAGGGCATCGCCTATGCCCACGAGCGGGGCAAGCAGTTCTATGTCGCCTCGAACATCGCGCCGCACAACAGCAAGCTGAAGACCTACCTGCGTGACATGGAGCCGGTGATCGAGGCTGGCCCCGACGCGCTGATCATGTCCGATCCCGGACTTATCATGATGATCCGCGAGCGCTGGCCCGAGCAGGAGATTCACCTCTCGGTGCAGTCCAACGTGGTCAACCACGCGGCGGCGAAGTTCTGGCAGCGCCAGGGCATCAGCCGGATCATCCTGTCCCGCGAACTGTCACTGGAGGAGATCGCCGAGATACGCGCCGAGTGTCCGGATCTCGAGATCGAGACCTTCGTGCATGGCGCCCTGTGCATCGCCTATTCGGGCCGTTGCCTGCTGTCGGGGTATTTCAATCACCGCGACCCCAACCAGGGGACCTGCACCAATGCCTGCCGCTGGAAGTACAATACCGTGGCGGCATCCGAGGACGAGACCGGCGACCTGGTTCCGGCCAACTCGGCCCGGGCCCACGATGCCAGTGGTATCTGGACCCCGGAGCAGGGCGCCGGGCTGATCGCCAGCGGTGGCGGCAGCGCCGAGAGCACGGCCACGGCGGGCGGCGTGGAAGGCCAGGACGAGCTTTCGGCGCTGATCGAGGATCGCAGCCGCCCGGGCGAGTTGATGCCGGTGCACGAGGATGAGCACGGCACCTACATCATGAATTCCAAGGATCTGCGAGCGGTGCAGCATGTGCCGCGCCTCGCCGAGATGGGCGTGACCTCGCTGAAGATCGAGGGGCGTACCAAGTCGCATTACTATGTGGCGCGCACCGCTCAGGTCTATCGCCGGGCCATCGACGATGCCGTGGCCGGCCGTCCTTTCGACATGCGCCTGATGGACGAACTCGACAACCTGGCCAACCGTGGCTATACGGAAGGTTTCTATCGTCGCCACGTCCATGACGAGTATCAGAACTATGAACGTGGCCACTCGATCGGTGTCCACCAGCAGTTCGTCGGCGAGATACGGGATTACGACCCCGAGCGGGGCGTGCTCGAGATCGACGTCAAGAACCGCTTCGAAGTCGGTGATGGCGTGGAGCTGATGTTGCCCGGCGGCAACCGGCGGTTCACGCTGTCGCATATCGAGAACCGTCGTGGTGAATCGGTGAGCGCCGCGCCAGGGTCGGGGCATGTGGTGCGCATTCCGGTGCCGGGTGAGGCGATTCCCGAAGAACGCATCGCCTACGCGCTGCTGATGCGGGACCTGCCCTGAAAGGGCCGGCACGATACGGCGTCGCAACACGGGAAAACAGCATGTCCACCATCGAACACAGCGCCATTCTCGAAGCGCCTCCTGAACGGGTCTTCGCCCTGCTCGAGCGGGTCGAGGACTTCGTCGACTATTCCGACCTCATCAAGGCCATCGAGCCGCTGGGGGAAGATCGCTATCGGTGGCACGTCAAGGCGGTGGGCATGGACTGGACCTTCGATGTGGTGATCACCGAGTCGGTGGCTCCGGAGGTGCTGGCCTGGGAGTCGGTGGATGGCGTGAGCAATCGCGGCCGCTACCACCTGACGCCGGTGCCCGAGGGGACCGAAGTCTCGCTGAGTCTCGAATACGAGATCAGGAATCGCCTGGTCGAGAAGGCCGTGCGTCGCGCGGCCAGCCCGCTGGTGAGCCGGGTGAGCCAGCAGATACTCGATCGGGTCGCTGCCCGCTTGGGAAGTACTGCGTAAGTGAATGCAGGGGGTAGGTAACTAGCTCTTCTTGCGCAGTGAGGCATCCAGGTGATCCACTACCTCGGCCCAGTCGGCGTCTGCCTCCAGCGCTTCGCGCAGCAGCTCGGCCTGGCCCTCGTTCCAGCAGGGGGCATCGGGCAGGGCCATGTCGTCAGGCAAGGGGCCGTTGCGTTCGATGAAACGCTTGATGGCGTCCGGATCGGAGGCGAGGCCGAGCTGTGCGAACAGCTCGCTGAAGGGATGATCGGGGGCTTCCATGGCGGGTTCCTCTGTCCTGATACGATCGACTCTGATGTCACTCTAGACGTAGTCGGGCGAGTGCGCCCGGCTCAATCGTCGAGGGCCGGTGTGGAGCGTTCGCCGACCAGGGGCGTGAGGAAGCGTCGGCGGCGTTCGTCGTCATCCAGTGGCTGGGCCAGGAGGTGGACCAGCTTGGTGACGGTGGCCTCCGGGGTCATATCGTCGCCCGACAGCACGCCGGCGTCGACCAGTCCTCGGCCGGCGGCGTAGGCGCCGATGCTGATGCCGCCATGGGGGCACTGGCTGATGGCGGCCAGCAACTTGCCTTCTCCGCTGGCTCGCGCGAGCACCCCCAGGATGGCCGGGTCCTCCGGCAGATTGCCGCCTCCCCAGACCTCGAGCAGAGCGCCCCGGACACGATCATCCAGCAACCAGGTCTCGAGCTGCCAGGCCGCGATACCGGGCCAGAGAACCAGGCGTGGTACGCCACCCTCGGCCAGGCCGGTGACATCGGGCAGTTCGAAGCGTGGCGCGCCGCGTTGATGTCGCTCCAGGCCGCGGCCAGGGAAGATCACGGCGTCATTGCCGACGAACTCGCCGAGCAGAGGGTAATTGGGGCTGATGAAGGCATCGGTGTGTCGAGTCTGCCACTTGCGACTGCGCACGCCGCGCAGAAGGCGTCCGGCAAAGCACAGGGCGACCTCCTGGAGACGCGCATCGGTGGCAAAGCGCATGGCCGCTTCGATGTTGGTCAGCGCATCGCTGCCCGAATGCTCGAGCGGTGCCATGGCGCCGGTCAGGATCACCGGACGGTCGATGCCCTGAAGCTGGTAGGCCAGGCTCGAGGCCGTCCAGGCCAGGGTGTCGGTGCCGTGCAGGATCACCACGCCATCGTGGGCCTGATAGTGGTCGGCGACGAGTGTCGCCAGGTCGCGCCAGTCGGCGGGCGTGGCAGCACTGGAGTCGATGGGGCGGGAGGTTTCCCGCATCTGGAAGTCGGGCAGTGCCGCGCGCCGTTCTGGTGACAGGGTGGCCAGGGCACGCCGCAATCGGTCCTCGAAATCGCGACCAGGGACCAGCCCCTGGGGGCTGTCCACCATGCCGAGGGTGCCGCCGGTGTAGATCACCAGCAGAGAGGCGCGAGAGGATGACATGCGGGCTCCTTTCTGATTGAACGCGGCTCGGTGTGCGATCAGCGGTAGTCGCGAATGAGCAGTCGGCCTTCGTCATCGGTCTCCAGGCGGCGATTGCGCCCGGCGAGCAAGGCGAAGACGACGGCCACCATGACGATGCTCAGAAGCACCAGGTTGATGGCAAGCAGACCAAGATCGAATTCCAGCATCATGCCCACGGCCAGCGGCCCTAGGGCCGCCAGGGTGTAGCCGCCGCCCTGGGCAAGGCCGGAAAGCTTGCCGGCCAGGCGCGAGTCGGCAGTACGCAGTACGATCAGCGTCAGCGCCAGGCTGAAGCTGCCGCCCTGACCGAGGCCCAGCAGGGCGATGCCAACCCAACGCCATGGCTCGGGGCCGATCAGCAGCAGGGTGAGGCCGGAAGCCACCATCAGCAACAGCAGCAGCAGGGCCGGTCGCTGGTCGCGACCCAGGCGAGCCAGCCAGGGGGCGACTAGCGCCGAGATCAGCTGCACCATCACCGAGGCCGCCATCATCCAGCCGGCTTCGGCGTCATCATAGCCCCGCTCGATCAGCAGAGTGGGCAACCAGCCGAAGACGATATAGGCCAGCGAGGACTGCGAGCCCATCAGTATCATGACCTGCCAGGCCAAGGGTTGACGCAACAGGGCTCGGGTATTGCCGGTGGGCGCTGGGCGGACCGCGGGACTTCCCGGCTGCGGCATCAGTACCAGCCAGGCGATCAGCGCGGCCAGGGCGAGCCCGGCCCAGGCCACCAGGGCAAATGGCCAGCCTCCGAAGGCATCGGCCATCGGAATGCTCAGGCCAGCGCCCAGGGCGCCGCCGAGACACAGGGCCATGGTGTAGACGCCGGTCATCAGGTCGGCGCCCCGGGGCAGTTCACGCTTGACCAGAGCCGGCAGCAGGCTACCGGCCACGCCGATGCCTGCGCCGACCAGCAGGGTTCCGGCGAACAGCCAGGCCGGCGTGGCCAGGCCACGCAGTCCCAGCCCCAGGGCCAGGACCAGCAGGGCAAGTGACAGGGTGCGTTCCGGGCCGAGACGACGCGATAGCCAGGGCGCGAGAGGGGCGAACAGGCCAAGGCAGAGCACGGGCAGGGTGGTCAAGGCGCCGATGCCGGCCACGGTCAGGTCGGTCTGGGCTTCGACGCGTGGCAGCAGGGGAGCCAGGGACGAGAGGGCCGGTCTCAGATTGAGGCCGACCAGAATCATCAGAAAGAAGAAGGCTGCGGGATGCAGCCGTCTCTCGGATGCGGTGCTGGCGTGGAGGCTCGACATAGGCTTACTTGAGGTGTGGACGCAGGTCACCCCGGGCGCTGTCGAGCAGCGTGATGAACTGGGTGTCGCCGCTACTGTCGACACGGTCGACCCTGGCCATGCTGGCCATTCCCTTGTCGACCTTCAATTGCTCGAAGATTTCCAGGGTCAGCTTCTCGGCGGGGAGATCGCCGGGGTTCAGCAGGCCATCTTCCAGGGTGAAGGTGGGCAACAGGGTGGCGCGTACCCGAGTCATGCCACCTTCGGCCAACACTCGGCGGACGAACAGCCAGCCTTCGCAGGTCAGGGCCTGGCCCTCGCGCTCGCGCAGGAAAAGGGTCCGGTAGCAGGCTCCTTCGCTGGCCGCCTTTTCGGCCATGCTGCGGTAGGCTTCGGTCATGCGCGTTGCTGAGACCCGTGCCTTTTCCAGCTCCCGCAGGGCGGCATTGTGCTCGCGCTCCAGCTTGGCCTGGCGCTGGAAGGTGAGCCAGCGGTGGTAATCGCGGATCAGCTCTTGAGTGTCCATGGCGTTCCTTGCAAATCCAGAATGGGATGAGGGCTATGGCGGATCACCGTCGCACAAGTCGCGGTGCTCCGCCACACTGGATGGCTATGCCTGCTGGCGCTTCTGTCCGCCGCGGCGCCGACGCTTCCTCCCGGCGGGGGCATCACGCTTGGCGGAGTCGTTGGCACCGGCGTTGCCGCCGCGCGCGCCGCGACCACGCCCGCCACGGCCATTCTCGATCGGCTCCGGCTTGGCATTGGGGTCCGGCTCGAAGCCCGGCTCGATGTGCTTGACCAGGTCGCGCTTGATCAGCCGCTCGATGTTCTTCAGCAGGCCGTGTTCGTCGACGCAGACCAGCGATACGGCCTGGCCTTCGTTGCCGGCGCGACCGGTGCGGCCGATGCGGTGGACATAGTCCTCGGCGACGTTGGGCAGCTCGAAGTTGACCACATGGGGCAGCTCGTCGATATCGAGGCCGCGGGCGGCGATGTCGGTGGCCACCAGAACCTGCAGGTCGCCGGACTTGAAGGCCGACAATGCCTTGGTGCGCGCCGACTGGCTCTTGTTGCCGTGGATGGCCATGGCCGGAATGTCGCGCTTGCCGAGATGCTCGGCCAGCCGGTTGGCGCCATGCTTGGTACGGGTGAAGACCAGCACCTGGAACCAGCGCTGGGACTGGATCAAATGCGCCAGCAGGTCGCGCTTCTTCTCGCGATCGACCCGGTAGACGGCCTGCTCGACAGTTTCGGCGGTCGTGTTGCGACGTGCCACCTCGATCAGGGTCGGCCGGTCGAGCAACTGGTTGGCCAGCGTCTGGATCTCGTTGGAGAAGGTCGCCGAGAACAGCAGGTTCTGGCGCTTGGCCGGCAGTAGCTTCAGCACCTTGCGGATATCGTGGATGAAGCCCATGTCGAGCATGCGATCGGCTTCGTCCAGTACCAGGGTCTCGACGCCGGAAAGGTCGACGTGGCCCTGCTGATGAAGGTCGAGCAGGCGGCCGGGCGTGGCCACCAGGATATCCAGTCCCGGGCGGATGGCATCCACCTGGGGCTGTTGGCCGACGCCACCGAAGATCACATGAGAGGTCAGGGACAGATGCTGGCCATAGTCCCGTACGCTTTCACCGACCTGGGCGGCGAGTTCGCGCGTGGGGGTCAGCACGAGGGCGCGCACACCGCGCTTGGCGGGACGCTTGCCATCCGCCAGCCGCTGTAGCATCGGCAGGGTGAAACCGGCGGTCTTGCCGGTGCCGGTCTGGGCGCTGGCCAGCAGATCACCGCCTTCGAGCACGGCAGGAATGGCCTTGCGCTGGATCGGGGTCGGCTCGGTATAACCCTGAGCTTCGATGGCGCTCAGGAGTTCGGCCCGCAGGCCTAGGTCGGAAAAACTCATGCAGTCTCCGCAGCAACGTCTCGATCCGTGCCGGCCGCCGCTGGCGGCCAGCCAGTCCCGGATCGGGACGTGGGAATAGGGTCAGACGCGGCAGGAGGGACCAGCGATGCCGCGAGTGGCGCCATTATGCCATAGTCGTACGGTCAGCGCAGCCGTTTGATCGCCGAGGCCAGCCGGTCGGCGAGGCGGTCCAGATCCTGCCCCAGCGCCTGGACCAGCGCCGGATAACCATCGGTCTCGAGCGGTGTGGTCAGGCTGAAGGGCGTCAGGGACAGCAGTTCGCCGTCGGCATTGCGCAGTTGCCAGCGCCCTTCGGCCACGGCCATGCCGTCATGTCGGCCCTGGAAGCGGTCCACCTCGAGCCGCAGGGCCAAGGGGGTATCGCTCCGGGTGGTGTCGCCGTCGAGCATGACCCGGGTGCCGGGCAGGCGAGCGGCCAGGCGATCGCGCAGGCCACGCTCGAGCTGGCGGCCCAGTGGCTCGGCCCACTGATGCCCCTGGGCCTGCTGGATGGTGATGTCGTCGAGTTGGAAGACGATGCCCTCCACATCGAGGTAGCGGGCCAGCCGAATGGGGCGTATCACCAGCAGCCGGTCGGCCGAGACATCGGGAGTGGCGTCCGCTATCGGCGCGTCGGGCAGGGTGTAGTGGGTCGGCGGTGTGCCGCTGGTGGCACAGCCGCTCAGCCAGAGGGCCGCCAGGGAGGCGGCGAGCAAGGCGGTGAGTCCTCTCGAAGGCATCATGGCTGACTCCTTGTGTCGGGGGCGCGGGGCATCGGGTCCTCGGTGTCGATGCTGTCGAACAGCAGGGCCCTGGGGTCTTCGCTGATCTTGCGGGCCGCGGGTTGCAGGTCGCGCATCAGGCGCTCGACCTGGTCCAGGGTGTCGGTCAGCTCGCGATAGGCCGGCGAGTCGGCGGAGAGCCCTTCCAGCGTCGTCTGCAGTTCTTGCAGTGTCGCGTTGAGGTTGCCCGGCAGTTCTCGGGTGCCGGGGTCGTCGAGCAGGGACTGCATGCTGGTGGTCAGGTCGCGCACTTCCTCGAGCATGGCTTGCGATGTCGTCAGGTTGTTTTCCAGGCCGGTCAAAACCGGCGCGACCTCGAGTGCATTGAGCTTGTCGAGCAGGGCCGTGACCTGGGATTGGATCTGCGCCAGTCCCGAGGACGTGGTGGGGAAGACGGTGCGTTCGACGAAGGTTTCCGGTTCATACTCGCCGGCACGTTGATCATCGAAGGTCAGGTCAACGAACAAGGCGCCCGTCAGCAGGCTGCCGTTCTTGAGGGAAGCGCGCAGGCCGAGGTCAAACAGACGATCGAAGCGCTCGCGCCATTCGTCGAGGTCCAGGTCCTGATCGTCGATGCCCAGGCGTTGCGGCTCGATACGGATCAGCACCGGAATGGCCAGGCGGTCACGATTGTCCGGCTGCGGTGCGGTGAAGTTCCAGGGGACGCTGGTGACCGTACCGATACGCACGCCGCGGAATTCCACCGGCGCGCCCTTCGAGAGGCCGCGGATGGTGTCCTCGATCAGCAGCACGTACTCGAGGTAGCGGTCGAAGGTGCCCTGGCGAGCGCTTTCCTCGTCGGCGAAAAGCTTGAAGGTAGTGTCGGGTTCCACGGTCTCGCCCCGCGGGAGATCCTCGGGCACCCCGAAAGTGACGCCGCCACCCAGCAGCGCTTCGATGGATTCGACCTGGACGCGGACGCCCTGGGAGTCGAGCCGAAGGTCGATGCCGCTGCTGCTCCAGAAGCGGGTGTTGGACGTGATCAGGCGGTGATAGGGGCTCTCGATGAAGATGCGGTGGTGCATTTGTCGCGTCTCGACGTCGAAGTCGGCCTGTTCGACGCGGCCCACGGTGAAGCCCTGGAAGGTGATGGGGTCGCCGACACTGAGGGCGTTGCCGACTTGACTGACCAGGTTGATGCGCAATCCCTCGGCGCCGGGCGGAGCCACCGGCGGTTGATCCCTGACCTCGAAGGTACGTGCTTCCTCGTGGCTCTGTCCGGGTTCGAGCTGCAGGTAAGCGCCGGACAACACGGTGTTGAGACCGCTGATGCCTTCGCGACCGATTCGGGGCTTGACCACCCAGAAATTGCTGTCCTCGACCAGCATGGAGGTGGCCTGGGTCTTCATGCGGGCCTTGATGACGACGTTCGACTGATCTTCCGAGAGGGAGACGGATTCGACCTGGCCGACTTCGACATTGCGCGTCTTGATGAGGGTCTTGCCGGCCTCGATGCCATCGGCACTATCCATGGTGAGGGTGATCACGGGGCCGCGGCTGGCATAGTTGTCGTATACCAGCCAGGCGCCGATCAGCAGCGCCACGATGGGGACGATCCATATCGGCGACAGCCTGGCTTGCCGTGTGGCGCGGGCACGGTGTTCGTCGTCCCGTTCAGTGTCGCGGGAAGTATCGTTCATGAAGCGCTTCCTTGTTTCATGTGAGGCGTTTCCCGGTAGGCTCGTCCGGATCGTCCCAGATTAGCCTGGGGTCGAAGCTCATGGCAGCCAGCATGGTGATCACCACTACGCCGCCGAAGGCCAGGGCGGCGGGGCCGGGAGTGACCGACATCAGGTTGCCGGCGCGAATCAGGGCTACCAGGATCGCCACCACGAAGATATCGACCATCGACCAGCGACCGATGAATTCGGTGAGGCGATACAGCCGAGTACGGGTCAGGGCTTTCATGCGATGGGCGCGTGGCGCGACCAGGCAAAGCCAGGAGAGGGCGATCAGCTTGCCCAGAGGCACGAGCACGCTGGCGACCAGGATGACCATGGCCACCGGCCAGGAGCCCATTTCGATCAGTTGGACGACCCCGCCGATGATGGTGGAGGGGTTAGGGCGGCCGAGGCTGGTGGTAGTCATGATCGGGTAGACATTGGCCGGGATGTAGAGCACGGCGCTGGTGGCGATGAGCGCCCAGGTGCGTTGCAGGCTGTAGGGATGACGTACGTGCAGGCGTTCTCCGCAACGCTGGCATCGGCCCTTGCCGCTTGTGTCCAGTCGATTGACGAGCCCGCAGGTGGCGCAGCCGGTGAGCCCCTGGCCGGCTGCGGTTTCGCCGGTGCGGCTGCCTTCCGGTGCACTGGGCTCGCCGGCCAGGGCGAACCACAGCCAGTCTCGGTCGATGGACTGGGTGGTGGCGAGCAGCAGGACCACGAAGGTCCCGAACGCCCAGAAGCCGGCACCGAGTTCCACGTCGGCGAGCCCGGCGATCTTGATCAGGCTGACCAGGGTGCCGATGAGAAAGACATCGGCCATCATCCAGGGGTGCAGGTGCGCCAGGGAGCGGGCAACGCTACGGCTGGCCGGCAACGGCGTGCCGCGCAGCAGCCCCGTCTGCAGCCAGATCACGCCGATGAGATAGAGCGCGGGCAGCACCAGGATGGTCAGTAGCACGGCAATGGCCACGATCGGTTCGTGGTAACCGATCAGCTCGGTTGCCGACTGGGGCAGCTCGATTCGGTTTCCCACCCCTCGGACACTGAAGCCGAGGAAGGGATAGCTCACTGCCAGGGCGAGCGTCACCAGCGAAGCCAGTGCCAGCGCCATGCTGCGCTGGGCGGGATAGCGGTGTCGACGTACCTCGGCATGGCCGCAGCGAGGACAGCTCGCCTGCTCGCCGGAGCGCAACGGGGGAAGGGCCATCATCCAGTCGCACTCGTGACAGGCACGCAGGCGTCGCCGCGAGATTCGAGTCTCGGGCGGAGCCTGGTCGACGAGTGGTGCCCTTCCGGGCATGGTCATGGGTCTAGAGGCCAGCCTTGGCACTGGGCGCTCATCCTCCTGGCACCAGGGTGAAGACAAACTCAAGTGTGTCACGTTGACGCCGAGGGGGCCATAGTCAAACATACGAACCCGAATGTTCCGATGGAGATACCATGATGCTTCCCGTTCTGGCGGTGGTGGCAGGCCTGATCCTGCTCATGTGGAGCGCCGAGCGCTTCGTCGATGGGGCGGCGTCGACCTCATCCCACCTCGGGCTGTCGCCCCTGCTGATCGGGATGCTGGTGATCGGTTTTGGCACCTCGGCGCCCGAGCTTGTGGTCTCGGTCATCGCGGCGGCGCAGGGCAATCCCGGGCTGGCGCTGGGCAATGCCTATGGCTCGAACATCGTCAACATCGGGCTGATCCTCGGGCTGGTGGCGTTGATCTCGCCGCTTGCCGTGCACTCGAGCATGATTCGCCGCGAATTGCCGGTCCTGGGGGGCGTGACCCTGCTGTCGGCCTTGCTGCTGCTGGGCGGCGTGCTGGGCAGGTTCGAAGGAGGACTGCTGCTGCTGGTCCTCGTGGCCTTCATCGGGTTCAGCATATGGCAGGCCTTGAAAGCACCCGAGGATGCGATGACTGCGGATACCGAACAGGATATCGCCTCCCATCCGATGTCGCTGCGTGCTGGACTGCTCTGGACGGCCTTCGGCCTGTTGCTGCTGGTGGTCAGCTCGCGCCTGCTGGTGTGGGGGGCGGTGTCCATTGCCCAGAGCTTTGGGGTCAGCGATCTGATCATCGGGTTGACGGTGGTGGCCGTGGGAACTTCCTTGCCCGAGCTTGCCTCTTCGATCAGCGCCCTGCGGCGTGGCGAACACGATCTGGTGCTGGGCAACGTGGTCGGTTCCAACCTGTTCAATACGCTGGGCGTGGTGGGGCTGGCTGCGCTGATCACACCGATCGAGGTGGCACGCGAGGTGCTGCTGCGTGACTGGACGCTGATGATGGCCATGACCGTCCTGATGACGGTCTTTGCCCTGGGCTGGCGGAACCGTGCCGGACGGATCAATCGACTCGAAGGCGGAGCGCTGCTGGCCATGTATCTGGCCTATACCGGTTTCATGATCAGCCTGGTCATGCAGGGAGGTACGGTTTAGTCACCTGCGACAACACGACACTCTAGGTCTGATCCGTCACCGGAGTAGCATGGTGGCATGACGACTTCCGCCGCGTGATGGCGGGGCTCGAGACATGACGCAATACAAGGGTCGTGTCTATCGTCTAGGCTGTTGCATGAGCGGAGGCTCAACTGTCTCCGTTTCATTCCGAGTGAAGGAACCTGGAGTCTGCCATGGAACTAGATCCACTGTTGCTGTCGCGGTTGCAGTTCGCTTTCGTGGTGTCTTTCCACGCCATCTTTCCCGTCTTCTCCATTGGGCTTGCGTCCTACCTCGCGGTGCTCAATGGGCTGTTCTACCGCACCGGCAACCCGGCCTGGGAACGCCTGGCCGTGTTCTGGGCCAAGGTCTTCGCGGTGGTGTTCGCGATGGGAGTGGTATCGGGCATCGTCATGTCCTTCCAGTTCGGCACCAACTGGAGCAACTTCTCCTTTGCTGCCTCGAACTTCCTTGGGCCCTTGCTCAGCTACGAGGTGGTCACGGCCTTCTTCCTCGAGGCGACCTTCCTCGGTGTACTGCTGTTCGGGCGCAAGAGAGTGCCTCAGGGGGTTCACCTGTTCGCTTCCATCATGGTGGCGCTGGGAACTTTCATCTCGGCATTCTGGATCCTGGCGGCCAATAGCTGGATGCAGACGCCGGTGGGAACGGAACTCATCGACGGACGTTTCCATGTGACCTCCTGGTCGGAGGCGATCTTCAATCCCTCCTTCCCGTATCGCTTCGCGCATATGGTGCTGGCGTCCTTCCTCACCGGAGGCTTCGTGGTGGCCGGGGTCAGTGCCTGGTACCTGTTGATCGGGCGCGACGTCGAGGCCAACCGGAAGGCCTTTTCGATGTGCCTGTGGCTGCTGCTGGTTCTGGCGCCCACCCAGGCCGTAGTGGGGGACTTCCATGGTCTCAACACCCTGGAACACCAGCCAACCAAGGTAGCGGCGATGGAAGGCAACTGGGAGACACAGACGCACACGCCGCTTCTGCTGTTCGCCTGGCCGGACAAGGAGGCCCAGGAAAATCTCGTCGAGTTCGGCATTCCGGGACTGGCGAGCCTGATCCTGACGCACGACATCGCCGGCGAGGTGCCCGGGCTCAGCGAGGTGCCGCCGTCGGAGCAGCCGCCCGTATGGCTGGTCTTCTGGTCGTTCCGTCTGATGGTGGCCCTGGGGGGGGCGATGATCGCCGTGGCCCTGGCCGGGCTCTGGTTGCGCGTCAAGGGTCGCCTGTACGACCAGCGTGGCTTCCTGCAATTGATGCGGCTGATGAGCGTGTCGCCCTTCCTGGCGGTGCTGGCTGGCTGGTTCGTGACGGAAGTCGGTCGCGCGCCCTGGTTGGTCTATGGAGTGATGGATCAGACCGAGGCCCTCACGCCTTCGCTGAGTGGCTGGATGGCGTTGACGACCCTGGTGGGATACATCGCCGTTTACGCTATCGTGTTCTGGGCCGGTTTCTACTACCTCACCCGCGTGGTGCGCCAGGGGATGCTGCCTGATCTCGAGCCACACGACGAGGTGGAGCGTCCCGCACGTCCGTTGTCTGCCGCTCATGCGTCCTTCGAGGACGCCGCCAATCAACCGGGCAGGAGCTGAGCCATGGAAATGTTCGATCTGTCATTGATCTGGGCCCTGATCATTGGTTTCGGGGTCATCATGTACGTGCTCATGGATGGTTTCGACCTAGGCGTGGGGATTCTCTTTCCCTTCGCGCCGGACGAAGCCGGGCGTGATGTGATGATGAACTCGGTGGCGCCGATCTGGGACGGTAACGAAACCTGGCTGGTTCTGGGCGGCGCCGGTTTGCTGGCGGCCTTTCCGCTGGTCTACTCGGTGTTCCTGCCAGCGCTGTACCTCGGGGTATTCCTGCTGCTGGCCGGGTTGATCTTCCGGGGCATCGCCTTCGAGTTCCGCTTCAAGTCGCATCGCAATCGCCACTGGTGGAATCGAGCCTTCTGCTGGGGGTCGGCGGTAGCCTCCTTCGCCCAGGGGGTAGTGGTCGGCGCTTATATCCAGGGGTTCGCCGTCGAGGATTTCGTCTATGTGGGTGGTCCACTGGACTGGCTGACACCTTTCACGGTGCTGACCGGCCTGGGCCTGATGGCGGGCTATGCGCTGCTCGGGGCTGCCTGGTTGATCATGAAGACCGAAGGGCGCCTCCAGGAGTGGGCCTATGGCCTGGCACCGAAGCTGCTGGTGGCGGTCCTGGCCGTCTTCGCGATCATCAGTTTCTGGACGCCCTTCGTCGACGAGGCGGTGCGCGAGCGCTGGTTCGGGCATCTGCACTGGATCTGGATCTTCCCCTTGCTGGCGCTGGCCTGCGCGGCACTGGTCTGGCGCGCCGTGCGCCAGCGTCGCGAAGGCCAGCCCTTCATCGCCACACTCGGCCTGTTCGTCTTCACCTATCTGGGCCTGGTGGTCAGCAAGTGGCCGGTGATCGTACCCCCGGACTACACCATCTGGGACGCCTCCTCGGCGCCCGAGTCGCAGCTCTTCCTGTTGCTTGGCGTGCTGTTCGTGATTCCGCTCGTGCTGACCTACACCGCCTGGACCTACTGGGTGTTCCGCGGCAAGGTCCGGGAGGGCGAAGGCTATCACTGAGCCTGGGCGCGACATGCAAGGACAACTGACACCTCGCGCCTGGCTGGCCAGGCTGGCCAGGAGCGAGCGTCGCCACTTGGCACTGGCGGTGCTCGCAGGCATCGCGGCGGGACTGCTGACCATCGCTCAGATGGCGACGCTGGCCTGGTTGGTGAGCTCGATGCTGATCGAAGGTGCCGCACCTGCATCGCTGATGACAGGGTTCGTGGCTCTGGTGGTCATGGTCATGCTGCGCGCCTTGGCCCAGTGGGGACAGGAAAGTGCGGGCCTGACCGCCAGCCTGGGCGTGCGAGCCAGGGCACGCCGTGAATTGCTCGATCACCTCGAGCGTCTCGGCCCGGTCGGACTGGCCGACCATCATAGCGCCAGCCTGGCCAATCGTGTGGTCGACCAGGTCGAAGCGCTGGACGGCTACATCGCGCGGTTTCTCCCGCAAATGCGCCTGGCGGTGGCGATCCCTCTGGTCATCCTGGGCGTCGTGGTCTGGCTGGATTGGCTGGCAGCCCTGTTCCTGTTGCTGGCTGCCCCCTTGATTCCCCTGTTCATGGCATTGGTGGGCATGGGGGCCGAGCGGCTCAACCGGGAACAGTTCGATACGGTGTCGCGACTTTCTCGCCATTTCATCGATCGGGTGCGGGGCATCACCACCTTGCAGCTCTTCGGTGCCAGTGCCCAGGCGACTCGAGACGTGCATGCCGCCGCCGAGGACTACCGAATACGCAGCATGCGCACCCTGCGCCTGGCGTTTCTTTCCTCGGCGGTGCTGGAGTTCTTCGCCGCCGTGGCCATTGCCGTGGTGGCCATCTATGTTGGCTTTGGGTTGCTCGGCTATATCCGCTTCGGACCGGCCGATGAGCTGACTCTGTTCAGCGGCCTACTGGTGTTGCTGCTGGCGCCGGAGTTCTTCCAGCCGCTGCGCACCTTGTCCCAGCATTATCATGACCGTGCCGCTGCCCTGGGAGCGGCCGAGGGGATGGTGGCGCTGCTCGATGAAGTTCCGCCGCGCAGCGACGAAGCGCCACTGCCATGCCGGAGCGATGCCCTGGTGGAACTGGAAGCCGTGACGGTGTCGTATCCGGAACGGGGTCGGGTGCTTGGTCCCCTGGATCTGACGGTGCGTGCCGGTGAGATACTGGGCGTGAGCGGTCCTTCCGGCGTTGGCAAGTCGAGCCTGTTGCAACTGATGGCCGGTTTCATCGCGCCGGCCTCGGGACGGCACCGTGCTGCCCCCGACCTGCGGGTGGCCTGGATGGATCAGCGTCCTCTGCTGATCCATGGCACCCTGGCCGACAATCTTCGCCTGGCGGCTCCCGAGGCGGACGAGGCCGCCTTGCGTGATGCCTTGCGGTGCGTCGGTCTGGGCGAGTTGCTCGAAGCCTTGCCCGAGGGGTTGGGCACGCCGCTCGGCGAGCGTGGGGTCGGGCTTTCCGGCGGCCAGGCCCATCGCCTGGCTCTGGCGCGCATCTTCCTTTCTCCGGCACCTCTGGTGTTGCTGGACGAACCCACGGCGAGTCTGGACGACGGCAGTGAGGCCCGAGTGCTCGAGGCACTCTCGGTGCTGGTCGAGCAGGGCCGAACTCTGGTGATCGCCAGTCACCGGCCGGCGCCCCTGGCCCTGGCGACACGCCGGTTGTCCCTGTCCCGGGAGGGCGCCGGCGAGAGGCGCGAAAGCGAGGAGGTGGTACATGGCTGATCGGGCACCGGGCCTTGTGGCCACGCTGAGCCCCTGGTTCGTCCATCTCGGCCGGCGTCGCGGTCGCCTGTTGACGGGGGCGGCTCTGATGCTGCTGGCCCTGGTGGCGGCGCTGGGGCTGCTGGCGCTCTCGGGCTGGTTCATCACCGCCACCGCCCTGACGGGGCTGGTGCTGGCGTCGGGTGGCGCGGCGATGCTGGACGTTTACGTGCCCGGTGGCGGCATTCGTGCCTTCGCGCTCACTCGCACCGTGGCACGCTACCTGGAGCGACTGTACAACCATGACACGGTGCTGCGGCTATTGGCCGATCTGCGCGGCCATATGTTCGCGGTCCTGGCCGATCTCGATGCCGCCCGGCTGAGCCGGCGCCGTGCCAGCGATTGGCTGAATCGGCTGACTGCTGACATCGACACCCTGGACAGCCTCTTCCTGCGCTTGCTGGCACCGGCCCTGGTGGCCTTGCTGGCAATTCTTGGCCTGAGCGCCTTTCTGGCCCTCTGGGCGCCGTCGGTGGGACTGGCGACGGGAGTCATGCTAGGGCTGATTTGGTGCTGGTTGACGCTTGGCCAGGCGCGTCTTGGACTGGCGGCCAGCCGGCGACGCGTGACGGAGCTTGAACGCCTGCGCGGACGGGTGATCGAGCATCTGTCGGGAATGGCGGAGCTGGAAAGTCACGGGGCGCTGCCCGAGCAGCGTCGGCGACTGGATACCATTGAGGCGAGGTTGCGCGATGATCAGCGTCGGCTGGGAAGACTGTCGGCCCTGGGCACGGCGCTGGCGGGCCTGACAGTCGGCCTGACCTGGGTGCTCGCCTTGTGGCTGGGCGCGCAGCTGTGGGCGAGCGAGGCCCTGTCCGGCCCGCTGATGGTCATGATGCCACTGGCCGTGCTGGCAATGAGCGAAGCGCTGATGGCGCTGCCCATGGCCTTTACCCAGTTCGGTGCCACCCAGGCGGCTGCCGAGCGGCTCAATGCTCTGGAAGCCTCGCGACGACCGACGAAAACCTTGCCGGACGGCCACTTGCCGTCGGCAGGGCCGCTCTCCGTGGACCTGGAGCGTATCGGCCTGCGCTATCCTGGTGCCCTGACTGCCACTCTCGACGATTTCTCGCTGCATCTTGCGCCCGGGGAACGACTTGCCCTGTGTGGCCCTTCCGGGGTCGGCAAGTCCAGCGTGGCGGCCCTGATCGCCGGTCAGCTCGTTCCCGACAGCGGTTGTGTGCGCCTGGGTGGTGTCGACATCGAACACGCCGAGGGGCAGGCTCTGCGTCGCCGCCTGGCCATGCTGACCCAGGGCAGCGAGCTGTTTGACGACAGCCTGGCGGCGAATCTGCGGCTGGGCGACCCCGCGGCTTCCGACGAGTATTTGTGGCGTCTTCTCGACGACGTCGAACTGGGAGAGTGGGCACGAACGTTGCCACGTGGCCTCGAAACTCGGGTGGGAGAAGGGGGACGACGTCTCTCCGGCGGACAGGCGAGGCGGCTGGCGCTGGCGCGCCTGATGTTGCGCGACCCGGGCCTGGTGATCCTCGACGAACCCTTCACCGGGCTCGATGCGGGCACCGCACGGCGACTGGCCGAGCGGCTCGATGCCTGGTTGACGGATAGAACCGTGATCTATCTCTCGCATCGTCGTGACGATGAGGCCATGCCCCTGCCTGGCGTGACGCAAACGCTCGAGCTGCAGGCCCGGACTGGGCGACCGCTTTGCGCAAAGGCTCGGAATCTTTCAGGATAGGGCAAAGCATCGAACGAGGTGACTCATGCGGGACTTCCTCAAGCGTCTGCCCAAGGCCGAACTCCATCTGCATATCGAGGGCACCCTGGAGCCCGAACTGATGATGGCGCTCGCCGAACGAAACGGCGTGAGCCTGCCCTACGCCTCGGAGGACGAGGTGCGTACCGCCTACGACTTCGCGGACCTGCAGTCGTTCCTGAACCTGTACTATCAGGGCATGAGCGTACTGCGCACCGAGCGCGACTTCCACGACCTGGCCATGGACTACTTCCAACGCGCCCATGACGAAGGGGTGGTGCATGTCGAGATGCACGTCGACCCCCAGGCCCACATGGCAAGGGGCGTGTCCCTGCAAACGGTGATGGAAGGGCTTGGCCAGGCCCGCCGGCGAGCCGAGCGCGAGCTCGACATGTCCTCGGCGATGATCATGGCCTTTCTGCGCGACAGGCCCGCCGAGGAGGCGATGCAATTGCTGGAGCGTGCCGAACCCTACTGGGAGATCCTGGATGCCGTTGGCCTCGACAGTGCGGAGCTTGGCCATCCGCCGGCCAAGTTCGCCGAGGTCTTCCAACGTGCACGAGCCCTCGGGTTGCCCCGAGTGGCCCATGCCGGCGAGGAGGGGCCGCCCGAGTACATCCATGAGGCGCTGGACGTGCTGGATGTCTGTCGGGTGGATCATGGCGTGCGCTGCCTGGAGGATCCGGCGCTGGTCGCTCGCCTGCGCGAGCAGGGTACGGTACTGACGGTCTGCCCGCTCTCCAACCTGCGCCTCAAGGTCGTCGAACGGCTTGATGACCATCCTTTGCCGCGGCTGCTGGAAGCCGGCCTGACCCTGACCCTGAACTCTGACGACCCGTCATACTTCGGCGGCGGCATGCTGGACAACTTCGAGGCCTGTCATCGGGCCTTCGGCTGGTCACGCGATGTCTTCGTCGATCTGGCGCGCAACGCCATCGATGCGGCCTTCATGAGCGAGGCACGTCGCGACGAGCTGCTCGAACGACTGGCGAGTTGCGACTAGCCGCCCGATTGCCAAGCCCGCCGATGCAATACAGCCGGGTGGCGGAGCGGATGCCATCATCCCCAGTGGCTCAGCGTCACACCGGCCAGGATCAGCCCGCCGGCCAGCAGGCGCTCCCGGCGCAGCGGTTCCTCGAGCCAGACCACCCCGATGGCGATGGCAAACAGAACGCTGGTCTCGCGCAGCGCCGCCACAAGGGGGATTGGCGCCTGGGTCATGGCCCAGATGGTAACGCCATAGGCACCGAGGGAAAGGGCGCCTCCCATCAGCCCGACCCGCCAGTGGCGACCCAGTTGCGGCAAGGTTCGGGGGCCGTGCAGGACGACCAGGACCAGGAGCATGGCGAAACCGTTGAGCAGAAACAGCCAGATGACATAGCCAACGGCGTCGCCGTTGGCGCGTGCGCCACTGCCATCGGCGAGGGTATAGCCGGCGATAAAGGCGGATGTGATCAGTGCATTGACCAGCGAGGTGCGTTCGAGACGGTAGCGACGTCCTCCAGGGAATGCCATGCACAGGATACCGAGGACCAGCAGGGCGATGCCGGCATAGCCCAGTGATGAGGGCTGATCGCTGAGCAGGCCGATGCCGATCAGCGTGACCAGCAGGGGCGCACAGCCTCGCGCGATGGGATATACCTGGCCCAGATCGCCACCCCGATAGGAACGGGCGAGGAAGATGTTGTAGCCGAGATGCAGGACCACGGAGGCCATCAGCCAGGGCCAGGCGGTGGTGTTGGGCAATGGCACGAAGGCCATGCCGAACAGCGCGATGACGCCGCAGCCGACCTGGATCAATGAGATGCTCAGCAGGCGGTCAAGGCCGACCTTGACCAGTGCATTCCAGCTGGCGTGCATCAAGGCGCTGGCCAGCACGGCGAGAAAGACGGGCGTCGTCACAGCATGTCCCTTGCGTCAATGAAGCGATCGTCCCGGATACCGGGAAGAGGCCTTCTTCCATGGCGTTGTCCTACCATGTCACAGAGTCGACACAGAGGTCGATGCCACGCCATGGAGCATCGTCATGGCGAAACCCCATGGGTGTGGTGGTGTCGGTGTGCCCTGTAAAGACCACCGATGTGTCGGGGTGGTGGCGAGTGGGTCAACTGGCCATCGCGGCGGCCGGGTGTTCGGCATCACGTTGATGGACGCATTCGCCGTTGGCCCAGGTAGCGTGCACGGCACGGTCGTCGCCCAGCATCATCAAGGCGAAGAGTCGCTCGGCGAGCGTCCGGCAGCGGGCGGTGCGCCTGGCGAGCAGCGGGGTGGCCTCGGGATCGAGCACCACGATATCGGCTTCGCCGCCTTCGCGCAGCCGTCCGATGTGTTCATCCAGATGCAGGGCGCGGGCGTTGCCGAGGGTCAGTCGATAGAACCCCTGCCAGGCGGTCAGCGGCTGATCGAGCAACTGGCCGACCTGATAGGCGGCCTTGAGGGTGCCGAGTCCCGAGAGGTCGGTGCCGCCGCCCACGTCGCTGGCCAGGCTGGTGGCCAGGCCGGCCTCCTGGCAGGCCTGGCGATCGAAGAGGCCGCTGCCGAGAAAGAGGTTGGAGGTGGGGCAGAAGGCGATGTTGGCCCCGGCATCGGCCAGTCGGCGTCGCATCGGCTGGGTGAGGTGGATGCCGTGGGCGAAGGTGCTGCGTGGCCCGACCAGGCCGAAGCGTTCGTAGACGCCCAGGTAATCCTCGCACTCGGGGAAGAGCTCGGCGACCCAGTCGATCTCGCCGAGATTCTCCGAGAGATGGGTCTGCAGGTGCAGGTCGGGCGCATTTCTCAGCACCGCGCCGGTGGCATCGAGCTGTTCGCGGGTGGAGGTCGGGGCGAAGCGCGGCGTCAGGGTATAGCCCAGACGGTCTCGGCCGTGCCAGTCGGCGATCAGGCGCTCGCTGTCGGCGAGGCCGCCGAGGGTGTCGTCGAGCAGGCCATCCGGAGCGTGGCGGTCCATCAACACCTTGCCGGCCAGCATGCGCAGGCCGCGTCGACGGGCGGCATGGAAGAAGGCATCGACGGAGCCGGGATGCGAGGTGCAGAAGACCTGGGCGGTGGTGGTGCCGACCCGCAAGGATTCGTCGAGAAAGGCCTCGGCGACGCTCTCGGCGTGGGCGCGTTCGGCGAAGCGGCATTCCTCCGGGAAGGTGTATTCGTTGAGCCAGTCGAGCAGTTGCCGGCCGTAGGAGGCCATGATGTCGAGCTGGACGTAATGCACATGGGTGTCGATGAAGCCCGGCATCATCAGCTTGCCGCTGTAGTCGACCACTTCGATGCCGGCGGGCAGGCGAGAGGCCAGCTCGGTGTAGTCGGCGACGGCACGAATGCGGCCCTCGTCGAGCCAGAGGGCGCCGTCCTCGTGATAGCGCACGCTGCCGGAGGTGGGGCTGTCGCCGTCGCCGGGATCGGCGTCGAAGCTCAGCAGGGAGCCGCGCAGGACGCGCATGGCGGGTCGGGGGTTAGTCATAGCATTCTCCAGTCATTTTGGCATCCGGCAAACGGGGCCTGGCCGCCGTCGACGAGCTTTCGTGAGGGCGCTACATCCACCGTTCATGGCGGATGAACTTCGCTTCACCTTGTCGTCGGGAAAGCGCCTCGTCGCGGATCCGTCAGAGCAACCTGTCTAGTCGCGTGGTGGCGTAAAGGCATCACGCAGTACCTCGGGGGCCACGCCGAGCCGGTCCGGGCGCTGGACATCCGGCTTGAGCGTGAGCAGTTCGGCGGCAGTCGCCAGGGCGATCTCGTAGGGACGCTTGCCCTTGGCGCCGGGGATGCCGATGGGACAGCGCACGCCGTCCAGGGCAGCGGTATCGTGACCGGCGTCGGCCAGCCGTCGGCGAAAGCTCGCCCACTTGGAGGCCGAGCCGATCAGGCCGAGCGAGGCACAGTCGCCGCGCCGCAGCAGAGCGTCGACCAGGGCACGATCCTCGGCGTGATCATGGGTCATCACCAAGGCATGGCAGCCAGAGGGTAGCGAGTCCACGGCGCTGGCGACGTCGATGCCCTCGGGACCGGTGGCGATGCGCCGACAGCTCAGTCGTTCGTGATGATCGAGCTCGTTCGGGAAGGCATCGTCCCGGCTGTCGAACCACAGCAAACGCCAGGGCAGTGGAGCGAGTATCTCGACCAGTGCCCGGCCCACGTGTCCGGCACCGAACAGTGCCACCGTCATCTCGGCGCCGGTGAAGACCTCGATCAGCACGTGGACGTAGCCGCCGCAGCACTGGCCGGAGCGACCGCCCAGCGGGAAGGCCTCGAGGTGACTGCCGCCCTCGCCGCCGGCCAGGGCGGCACGGGCGACATCGATCACCTGAAACTCGAAGCTGCCGCCGCCGAGGGTGTCGTGGACGCTGTCCGGGGTGATCACCATCTTGGCGCCGGGCTCCCGTGGCGTGGACCCCGCCGTGCCCACTACGCTGGCCAGGGCATGGGGACGGGCCTGTCGCTGCAGCCGGTCGAGGGCCGCATGCCATGCCCCGGCGGCCGCGCTGTCATGCCGGGGCATGGTCGGATCTCCTGGGGCTGGTGGCGTCCTCGGCGCGTCGCCGTAATGTCTCGGCAGCCATCAGCACGCGCTCCGGGGTGGCCGGGGTGTCCAGCGCCGGGCTTTCGCGATAGTCGACCAGGCTGGCCAGGGCGTCGCGCAGTGCCGACCAGACCGAGATGCCGAGCATGAAGGGCGGCTCGCCCACAGCCTTGGAGCGGTAGATGCTGGCCTGGGAATTGGGGTGCCCCTCCAGCAGCTCGACATTGAAGGTCGGTGGCAGGTCGCCGAAGGCCGGAATCTTGTAGGTGGAGGGACCGTCGGAGACCAGTCGTCCGGCGTCGTTCCACTTGAGTTCCTCGCTGGTCAGCCAGCCCATCCCCTGGATGAAGGCACCCTCTATCTGGCCGATATCGATGGCTGGATTCAGCGAGTCGCCGACGTCGTGGAGGATGTCGGCGCGGCTCAGCCGATATTCGCCGGACAGGGTGTCGACCTCGACCTCGGCCACGGCGGCACCATGGGCGAAGTAGTAGAAAGGACGGCCACGGCCGCTGGCACGGTCATAGTGAATCAGCGGCGTGGCGTAGAAGCCTTTCTCGGAGAGCGAGACGCGGCCCATGTAGGCGGCCTGGGTCAATTCGCCCCAGGGGATGCGCCGTTCGCTCTCGCCGATGCCGGCCACCAGGTGGCCGTCTTCCAGGCGCATGGCCTCCCGGTCGAGTCCACCGTTTTCCCGGTCGAAATGTGCGGCGGCAAAATCGAAGAGTCGCTCGCGCAGCTTGCTCGCTGCATCGCGGGCGGCCTGACCATTGAGATCGGCACCGCTGGAAGCGGCGGTGGGCGAGGTATTGGGCACCTTGTCGGTGCGCGTGGCGCTGATACGCACGCGTTCCAGGTCGAGTCCAAGCTCCCGAGCGACCACCTGGCAGACCTTGGTGTGCAGGCCCTGACCCATTTCGGTGCCGCCGTGATTGATCATCACGCTGCCGTCGGTGTAGACGAGCAGCAGGGCGCCGGCCTGGTTGAGGTGCTGCACGGTGAAGGAAATGCCGAATTTCACCGGCGTCAGCGCCAGGCCCTTTTTGATGATCGGACTGGTCGCATTGAAGGCGGTGATTTCCCGACGTCGCTGCCAGTAGTCGCTGCTCGTCTCGAGTTGGGCGACGATGTCATGCAGCAGGCTCAACTGCTCGACGCGTTGTCCATAATGGGTCACATCGCGGGCCGCTCCGCTGTCGTCCGCGGCGCGATAGAGATTGCGCTTGCGGATGGTCAGCGGGTCCTCGCCGAGATGACGGGCGATGTCATCCATGGCCCGCTCGATGATCATCATGCCCTGGGGGCCGCCGAAGCCACGGAAGGCGGTATTGGAGGCGGTGTTGGTGCGCGCGCGATGGCCGGTGACCCGGGCGTCGCCGAGCGAGTAGGCATTGTCGGCATGGAACATGGCACGGTCGACCACGGCATCCGAGAGATCCGGTGAATAGCCACAGTCGCCGATGACGGTGATCTCACCGCCGGCGAGTACGCCGCGCTCGTCGAAGCCGAGACGGTAGCGGTTGTGAAAGGGATGGCGCTTGCCGGTGGCGCGGGTGTCCTCGGCGCGCGGCAGGCGCAGCTTGGCGGCGCGACCGGTGCGCCGGGCGATGATGGCGGCGATGCAGGCCCAGGGCGAGGCCTGGGTTTCCTTGCCGCCGAAGCCGCCGCCCATGCGGCGCATCTCCATGGTCACGGCGTGGAAGGGAATGTCGAGTACCTCGGCGACCAGCTTCTGCGTCTCGCTGGGATGCTGGTTGGAGGTGTAGACCATCACGCCTTCATCCTCGGTGGGCACCACCAGGCAGGCCTGCCCCTCGAGATAGAAGTGCTCCTGGCCGCCGACGAACTGCTCGCCCTCGAGACGATGAGGCGCGCCATCAAGGGCACGCTGCCAGTCGCCGCGCTCCTGGACATGGGTGGGCCGCACGAATTCCTCACGCTCGGTGGCCGCCACCGGATCGAGGCAGGCGGGTCGCTCGTCGATCTCGACCACGGCTTCCTTGACGGCCAGCCGCGCGGCCTTGTGGCTCTCGGCGGCGACCGCGAACAGGCACTGGCCGACATAGCTGATCTCGTCGCCGGCGAAGATCGGATCCCCCGGGAAGACCGGGCCGATGTCGGTATGGCCGGGAACATCCGCCAGGGTGATGACATCGACCACGCCGGGCGCGGACCTGACCTTCTCCAGATCCAGGCGATTGAGCCAGCCATGGGCCACCGGGGACAGGCCGAGCGCGACGTGCAGCGTATCGGCCGGGGCCGGCAGATCGTCGATATAGGCGGCGCGGCCGGTCACGTGCTTGACGGCGCTCTCATGGGCGCGGGGCGCGCCGGCCGATCCCTGGCGCTCTGTCGTGTCGGGTGAAGGGGAGAGCCTAGTGAGCGTACGCATCGAGAGTCACCTTGGTCGCAGCGTCGTTGTTGTTGGGTGTCGCCTCGGCGGGGGGCATGTCAGCCTCGATCATCAGGCGCAGGCGTTCGAGCATGTTGCCAGCGGCGGTGCGGCGGTACTCGGCGCTGCCGCGAACATCGCTCATCGGTGTCAATTCCTCGCCCAGCACCGCGCGGGCGGCAGCGAAGATAGCGGGGTCGGGCGCGCACCCTTCCAAGGCGGCCTCGGTCTTGGTGGCGCGTCGCGGGATGGCGGCCATGCCGCCGAAGCCCAGGCGGACGTCACGCATCACGCCGTTATCGAGCCGCCAGGCGAAGGCGGCGAGCACCGCCGAGATGTCGTCCTCTCGGCGTTTGGACAACTTCCATACCTTGAGATTCTGCGCCGGTGTCGGCCGCGGGAGGAAGATGGCGGCGATGAACTCGTTCTCGCCCAGGGCCGTCTTGCGGTAATCGAGGAAGAAATCCGACAGCGGCAGCTCGCGAGCGCCATCCGGGCCGTCCAGGCGCAGCCGGGCATCCAGGGCCAGCAACACCGGCGGGGTGTCGCCGATGGGGGAGGCATTGGCGATGTTGCCGCCCAGTGTGCCGCGGTTGCGGATCTGCGACGAGGCGAAGCGGTGCATCAGGTGCTCGAAGGCCGGGTAGTGCTCGGCGAGCAGTGGGGTCATGTCGGCCAGTGTCACTGCCGCACCGATCCACCAGCCGTCAGGTGTCTCGTCGATGCTGGTGAGTTCTGCGACCTGGCGCACGTCGATGATGTCGTCGAGCGGCTTGAGCTGCTGCGTGGTTTCCAGCCACAGGTCGGTACCGCCGGCTACCAGGCGCGCCTTGGGGCGCCGGCGCTTCAGGTCGCGCAGGGCGGCGATATCCTGGGGAGCGACATAATGACCGGCAGCGGGCGACTCGCCGCCCTCGGGACGGCGCAGCCAGGCGACATGGCTGCTCAGGTGGGGATCGTCGGCCCAGGCAGGCTGGACGTCGGGGTAGTCGGCCATGCTGAGGGCGGCATCGCGAATCGGTCGATAGCCGGTGCAGCGGCACAGGTTACCGCCCAGCGCCGCCTCGAGGCGCTCCTGGGTCAAGGGGGCGGGGGCGCGACGCTGCTCTTCATGGAGGGTGAACAGCGACATCACGATGCCCGGTGTGCAGAATCCGCACTGGCTGCCATGGTGGTCGACCATGGCGGCCTGGGCCGGATGCAGTGCGTCGCCCCGCGCCAGGCCTTCCACGGTGACCAGGTGGCAGCCGTCGATCTGATGGGCGGGCAGGATGCAGGCGTTGGCGTTGCGGTAGACCAGCTCGCCCAGGGCATCCGGCTCGCCGATGGCCACGGTGCAGGCGCCACAGTCGCCGGAGGCACAGCCCTCCTTGGTCCCGGTGCGCCCGAGATGCACGCGCAGCAATTCGAGCAGGCTGGTGTCGGCGGTGACGTCGCTGCAGCGACGTCGTTCGCCATTCAGGTAGAAGTCGATCATGGCCGGCTCCGTTTGTCGTTGTATCGGATAAAGCACGTGATACTTCAATTCTTGACCATGTGGTCAGTTTTGGCAAGTCTCGGTTCGCCTTTTTTCGGGTTACCCGTTGCGTTTTCCACCCTGAGCGAATTGCCTGCACTCCGACTGTCAGGCAAGCTCATGATCCCAAACACCTGTCGTCGAGCTGATGAGACTTCATGGCCAAGGCAATGCAGTACAGCGAACAAGAGGGCGGCGCCATCCGCCAACGCAACGAGAAAGCGATCCTGGCGGCGGCGGAGCGTGTCTTTGCGCGGCACGGTTATCGCGGCGCCAGCTTGCAGGAAATCGCCGAGCAGGCCGAGTTGCCCAAGTCCAATGTCCTCTATTACATGGGCAGCAAGCGCAAGCTATACGTGCGCCTGCTGGAACGCATGATGGGGCGCTGGAATGCCATGCTCGATGACATCTCGGCCGAGGACGATCCCGCCGAGGTGCTCTCCGCCTTCATTCGCTCCAAGATGCAGATGTCGCGACGTCACCCGGAAGGTTCGCGGCTGTTCGCCAGCGAGATTCTCGGCGGCGCGCCTTTCCTTCAGGAATACCTGCGCGGCGAGCTGCGCGAATGGGTGCAGAGCCGCGCGGCAGTGTTCCGGGAGTGGGCCGATCGGGGCCTGATGGACCCGGTCGATCCGGTCTGGCTGATCTTTCTGATCTGGTCGTCCACCCAGCACTACGCGGACTTCGAGGCCCAGGTGCTGGGCATCACCGGGCGCGAGTCACTGGGCGACGACGATCTCGAGGAGATCACGCGCTTTCTGACCCGGGTGGTGCTCAAGGGGTGCGGGGTGCGCCACCCCGAACCGGCTGTCGAATAGAACCTTGTTGGCCCTCGCTCACTGTGTGGTCAGCAGCATCAGCACGGCCAGGGCCGCCGTGACCCACATGGCCGGCTTGATCTCGCGTACCTTGCCGGTCAGTGCCTTGATCAGCACGAAGCTCATGAAGCCGAAGGCGATGCCCAGGGTGATCGAGTAGGTCAACGGCATCAGGATGATCGCCAGAAAGGCCGGGAAGGCCTGATCGAAGTGGTTCCAGTCGATCTTGCTGATCGGGGTCATCATGAACAGTCCGACCAGTACCAGTGCCGGAGCGGTGGCGATACCGGGCACCAGAGACAGCAGTGGCGAAAGGAACAGAAAGGGCAGGAAGAGGATGGCGATCACCACCGCCACCAGGCCGGTACGCCCACCCTGGGCGACCCCGGCCCCGGATTCGATGAAGGTCTGGGCGGCACTGGTGCCGAGTGGTGCTGCGATCATCGAGGCGAAGGCGTCCACGGTCATCGAGCGCTTGAGGTTGCGCGGGTTGCCTTCTTCATCCTTGAGGTCGGCAGACTCGGAGAGTGCCATGAAGCAGGACAAGGCATCGAAGAAGTTGGTGAACAACATCACGAAGATGAACGGCAGATAAGCGACCTTCAGCGCGCCGATAATGTCGACCTTCAGTACCGCGCCGAAATCGGGCCAGGCAGCCAGGCCGTTCCAGGCCACCATCACCTCGTCGCCCCAGACGCGACCCATGGGCGCGGCCAGCAGCGTGGTCAGGGCAATGCCCATGATCAAGGCGCCGTTGAAGCGCAGAATCACGAAAATGGCCGTGGCCACCAGGCCGAGGAAGAAGGTGACCAGGCTGGCATCGATGGTGCCCAGCGAGACCAGGGTGGCGTCGCTGCCGACGATGAAGCCGGCGTTCTTCAGGCCGATGAAGGTAATGAACAGACCGATGCCGCAGGTGATGGCGTAACGCAGCGACAGCGGGATGGCCTCGATGACCGCCCGGCGCACGTTGAACAGGGCCAGGGTGGCGAACAGCACCCCGGACCAGAACACGCAGCCCAGCGCCACTTCCCAGGACAGGCCGGCGCCCATCACCAGCGTATAGGTGAACAGTGCGTTCATGCCCATGCCGGGCGCCACCAGGATCGGATTGCGCGCATAGAGGCCCATGGCCAGGCTGCTCATGAAGCTGATCAGCACCGTCGCCGAGAGGGCAGACGCAAAGGGGATACCGGCATCGGAGAGGATGGCCGGGTTGACCACGATGATGTACATGCCGGCCAGGAAGGTGGCGATGCCGGCGAGGATTTCGGTCTTCAGGCTGGAGCCTCGGCGACTGACGCCGAACCAGCGATCGAGAAGCGGCAGGTCTCCCTGGTGGGACACGGTCGAGCGCGGGCCCCCGACGGGGCGGGTGGTGGTCTGTTGCATACCATTGAACCCTGTTTGTTGTTGTGGGCTGAACGTCAAATTGTCATTTCCTGACCTTTTGGTCAAGGTGCCGACAGGCAAGCCTAGAACCGTTGGCGCGCCTTGGCAAGTCGGAAGGCGATGGTGGCGACGGCACACGGAAGCGAGTGACCAAGGACACGAGGATGGCAAAAACCACGAGCACCGACGCCGACACGACGACGCTGCCCATCGAGGCGCGGCTGGAGGAAATCCGTGAGGCGCTGGACGAACGCTCTCGCGCCATGCTGGTGGCCGAGCCCGGTGCCGGCAAGACCACGCGAGTGCCGCTGGCGCTACTCGATGCCGAATGGTGCCGCGGACAACGCCTGCTGCTGCTCGAACCGCGTCGTGTGGCGGCGCGTCTGGCTGCCGCGCGTATGGCCGACACCTTGTCCGAGCCGGTGGGGCAGACGGTGGGCGTGCGTATGCGCGGCGAGTCGCGAGTGAGCGACCGGACGCGACTCGAAGTGATCACCCAGGGCGTGCTGACGCGCATGCTACAAGACGATCCGCTCCTCGAGGGCATCGCTGGCATTATCTTCGACGAATTTCATGAGCGCAGTCTCGAGGCCGACCTGGGGCTGGCCCTGGCGCTGGATGCCCAGACGGTGCGCGATGATCTGCGCCTGCTGGTGATGTCGGCGACTCTTGACGTCGAGACACTGGCTGCCGCCCTGGGCAGCGAGACGCCGGTGATCGATTGCCCCGGGCGACAGCATCCGGTGGCGACGCGTTATCGGCCGCCCGGGTCGCGGGTCGAGGCTGAACGTCATCAGGCGGCGGTCGTCGAGGAGGCGCTGGCCAGCGATGGCGGCGATATCCTGGTGATTCTGCCGGGCGTCGGCGAGATTCGGCGGCTGGGACGACGGCTTGCCGAGTGCCTGCCGTCGTCGGTCGTCCTCCACGAACTGCATGGCCGAATGCCGCTGGCCGCACAGCGACAGGCGCTGGTGCCGGATGCCGAAGGGCGCCGTCGGGTGGTGCTGGCCACCGCCATCGCCGAGTCCAGCGTGACCGTCGATGGCGTGCGCCAGGTCATCGATGCCGGTTGCGAACGCCTGCCGGTCCACCAGGTGCGTACTGGCCTCACGCGGCTCGAGACGCGTCGGGTCAATCGGGCCAGTGCCGACCAGCGTCGCGGTCGCGCCGGGCGTCAGGCACCGGGCGTCTGCTATCGCCTGTGGTCGGAAGAGCAGCCCCTGATGCCGAATCGCGAGCCGGAGATCCGCCAGAGCGACCTGACTCCGCTGGCCTTCGAGCTGGCAAGGTGGGGGATCACCGCTCCGCACGATCTGACCTGGGTGACGCCGCCGGCGCCCGCGGCACTGGCAGCGGGGCGCGATGCCCTGTTGCGGCTCGGCGTGCTGGACAGCGAGCATCGTCTGACCCGATTCGGCAACGCCTGCACCCGCTGGCCAGTGCACCCGCGCATGGCAGTGATGCTGGAAAGAGCTGGGCAATGCCAGGCCCGAGCCCTGGCCTGTGGGCTGGTCGCCCTGCTCGAGGGAGGCGATACCGACGATGAACGCGATCTCGCCGAGGCCCTGCAACGCCGCTTCGCCTCGCCGAAAGAGCATCGCCGTTGGCTGCGTGATGCCGAGCGACTGGCCACCATCGCCGGGGTACGCCTGGAGATGCCGGATACGGCACCGCTCGGTGAACTGCTGGCCCTGGCCTGGCCGGAGCGCATCGCCCAGCGTGTCGCGGTAGGGCGTTTCCGGCTGGCGTCGGGTGGCCAGGGGCGATTGCCCGAAACACATCCGCTTGCCCACGCCGCCCTGCTGGTGGCGGTGGAGCTCGATGGCGAGCAGGGCGGTGGCCGCATCTATCGCGCGGCCGAGCTTTCGGTGGCGGGATTCGAGGCGCTATACCCGGAGACGCGGCAATGGCGGGATCATCTGGAATGGTCCGATGCACGGGGCGAACTCGTCGGCGAACGTCGCCGTGGCCTGGGGGCCGTGGTGCTCGAGCGTGCTCCGTTGCATGACAAGCCGCCAGAAGCGGTACGTCGCGCCTTGCTCGAGGCCCTGGCACGGCGCGGCAAGCTGCCGTTCGGCGACGAGGTCGAACAATTGCGCGGCCGAGTGGCGCTGCTGCGTCGTCATCTCGGCGATGCCTGGCCGGATTGGTCTGACGGGGCCCTGCTGGCGACCCTGGACATCTGGCTCGGCCCCTACCTGGATGACATCAAGCGGCTCGATGAGCTGGAGCGCCTGCCGTTCGAGCGGATTCTGCTGGATCGGCTCGACTGGTCGTTGCGGACCCGACTGGACGAGCTGGCTCCCGGCCGTCTCGAGGTGCCCAGCGGCTCGCGGATTCGGTTGGACTATCGGGGCGAGACGCCGGTGCTGGCAGTGAAGTTGCAGGAAGTGTTCGGCTGGCAGCAGGCACCGCGGCTGGTGGAAGGTCGGGTGGCCCCGCGCCTGCATCTGCTGTCGCCGGCACGGCGTCCCCTGCAGGTGACCGAGGACCTGGCCAGTTTCTGGGTCAATGCTTATCCCGAGGTACGCAAGGAAATGCGCGGGCGTTATCCCAAGCATCCCTGGCCAGAGGACCCGCTGACATCACCCGCCACGGCGCGGACCAAGCGGCGTGGTTGACGCCGAGAAAGGTCGTCGAGGCGGTTCGCCAGAAAGGAGCCGCCCGATAGCACCCGATACCCCCGTGCAGCGGCGATATCGCGAACCTCTGGGCCTATCTCGTCACCCGTCCATCAGATCGGGGCTGGCGTTGGTGAGCGGACCCTGTGCGTGGCGGCAATGCTGGACTCTCCCCACGAGACGAGGATCTCTCGTTGACTGCCTGCGAGGTAACGTCATTCACGTCGTCGTTGACGCACGGTGATGCGACTCAAGCTACCGGAGGACGCTGATCTAGGCTTTTCAGGTATCCCGATATGATGTCTCGACATTCCTGCAGATCACGCAGCTTCCGATCCAGGTTTGCCGCTTCCTTGTACAGGGTTTCCCTAACCTCTAGGCAAGGATCGAAGACAGGCTGGTCATCCAATATGCATGGCAATAGCTCACGAATGGACTCCAGCTTCAGCCCAGCTGCGCGGAGCATGCCAATGCGCTTGGCCACCAGTGCGGTATCAGCATCGTAGTCGCGATACCCCGACTCCGTTCTCGCGGGGGCAAGGAGACCTTCTTGCTCATAGTAGCGCAGCATGCGCTCGCTGATCCCCAGTTGGCGTGAGAGCTCCCCAATCCTCATGGCTTTCCATCCGACATTGGCATATTGACCTTAACAGACTGTCAAGGTCTAGCATCCTCGCGTGCATTGAGCAACCAACCCATCGAGCGAGGAAGAGAGCATGTCAATTGAGGCATTCAACCTGGACGGCAAGACCGCCATTGTCACTGGCGCAGGTCGAGGGCTCGGCAAAGCCATTGCAATTGGGCTGGCTTCTGCTGGCGCCAACGTCCTTTTGGCTTCCAGAAACCCTGAGCACCTATCCGGCACCGCAGCGGAAATTGAACATTCAGGGGGCCAAGCCATACGGACGTCTGTTGATATCTCGGATCCTGCATCATGCGCTGCACTGGTATCGAGAGCAGAGGACGAGTTCGGAAAGCTGGACATTCTGGTATGCAATGCAGCCACCAATATCCAAGGGCCTGCAGCCGATATGCCGCCATCGGCCTGGTCGCAGGTCATCAATACCGAGATGTCGGGGTGTTTTTATTTGAGCCAGGCGGCTTATAAGGTCATGGCCAAGCAAAGGAGCGGTTCCATCATCATGATCTCCGCTAATTCCAGTACCGTCGGCTATGCTGATTTGGTTGGTGTGGCTACCGCAAAGGGTGGGGTCGATATGATGGCGCGTAATCTTGCCATCGAATGGGGGCAGGATGGTATCAGAGTGAATACCATCAATCCTGGCTTCACTGAGCATGTCCCCGAGGACGGAGCTGACGTTGCCGCAGGAGACGGGGATCTAGAAGAGGATATTCGGGCCGCCACTCCATTGGAGCGCCGAGGTCGTGTCGAGGAATTCGCCAATCCGGCCATATTCCTGGCCAGTGATGCTGCAAGCTATGTCACCGGACACAACTTGGTGGTCGACGGAGGCTATTCAGTGAAATGAAGGTCAGAGATTCATTATAAATGCATCTTCTGTTTCATCCCAGGCCACCTTTGGGTGGCCATTCTGGTGAGAGATTTCCATGTGTCTCACCACGTCACAAGCGCACCTGCTTCAGTCGGGCCCATTGAGTGATTGAGGTGGCTTCTGGGAAAGGGAGCATGACAGGTATGATGTCGCCCTCGACACGAACCGGGAGTCTCGACGATGAACGATCAGCGCTGTCCCTGTGGTACCGGCCGTGCGCTTGCCGAATGCTGCGGGCGCTATCATGCAGGTTCCCCGGCGCCGACGCCCGAGGCCTTGATGCGCTCGCGCTTCAGTGCCTTCGCACTTGGCCGCAATGACTATCTGCTGGCGACCTGGCATCCGGATTTTCGTCCGTCGAGCCTGCCGGATGAGGATCCGACCGAGTGGGTGCGCCTGGAGATTGTCGACACCTGGACTCAGGGCGACCAGGGGCATGTGCAGTTTCGTGCCACCTTCCGCGAGGGGCGTCGTTGGGGCGTGCTGGAGGAGGCCTCCGAATTCCGTCGACACGAAGGGCTGTGGTGCTATGTCGATGGTGAGCCACGCGTCATGCGGCTCAAGCCCGGCCGCAACGATGCCTGTCCTTGTGGCAGCGGGAAAAAAGCCAAGCACTGCTGCATACGGGGATGACTCCACCCGGCCTATGCGTCTTGAGCAGCACGCGGTGGCGGTTTACTATTCGCGCATGCCTTATCATCGTGGTTTGATCATCTGTCTCGGGATTCCGTTGGTCTTTCTCCTGCTCATTGGTGGGCTGATCTTCGGAGGACAGGCCGTTTCCGCCGTCAAGCTCGACGGCGAGATTCAGCGTGCGCTGGCGACGAAATTGGTGAACGCGTCGAGCCGCGCGGATGATATCGAGCTGAAGAACCTGCAACGGGTCAACAACGGCTATGGCTATTGTGGCCTGTACAAGACCGCTTCGTCCGAGAATGGCTACGCCTCGTTCTTCTACAACAAGATCGATGGGCGTGTGACGCTGGACATCAAGTCGGAACGCTACGAGTCGAACTGCGGGCTGTCGTCTTTCTGCTGATCCTGGCCCGTCTCCCTGCCTGATCCTCCATGGTGGCCTTGGTCCCGCGCCTTGCGTCGTTGTTGTCCCCTGAGCGATTCTGCTTCTCCCGCTGTGTTGCGGGAGGACAAATTGTCGCAGTGGCTGGGTCCGGTGGCGGCTCCACGCTAGTCTGCAACACTGAAGTTGCCTGGATCGTCCTGGCTTACTGGGAATGGAACATGAGGCTGACATATGGCGAATGGAAAGCGGAAACTCAAGCGTTGGATCTCGGCCGCATCGCTGGGGGGGCTGGCAGCCTGTCTGCTGGCATTTCCTCTCGCCGCGAGCGCTGATGGGCTGGATGTCACGGATGCCCGGATGCGCGTGCTGCCGGGTGACATGCCGGCGGCAGGATATTTTCGACTCGACAATACCAGTGACAAAAGGGTGGTGCTCGTCGGCGCCAAGAGCGACGCCTTCGAGAAGGTCGAGTTGCATCGCAGCATGAACAAGGACGGCATGGCCAGCATGGAGTCGGTGTCACGGCTTGAAGTGGCGCCGGACGAGCATATCGAGTTTGCGCCTCAGGGATATCACCTGATGCTGATGAAGCCGACCGGTGCGTTGTCTGCCGGGGATGAGGTCGAGATCACCCTGGAGTTCGAGCGCCATGATCCTCTCACCGTAGATTTCGAGGCCGTGCCGCCGACATCCATGTAGGTGGCGATGATGTTGCAGGAGAATGGCATGTTGCGATGGATGTTCCCGCTGGCCCTGGCATTGATGCTGGCGGGCTGTTTCGACCATAACTGGCAGACCAACGACATCACCGATGTCATGCCGGCGCTGGAATTCGATCTCGTCGATGAGGATGGCGAAGATGTGCAGGCCGATGCCTTCATCGGCAAGCCGACCCTGCTGTTCTTCGGCTTTACGCACTGCCCGGATGTCTGTCCGACGACGCTGGCCAAGCTGTCGGCTGCCATCAAGCAGCTCGATGAGTCTCGGCAGGATGACGTACAGGTGCTGTTCGTCTCGGTCGATCCCGCACGTGATACCCCGGACGTGCTGAAGCAGTACACCGAGGCATTCGGGCCGCAGTTCATCGGCCTGACCGGCGAGCGCTCCAAGATCGATGCGCTGACTAACCGCTATCGCGTTACCTATGAGTACGGGGAGAAGGACGCGCGCGGCAACTATGACGTCACGCATTCGAGCAGTGTTTTCGCCTTCGATCGCCAGGGCGAGGCCCGTTTCATGTTCAGTGACATCAATTCTCTGGAATCGCTCGTGGGCGATCTGTCGTATCTCGTGGAAAAGGGCTAATTGCCTGGCAACTCCTGTCCATGTGCAGAAGCTGAGGCAGACGTCCTGATGCAAAAGCCCCGCTCGACTCATGTCGGCGGGGCTTTTGTCTTTCATGGCGCGGTCGGCCGCCGGGCGGCTTAGAGCGTCATGGCGGCAATCCAGCCGAAGGCTACCAGCGGAATGTTGTAGTGCAGGAAGGTCGGCACCACGCTGTCCCAGATGTGGTCGTGCTGACCGTCGGCATTGAGGCCGGCGGTTGGCCCGAGGGTCGAGTCGGAGGCGGGTGAGCCGGCATCCCCGAGGGCGGCGGCGGCTCCGACCAGAGCGATGGTGGCCATGGGCGAGAAGCCGAAGTTCAGCGCCAGGGGCACGTAGAGCGAGGCGATGATCGGAATGGTCGAGAACGACGAGCCGATCCCCATGGTGATGAACAGCCCCACCAGCAGCATGATCAAAGCGGCCAGACCCTTGTTGTCGCCGATCATCTCGGTGGAGCTGGCAACCAGCGCTTCGACTTGCCCGCTGGCCTGCATCACGCTGGCGAACCCTGCCGCCGAGATCATGATGAAGCCGACCAGCGCCATCATGCGCATGCCTTCGGTGAAGATGTCGTCCTGTTCATGCCAGCGGAACACACCGCTCACCGAGAGCAGGGCGAAGCCGAACAGACCGCCGATCACCATCGAGCCGGTGAACAGCTGGACCGTGACGGTCCCCACCAGCGCCACTGCCAGTACCAGCATCTGCCAGGGCTTGAGGTGCTGGGCGGCTTGGCTGGGCGTCTCGTCGCCATGGGCCAGATCGATGTCCTGATAGTCGCGCTTGCGACGGTAGCTGAACAGCAGGGCGACCACGAGGCCCAGGGCCATGCCGCCGATGGGCACGATCATGGCCATTGGTACCATGCCGGCGGTCACGTCCAGGCCGTTCTCGTTGAGGTTGGTCAACAGGATGTCGTGAAGAAAGATCGAACCGAAGCCGACCGGCAGCAACATGTAAGGGGCGGTGATGCCGAAGGTGATCACGCAGGCCACGGCCCGGCGATCGAGCTGCAAGTGATTCATCAGCTTGAGTAGCGGCGGCACCAGTACCGGGATGAAGGCGATGTGTACCGGGATCAGGTTCTGGGAGCTCACCGCCGCGGCCAGCAGCACGCCGAGCAGGGTGAAGACGATCAACTGGCGGTTGGGGATCCCGTCGTCCAGTCCCAGCTTGGCGATGGCCTTGTTGGAGAGCAACTGGGTGATGCCCGAGCGCGACAGGGCCACGGCAAAGGCCCCCAGCACGGCGTAGGAGATGGCGACCTTGGCACCGTTGCCCAGGCCGTCATTGAAGGCGGTGAGGATTTCGCCCAGCGGCATGCCCGCATAGAGACCGCCGACCAGGGCGGCGGCGATCAGCGCGAACACGACGGATACGCGCATCAGGCTGAGGGTGACCATGACCAGGATGGCCAGGACGACTGCGTTCATGTCTTGCCCCTTGTGAGAAGGTCGATTGTTGTTGGTGTCGCCCCTTGCCGGCTCGGGGCGGGAGGGGCGACGAGGTTGCGTTGCCTGGTCAGTTCACCTGGCTGGGCAACAGATCGGCGGGCGCCAGACGACTGAGGTGGCGTTTCGCGAGGAGTTCGCTGGCGGCGTCGATGTCCGGCGCGAAGAAACGGTCCTTGTCGTAGTAGGCGACACGCTCGCGCAGTACCCGGCGAGCTTCTTCCAGTGTGTCGGTGGTCCTGAGACCGTCGCGGAAATCCAGGCCCTGGCAGGCGGCCAGCCATTCGATGGCGAGGATGCCACGCACGTTGTCGGCCATTTCCCATAGCCGCTTGCCGGCGGCCGGCGCCATGGAGACGTGGTCTTCCTGGTTGGCCGAGGTCGGCAGGCTGTCGACGCTGTGCGGATGCGCGAGTGCCTTGTTCTCGCTGGCGAGTCCGGCCGCCGTCACCTGCGCGATCATGAAGCCCGAGTTGACGCCGCCATGCTCCACCAGGAAGGGCGGAAGCTGGGACATGTGCTTGTCCATCATCAGCGAGACGCGACGCTCGGTGAGCGAGCCTATCTCGGCGATGGCCAACGCCAGGTTGTCGGCCGCCATGGCCACCGGCTCGGCATGGAAATTGCCGCCGGAGATGATATCACCCTGTTCGGCGAACACCAGGGGATTGTCCGAGACAGCATTGATCTCGATGCCCAGAACCTCGGCGGCCTGGCGCAGCTGGGTGAGGACGGCGCCCATCACTTGAGGCTGACACCGCAGGGAATAGGGGTCCTGAACCTTGCCGCAATCGACGTGGGAATCGCTGATCTCGCTGCGCTCGCCGAGCAGGTGGCGATAGGCGGCAGCGGCATCGATCTGGCCGCGCTGGCCGCGCACCTCGTGAATGCGAGGATCGAAGGGCGAGCGCGAGCTCAGGGTGGCCTCCACAGTGAGCGAGCCGCACACGGTGGCGGCGGCGAACAGATCTTCGGCCTCGAACAGACCCTTGAGGGCATAGGCAGTGGAGACCTGGGTGCCATTGAGCAGGGCCAGACCTTCCTTGGGCGCCAGCGAGAGCGGTTCGAGACCGGCGATCTCGAGGGCCTTGGTGGCCGGCAGCCACTCGCCCCGATGGCGGGCCTGGCCTTCGCCGAGCAACACCACGCTCATGTGCGCCAGCGGCGCCAGGTCGCCAGAGGCACCCACCGAGCCCTTGAGCGGGATCTGCGGATAGACCTCGGCGTTGATCAGCGCCACCAGGGCATCCAGCACCTCGCGGCGAATGCCGGAGTAGCCGCGAGCTAGGCTGTTGACCTTGAGCACCATGATCAGGCGTACCAGGGCATCTTCCATGGCACCGCCGACGCCGGTGGCGTGGGACAGCACCAGGGAGCGTTGCAGGTCCTCGAGCTGGTCCTTCTCGATGCGGGTCTGGGCCAGCAGGCCGAAGCCGGTGTTGACGCCATAGACGGTACGGTCTTCCTCGACCACGCGATTGACGCAGTCGACGCCGGCGGCGATATCGGCATCGGCACTGGTCGGCAGGGAGACCTGGAGAGGGGCTTCGAAGACCCGGCGCGCCTGGGCCAGGGTCATCTTGCCGGGTTGTATCTCGAGATGGTTCATAGGGAGTTCCTCATCTCGCCGAGCCGGAGCTTGCCGGTGGCAGGCACTACGCGAAGGCGCTGTGAACCCATCCCTGGGCGCTACCGATGCCATCCTTGGCATCGGACCTTCGCTTCGACCTGCCACCGGCGCTCCCTGTACCAGCGAGAAGCATGGCTGTGGATGTAGAAGGTTTTACTTGTCGATCATCGGCAGGTCGAGGCCATTCTCTCGCGCACACTCCTTGGCGATGTCGTAGCCGGCATCGGCGTGGCGCATGACGCCGGTGCCCGGGTCGTTGCGCAGCACGCGGCCCAGGCGGACACGGGCATCCTCGCTGCCGTCGCAGACGATCACCACGCCGGCGTGCTGGGAATAGCCCATGCCCACGCCGCCACCATGGTGCAGCGAGACCCAGGTGGCGCCGCCGGCGGTGTTGAGCAGGGCATTGAGCAGCGGCCAGTCGGAGACAGCATCGGAGCCATCCATCATCGACTCGGTCTCGCGATTGGGGCTGGCCACCGAGCCGGAATCCAGGTGATCGCGACCGATGACCACCGGCGCCTTGAGCTCGCCGTTTCTGACCATCTCGTTGAAGGCCTGGCCGAGGCGGGCGCGATCCTTGAGGCCGACCCAGCAGATGCGTGCCGGCAGGCCCTGGAAGGCGATGCGCTCGCGAGCCATGTCCAGCCAGTTGTGCAGGTGCGGGTCGTCCGGGATCAGCTCCTTGACCTTCTGGTCGGTCTTGTAGATGTCCTCGGGGTCGCCGGACAGCGCGGCCCAGCGGAAGGGGCCGATGCCCTGGCAGAACAGCGGACGGATATAGGCCGGCACGAAGCCGGGGAAGTCGAAGGCATTGTCGACGCCTTCTTCCTGAGCCATCTGGCGGATGTTGTTGCCGTAGTCGAAGGTCGGGATGCCTTGCTGCTGGAAGTCGAGCATGGCGCGCACGTGCACCGCCATGGACTGCTTGGCCGCCTTGACGACTGCCTCGGGCTCGGTCTTGCCACGCTCGACATACTCATCCCAGCTCCAGCCGGCCGGCAGGTAGCCGTGCAGCGGGTCGTGGGCACTGGTCTGGTCGGTGACCATATCCGGCTTCACGCCGCGCTTGACCAGCTCAGGCAGCACGTCAGCGGCATTGGCACACAGCCCGATGGAGATCGCCTTGCCCTCGGCGGTGTAGCGCTCGAGGCGAGCCAGGGCGTCGTCCAGATCCTCGGCCTGTTCGTCGAGGTAGCGGGTGCGCAGGCGGAAGTCGAGACGCGACTGCTGGCACTCGATGTTCAACGAGCAGGCGCCGGCGAGAGTCGCGGCCAGTGGCTGAGCGCCGCCCATGCCGCCGAGGCCGGCGGTCAGGATCCAGCGTCCCTTGAGGTCACCGTCGTAGTGCTGGCGGCCGGCCTCGACGAAGGTTTCGTAGGTGCCCTGGACGATGCCCTGAGAGCCGATGTAGATCCAGGACCCGGCGGTCATCTGGCCGTACATCATGAGCCCCTTCTTGTCGAGCTCGTTGAAGTGTTCCCAGTTGGCCCAGGCCGGCACCAGGTTGGAATTGGCGATCAGCACGCGGGGTGCGTCCTTGTGGGTCTCGAATACGCCCACCGGCTTGCCGGACTGGATCAGCAGCGTCTGGGTGTCCTCCAGGCGCTGCAGGGTCTCGACGATCTTGTCGAAGCATTCCCAGTCACGGGCGGCGCGGCCGATGCCGCCGTAGACCACCAGGTCCTCGGGGCGCTCGGCGACATCCGGATGCAGGTTGTTCATCAGCATGCGCAGCGGCGCTTCGGTGAGCCAGCTCTTGCAGGTGCGCTCGGTACCGGTGGGGGCGCCGATCTTGCGGCTCGGGTCGTGACGCTTGTCGATATGGGACATGCTTGGATTCCTCGCAGGGTCTCTCGGTAAGAGGGCTGACGGTCGGCGCCGGTTCAGCCGTTCAGGGTCAGCAGATGGATGAGGCGTGCCGCGACTCTGGCGGTGCGGTCATCGATGTCATGGTCGGGGTTCAGCTCGGCGATATCGGCTAGACAGAGCTTGCCGCTGTCGCGGACCGTCTCGATCAGGGGTTCGAGCAGCGCCAGGGGGACGCCGCGTGCTGCCGGTGCGCTGACGCCGGGTGCCTCACAGGCCGGCAGCACGTCGAGATCGATGGTCAGATAGAGCCGGTCGCAATGGGCGATGAAACGCTCGAGATCACGCTGGATGGTGTCGAGCCGGGTCGGAGTGACGTCGCGGTCTTCGCGCACCAGTACATCGAGCGCTCTGGCCCGCTGGAACAGCGCACGAGTATTGGCGGCGCGGCTGATGCCAAGGCAGGCGTAGCGGAAGGGCCAACCCCTGGCGTGGCAATCCTCGGCGATCTGCGAGAAGGGCGTGCCGGAGGAGCGTACGTGGCCAGGATCGCGCAGATCGAAATGGGCATCGAGGTTGATGATGCCGACGCGCGGTGGCGTCTCGCGAGGAGCGAGGTGACGGGCGAGGCCTTGCCAGCTGGCATAGGCGATCTCGTGGCCGCCGCCCAGCACGATGGGCAGGTGCCCGGCATCGAGCAGTGGCGCCAGGCGTTCAGCCAGGGCTGCCTGGGCGGCTTCCAGAGCGTCGTCTTCGCAGGTCACGTCGCCGGCGTCGAAGGCCGGTGCTTCACGGTGCCAGGCAAGCGGAGCTAGGGCGCGACGGATCGCCGACGGTCCGGCGGCGGCACCGACCCGGCCCTGGTTGCGGGCCACGCCGGCATCGCTGGCGAAGCCGAGAAGGGCACATCCCGCTGGGGCGTTCTCCGAAAGGGGCGCGATGCGCTGGTGCCAGCGGTCACTGTCGGGCTCGGGGTCGCGGCGACCCTGCCAGAGGCTCATGTCGATCTCATTGGCCATGAGCGAGCTCCTCCACGGGTTGGCCGGCGACGACGCGCTGACGGAGTCGACCGGGCTGGACGGCATAGGCGAGCTCCGCCGGAGAGTCGATGTTCCAGAGACACAGGTCGGCAGGCGCTCCCTCGCGCAACCTGCCGAGTTCGGCAAACCCCAGAGCGCGGGCGCCGTGCGCGGTCATGCCGGCCAGTGCCTCTCGCGGCGTGAGGCGGAACAGGGTACAGGCCAGATTGAGCATCAAGGTCGGCATGAACAGCGGCGAGCTACCGGGATTGGCATCGGTGGCGACGGCCATCGGCACGCCAGCCTCGCGAAGCCCGGTGATGGGAGGCTGCTGGGTTTCGCGCAGCGTGTGAAAGGCACCCGGCAGGATCACCGCCACGCTGCCGGCATCCCGCATGGCGGCGATGCCGGCGTCATCGAGGTACTCGATATGGTCGGCCGACAAGGCGCCGTGGCGAGCGGCCATGGCGGAGCCGCCCAGATTGGAGAGTTGCTCGGCATGGGCCTTGATGGGCAGGCCGTGAGCCTGGGCCGCCTCGAAGACGCGCTCGCACTGGGCCACCGAGAAGGCGATCTTCTCGCAGAAGACATCGACCGCATCGGCCAGTCCCTCGTCCGCGGCAGCGGGGATCATCGCCTGACAGACCAGGTCGATGTAGCCGTCGCTGTCGTCTGCGTATTCCGGCGGCAAGGCGTGGGCGCCGAGCAGGCTGGTGACGACGCGCACGGGCCGCGCCTCGCCGAGACGGCGGGCGACGCGCAGCATCTTGAGCTCGTTCTCGACGTCGAGGCCATAGCCCGACTTGATCTCCACGGTGGTCACGCCGTCGGCGAGCAGGGCATCGAGGCGTGGCAGGGCGGCGGCGAACAGCTCGTCCTCGCTGGCCTCGCGCGTGTCGCGCACGGTGCTGATGATGCCGCCGCCGCGTCGGGCGATTTCCTCGTAGCTCACGCCTTCCAGGCGTGCCTCGAACTCGTCGGCACGGCTGCCCCCGAACACCAGATGCGTGTGGCAGTCGATCAGGCCAGGGGTCATCACGCCACCGCTGCCCATGAGCCGGCATGTCTCGGCAAGGGAAGCCGAGAGTTCCCGCATCGGAATCAGGGACTGGATGCGGTCTTCCTCGACGATTACCGCCATGGCCTCGGGCAGGGTCTCCTGTCCGTCGAAGACGGTGACGTCCTGCCAGAGTCGGCGTGTCCGGGGATGAGTCATGCTGACGTCTCCAGGCTGTTTTGTATATACAAATACATTAGCGCATTCCCACGCCATCGTCACCCCGTGAGTCTGGCGTCTGACGGGGTTCTCAGGTCTGGGCATTTCCATGCAGAAAGGCAGATAAATTTTATTAAAATCAATAAAATATAATTTTTCATGGAAATATTTTGATCAGGTCTATCGAATGTTTTCGACCAAAGTATTAAGGACCTCGGCGAGGTGCTCATGGCATCGGTATTCTGTGTGATGTATATACAAAGTAGGTTGCCTCAGTCCTTCATGCAGTGAAGCGCAACTCGCATCGATGATCCCGCTCACAACGACAATCCAGGAGCCTCCCATGGCGAACTCCCCATCCGACGCGTCCCGACGTCGGGGGCCCTCGGCGAGCACCGTGTTCAAGCTGTTCGTACCCAGCTGCATCGGGGTGCTGATCTTCTTCGTGCCGATGACGTTCGACGGCAAGACGACCATACCGCTGGACCATATGGTGACCGGTGCTCGCAACCTTTTGGGCGAGGGTAGCGGCCTTTATGCCCTGGCGCTGATCGTCGCCGGGGCGCTCTATCCTCTGGTCAGAGGAACCTGGCGGCGCAGCCTGACCGAGCGAGTCTTCACGGGGCTCAAGCTGGCCGGTGTGGCGGCAGCAGTGATGGCACTGACCGGCTGGGGGCCTGCCTTTTTGCATGAGCCGGACATGCTGCCCTTTCTGTTCGACAAGCTGGTGATTCCGGTGGGGCTGATCGTGCCGATCGGGGCCATCTTCCTGGCGCTGCTGATCAGCTTCGGCCTGCTCGAGCTTATCGGCGTGCTGGTCCAGCCGGTGATGCGGCCGGTGTGGCGCACGCCGGGGAGAAGCGCGATCGATGCCGTGGCGTCTTTCGTCGGTAGCTATTCCATCGGCTTGCTGATCACCAGCCGGGTCTACCAGGCAGGGCAGTATTCGGCTCGGGAGGCGGCGATCATCGCCACCGGCTTCTCCACCGTGTCGGCAACCTTCATGATCATCGTGGCCAAGACCCTGGAGCTGATGGCGTTCTGGAATCTCTATTTCTGGCTGACGCTGGTCATTACCTTCGTGGTGACGGCGATCACGGTGCGGATGCCGCCTCTGTCGCGCATGGATGACAGCAAGACGGACGGTGAACCGGACGCCACCCCAGGGTGCCGCCTGGCCACGGCCTGGCGTACCGGGCTGAAGGTGGCCGAGCGGGCACCGAGCCTGCTGTCCAGCGTGGCGCTGAATTTTCGCGAGGGACTGCTGATGGCGATCAGCATCCTGCCGTCGATCATGTCGGTGGGGCTGGCCGGATTGCTGCTGGCCAAGTACACGCCGCTGTTCGAATGGCTCGGCTGGGCCTTCTACCCCTTCGTGGCAATCTGGGGGCTGGACGAAGCCGCTGCTCTGGCCCAGGCAGCGGCGGCGGGGCTTGCCGAGATGTTCCTGCCGGCCCTGTTGATGGGCGATGCTGGCCTGGTGGCACGTTTCGCCGCCGGGGTGGTGTCGGTCTCCTCGGTGCTGTTCTTCTCGGCCTCGATTCCCTGCATCCTGTCCACCAGCATCCCGTTGTCGGTAGGGCGCATCGTGATCGTGTGGTTCCTGCGGGTGGCGTTGAGCCTGCTGCTGGCGGTGCCGGCGGGTTACCTGGTGCAAGCTCTGGCAGGTTGATCGGCTCAGGCCGCGTCAGTTGGTATGCAACGAGGAGCGTAGCTTGTAGCGGTCGCCGGGATGGATCAGGCGCGCATAGCTGATCAGGTGATCTCCCGACCAGGTGCGCCGGATCATTCGCAGACAGGGTTCGTGGGGGGCGATGTCGAGGCGCCGTGCGGTGTCGGCGTCGACCAGCACGGCCTCGACCACGTGTTCCACATCGTTGATCGGGCAGGCTGCCACCAGCACCTCATTGGGCGTGTGCTGCGTGAAGTCCGTCTCCAGATAGTGGGGAACCCGGCTGGGATTGACGTAGCGATCCTCGAGCTGGATGGGCACGCCGTTCTCGCGATGCACGATCAGGGTGTGAAAGACCCGGGCGCCGTTGCGCACGCCCAGATACACCGAGATCTCGTCGTCGGCCTCCAGCGCTTCGGCACGCAGGACTTCGCTGGTGTAGACATGTTCGCGGCTGCGGACCTCTTCGGCGATGTTGTGCACCTCGATCAGCGAGGACTCGGCCTTGCGGTCGGTAACGAAGGTGCCGACCCCGGGTTGTCGCGTCAGGTATCCTTTCTGGACCAGGTCACGGATCGCCTTGTTGGCAGTCATGCGGCTGACGCCGAATTCCTCGGCCAGGCGTTCCTCGGGTGGAATCCGGTGCTGCACTGGCCAGTCGCCACCATGAATCTTTTCCAGCAGGTGCCGTTGTATCTTGAGGTAGAGAGGCAGGGAACCGGCCATGCGTTATCCTGTGTGTCCATTCCGGTGGAAACGGGAAAAGCAAGGGAGCGGCGACACTCGCCGCCCCGTATCCAGGCACTCTCGGACAATGCCCAGGAGACCATGATGTCACGAACCGATCATCGGGGCACATCCCCGGCGCGCCTCAAGAGCCTTGCTGCCGCGCGCAATCGCGAGCCGATCCTCGCGGTGCTCGAGGAGGTATTGCCGGCGCGAGCCAGGGTGCTCGAACTGGCCAGCGGCAGTGGGGAGCACGGGCTTCATTTCGCCTCGGCGATGCCAGGCTGGCAATGGCAGCCAAGCGATGTCGACTCGCACTCCCTGGCGTCCATCGAGGCCTGGCGGGCGACGTCCGGGCCGGACAACCTGCGGGCGTCGATCCGTCTCGATGCTACCGGCGACTGGCCTGACGAAACCTTCGATGCCATCGTGGCCATCAACCTGATACACATTTCGCCCTGGGAGGTGACCGAAGCGCTGATGGCCCGTGCCGGCGAGCACTTGGCCGCCGGGGGGACGCTCTATCTGTATGGCCCCTATCGGCGCGAGGGCAGGCACACGGCACCGAGCAATGCGGCCTTCGACGAGGACTTGAGACGCCGCGATGCACGTTGGGGCGTGCGCGATCTCGAAGCGGTGGTGGAGGCGGCGATGCCTCACGGACTGACGCTCGAGACGGTCGTCGAGATGCCGGCGAACAACCTCAGCGTGGTGCTGCGTCGCCAGTGAGCGGACATTGTGCAACCCCGGCAGCCTTGCGATGATGCCGCATATCGATCAGCCAGTGAGTCGTGAGAGTGGACAAGTTCGAGGTGAAACTGGACCAGGCGGCGCGGGCGGCCTGGCTCTCCCATGTGGGAGGCTGTACCCAGGACGAGATCGCCGCGCAATTGGGGGTGTCCCGCCCCGGTGTGCAACGCTTGCTGGCGCTGGCGCGCCAGGAGGGGCTGGTCAAGGTCCGAATCGATCATCCCATTGCGCAATGCACGGCGTTGTCCCAGGCGATTCGCGATGCCTTCGGCCTGGCATTCTGCGATGTGGTGCCGGCCGATGCTGAGGCGGGGGCGGATAGCGCCCATTATCTGGCGGTGGCCGGTGCCGAGCGCCTCGCGCGCCTGCTCGAGCGTTCCGAGCCGCTGACCCTGTCGCTGGGCACGGGGCGCTCGGTGCGGGCCACGGTGGAGGCACTGAGACGCTTCGATCGTCCGCAGCATCGCATCGTCTCGTTGGTAGGCAACATCGCTCGGGACGGTTCCGCCAACCGCTATGACGGCGTCATGGTGCTTGCCGACAAGACGGGCAGCGAGCGTTTTTTGTTGCCCGCACCGGTCGTGGCGGGGTCGGTGAGCGAGAAGGAGGCGCTGCAGGGACAGCCGTTGTTCCAGGCCATCACCAAGGTGGCGCGCCAAGCTCAGGCAGCTTTCATCGGTGTGGGGCGCATTGATCGTCAGGCAACCTTGTTCCAGGATCACTTCATCAGCGAGGCCGAACTGGATGAACTGTTGTCCCGGGAGGCCGTCGGCGAACTGCTCGGCTGGCCCATGAATGCCGAGGGTGAACTGATCGACTGCTCGACCAGTCGACGCGTCACCAGTCTGCCGTTATCGATGTTCCGCGATCAGGAAATGGTGGCTCTGGCCGGCGGGCGGGGGAAGGCGCCGGCGATCCTGGCGGCCCTGCGTGGAGGCTGGTTGAAGAGTCTGGTGACCGACGAGCAGGCCGCGAAATATATCGTCGAGCACTCGTGATCGGCGTGTCGAGCCACGAGCTTCGAGACATGAGCGTCGAACCCAGCCACAGGTGTCGAGCCACGCGCCTCTACACCTGGCCACGGACTGGGCCATTCGGGCGGTAGCCTCGATCGTTCGCCCTTGACTGGGGGCTCACCTCGGTTGTCATCTCTTTCTAGCTTCTAGCTTCTAGCTTCTAGCTTCTAGCTTCTAGCTTCTAGCTTCTAGCCTAAAGTCTAAGCGCTCCGGCTTTGCGTTTTTTGTGCCTCTGTCCGATCATTTGATCAGTCGTTGATTCTATTGATCGGTAATAGGCGAGAGGGCAACGGGAATTTCCCGTCCTCCAGAGACAACAACAATTCCTCCTGCGGGGGGCATCAACGCAACAGGAGCACGCCATGCAGCGTCATCGTCTACTTCCCCTGGTGGCCGCCACGGCACTGGGCGCCACGGCGGCCCAGGCCGAGACCATCACGGTGGCCACCGTCAACAACAATGACATGGTCATCATGCAGGGGCTTACCGAGGCCTTCGAGAAGGCGCATCCCGATATCACCCTGGACTGGGTGGTGCTCGAGGAGAACGTGCTACGCCAGCGCATGACGACCGATATCGCCACCGAGGGCGGGCAGTTCGATGTCATGACCATCGGCAGCTACGAAGCGCCGATCTGGGCCGAGCGGGGCTGGCTCGAGCCCCTCGACGACCTGCCCGCGTCCTACCAGGTCGAGGATCTGCTCAAGCCGGTTCGTGACGGTCTCAGCCATGATGGCACCCTCCATGCGCTGCCGTTCTATGCCGAGAGTTCGATGATGTACTACCGCCGGGATCTGTTCGAGCAGGCGGGCATCGAGATGAGCGAACAGCCGACCTGGAGCGAAGTGCGGGAATGGGCCGGCAAGCTCCACGACCCCGACAACGAGGTGGCCGGTATCTGCCTGCGTGGCAAGCCGGGCTGGGGCGAGAACATGGCGTTTGTCTCGACCCTGGTGAACACCTATGGCGGCCGCTGGTTCGACATGGACTGGAACCCCGAGATCGACAGCGATGCCTGGCAGGAGGCGATCTCCTTCTACGTCGATCTGCTCAACGATTACGGCCCCTCCGGGGCGAGTTCCAACGGCTTCAACGAGAACCTCGCGCTCTTCTCGCGGGGGAACTGCGCCATGTGGGTCGATGCCACTTCGGCGGCCGGCAAGCTGTTCAACGCCGATGAGTCCCAGGTGGCCGACCAGCTCGGTTTCGCGCCGGCACCGGTAGCCGAGACACCGAAGGGCTCGCATTGGTTGTGGTCCTGGGCGCTGGCGATTCCGAGCTCCTCCGAGTCTCCGGAGGCGGCCAAGACCTTCATTCAATGGGCGACCTCGCAGGAATACGTCGAGCTGGTCGGTGAGCGCGAAGGCTGGACCAGCGTGCCCCCCGGTACCCGCGAATCGACCTATGCCGATGAACGCTACCAGCAGGCCGCCCCCTTCGCCGACTTCGTGGTCGAGGCGATTCGTGACGCCGACCCGCTGGATTCCACCCTCGATCCCAATCCCTATGTGGGCGTGCAGTTCGTCGGCATTCCCGAGTTCCAGTCGATCGGCACCCAGGTGGGGCAGATGATCGCCTCGGCTCTCACGGGAGAGACCAGTGTCGAGCAGGCACTGCAGGCCGCGCAGCGTGCCACCGAACGCACCATGCAGCGTTCCGGCTATCTCGACTGAAACGCGGGTGTCGTCCCTGGCGGCGCCCGGCGCGCCGCCCATCCTCATGCCGCTTGCGGCGTTCCAACCGACGAGTGACGAGCCATGAACAAGACTCGCGCCTCCGGTCGTACCGTCGGCGGTCTGCGCACCCTGTCGCTGCAGGCCCCCGCGGTGACCCTGTTGCTGCTCTGGATGCTGGTGCCGCTGGGCATGACCCTGTGGTTCTCCTTCCAGCGCTATAACCTGCTGATGCCCGGCATGAAAGGTTTCGCCGGGTTCGAGAATTATCAATACCTGCTGACCGATCCTGCCTTGTGGTCGGCCATGGGCACGACCCTGCTGCTGGTGGGCTGGGTCCTGGCCATCACCGTGGTGGGCGGTACCTTGCTGGCGGTGCTGTTCCAGCAGGACTTCTTCGGGCGTGGCATCGCCCGGGTGCTGGCCATCTCGCCGTTCTTCGTCATGCCCACGGTCAGCGCCCTGGTATGGAAGAACATGATGATGCACCCGGCCAACGGGGTGCTGGCCTGGCTCGCCGAATCCTTCGGCCTGCCGGCGCTGGACTGGTTCTCCAGCCTGCCTTTGACCTCGATCATCATCATCGTCTCCTGGCAGTGGCTGCCGTTCGCACTGCTGATCCTGCTGACCGCCATGCAGTCGCTCGACGACGATCAGGTCGAGGCGGCCCGCATGGATGGGGCCGGGCCGGTAGCGATCTTCTTTTTCATCACGCTGCCGCACCTCAAGCGGGCGATCAGCGTGGTGATCATGATCGAGATGATCTTCCTGTTGACGGTCTTCGCCGAGATCTTCGTCACCACCTCTGGCGGGCCGGGGCTGGCCACCACCAACCTGGCTTACCTGATCTACATCCGCGCTCTGCTCGACTTCGATGTCGGCACGGCGTCCGCCGGCGGGGTGATCGCCATCATCCTGGCCAACATCGTTGCCATCTTCCTGGTCCGCATGGTGGCCAAGAACCTGGAAGCGTAAGCCAGGCACGCTGAGGAGAGGATTCCCATGACGACGACCCTGACGACCAAGGACACGCCGGTGACAGCGGAGCGCGGTAACGCCGCGGCCCGTGCCAGGCGCCTGCGTGGCCTGGGCATGGCGCTGCTCGGCTGGACGGTGGCCCTGCTCATCTTCTTTCCGATCTTCTGGATGATAGTGACCGGCTTCAAGACCGAGGCCGAAGCCATCGCCGAGCCGAGTCTGATCTTCACGCCGACCCTGGAGAGCTATGCCGAGGTGCAGGAACGTGCCGATTACGTCAAGTTTGCCTGGAACAGCGTGGTGGTGGCCTTCGGCTCGACTCTGCTGGCCCTGCTGATCGCCATTCCGTCGGCGTATTCGATGGCCTTCCTGCCGACCCGACGCACCAAGGGCACCTTGCTGTGGATGTTGTCGACCAAGATGCTGCCGCCGGTCGGCGTTCTGGTACCGATCTATCTGCTGTTTCGCGATCTGGGGCTGCTGGACACCCTGACCGGTCTGACCATCGTCTACATGCTGATGAATCTGCCGATCGTGGTGTGGATGCTCTACACCTTCTTCAAGGATCTGCCGCGGGACATTCTCGAGGCGGGACGCATGGATGGCGCGAGCACCCTGCAGGAAATCGGCTATCTGCTGCTGCCCCTGACACTCCCCGGAATCGCTTCCACCGGCCTGCTATCGGTGATCCTGAGCTGGAACGAGTCCTTCTGGAGCCTCAACCTGACGACCTCCCAGGCAGCGCCGCTGACTGCCTACATCGCCTCCTTCTCGAGTCCCGAGGGCCTGTTCTGGGCCAAGTTGTCCGCCGCCTCGACCATGGCCATCGCGCCGATCCTGGTGTTCGGCTGGCTGACCCAGAAACAAATGGTCCGTGGCCTGACCTTTGGCGCCGTCAAATAAGAGGACAATTACATGGCAACCCTGCAACTCAACAGCGTCGTCAAGCGCTTCGATGAAACCCAGGTCATCCAGGGGGTCGACCTGGAGGTCAAGGATGAAGAGTTCGTGGTCTTCGTCGGCCCATCCGGCTGTGGCAAGTCGACCCTGCTGCGCATGATCGCCGGACTCGAGAGCACCTCGTCGGGGGATATCGTCATCGAAGGCCAGCGGGTCAACGACCTGGGGCCGGCGGAGCGCGGCCTGGCCATGGTATTTCAGAGCTATGCCCTCTATCCGCACATGACGGTGGAGGACAACATGGGGTTCAGCCTGCGTCTGGCCGGTGTAGCCAAGGCGCAGCGGCGCCAGAAGGTGCTCGAGGCGGCACGCATCCTGCAGCTGGAGCCATTGCTGGATCGCAAGCCAAAGGCCTTGTCCGGCGGGCAGCGCCAGCGGGTGGCGATCGGTCGGGCCATCGTGCGCAACCCCAGCATCTTTTTGTTCGACGAACCGCTGTCGAACCTGGATGCGGCCCTGCGCGTGCAGATGCGTATCGAGCTGGCGCGGCTGCACGAGGAACTCAAGGCGACCATGATCTACGTGACCCATGACCAGATCGAGGCCATGACCATGGCCGACAAGATCGTGGTGCTGCAGGGCGGCGTGGTGGAGCAGGTCGGTTCGCCCATGGAGCTCTATCACCATCCCCGCAACCGCTTCGTGGCGGGCTTCATCGGCTCGCCGAAGATGAACTTCCTGCCGGTGAGCGTGGTGTCGGCCGGTGATGAGGGCGTGGACGTCCGCCTGCCCGGTGGCGATGTCACCCGGGTGCCGGTCGATGGGCGAACCTGTGAAGCCGATCAGTCGCTGACGCTGGGCGTGCGTCCGGAGCATCTGACGCTGGACGAGACAGGCCCTCTGCGGGGGCGGATCAGGGTCATCGAACGCCTGGGTGGCCAGACCTCGCTCTATGTGGACATGGACGAGGATCTCTTGACGCTGATGGTGGATGGTGACGTGACCCACCGCGTGGGCGAGGAGATTGGCTTCACCTTCGAGCCACGGCGAGGCCATCTGTTCACCGACGACGACATCGCCCTTGCGAGCCTGGAGCGTCATCCGCTGGCGTCCCTGACCCGTCAGGACAATCGTGCCGCCAGTGACGCCGAAGCCTGAGGAGTGGACATGGAAAGGTTGATCTTTGATTGCGACGGCGTGCTGGTGGACAGCGAGGCAATCGCCGAGGCGACGTTGGTCGAGCGACTCGCGTCGTGGCTGCCCGATGTCGATATCCAATCGCGACTCGGCGAGGCGCTCGGTCTGACCACCGGTGCGATCCTCGAGCGTCTCGAGGCGCTCAGTCGTCATGCCTTGCCCGATGATGCGCTGGGTGCCATCGACCGAGAGATCGAACGTCGTCTGGCACAGGAGTTGCGCGCCATCGATGGCGTCGCCGCCGTTATCGAACGGCTGGACATGGCGATGGCGGTGGTATCCAACAGCCATCGCGGGCGGGTACGCGACTCGCTGGCGCATACTGGGCTGGACGCTCTTCTGGACGGGGCGCCGATCTTCTGTGCCGAGCAGGTGGCGCGCCCCAAGCCGGATCCAGCCATCTATCGACTGGCCGCCGAGACGCTGGCGGTGTCACCGGAGGAGTGTCTCGTGGTGGAAGACAGTACGGCTGGCGTTGGCGCTGCCTGGGCGGCCGGCATGACCGTGATCGGCTTCACCGGGGCCAGCCACGTGCCTCCTGGCCAGGCGGCGCGGTTGCGCGAGGCCGGTGCCTGGCACGTGATGGAGCATATGCGCGAATTGCCGGCGCTGGTGGCGACCTGGCGCAAGCAACGCCTTTCCGGTTGAACCAACACAAGGAGACAACGTGATGAAACTCGTCGACAAGGTGGCGGTGGTGACCGGCGGGGCGCGAGGCATTGGCTTGGCGATCGCCGAGCGGTATCTGGCGGAAGGGGCTCGGGTGGTTGTGGCCGATGTCGATACAGAGGCCATCGACGCAGGGCTGGTGTCGCTGGATGCCGGGGAACGGGCGATCGGAAGGCGGCTGGATGTGCGCGACAGCGCCTCGATCAAGGCCATGGTGGCGTCGGTCCAGGAGCGCTTCGGGACCATCGATATTCTCGTCAACAATGCGGCAGTGTTTGACATGGCGCCGGTGCTGGAGGTCAGCGAGGAGAGCTTCGACCGACAGTTTGCGGTCAATGTCAAAGGACTCTTCTTCACGCTCCAGGCGGTGGCGGCGGCCATGGTCGAGCAGGGGCGAGGCGGGGCCATCATCAATATGGCTTCCCAGGCCGGCCGGCGCGGCGAGGCGCTGGTCAGTACCTACTGCGCTACCAAGGCGGCAGTGATCAGCCTGACCCAGTCCTGTGGCTTGGATCTGATTCGGCATGGTATCCGGGTCAACGGCATCGCCCCGGGCGTGGTCGACACACCGATGTGGGAAGAGGTGGATGCCTTGTTCGCGCGCTACGAGGGACGTCCCCTCGGCGAGAAGAAGCGCCTGGTCGGCGAGGCGGTGCCCATGGGGCGCATGGGGCGCCCGGAGGACCATGCTGGCGCGGCGGTCTTCCTGGCCTCCGAGGACAGCGACTATGTGGTGGCTCAGACGCTCAACGTCGATGGTGGTAATTGGATGAGCTGAAAAAAGTCTGCGCGGGTGAATTGCTGCGTTGCACGGTACTCGGAGTCCCTCACATATACCTCATATGCTCGGGCTCCTGCGCGCCGTGCGCCTTGCTCTTCACCCTACTCGGCGATTTTTGGATCACGCGAGAAAAATGATGAATCCGAATATCCATGAGGTGACGTCACGAGTGTTGGAGGCGGCAGGGGAAAGCCGGCGCTTCATCGTGGCTCTGGCGGGACCGCCCGCCGCTGGCAAGTCCTTCCTGTCGGGCTGGCTGTGCCGTGAGCTCAATGCCTGCCAGGCCGGCTGTGCGGCGGTGGTGCCCATGGACGGTTATCACTACGACAACGCCGTGCTCGAGCCCCGGGGGCTGGTTGCCGTGAAAGGCGCGCCGGAGACCTTCGACTGCGCGGGCCTCAAGCACGATCTGCAGCGTATTCGCCGAACCGATGGCAACGTCGCCGTGCCGGTGTTCGATCGTCCCCTGGATCTGGCCCGGGCCGGCGGTCGGTTGATCACGCCCGAACATCACATCGTCATCGTCGAGGGCAACTACCTGTTGCTCGATGAAGGCCCCTGGCCGGCATTGCGTAATGAGTTCGACTTCAGCCTGTTTCTCGAGGTACCCGACGAGGAGCTCGAGGCACGCTTGATCGAGCGCTGGCTGGGAATGGGCCAGGACCAGGCGGGCGCCATCGAGCGTGCCCGGAACAAGGACATGCTCAATGCGCGCTTGATCAAGTCTCGCTCGGTGGCCGCCGATCTGCACTGGTTCACGAGCGACTGATCCTTCATGTCTGCACACGACACCATTCCGCACACGACACCATCGCCACGCGTGGCAGGAGACGCTTCATGACTCGACTCAACAACGCCAACCTGGACCGGCTGGGATGCGAGGTCGCTACACCGGGCTATGCGCGTGGCGCTGTGACTCCCGGTATTGTGCACATTGGCGTGGGAGGTTTTCATCGCGCGCATCAGGCGATGTATCTGGATACGCTGATGCAACGCGGCGAGGCGCTGGACTGGGGCATCATCGGCGTCGGCGTGATGCCCGGTGACCGCCGCATGCAGCAGAGCCTGGCCGCTCAGGATCACCTGTATACCCTGGTGGTGAAACATCCTGACGGCAGTCTCGAGCCCAGGGTGATCGGCTCGATGATCGACTATCGGTTCGCGCCGGACGATCCGGAGGCCGTGATCGAGGCCATGGCCGATCCGGCCATTCGCATCGTCTCGCTGACGGTGACCGAAGGAGGCTACAACATTCACCCGGCGAGCGGCGAGTTCAACCTCGATGATCCCGACGTGTGCCATGACCTGGCCGAGCCTGGCTTGCCCCGGACCTCGTTCGGCCTGGTGGTCGAGGCCCTTGCCCGGCGGCGGCAGCGCGGGGTAGTGCCGTTCACGGTGATGTCCTGCGACAACATCCAGAGCAACGGCGATCTCGCCCGGCGCATGTTCGGGACCTTTGCCCGGGCACGCGATGCCGAACTCGGAGCCTGGGTAGCGTCCGAGGTCCCGTTTCCCAACGCCATGGTCGATCGCATCACGCCGGTAACCACGCCTGCTGATATCGACGAACTCGAGCAACGCTTCGGCGTCGAGGATGCCTGGCCGGTGGTCTGCGAGCCATTCACCCAGTGGGTGCTGGAAGATCGCTTCGCGGCGGGGCGGCCGGCGCTCGACCATGCCGGCGTGCAACTGGTCGAGGATGTCGAGCCCTATGAACTGATGAAGCTGCGCCTGCTCAACGCCAGCCATCAGGCGCTGTGCTATTTCGGTTATCTTGCCGGATACCGATATGCCCACGAGGTCTGTCGCGATCCGTTGTTCGTCGACTTCCTGATGGATTACATGGTGAAGGAGGCCTCGCCGACGCTGGCTCCCTTGCCTGGTGTCGACCTGGCGAGGTACCGGCGGGGCCTGATCGAGCGTTTCGCCAATCCCGAGATCAAGGACACCCTCGCGCGCCTGTGTGCCGAGAGTTCCGATCGTATCCCCAAGTGGCTGCTGCCGGTCATTCGCGACCAGCTTGCCAGGGGTGGCGAGATGCATCGAGCGGCGGCAGTGGTGGCCAGTTGGGCACGCTATGCCGAGGGGACGGACGAAGACGGCGAGCCCATCGAGGTCGTCGATCGTCTCAAGGGGGAATTGATGGCGGTGGCCGCGGGGAATCGCGAACGACCGACGGCCTTCATCGAACAGCACGCGTTGTTCGGCGACATGGCCAGCCAGGCGCGTTTCCGCGAGGCCTACCGGGCCGCGCTGGAGAGCCTGCATGAGCGGGGCGCACGGGCTACCCTTGAGACGCTGGTTCGAGCTTGAGGGGAGGTGGAATGTATATCGGTGTGGATTGCGGTACCCAGAGCACCAAGGTCGTGGTGGTGGACACGGAGGCCGGGCGCCTGCTCGGCGAGGCGAGCCGTCCCCATCGACTCGAGGAAGGGGACAACGGGCGCCGCGAGCAACACCCGGCGGACTGGATTGCCGCTTTTCGCGGTGCGTTCCAGGCTGCCGTGGCCGAGGCGCGTATCGATGCCCGTGACATTCGCGCCATCGGGGTTTCCGGACAGCAGCATGGCATGGTGGCGCTGGATGAAGCCGGCGAACCGCTGTATCCGGCCAAGCTGTGGTGTGACACCGAGACATCCGGCCAGAATGACGCCCTGATCGAGCGGCTCGGCGGAGACGCCGGCTGTCTGGACAAGCTCGGCCTGGTGCTGCAGACCGGCTATACCGCATCCAAGGTAGCCTGGCTGCGTGAAACCCGGCCGGAGATCTATCAGCGCATCGCCACCTTGCTGCTGCCCCACGACTATCTCAACTACTGGCTCACCGGCGAGCGGGTGGCCGAGGCGGGGGACGCCTCGGGGACCGGCTATTTCGATACGCATCGTCGTTGCTGGCGGCGCGATGTCTTCGCCGAGATAGCCCCCGAGCTCGATGCCGAGCGGGTGCTGCCGCGTTTGATCGCGTCCGACGAGCCGGCCGGTGTGGTGCGTTCGGCGCTGGCTCGCGAACTGGGACTCGCCGAGGGCGTCCTGGTGGCCAGTGGTGGGGGCGACAACATGCTCGGCGCCATCGGCACCGGCAATATCGCGCCGGGCCTGGTGACCCTGAGCCTGGGGACATCCGGCACGGTGTGTGCCTATTCCGAGGAACCCGTGCCCGTCGGGGACGCCATGGTGGCCAATTTCTGTGCCAGCAGTGGTGGCTGGCTGCCGTTGATCTGCACCATGAACGTGACCTCGGCGACCAATCGGGTGCGCGAGCTTTTCGGCCTCGATCTGGTGGGATTCAATGATCAGCTCGACCGAGCACCCATCGGAGCCGGTGGCGTGACGACCTTGCCGTTCTTCAACGGCGAACGGGTGCCGCCGTTACCCCAGGCCTCGGCCAGCTTCCTGGGACTGACCAGTGTCAATACCACGCCGGCCAACCTTTGTCGGGCGGTGGTCGAGAGCGCCACCTTCGGCATGCGCTATGGCCTCGAGCGGCTTAGCAAGCTGGCGTCGGGGGCCAGCCAGATCCGGCTGATCGGTGGCGGTGCCCGGAGTTCCGTGTGGCGGCAGATCGTCGCCGACGTGACGGGCACGCCAGTGGTCTGCCCGCAGATCACTGATGCGGCGGCACTGGGCGCGGCGCTGCAGGCGGCGTGGTGCGACCGTCGACGGACGATGCGTCTGGCATCACTGTGCGAGCGGCTGGTCCACCTCGACCCGATGGCGGCCGCCGAACCACGGCCGGCGAACGTAGAGGCCTATCATCAGGCGTATGGTCGTTACCGTGAGGCGCTGCAACGACACCACGGCATTCCCTGATTTCGACACGCCAAAGGAGGATCGACATGACCTCGCGACTCGATGCCCTGAAAGCACACTCCCTGGTGGTGGCCGATACCGGCGACCTGGAAGCGATTCGTCGCTACCGTCCCTATGATGCCACCACCAACCCCTCCTTGCTGCTCAAGGCATTCGACATGGATGCCTACCAGCCGTTGATCGACGCGGAACTGGCGGCTATCGAAGGCAGCGGTGATGCCGCGGTGGAGCGGGCCGTGGATCGACTCGCCGTCGCCAAGGGCTGCGAGATTGCCAGACTGATCCCTGGTCGCGTTTCCACCGAGGTGCCCGCTGCGTTGTCCTTCGATACCGAGGCGAGCATTCGCAAGGCGCATGAATTGATCGAAGCCTACGATGAGCGTGGCGTGGGCCGTGAGCGCATCCTGATCAAGCTGGCCTCGACCTGGGAAGGCATTCGTGCCGCCGAGCGCCTGGAGCGGGAGGGCATCAACTGCAACCTGACCTTGCTGTTCAGCGATGCTCAGGCACGGGCCTGCTTCGATGCCGGCGTGACGCTCGTCTCGCCCTTCGTGGGGCGTGTCACCGACTGGTACAAGCAGTCGACCGGGCGGGACTATGGTCCCGAGGAGGATCCTGGCGTGCGTTTCGTGCGCGGTGTCTGCCGTCGCGTGGTGGAAGGAGGCTTCGATACCGTGGTGATGGGTGCGAGCTTTCGTACTGTCGACCAGGTACTGGCGTTGGCCGGCTGTCCGCGCCTGACCATCTCGCCGGCGTTGCTCGAGGAACTGGCCTCGAGCGAGGGGGAAGTGGCTCCGGCGGTCTCGATGGACGGCGAGGCTGGTGCCCGCCCGACGCCGATCGATGAGCCGAGGTTTCGCTGGGAGCACAATGCCGACGCCATGGCCAACGACAAGCTGGCCGAGGGCATTCGCCGGTTCGCCGAGGATCACGATGCCCTGGCCAGGCGCATCGCCGAGCGGCTGGGCGCTGCGTGACACCTGTCCTGTCGGACGCCGGCTGGCCTCCTTTCAGCGCTCGTCGGGGATCTCGCCGGGCACGCGGTAGCGCGGGGCTTCCTGCTGGCGCTGCTGTTCGGTCTTGGTCTCGTTCTCGGCGGGCACACCCCATACCGTCTCGCGGCTGCCGTCCGGCCAGGAGTAAGTGGTGCAGCCGCTCAGCAGTATGGTGGCCAGTGTGACCGGGGCGAGCAATGGGCGTTTCGTGAGTCTCATGAAGGTCTCCTGGAGGCGGTTTGGCGGTCGAGCGCATCTATCGCCGATCTTAATGGACACTGGCCCTGGCGAATACTGCCCAGGGAAGCCGATATCGATAACGAAGATGTTTTTAGCAAACTAATAATCCTGCTAATATTGCCGCCCTTCGAGCCGCTGGCAATGCCAGCCGGCCAGGGTAGCAAGTATTTACAGGAATCCATCGATGTCTCCAGATCAGCGTTTCGCGCGCTGGGTCCGCGCCGCGATCGTGGCCTTCTGCGTGCTGTTCATTTACTTCGTGCTTGCCGATACCTACATGCCGATGACACCTCAGGCCAGGGTATTGCGCCCGGTGGTGCAGGTTGCCCCCGAGGTGGACGGCCGCGTCAAGGCGGTCGCCGTGGAGAACAATCAGCATGTCGAGCAGGGCGATGTACTGTTCGGGATCGATCGCGAACCCTATGAGCTGGCGCTGCATGAGGCGCGCCTGGCACGGGAAGCGGTCAACCGGGACAATACCTTGATCGAGGCCGATCTGGCCGAGGCCCGAGCCAATCTCGAGTCGGCCCGGTCGACCGCCGATGAGCTGAAATCCGAACGTCGGCGGGCCGAGTCGCTGCTCGAGCGTCAAGGCATCTCACGCCAGCGCTTCGACCAGATCGCTGCCGACGAACGTGAAGCCCGTGCCGCGGTGGAAGCGGCGCGGGCGCGTATCCGCTATCTCACGGTGAAACTCGGCGAGAGCGGAGACGGCAACCTGCAGTTGCGTCAAGCGGATAATGATATCGAGCAGGCCGAGCTCGATCTCTCCCGGACACTGGTGCGCGCTGAACGGGCCGGTGTGGTGTCCAATCTACAGTTGCGGGAGGGCGACTATGTCACCCGGGGTCAGCCGGTGCTGGCGCTTGTGGGGAATCGGCTCGACCTGGTTGCCGATCTCCGCGAGAAGAGCCTTCGCCATGTGCGGGAAGGCGAGCCGGCGCGGGTCGTGTTCGATGCCTTGCCGGGCGAGGTCTTTGCGGCACGGGTAGTGTCCAGGGAAGCGGGGGTGCGAGCCGGTCAGATCATGGCCGATGGCAACCTGGCGGATATTCCCACCACCGATCGCTGGGTACGCGATGCCCAGCGGGTTCGCCTGCATCTCGAGGTGGAAGATCCTCCTCATCCCTTGCCGGTCAGCGGTGCCCGGGCCACGGTACAGCTGTTGCCCGAGGCCAATCCTCTGGCGAGCCTGTTCGGTGGCCTGCAGGTCCACCTGATGTCCTGGTTGCACTATGTCTACTGAGCCGCGACCGAATTCGACGCTTGCGGGCCTCGGCCATGGCGTACGGCGCCTGCTGGCGCGTTCGCTGGGGCTGGTGATGCCGCATCGGGGCGACGGGCCCGGGATCGAGCCTGGCGAGTCGCGCTTTGCTGTCAACGATCTTCGCCAGTCCCTGCGCATTGCCTTTGGCGCGAGCATCGGTTTTATGATCAGCCATTTGATGGACTGGAACTACGGGGTGTTCTTCACCGTCTTTCCGATGTTCATGCTTGGCATCATCCCGGCGTTCAATGCGCACGTGGTGCGCCAGTTCCTCGGCAATGCCTGTCTCAATGTCGTCGAGGTGAGCTTGGTGGTCGGGCTGACGCAGCACATGCCTGTGGTCATGACCGGGATCGTGTTTCTGCTGTTCTATGCACGCTTCAGGCTGATGGCGAAAGGGCCGCTGTTCGTGTTCGGTGCCAACGGGGTCTTGACTCTGAGCGTGCTGATGCACTTCGCCAGCTATCCGACGCTGGACCTTGCCGACCTGCTGGCCAGCAATCTGGTGGCTAGCGTGCTGGCCGTGATCATCGCCGCCGTGATGTATTGGGTGTTTCCCGATGTCGAGCCGCGTGCGCGGCCCTCGGCGGTCGAGAAGTCGGCGTCTCTGGTGCGCCACCAGACATTGATCGGGGCCATCACGGCGACGCTGTCCTTCGTGGTGTTCCAGACGCTCGATCTACGGGACTCGCTGTCGGCGCAGATGGCCACCATCCTGATCCTGTTCTCGCTGGGCTATCATGGCGCGCGGGTTTCCGCCGTCAAGCGTGCCATTGGCACCTTGCTGGGCTGTAACCTGGCGATCATCCTGCAACTGTTGCTGTTCACCCAGAGCGATCACCTGCTGCTGGTGCTGGTCAGTTATTGGATCGGCCTGATGCTCTTCGCCCGGGTGCACCTGCTCGAGGGCGGAGGCTCGGGAGTCGGCTTCGGCGGGATGACGACGCTGGGCATTCTCTATGGCCAGTATCTGGGGCCCAATCAGGACTTTTTCTACGATGCCCTGTACCGCTTCAGCTCGATGTGCGTGGCGCTGGTCGTCACGCTGGCGGTGATGGCGGTGCTGCATCGGCTGCTGAATGCATCGGCACTGACCCGGGCGCATGCCGACTGAGAGCGGAGCTCGACGGGATGACGGCGTAGCCCTGGGCATCGGCTGGCGTGGCGAGCCTGATGGCTGAAAGCTCTTCTTCTGCAGGTAGCGATGCCCGATGGCTTGCCGCCATGCCAGCGAAGACGGCTGGGCCAGCACTGATCCAGCGTCTTCTGCCTATATACAGCAAGTCGTCGCCGAACGACTCGACATACTATCCATTGACGGGCGTTCGGAAGGCCGAGATGCCGGGCGAGGCGTCGAGCTGCATGCCGGCAACTGGCCGTTCGGCCAGTTGCTCGTGAACGGCGTTGTCGGGGCGTGGTCACGAGGGCAGCGAAGGGAGAAAAAGGAGTTCGCCATGGACATGACACTCGTCGAACACATGTGGATCGCCGTCGCCGTGCAGATTGGACTGGCAGGTATTCTCGGGCTCAGGGGCGCGGGAGTGGCGGCCGTGATGGTGTTTCTCGGCCGGGAAATCGCCCAGAACGAATATGAGGCCTTGCGGCTGCCCGAGTTCGCCGACATGAACCTGGCGACCTTGCCCTGGTGGGCAGGCCTGCGGCATGGCTGGGCCCTGGGATCGGTGCTGGATGTTGCCGCTCCGGCACTGGCCTGCTGCCTGGTGGCCCTGCTGTGGCATGCATGGCAGCGATGGCGATAGGCGGTTGCCGAGTACGCCGGTCGTCATGCTCGAGGATCGAGCCCGAATGACGCTCGCCCTGTCTGTCCCAGGAGTCGATGAAAGGCTCGATGAACAGGCTCACTGTCGCGTCGAGAAATGAACTCTCGTGGGCAGGTGGGACCTAATGCGCCAGATGGGCAGAAGGAATCTTGCATGGACAATGGCCTCAGCCGCGCCGCCGTGGCGGCCAACCGCTTCGGGCTCGGTGCCGGACCGGGGGAGCTGCAAGAGATAGCGCATGATCCCAAGGGATGGGTCCTGGCACAGCTGGAAGCGCCGGAGCCCCTTGGCGAGCCGCTGCAGGGGCTTGCGGGAAGCTCGGAGTATCTGGAGCGGTTGATAGAGTACCGTCGTGATCGTCGCGCCGCTCGGCGGCAGCAGGCCCGGGAGAAGGGCGAACAGGTTGCCTTGCCGACGTTCGGCGAACGTTTCAATGGCGATATTTTGCGCGAAGTGCAGTTGCGGGCTCGGCAGCAATGTGCCACCACCTCTCCGGTACATGAGCGGCTGGTCATGTTCTGGAGCAATCATTTCACCGTTTCGGCCGAGAAGCAGAGCGTACGATTGCTGGCCGGCGCCTTTGAACGCGAGGCGATTCGACCGCACATCGGTGAAGATTTCGCCACCTTGCTGCTCGGTGCCGAGCAGCATCCCGCCATGTTGATGTATCTGGATAACGCGGGATCCATCGGCCCGGGGTCGCGCATGGGCAGATGGCGCAACCAGCGTGCAGAAAAGGGGCGTGGCAAGCCAGTCGGTATCAATGAAAACCTGGCACGCGAAGCCATGGAGCTTCATGGCCTCGGCGTGGATGGCGGATATCGCCAGCAGGATGTTCTGGAGCTGGCACGCGCATTGACGGGGTGGCGTACCCGCCTCCAGGTTCCGGATAACAGCAAGGCCCGGCCACTGACGTCGCATGGCAGTGTGTTTCAGCGGCGTGCCCATGAGCCGGGCAGTCGCAGACTGCTGGGCGAGACGTTCAGCCAGCGCCATGCTGCCCAGGGGCGCGCCATGCTGAGTTTCCTGGCCGACCAGCCAGCGGCGGCGACGCATGTTGCCGCGGCGCTCGCCCGGCATTATGTCGCCGATGATCCGCCGAGCGACTTGGTGGAGCACCTGGCCAGAACCTATCGACAGCACAAGGGGCAATTGTTGCCCGTGTACCGAGCCTTGTTCACTCACGAACTGGCTTGGCAGGAAACGCCTCGCAAGTTCCGCCGCCCCGATGAATACCTGATGGCGTTGCACCGTGCCCTGGGCCAGTTGCCTGCGGTTAAGGGCGCGCGCTGGAAACGTGAGTTGCGTCTGCTCGGGCAGCCGTCCTTTCGTCCGGGCTCGCCCGCTGGATGGGGAGACACCGCCGATGACTGGATTGGTGCCGACGCGCTATGGAAACGCTTGTTGATCGCTCGGCGTCATGCCAAGCGGCTTGCTCGAATGCGTGACCCCATGGAATTGGCGCAGGACAGCCTCGGCCCGCAACTGCGTGAGTCGACGGCCGTTGCCATCAGCCAGGCCGACCGTCGCCAGGGAGCGGCGATCGTACTGGCGAGCCCGGAATTTCAGTGGCGCTGAGCGGCGCTTCTTTCACGTCACAGGGAGACGGCTTATGTTGACTCGGCGTCAATTCCTTTCTCACCTGGCCGGCGGGTGCAGTCTGCTGCTCTGGCCCGGTGCGATGACGCTTGCCGATGGCGTCGACCAGCCCCAGCGGTTGCTCGTGGTTCTGCTGCGCGGGGCGATGGATGGCCTGGCCGCGGTACCCAGTCTTGGCGAGCCGCGCTTCGCGTCCTTGCGCGGTGAGCTGGCGCTTCCCCGGGAGGCAACGCGTCAGTTGGACGACACCTTTGCCCTGCATCCCTCCCTGGCATTCTGTCACCGGCTGTTTCAGCGCCAGGAGTTCGCCGTGGTGCATGCCTGTGGCCTGCCCTACAGGGGGCGTTCGCATTTCGATGCGCAGAATTGCCTGGAGAATGGCAGTGATGGGCCGGATGGCAGTCGTACTGGTTGGCTCAACCGTGCGGTGGGGGAGTTGCAGGGCATGGAGGGATTGAGCATCGCCTCGGCACAGCCACTGATGGTGCGCGGCGATGCGCCTTTCATGACATGGTCGCCCACCCCCGGCAAGCAGGGACCCGACGCGCTGGCCAGGTATGTTGCTGATCTCTATCGAGAAGATGAAAGATTGTCCGAGCCCTTCGAACAGGCACTCGCCTCGCAGCAGATCGTGCCTGATGGCAGTGGTGGTGGCGGAGGGCAACTGGCTGGTGTCATGCAGGCTGCGGGACGCTTTCTGTCGGCCGAGAACGCGCCTCGAGTTGCCATGGTCCAGGATGGCGGCTGGGATACCCATGCACGGCAGAATGCGGTGTTGAAGCGCAAGCTGAAGGGGCTGGATGTCGGCATGAAACGACTGCAGGCCTCACTGGGAAGCCATTGGCGGCATACCGCCGTGGTCGTGGTTACCGAATTCGGTCGGACCGTGGGGATCAACGGTACACGGGGCACGGACCATGGCACGGCCAGCAGTGTCTTGTTGGCTGGTGGGGCCGTGCGGGGAGGCAGGGTGCATGGCGAGTGGCCCGGACTGTCACGGTTACGGGACAACCGCGACTTGATCGCTGCCCAGGACATGCGCAGCGTATTGAAGGGCGTGCTGCGCGATCACCTGCATCTCGATGCCCAGGCATTGGATACTCGTGTCTTCCCGGACAGCCGCGATGCCCGACCACTGAACGGGCTCATTGGATAGCGCGTCGACTCGTTGGCTTTCCCCGAGTGCTGGTTTGCCGGCTTGTTGCGGTCATGCCGGGTGTACTGCGTTCGGGTAACAGGAAGACGCCTGCACTTTCCTGCGGGGCAGCATTGCAAGGTCGGCATCAGTCGGCCGTCCTGACAAAGGGAGGCGACGTGTCGACCGAATCTGCTGTGCCTTGCATGAGTCCGTGAGCGACTTTCCTGATTCATCCCGAGATCAGGCGTGCTCCAGGAGGCACTTGGAAGCGCAGCTCATGGCAAGGTCCGGGAGGCGGCTGTTGGCCCGCCGGGCGGTTCGGGTACCAGATTCGGCACTCTCCAGGTGGTGGCATGTGGCCCTGGGGCACCGACGAGCCTGAACGATGGTAGCCGTCGCCATGTCCTCCATAGTCTCCACCGTATGCCACGCAACCTGCCAAGCTTCCGACCAATCCGATGGTGGCTGCGACTCTTGCGATCCTCATCATTGCGACCTTTGCATGGGGTTGCCCCTTACCATAGCAAGAGACGTGCTGTTGTTTCGGGGAAGGACATTTCACGAGATACCTCCAGGTGTCGCCGTTTTGCCACAGGGCAGGGCCGGTGCGGCTTGCTACCATAGGGATATCATTCCTTTTTCGGAGATCCTCATGCGTATACTGACACTATTGCTCGGTACGGTTGTGGTGGCTGGGTTGGCGGGCTGCAGCTACCAGCCTGCTCGCCTTACTCCTGAACCTCTTATAGAGATTGGCGATGGAGGGCATCACCATGATCGTGGGCATCGCGGTCGTGGGGGCGATTTCTGCCCGCCGGGTCTGGCCAAGCAGGGGCGCTGCTGACGCCCGACGCCTCGTTTCGACTCGGTAGCGGTAGCTGCTTGTGTTCGGCACCTTCACACGCAGTCGGTCGAGCTGTACTGAACATGCCACATGGTAGCCTGCCGTGGCAGACGATGTTCGAGGCTGTGGGCACCACAGCATGCGGTGCCCTGGAGCTGGCACCGCCTCCTAGGGATGGTGCCTTTCACGATGCCGTTCTCCTGACTTTTTCAGGAGCCGGCATCGGGTCATATCCATGCCACAAAGCTGACACTCCGCTTAGGAGAGTTCAGTTTCTGCCAGGACACGACGCAAGACAGACCACGATAGGTCGGAGTGAGTCTTGAACTTGTCCTTTGTCTTGTCTTTTTCCTTTATGTAGTCGAAGGCGTTTCGAGTGTGGGAGATTTTTTTCTCGTTATCGTCGTGATGCTCTTCATGATCATGAGGCATCATGGGCGTCTCGTCTTCATTGAGGTAAACATGGAAGCTGGCGCCAAACTCCTCGGTAGAGTTCATGAACCTAGGTCCAGTTTTACCCTCACCTCCATTTAGCGGGCAATAGACCCGGTGAACAGGGTAGGTGTCTTTCGATAGCCATGCACATTGCCCAGGGTTCAGGGTGGTAAGTCCGAGCTTTTTGGCGTTCCAGTCTAAAGAATCGTACAACATGACATCCAGCTGGCCAGCAAGGCAGAAGACAATGCCGGTCGTTTCCCCGTGAGAGTGAATAGGCGAGTAATGTTGGGCAGGCCAGATCTCAAGCACTACTGGGGAACCAACGTCACCCTTGTCCTTGTGAGGAGGTTTTTGCGTATGGCCATCAGCCTCGGCAAGGTAGTCGTACTGACTTTTCCCTGTGCAGGCTACGCGTATATAGGGTGGATGGCTCGGGTCGGCTTTGGCTTTCAAGTGTAAAATCTTGCGTAGCAGGCCGTACTTACCGTGGTGATGCTTGAAGGGAGAGAGGTGCTTGCGCATTGCCGCAACCTCCCAAGGTGATAGGCGCATGTTTTCCGCTTTGCGTGCCATGTCCATGACCACAGGAGGAATCATTAATTGCTGGACATATTCATCGAAGAACGATGCTTGGCTGATTACCGGTGAGGGAATGGCCTTCGCGGCCTTCTGGCGGAGCTCCCGATCTTCTTCCTTGGTGATATGAAACGGGTATTCTTTCTCACAAGCTTCATGTTCATGGTCTTCTTTTATATGCTTTGAATTTGTCATTTCGTTCCTCTCTATGCTTGTTGGCGAGTTGTTGAGTTATTGCTTGAAGGTGTTAGTAGGTTTGGAGGTTTTGTTGGTCTCCATAAAGATGGTTGGTGATAGAGTTGGGGATTGTTTTTGTTCCTGGTTGATCTTGTGTTTTTTGTTGGTTTTTCGTCAACAATCTATTGAAAGGAAATGTGTTTTTATGTTTGATGTTTGTATTGATCAAGTGTGGGATCAGTCGGTTATGGTTCTCATCGGGCCTTGATAAGGGAGAGTGAAAAGGGGGCTATGTTAAGTGTTAAACATGCCGCTAGCGAAGTCCGGAAGGGTCGCGTGGTGTTCTCGACCTCCATGACACCTTATGCACGGCAAAATGGGCACCTGATGCCATGGCCGGCTATGGCATTTGAATGTTCAAGAGCCAGGGTGGCTGTCGTTAGACAATCGTGGGTTTATTAGACAGAATGCTGGATAGGTCAGATAATCTGAACGGAAGATCGGGCAGGTGTGGATCTACCATTGGGTTACCCCAACGCGTCACAAACTTTCTGCGCAAGTGTGTCTGGATCTGTTGTGGATTCGATCGATAAAACATGGCATGACCGCTCTGCAAGCCAAGTCCTGTGTCGAGCCAGGCTCCTTCCTGGCATCTCCCCATCATCATATTGGGCCGCCCATTCCAGGAATTTAGGATCAACGGATCCAAACCGTTGGATGTCCCTGTGCTTGATTTTCTCAATCCGTGTCTGAGCAGGGGCTGTGAGGAAAACAATCATGTCAAAAGCATCCTCAACCTCTCTGCCCCATGACATCACTGATCCAGCAACGACGACGCGTTTAGTCTCGTTGAGAGCCTTGGCCATCATTGCTCGACGTTCATCGTTGGAACGCTTTTCTTGGAAGGGTGGAGTGGTAGGCAACCAGTAAATGTCATCGGCCTCTTGAAACGTAGCTCCAATGTAGCTTGCCAATAATTTTCCCAATGTCGACGTGCCAGAGCCTGCGGCGCCAGTTACCAGTATCTTCATGATGTTGCCTTCCTGTTTGCTATCCATAAAATTCTGCTGTCAATGGGGCATGTATGAAGCAAGCCGTACGTAATTTTATGCTATGTAATGCTGGCTCGGGTGATAGGCAACACATCGGAGCGAAGAAAAGGGGAGCGTTTACTCGCTTGACCAGGAGGTTTTATGGTGGCCAGGGGGCATATTCCCTGGCCGATTCGGCGTGACCGAGGAAGCGTAGTGGCTGGGTAAGTCTGGCTAACGCACATGGCGTACTCAGATCATTATCAGATAGCTCTCCAAGCAACGCGCTTGATATTGTCTTTTGGTCCGGTTAAGACGTACCGAGCAGGTCCAGCTATAGTATTAGTGTTGTTGTCGGCAGGCAACGTGTCTTTGTATTTGTCAACTAGGAGCGTTCCGCGTAGGCGGCTACTTTGAACTTCGCGAAGTAATGCCACTTCAATATCGAGAGGTGTGCTTGTTGCTGGGTAATAGCCAGATCCTTTTTTTATCTCTTTCCAACCTTCTTTGATTAGTTGATTGAAAACCTCGGTTGCTTCCATGTTGTCTCCTTTTGTGTGTTATATTAAGAAGAGTGTTGTGAGTGGTTGTTGTGTTTTGATAATTTCTTTTTTCATGGAGTTTGTTTGGTTTTTGTTGTTGTCTGTTGAGCTGTGGTTGTAGGCGGATATTAAGGGTGGTTGTTTTATAATGTTCGCCCCTGCTAATCGCAAGGGCGGGAAAAGTTATGTGGAGATTTTGTGTGTTGGTGCTGTAGAACTTCCCTCCCCGTTTTATAAGGAATCTACGGCATTGTAGTCGGATTGTACACCACCATCTTCGACAATGGGGCCATCATCGAGGATGCTACCAGGGTCTTCCCGTTCGGCGTTGTAATTAGACTGTACGCCGCCATCGTCGACAAGCGGCTCGTCATCAAGGGTGCCGCCAGTGTTTTTCCTTTCGGGGTTGTAGCCGGATTGCACGCCGCCGTCTTTGACGAGGGCTTCACCGTCGTTGCCCCTCATCATGGACATATCGCGGGATTGACCAGAATGCCCGTTGTCTGACATTCCGCCTTCATGGTGGTCTGCGATGGCCATGCTGGAAAGTAGGGCCATTATCCCCATCAATGCTGTTGCTTTAATGACATGCATCATAGTGAACCTCGCATATATGAGTTGCTCTATCCATGTCGAGGGGGCGCCACGGTGATACTCGACCTAGTCGGGTGGTATTACTGTGCTGTGATGGTGGTCATCACGAGGTTCCCATCTACCTTGACCGGGCCATCTTCCGAAGCGCCGAGCGTATACTCGAACACACCGGTCTCCATGCCGCCTTCCTCGCTGTGAACCATCAGCATCAACTGATCGCCGGAACTAACGTTTTCGGTCAGCAATGCAGTGACGTCCATGTTCTCGCCTTTCTTGAGCGGAGCATGGCCAACCACGGGACCTGGTTTCATGTTGTCGTCAGTTCGATGTACTACCAGCCAGCCATTGCTGTTTGCCATGACTTTCTCGGCGTACACCGAGCCATCTGCGGCCGACTGGTCATCGGCCCAGACTTGCGGATGCATGTCTGCTTGAGCGAGGGAAGCGCCGACGAGCAGAGCAGTGGATACAAATGCACTTGCCATGAACTTGGTCATCATCATTCTCTCCTTGTATTCCGAAGCACGCCCTACCAGTCAAAGGGTTTATGGAGGGCGTGTTCGTAGTTACGAGTGGAGAGCACGCAAGGTTTCACGTCAGCGTGAAAAAAGTTATAGGTGCTGTGATTTCCCTCTCTGGTCGGTGGGATAGAGATAGCCGTGGATAGCAGGGCCCGTCGGTTGGCCGGTAGGAGAACCACCCGGAGGTTCAATGCTGATGCCGAAGGTGGCCTGTTTAAGCAGGTCGGGATCGTAGTCGCGTAAGGCATCGGCATCCAGGCTGAGGTCGTCGTTCAGTACGCCCACAGAGCGAGGGTTAGGCCCAAGCTCGGCTGACTTGATCCACAATTGATAGGATCGATCCGGCAGTGGTTCCGCCGTTACGGGTTGCACGTTCAGCCGGCGGTTGTCGAGGTCAACGGCGAGCATGAAGGCTGGCTGTTGGTCGTTCTGTGTGAAGACGGCTACGAAAGGAGTTTGGTTTGGCGTCGAGTCGAACAGTACGACCAGAACGATGGCCATTGCCAGTGCTGCAGCGGAAGCGAACGCAGTACTCCAGCGCCAGAAGGCAAGGCGACGACGCATTGCTAGCAATTGCGTCGTGCTGCTTTCACGGCCGCTTGCTTCGGTCTCGAGCACCGCGATGCGGCGTTCGATCCGCTCCAGTAGATCTGGCCCAGGGGCTACATCTTGGATTTCGTTGCGAAGTGGGGCAAGGCGTATCTCCCAGGCCTGAATTTGTGCGTCTAGGTTAGAATCATGCTTCCGACGCTGGGCCACTTCAGCACGTTCGTCGATCTCGAGGGTGCCCAACACATATTCGGCGGCCAACATGTCGATGTCGTCGTGTCCAGTCATGACGCGAGGCACCCCTTGAGTTGCTTTAAGGCTCGGTGGAGCCAAGTCTTGACGGTATTCACCGGTTGTTCGAAATACGCAGCTAGATCGGCGCGCGACCATCCATCCAAGTACGCCAGGCGCACCATGTTTTGGTGTCTGGCTTCGAGCTCCTCCAAACAGGCATGCAGATGTCGGACATCCTGTTCGTGTTCAATGCATTCTTGGGCACTGATCTCATCGGCGGAGGTCTGTGACAATGCGTCCTCAGATTCATGAGGAGTTCTAGGCTGGCGACGCAATTCGTCGATGGCAGCATGGCGAGCGATAGTCACCATCCAGGTAATAGGGGAAGCCCGACTGGTTTCGAATTGTGACGCCTTCTGCCAGATCGTGACGTAGACCTCTTGGATGACATCATCCGCTCGACTCCGATCTTTCAAGATACGCAACACCGTGCCATAGAGTTTCGCCGAGGTGGCCTCATAGAGCTGAGCGAAGGCGCGACGATCACTTTGGGTAATGAGCTGGAGTAGATCACGGAGGTGGTTATTGGATGATGGCGTCGCGGATGAGGTGTCGCCGCAATGCGCTGAAGAGGGCCATGAGTTATCGGACATACCACTTTCCTTGTTGATGTCATCGAGCAAGCACCATGTAAGGACAGACTAGCGTGCCGCCGCTGTACAGGCCAATGCGGGGCCATGTGAGAGAGTGGCGGGTAGGGGCTGATCGGACAGGGATTCGAGCCGGGTGTGGCTCTACCATTGAGCTACCCCGGGGCTGCCGATGAGGAGAAGATGGGGGCAACGAGGCTTTGACCGATCGAGGAGCTTTTCCCAGTGGGCATTGATCATTTCCTTCTCCTCATCGGTCTGTGCTCTCAGCACAGGAACACCGCCGGTGTCTGGAACGTATTCTCCCAGCTTTTCAAGTGCACGTATCCGCTTTATCTCATGTAGGTGGTGCTGGAATTGTTGCCATTCCTTGGTGCTGACAACTGCCTGGTACCTAACGATAGGCTCGTCATTGGAGAACTTCCTCGTGTCCAGAAACGTACGCCGGGTGTCTTCCCGATTCAGGAACTGCCACACCTCAAGCCTGGCTGCGTTTCTCTCCCTGCGCTTGTCGCGCCCAATGGCAAGCTAGTTGCCCAAGAGCGCACCGAATGCGGTCCCGAGCAAGCCGAACAGCCACTCACTTAAACCAGGTCCAGGTAATGGGTTTTTCTCTCCTCTTCATCAGGAGCCAAGGCGATAGCATCTATAGACGTTTCAGCGTCCACTCTTCATGGGGCAAACCGAACGCCATTCCATGTCATTTGGTTCTGGCTCGGGTACGTCGAGAGAGGGGAAGGAGGACACTCGTTTTGGCGTAATTTTGATAATGTCTGAGCACAACGAAAAAAACCGCCACCCGGGATGACCCGTAAGTGGCGGTTTCTCTTGATATGTCTGGTCGGAGCGACTGGATTCGAACCAGCGACCTTTGCAACCCCATTGCAACGCGCTACCAAGCTGCGCCACGCTCCGATACTTTTCCCGGTGCACCTTTCCTGCCTGGGTGCCTCCCCGAGAACGAGGCGTATACTAGCGCGTTCGTGAGCAAATGAAAAGCCCCTTTTGCGCTTTTGTTTCAATTGCTTGGCCAATGACGCCGGGATGGTGTCCGGTTGCCGGGCTTTGCCACAATACTGCGTATCACAAGGGTGCTGAACCAGGCGGGGGGACGAAATGCCATTGATAATGGGGATGAGCATGTTGCTGGCGTGCCAGATGCTGGGCGAGCTGGTGACACGAGGGCTGGCACTGTCGGTGCCCGGACCGGTGATCGGCATGGTGATCTTGCTGGCAGCCTTGGTGGTGAGGGGCAAGGTGCCGTCGAGTCTCCGGGTAACTGGCGAGGGCTTGCTGCGTTATCTGACGCTGCTGTTCGTGCCGGCAGGGGTCGGTTTGATGGTCCATGGCGCCTTGATCGGTGCCGATCTGTTGCCGATCGCGGTGACGCTGGTGGGCTCCACGGCCATGACCCTGGCGGTGACGGCCTGGGTGCTGTCGCGCCTTCAGGGCCGGGGCGGGCGTCGGGGAAGCGGGGAGAATGAGACATGAGCGTGGCGGCGTTCGATCAGTTGTGGGTCTATCTTTCCGGTAACCCGCTGCTGTCGTTGTTGGCGACATTGCTAGCCTTCATGGTGGCGGTGCGCCTCAATCGCGCACTGGGCGGCACGCCCTTGCTGCATCCGGTTACCTTGTCCATCGCCATCCTGATCGGCTTCCTGCTGCTGGTCGACATGGACTACGCCACCTATTTCGAAGGAGCCCAGTTCATTCACTTCCTTCTGGGGCCGGCCACGGTGGCCCTGGCGATCCCCCTCTATGATCATCGCGAGCGCGTCCGGCGCCTGCTGGGATCGCTACTGCTGGCTTGTGTCGCGGGCATCCTGACCGCGGTGGTCAGCACCATCGGTCTGGCGATGCTGTTCGGCGTTCGCCAGGAAACCCTGTTGTCGCTGGCGCCACGTTCGGTCACGTCTCCCATTGCCATGGGCATTGCCGAACAGATCGGAGGGATTCCTTCGCTGGCGGCGGGGCTGGTGCTGCTGACAGGGTCGATCGGTTGTGCCCTCGGACCGGGCGTCTTTCGTCTGTTGAAGATCACTGATCCGGCCGTGCAGGGATTTACCATGGGATTGTCGGCCCATGGTTTCGGCACGGCCCATTCTTTCGCCCGTCTGGGGGCGGTGGCAGGTGCCTTCTCGGGGCTTTCGATGGGTCTGACCGGCCTGTTGACCGCCTTTCTCTTGCCGCTGATCACACGTCTTCTCGGTCTGAGCTGACGTTGTCGTCCTGCCATCATCTGGGCCAACAGGGCCTGTGTTCGCCGACGTTGCCGACACCTCCTAGTCTCATGGAGACGGGGGCGTCGAAGGAGAGAGGTAATGTGGCGAGTGATCAAGTCGGTTCTGGCGGCTTTTTTCGGCGTACAGAAGGAGAGCCGTCGTCACGAGGACTTCTCTCGGGGGCGGGCTTCGCACTTCATCATCGCCGGTATCCTGATGGGAGGCGTGCTGGTGCTGCTGATCGCCCTGGTCGCATCGCTGGCCGCCCGATGAGGCGCGACTGCCCTGTGATCGTTGAGAACCGCGTTTATGAGATCGGGTCAGAGCGGTCCGTGACGAATGCCGAGGCTCTTCTATACTCGATCAAGTAGCGGCTAATACAACAACAATGTTCAGGAGGAGGCGATGCGCATGCGGCTCGTGTGGACAGCGGGATTGGTCGCCTGCTCGGGGCTGTCGGGGAGTGTGCTGGCCAACGGCTGGAACATGCCGGTCGGGGTCACTGACGTCAGCCGCGAGATTCATTCCCTGCACATGACCATCTTCTGGATCTGTGTCGTCATCGGCGTCGTCGTCTTCGGCGCGATGTTCTACTCGCTGTTTCGCTATCGCCGTTCGCGTGGCGCCAAGGCCGCCAACTTTCACGAACATACGACCGTGGAAGTCATCTGGACCCTGATTCCGATCCTGATCCTGGTGGCCATGGCGATTCCTGCCACTGCCACGCTCAAGACGATGTACGACACTTCCGAAGCCGATCTGGACGTGATGGTCACCGGTCAGCAGTGGCGCTGGCGTTATGACTATCTCGGCGAGGATGTCGCCTTTACCTCCAACCTGGCAACGGCCCGCTCCCAGGTCAGCGGAGAGAGCGCCAAGCAGGAAAACTATCTGCTCGAGGTCGACGAGCCGCTCGTGCTGCCGGTGGATCGCAAGGTACGCCTGCTGATGACATCGGATGATGTCATCCACTCCTGGTGGGTGCCGGACCTGGCCGTCAAGCAGGATGCCGTGCCGGGGTTCGTCAACGAGAACTGGGTGCGCATCAACGAGCCGGGGATCTATCGCGGCCAATGTGCCGAGTTGTGCGGTCGTGATCACGCCTTCATGCCGGTGGTCGTCAAGGCGGTGGAGCCCGAGCGCTTCGATGCCTGGCTGGCCGAGCGCAAGGAAGCCGCCGCCCAGGAAGCGATGGGGGTGGACCGCGAGTGGGAACTGGATGAATTGATGGAGCGGGGCGAGCAGGTCTACGGCACGATCTGCGCTTCCTGTCACCAGCCCGATGGCTCCGGTAGCCCGCCGGCCTTCCCGGCGCTAGCCGGCAATCAAGCGATACTCGACGACCCGGACTATCACATCGACACCGTAGTCAATGGCGTCTCCGGCTCGGCGATGCCGGCCTTCCGCAGCACGCTGAATCCAGTGGAACTGGCCGCGGTGATCACCTATGAGCGCAATGCCTGGGGCAACGAGACCGGCGAGGCCATACAGCCGGCGGAGATTGCCGAACTGCTCGACGAGCAGTAGGGCGCGCTTTTCGACGACGGATACCGAGGGGGATAGATCATGGCTTCGCACCTGCCTCCCAGACCCACGCCCCAGCAGCATCAGGCCGATGCCGGCGGCATGGCGGCGGATGACCATCATCATGGGCCGCGGGGCCTGATGCGCTGGCTGCTGACCACCAACCACAAGGAGATCGGCACGCTCTATCTGATCTTCTCGCTGACGATGTTCTTCATCGGCGGCATCTTCGCGATGGTGGTTCGAGCGGAATTGTTTCAGCCTGGCCTGCAACTGGTGCAGCCGGAATTCTTCAACCAGATGACCACCATGCATGGCCTGATCATGGTGTTCGGCGCGGTCATGCCGGCGTTCGTCGGTCTGGCGAACTGGATGGTGCCGCTGCAGATCGGTGCCCCCGACATGGCATTGCCACGCCTCAACAATTTCAGTTTCTGGCTGTTGCCGGTGGCGTTTGCGTTGTTGCTCTCCACGCTGGTGATGCCGGGCGGGGCCCCCAATTTCGGCTGGACCTTCTATGCGCCGCTGTCGACGACCTATGCGCCACCGTCCACGACCTTCTTCATCTTCTCGTTGCACCTGGCGGGCATCAGTTCGATCCTCGGTGCGATCAATATCATCGCTACCATTCTCAACCTGCGGACACCGAGCATGCGCATGATGGACATGCCGCTGTTCGTCTGGACCTGGCTGATCACCGCCTTTCTGCTGATTGCCGTGATGCCGGTGCTGGCCGGGGTGATCACCATGATGCTGCTGGACATCAATTTCGGCACCAGCTTCTTCAATGCTGCCGGCGGGGGTGACCCCGTCCTCTTCCAGCATCTGTTCTGGTTCTTCGGGCATCCAGAGGTCTACATCATGATCCTGCCGGCCTTTGGCATCGTCTCGGTGATCATCCCGACCTTTGCCCGCAAGCGCTTGTTCGGCTACGCCTCGATGGTCTATGCCACGGCTTCCATCGCGATCCTTTCTTTCCTGGTCTGGGCCCACCACATGTTCGTCGTGGGCCTGCCCCTGGTGGCGGAGCTGTTCTTCATGTACAGCACCATGCTGATTGCGGTACCCACCGGGGTGAAGGTGTTCAACTGGATCACCACGTTGTTTCGTGGCTCGCTCACCTTCGAGCCGCCGATGCTGTTTGCCCTGGCCTTCGTCGTGCTGTTCACCATCGGAGGGTTCTCGGGACTGATGCTGGCCATCTCGCCGGCGGATTTCCAGTATCACGACACCTATTTCGTGGTCGCCCACTTCCATTACGTGCTGGTGCCCGGGGCGGTGTTCGCCATCATGGCCGCCGTCTACTACTGGCTGCCCAAGTGGACCGGCCACTATCCGCATACACGTCTGTCGCAATGGCACTTCTGGCTGTCGGTGATCGGCGTCAACCTGACCTTCTTTCCGATGCATTTCGCCGGTCTCGCCGGCATGCCGAGGCGAATTCCGGACTATGCGCTGCAGTTTGCCGACTTCAACATGATCACCAGCATCGGGGCTTTCATGTTCGGGGCCTCGCAACTGCTCTTCGTAGCAGTGGTGGTGCTCTGCGTGCGCGGGGGCGAGAAGGCGCCGGCCAAGGCATGGGACGGGGCCGAGGATCTCGAATGGACGGTTCCCAGCCCGGCTCCCTTGCATACCTTCGAAACACCGCCGCACTTCGAGCCGCATCGGCATTGATGGCAGACGTCGGGAGGCTTGCATGGTGGGACAACGCTCCGATGACACACGCCGAGAGATCAGGCGTACCGTGGCCAAGACCCTGGTGGCGCTGGTCGGGATGTGTGTCTTCGCCTTCGCGCTGGTGCCCTTGTACGACGTGTTCTGCCAGGTCACCGGGCTCAATGGCAAGACATCGAATCAGGCCCAGGCACTGGCCCACGAGGCCGTCGACCAGGATCGGGTGGTCACGATGCAGTTCATCACCCGAGGCAGTCCGGGGCTGCCGTGGTCGCTGGAAGCGCATACTCGTCAGGTTCGCGTTCATCCGGGGCAGAGCGCTGAGGTGCACTTCTCGTTCGAGAACCTGGGCGACCAGGCCAGCGTGGCGCGTGCGGTTCCCAGCGTGACGCCTTCGCAGGCCTCGCTGCACCTTCGCAAGCTGGCGTGCTTCTGCTTTCAGAATCAACGCCTGGCGCCGGGCGAGCGTTTCGAGGCGCCCCTGGTCTTTCAGTTGACGCGGGACCTGCCGGCCGACATCAAGACGGTCACGCTGGTCTATACCCTGTACCGGCAGGACGCGGCACCGTCCCGGGGGAAGGGGACGTCGACGCGAGGAGGTGACGCATGAGCGGTGGTAGCTATTACGTACCCCCATCGAGCAAATGGCCGGTGCTCGGCTCCCTGGCCCTGGGGGCCTTGATGGTCGGCACCGGTGTGATGCTGGTGCATGGCGCCTCGGGCATGCCGGTCATGGTGGTCGGTCTGGTCGGGATTCTGGCTGTCATGTGGTTGTGGTTTCGGGATGTCATCCACGAATCCCGCAAGGGGCTCTACGACGATCAGATGGATCGTTCCTTTCGCTGGGGAATGGGATGGTTCATTTTCTCCGAGGTGATGTTCTTCGCCGCCTTCTTCGGCGCCCTGTTCTATATCCGAACCTTCGCGCTGCCGTGGCTGGATGGCGAAGGCGCCAAGGGAGTGGCCGCGCTGCTGTGGCCAGACTTCACGGCTTCCTGGCCATTGCTGGAGCCTCCGGATGCGGCCATTCAAGGGCCCGAGCAGACGTTCAGTCCCTGGCACTTGCCGCTGGTCAATACCCTGATCCTGGTCGGCTCCAGCATCACCCTGACGGTGGCGCACGAGGGGTTGAAAGAAGGGCGTCGTGACACGGCGCGCCATTGGCTGACGCTGACCGTGCTGTTGGGGCTGTGCTTCATCGCCATTCAGGGCATCGAGTACCGGGAGGCCTATGTTCATTACGGGATCACCCTGCAGGCAGGCATCTACGGCGCCACCTTTTTCCTGCTGACGGGCTTTCACGGCGCCCATGTGATCGTCGGCACCCTGATCCTGATCGCCATTCTGGCACGGGTCCGGCGAGGACACTTTTCCGAGGATCAGCATTTTGGGTTCGAGGCGGCGGCCTGGTACTGGCATTTCGTGGACGTGGTGTGGATAGGGCTTTTCACCTTCGTCTACGTCTTCTGAATCGGCACAAGGCGAGGCATCTCAGCCGCCTAAGCCGCCGCCATAGAACCCGTACAGGAGGAGCGCGAGGAGCAGGGCGGCCAGGCAGACACGTAGCTTGAGGGAGATGAGCACGCGCCGCGAGCGACCGCCGTCCTTGAGCAGAAAGCCGGCTCCGGCGGCGAGGCTGGCGACCATGGCAACGAAGACGAGGGCGATCAGGACCTTGAGAAACATGTCGGACTCCATGACGAGGTTTGCCACACGGATTCGGTCCAGCCGTCGCCTGGCGCTGTGGTTCGGGTTCTGGGCCTGTCTGGTGGTGCTCGGACTCGGACTTGGACTATGGCAGTGGGAGCGTGCCGCCGACAAGCGAGAGTTGCTGGCGAGTTTCGAGTCGGCGCCTCGGCTGGTGGCCCCTGAGACCTCGCCGCCCAATGGCGCCAGGATCACCGTGTCGGGTGAGTACCTGGCGGACGAGACGCTGTTTCTCGACAACCGTATCCATGCAGACCGGCTCGGTGTGGCGGTCCTGACGCCTCTGCGTGGCGACGATGGGCGCCTGTGGCTGGTGGAGCGTGGGTTTCTGTCCACCGGCCCGAGTCGTGACACGCCGCGGGTGTCGACGCCGGATGGACGCGTCACCCTGAAAGGGCGCTGGCAGGTGGCCGGTGATTCGGCGCCGCTTCTCGGCCCCAATCGCGAGGGCAAGCGCCTGCAGCATATCGACCTTGGCGCCTGGGAGACCCCGGACGGCTTCGCTCATGCCGGTTGGCTGCACCTGGAGGCAGGCAAGGGGCACTTGACTTCCTGGTGGCGTCCCAATGTGTTGCCGCCGTCGCGACATCTCGGTTATGCCGCCCAGTGGTGGGGGCTGGCGCTGACGGCGATGGTGGTGATGATTGTCGGGGCGCGCCGGCTGAGCCGAGATCGGCGCGGACACCGCCTCGAGAACAAGCAGGAGACACGCTCATGACCGATGCCCGTATCGTCCGTTCCCGTCTCAAGTTGCTGGCCTTGTTCGCCGTGTTTGCCCTGCCCATGGCGATGGCCTGGGGCATGGTCGAGTGGCGGCTCGGGATTCCCGATGAACGTACCGCTCATGGCGAGTTGCATCCCGATCTCCCGCGATTGGCCGACTGGCCGTTGAGCCGGGTGGCGAAGGACGGCGCCGACGATTGGCTGATGGCCTTCGATTGCACGAACGATTGTGCCGCATCGGCGGATCGTTGGTGGCGGGTACACCGAGCCCTGGGGCGTGATGCTCATCGAGTCAGTCGGCTGCGCATCGGTGAAGGGGGCGGCAAGACACTGCCTGGCGAAGCGATCGCGACATGGCACGAAATGCCGACCTGGCGGGAGCCGGGCACGCTCTGGATCCTCGACCCTGACGGGCGGCCGGTATTGAGCTACGGCGAGGGCGTGGCGGCGTCGAATGTGCTGGAAGACATCGAGCGCTTGCTGAAGCTGAATCCTGAGCGGCCTCTGGCGCGCCTGCACGATGAGTGACGGGAGGAGAGGATGCGTGACGAGGGCATGCTGGATCCGTGGTATCGGGCGAGACTGAAAAGGCTGCGCTGGTTGAGCCTGCTGGGCGTATTGTTCGCTGCCCTGGTCATTCTGGCCGGAGCCTGGACCCGCCTGGTGGACGCCGGGCTGGGGTGCCCTGACTGGCCGGGATGCTATGGACAGTGGGTGGTACCGGATGAAGCGCGCGCGCTGGTACATTCTCCCGATGTGCCGCTAGAGGCGTCCAAGGCATGGATGGAAATGCTGCATCGATACCTGGCCTCGTCATTGGGGCTGCTGGTGATCATCGTGGTGGTACTGGGATGGCGACTGAGGAAGCGCGTTGGGTACCCATGGCGACTTTCTCTGGTGTTGCTGGCACTGATCCTGGTTCAGGGGGCCTTCGGCGCGTTCACCGTGACGCTCCGGTTGTGGCCGCAGGTGGTGACACTGCACCTGCTCGGCGGCATGGCCGTGATGGGGGGATTTCTATGGTTGCATCTGCGTGTACGGCACCTGTCGATGTCGGGGGTGTGGCGGCGGCAACCGCGTCGGCTCACGCCGCTCTGGGGAGTGGCGCTGGGGCTGTTGGTGCTTCAGCTGGCCCTTGGTGGTTGGACATCGAGCAACTATGCGGGCATCGCGTGCCAGGGGTTTCCTACCTGTAATGCCCAGTGGTGGCCGAGCATGGATTGGGGCGAGGGGTTTCACCTGACCCAGACCGTGGGGCCCAACTACCTGCATGGGCAATTGCATGCGGAGGCGCGCAGTGCGATCCATGTTGGTCATCGTTTGGGAGGAGCGGCACTGTTCCTGTGTTTGCTGGGGTTGGGATGGCGTTACCGGCACGATCGCGGTGTCTCGCCCTGGCTGGGGGTGATGGGCGGTGTCTGTCTGTTGCAGGCGGCACTGGGCATTGCCAACGTGCTGCTGTGGCTACCGCTCTGGCTGGCCTTGCTGCATACCGCCGGCGCAACCATGCTGGTGGTGGCGACGTTGTTGGCGGTATGGAGCTGGCGATGGGGTGAAGCTGCTCCCCGGTCATCGCCATCGATGACGGCGAGGGAGTTGATGCATGCATGATGCCAGATCGATGACGCACTCGGCGATCACGCCGCTATGGCGTGACCTCATCACCCTCGGCAAGCCGCGTGTGGTGTCGGTAATGCTGGTCTGCAGCCTGGTGGGGATGCTGCTGGCCCGGCCGGTACCTCCTCTCGACAAGGTGGTGCTGGGGCTGATCGGCATCGGTCTCGCCGCCAGTGGCGCTGCCGCGTTCAATCACGTCGTGGACCGTCGCCTGGATGCCATGATGCTGCGCACGGCATCGCGTCCTCTGGCGATGCAGCGTCTGCCGCTGCCGCTGGCCCTGGGGTGGGCAACCCTGTTGTCGATCACGGGCATCGGGCTGCTGCATGGCGGCGTCAATCCCTTGACGGCCTGGCTCACCTTCGGCTCCTTGATTGGCTATGCCCTGATCTATACCGCCTTTCTCAAGCGAGCTACGCCGCAGAACATCGTGATCGGTGGGGTGGCGGGGGCGGCCCCTCCGCTGCTGGGTTGGACGTCAGTGAGTAACCAGTTTGGCCCTGAGCCGTTGCTGTTGGTCTTGATCGTGTTCGCCTGGACGCCGCCGCATTTCTGGGCATTGGCCATCCACAAACGAGATGAGTACGAGCGAGCTGGGGTGCCGATGCTGCCGGTTACCCACGGTGAAGCCTTCACGCGCCTGCAAGTATGGCTCTATGGCTGGCTGACGGTGGCGGTGACATTACTGCCTTTCGTCATCGGCATGAGTGGCTGGATCTACCTGCTGGGGGTGACGGCGCTGAACGTGCGCTTCATGTGGTGGAATGGTCGAGTGTGGCAGGGGCAGAACCCTCGGGCGCCGCTCGGGGCTTTCTGGTTTTCCATTCGTTACATTCTTGGGATCTTCGCCATGTTGCTGATCGATAACTATGTCGGATTCTGGTGGGGCTGAGGCAAGACAGAGCGCCCGGCGTGCGACGCTTCGGCGTGAACGTGGCGTCGAGATATCGAGGAGATGGGTTGGTCGCCCAGATGGCGCGGTTTAGAATGCGCGCCCTTACCCCTTGAATGACAGACGTAATGGGAACTATTTCATGACCAATACCACTGCCCTGATGCTGCTCGGGCTGGCCCTTGTCGTCGTCGCCGGCCTGGGAGCTTATGCTGTTACCCTGTGGCGGGAGGTCCGGCGTCGTGAAGCGTTCCGCGAAGAAGAGTTGCGCCGGGCACACGAAAACTGCCTGGAGAATCTCGAGCTGGTAGCCAGTGCCTTGCAGCAAGGGCAGGTCGATATCACCGAGGGCGCCTGGCGTTGCAAGACGTTACTGGACATTCTCGATCCATCGTTGGTTTCCCGGCCGGAATTCCTTGCCTTTGCCGAGGTTCATGAGCGAACCCGGCACCTGCATACACATTCGGCACGCCAGGCGCTGAGTCCAAGAGAGCGCTTCCAGGAGGACCGGGAGCGCCTGAAAGTGGAGGATGAATGGCGCGATGCCGTCATGAAAGCGGCCTTGCACGCATTGAGGTTTCGACGCGATTGGCCGGATTCTTTGCATTGATTTGAATGACCTAAACAAAACAATGTATTACACTTGCCAGTGCGTTTTTCGATTGAAAGGTGACTCAGTCTCCGGCAAGCTGCTAATCGCGACGTAGGTGGCTGATAAGTGGATGGAGTCCCGAGTCATCGCGCGCCGTTGATTGGCCGAGATCGCGATTTCGTGCTTTCTTGGTCGGTGTGGACGGACAAGATCCGTCTCCGGTTGGCCATACCACCGGATTCGCTGGATGGCTAAGCCCTATGCTGGCCCCGCTAGATTTGTGTCAAGAAGGAGTCTTACATGAAAAAATCAACGACTGGCTTGTTGCTCGGTTCCGCGCTGGTGGTCGGTTTGTCCGGCTGCGCCAGTTCGGCGTCTCAATCCTCCGGCATGGGCGACAGCTCAGCGTCCGATCGTGCCTGGTACAAGCATCCCGCTGTCTGCAGCGTTGCAGGCGGTCTGATCGGTGCCGGTATCGGTTACAGCGCCGTGGATGACGACGATGAAGATACCGGTGCCTATGTCGGTGGTACCGTCGGCGCTGCCGCGGCCGCGCTGCTGTGCGCCGAGCCGAACAAAGGTCCGGAGCCTGTCGGCGACAGCGACGGCGACGGTGTGCCGGACGATAAGGATCAGTGTCCGGGAACTCCGGCCGGTGTCGCGGTTGACGCTGTGGGCTGCCCGTTGGACTCCGACGGTGACGGCGTGCCGGACTACCAGGACCAGTGCCCGGGTACCCCGGCAGGTGCCGAGGTCAACGCGCTGGGCTGCGTCGAGGATCTGGTGCTGCAGGATGTCAACTTCGAGTTCGACTCTGCACGTCTGACCGCGGGCGCCGAGTCCGTCCTGACCGACGTTGCCGCCAAGCTGCGTTCCAACGAGAACGTCCGTGTTCGTATCGAAGGTCACACCGACTCCGTCGGTCCGGCCGATTACAACAAGGACCTCTCTCAGCGTCGTGCCGATTCCGTGGCGAGCTTCCTGGCCAGCCAGGGCATTTCCGCCGATCGCATGACCACCATCGGCTATGGCGAAGAGCAGCCGGTGGCCAGCAACGACACCAAGGCGGGTCGTGCCGAGAACCGTCGTGTCGAGCTTGGCGAGTGGGAGTGATGCTCTCCTGAGTCGACCCTTCAGCGCCCCGGCTCGAAGCCGGGGCGCAGTATAGAGTCGGAAAGGCGCCTTCGGGCGCCTTTTTCGTTGGCGATCAAGCTCACCCATGGCGCCGTCGGTAGGGCGTCTGGTAGGCTAGCGTCGCTCAAGGCAATCCATCTTCTCGCAACATGTGATCCCTGGTATGGATCACCACTGTGCCCAAGGAATCGCTTCATCATGCCCATCGTGACCCTGCCGGACGGCAGCCAGAGACCTTTCGACGAACCGCTTACCATCATGCAGCTGGCCGAGAGCATCGGCACGGGCCTGGCCAAGGCCTGTATCGCCGGGCGCATCGATGGCGAACTGGTGGACGCTGCGGATATCATCGATCATGACGCCGAAGTGTCGATCATCACCGCCCGCGACCCCGAAGGACTGGAGATCATTCGTCACTCCTGTGCCCACTTGATCGGCCATGCGGTCAAGCAACTCTATCCGGATGCCAAGATGGCCATCGGCCCGGTGATCGAGGATGGGTTCTACTACGATATCGACTTCGGTCGTTCGGTGACGCCCGAAGATCTCGAGGCCATCGAGGCGCGGATGCAGGCGCTGATCGATACGGGATACGACGTCGTGCGCGAATACGTCGACCGTGACCGCGCCATGCTGACCTTCCTGCATCGCGACGAACCCTACAAACAGGAAATCGTGCGCGAGATTCCGGAGGGGGAGACGATCCGTCTCTATCACCACCAGGAATACACCGACATGTGTCGGGGGCCCCATGTTCCCAATACTCGCCACCTCAAGGCCTTCAAGCTGACCAAGCTGGCCGGCGCCTATTGGCGAGGCGATGCCGAACGTCCCATGCTGACACGGATCTACGGCACCGCCTGGGGAGACAAGAAGCAGCTCAAGGCCTATCTCAAGCGCCTCGAGGAAGCCGAGAAGCGGGACCATCGCAAGCTGGCACGCAAGCTCGATCTCTTCCACATGCAGGAAGAGGCGCCGGGCATGATATTCTGGCATCCGCGCGGATGGACGCTCTGGCAAGTGGTCGAGCAGTACATGCGCCAGGTGTACAAGGATGGGGGCTATCAGGAGATCCGTTGCCCCCAGGTGATGGATGTCTCGCTGTGGAAGAAGTCTGGCCATTGGGACAACTATGCCGATGGCATGTTCTTCACCGAGTCGGAGAAACGCGAATACGCGCTCAAGCCGATGAACTGTCCGGGGCATGTGCAGGTCTTCAATTCCGGCCTGCGCAGCTACCGTGAACTGCCGGTGCGTTACGGCGAATTCGGCGGCTGCCATCGCAACGAGCCTTCTGGCGCCTTGCACGGCATCATGCGGGTACGCGCCTTCACCCAGGACGATGGGCATGTCTTCTGCACCGAAGCGCAGATCGAGTCGGAGGTGACGAGTTTCCACCGTCAGGCGCTGCAGGTCTATCAAGACTTCGGGTTCGAGGACATCGCCGTGAAGATCGCTCTGCGCCCCGAGAAGCGCCTTGGCGACGATGCGGTCTGGGATCGTGCCGAGGAAGCCCTGCGAGGCGCCCTGCGGACGTGTGACGTCGACTGGGAGGAGCTGCCGGGCGAGGGTGCCTTTTATGGTCCCAAGATCGAGTACCACATGAAGGATTGCCTGGGGCGTGAATGGCAGGTCGGCACCATGCAGGTCGACTTCATGATGCCGGTGCGTCTCGGCGCCCAGTATGTCACCGAGGATGGGGAGCGACGTTCGCCGGTGATGCTGCACCGGGCCATTGTCGGCTCGATGGAGCGCTTCATCGGCATCCTCATCGAGCACTATGCTGGCGCCATGCCATTGTGGCTGGCACCGCAGCAGGTTGTGGTGTTGACGATCACCGATGCACAGCGCGACTATGCCATGGCTCTCGAGCAGCGCTTGCAGAAAAACGGCCTGCGAGTCAAGGCGGACTTGAGGAACGAGAAGATCGGCTTTAAAATCCGCGAGCATACGTTGCAGAAGGTCCCCTATCTCCTGGTGGTGGGAGATAAGGAAGTCGAAGCCGACTCGGTAGCCGTGCGCTCGCGAAGTGGCGAGGATCTCGGCACCATGACGGTGGATGCCTTCATCGACCGGATTCAGGCCGAGCGGCGCTAGCGACATCTTCCAAGACTGAAGTGGAGACGGAACCATCAAGAGAAGCAACCCCAGAGGACGCCCGCAGGAAAAGCGTCCCCCGATGAACGAGAAAATTACCGATGAGCAGGTGCGCCTGATCGACAGCGATGGCGAGCAGCTGGGCATCATGGCCACTCGCGATGCGCTGGAGCGTGCCGAGGCGGCCGGTATGGATCTCGTGCAGATTTCCAATGCCGATCCGATCGTCTGCAAGATCATGGATTACGGCAAGTTCGTCTTCGAACAGAAGAAGCAGAAGGCGGCACAGAAGAAGAAGCAGAAGCAGATCCAGGTCAAGGAAGTCAAGTTCCGGCCTGGCACCGACGAGGGTGACTATCAGGTCAAGATGAAGAACCTGACACGATTCCTCGAAGGTGGCGACAAGGGCAAGGTCACGTTGCGCTTCCGCGGTCGCGAGATGGCCCACCAGGACATCGGTCGCAAGCTGATGGAGCGCATCGCCGCCGATCTCGAGGAGATCGGTACTGTCGAATCCTTCCCCAAGATGGAAGGGCGTCAGATGATCATGATTATTGCCCCCAAGAAGAAGTGATCCGGCGGCCGGTCAAACGGGTGGCGGGCGTGATGCCCGCCATCGGCCCCGGGTTTTCTCAAAAACCTCGAGCGGAGTTCAACTCATGCCGAAGATCAAGAGCAACAGCGGCGCTGCCAAGCGCTTCAAGAAGACGGCCAACGGCTTCAAGCACAAGCAGTCGTTCCGTAGTCACATCCTGACCAAGAAGTCCACCAAGCGTAAGCGTCAGCTGCGTGGTATGAAGCAGATCCACGACGCCGACAAGCAGCTCGTGCAGCGTATGCTGCCGAACCTGTAACCCTTGGTCGCAATTCTTCAACGTCAGGAGTAAGCCATGACTCGTGTCAAGCGTGGTGTCGTCGCACGTCGCCGTCACAAGAAAATCCTCAAGCAGGCCAAGGGCTACTACGGTGCCCGTTCGCGCGTCTTTCGCGTGGCCAAGCAAGCCGTCATCAAGGCCGGTCAGTACGCCTATCGTGACCGTCGCCAGCGCAAGCGTCAGTTCCGCGCTCTGTGGATCCAGCGCATCAACGCCGGTGCCCGTCAGCATGGCCTGTCCTACAGCCGCTTCGTCGGCGGCCTGAAGAAGGCCGGGATCGAAATCGATCGCAAGGTGCTGGCCGATCTGGCCGTCAACGAGAAGGCAGCGTTTGCCGCTATCGTCGAGAAGGCCAAGGCTGCCCAGTAAAGGGGATCGAGAGGGTGCGGCGCCAGCCTGGCGCGACCGCCGCCCCGATGATCGTCGCAGGGGAAGAGCAGCCGCTCTTCCCCTGTTTTTTTGACACCCGGTCGCGTCGGCGATGCCCGCACAGCGGGATATCGGTCGGCGATGGCGGGACCAAGAATTCGGAGCATCAACGGATGGACCACCTTCCCACTCTGGTCGCTGAGGCTCGCGATGCCATCCAGGCCGCCGACAGCATGGCCGCCCTGGATGAGCTGCGTGTGCGCTATCTCGGGAAGAAGGGCGAGATCACCGCGCTGCTCAAGGGCCTGGGTCAGCTACCGGCGGACGAGCGCCCGGCCGCGGGGGAGCGTATCAACCAGGCCAAGCAGACATTGGCCGCCGAGCTCGACGAGCGCAAGCAAGCGCTCGAGAAGGCTGACCTCGAAGCCCGGCTGGCCGCCGAAGCACTGGATGTCACGCTGCCCGGGCGAGGCCAGCCCAGCGGTGGCCTGCATCCGGTGACTCGGACCCTGGAGCGCATCGAGAGCCTGTTCACTCATGTTGGCTTCGATGTGGCGGTCGGGCCCGAGATCGAGGACGACTATCATAACTTCGAGGCGCTCAACATCCCTGCCCATCATCCGGCGCGGGGAATGGCCGATACCTTCTACTTCGATGCCACTCGGCTGCTGCGTACTCACACCTCCCCGGTGCAGGTGCGCACCATGAAGAGCACTGAGCCGCCGATTCGCATCGTCTGCCCGGGACGCGTCTACCGCAGCGATTCCGACCTGACGCATACCCCGATGTTCCACCAGGTGGAGGGCCTGCTGGTCGATGAGGACGTGCGGTTTTCCGACTTGAAGGGCACGATTCAGGACTTCCTGCATGCCTTCTTCGAGCGCGACGATCTGGCCGTGCGGTTTCGCCCGTCCTATTTTCCCTTCACCGAGCCCTCGGCGGAGGTCGATATCCAGTGCGTGATGTGTGACGGGGGCGGCTGCCGTGTCTGTTCCCAGAGCGGCTGGCTGGAAGTCATGGGGTGCGGCATGGTGCATCCGGAAGTGTTCCATCACTCCGGCATCGACAGCGAACGCTATACGGGCTTTGCCTTTGGCATGGGGGCTGAGCGTCTGGCCATGCTGCGCTATGGCGTCAACGATCTGCGACTGTTCTTCGATAACGACCTGCGCTTCCTGCAGCAGTTCACCTGATTGTCACCAGTACACACAGCCAGGGAGCATCGTCGTCAGGCTTGATACACAGGGAAGGGGGCAGCGCTCCGCGTAGGCCTGTCGACGGCCCGTCTCCGTGTCGCCGATGGCGATGCTCCCAGAGAGCACAGCGATAGGATTTGTCATGAAATTTTCCGAACAGTGGCTGCGTGAATGGGTTTCTCCGGCGTTGGCGACTCAAGCGTTGGCCGATCAGATCACCATGGCCGGCCTCGAGGTCGACGGCATCGAGCCTGTGGCGGCAGCTTTTGAAGGCGTGGTGGTCGCCGAGGTGGTCGAGCGGGCAAGACACCCCGATGCCGACAAGCTCAACGTCTGCCAGGTCGACGATGGCACTGAACGGCTGCAGGTCGTCTGCGGCGCTCCCAATGTCGAGGCCGGGCAGAAGGTGGCGTTCGCTCGGGTCGGCGCCGTGCTGCCCGGCGACTTCAAGATCAAGAAGGCCAAGCTGCGCGGTGTCGAGTCCCGCGGCATGATCTGCTCCGCCTCCGAGCTGGGACTGGAGGAGGAGTCCTCCGACGGTATCCTGGTATTGCCCGCGGAGGCACCGGTCGGCGAGGACTTCCGCGCCTACATGACGCTCGATGACAGCACCATCGAAGTGGACCTGACTCCCAACCGGGGGGATTGCCTGAGCATCCAGGGCATGGCGCGAGAGGTCGGCGTGCTCAACCGCCTCCCGGTCGAGGGACCGGGCATCGCGCCGGTGACGCCCGTGCACGATGACACCTTCCCGGTGCGTGTCGAGGACGCCGAAGGCTGCCCGCGTTATCTGGGGCGGGTGATCAAGGGCGTCGACGTCACGGCCGAGACGCCGCTATGGATGGTCGAGCGCCTGCGCCGTAGTGGTATCCGCTCCATCGATCCGGTGGTCGATGTTACCAACTACGTCATGCTCGAGCTGGGCCAACCCTTGCACGCCTTCGATCGGGCCAATCTCGATGGTGCCGTGATCGTGCGGCGTGCCCGCCAGGGCGAGCAACTGGTGCTGCTCGACGGGCAGGCCATCACGCTGAACGACGATACCCTGATCATTGCCGACGAGCGGGGCCCCTTGGCCATTGCCGGTGTCATGGGGGGAGAGCAGTCGGGCGTGAGCGCCGAGACACGTGACATCTTCCTCGAGGCGGCTCACTTCTCGCCCCTGGCAGTAGCAGGCCAGGCTCGCACCTACGGGCTGCACACCGATGCCTCGCACCGTTTCGAGCGTGGCGTCGATCCCGAGCTGGCCCGGGAGGCCGCCGAGCGCGCCACGACCCTGTTGCTGCAGATCACCGGCGGCGAAGCGGGGCCGTTGGTCGAAGTCGCCGACGCGTCGCGACTGCCTGGCGATCGGGAGGTGGTGCTGCGACGCGCGCGGCTGGATCAGGCCCTGGACAAGGTGTTGCCTGCCGAGGAAGTCAGCGAAATCCTCGAGCGCCTGGGCATGGTCGTCGAGACCAGCGACGAAGGCTGGCGAGCCAGGGTGCCGAGCTGGCGTTTCGACATTGCCATCGAGGAAGACCTCATCGAAGAGGTGGCGCGCATTCATGGCTACAACAAGCTGCCGGCGCGGCATCCTCGTGCCCATCTTGGCCCGCGTCCGGATCACGAAGCGCGTACACCGCTGGCCGCATTGCGCCACCGGATGGTCTCGCGAGGTTACTTCGAGGCGGTGACCTACAGTTTCGTGGCGCCGGAGTTGCAGGAGACCTTGTTGCCCGATGCCGTGTCACCGGTGTTGGCCAATCCTATCTCCAGCGACCTGTCGGTGATGCGTGCCAGCCTTTTCCCGGGCCTGGTGCGTGCCCTGGAGCATAACCTGAATCGCCAGCAGACTCGCGTCCGGCTGTTCGAGACGGGCCTGGTGTTCCGCGGAGAGCTCGATGACCTCGATCAGGTGCCGATGCTCGGCGCGCTGGTCTGCGGTAGCCGCGAGCCCGAAGGTTGGAGTGGCGGCAAGGAGAAGGTGGACTTCTTCGATCTCAAGGGGGATCTCGAAAGCTTGATCGAGATGGGCGGCGAGGCGGATGTCTGGCGCTTCGAACCCGGTGAACATCCTGCCTTGCATCCCGGTCAATGCGCCCGGGTGATGTACCGCGGGCAGGAAGCCGGGTGGATCGGTACGCTGCACCCGGCGGTGCGTGCTCGCCTCGGTCTCAAGGTCGATGCGTTGCTCTTCGAGGTTCGCCTGGATGCCCTGACCCATGGCCGCATACCGGCATTCCAGCCTTTGTCTCGTTTCCCCGAGGTGCGGCGTGACCTGGCCTTCCTGGTCGATGCCGAGCAGCCGGTGCAGGCCTTGCTGGATACCCTCCGGGCTCAGGCGGGGGAATGGCTGGTCGAGGCGCACCTGTTCGATGTCTATCAGGGCAAGGGCGTGCCGGAAGGGCGAAAGAGCGTCGCATTGGGCTTGACCTGGCAGCATCCTTCGCGCACGCTAAATGACGATGAAATCAATCAGTTGGTCGATGCCATCGTCGAGGAATCGCGTCTGCACCTGGGGGCCGAGTTACGCGCATGAAGGCCTCGGAGCGACACCTGGAGCAAGGGCTGGCTCGACCACCACAGCGTGAGGAAAGCGACATGGGGGCGTTGACCAAGGCCGAACTGGCTGAACACCTGCACGCCGAGCTTGGCCTCTCCAAGCGCGAGGCCAAGTCCATGGTGGAGTCCTTCTTCGAGGAGATACGCGGCTGCTTGCGCGAGAACGAGCAGGTCAAGCTGTCCGGGTTCGGCAATTTCGACCTTCGCGACAAGCGCGAGCGACCGGGACGCAATCCCAAGACGGGGGAGGAGATTCCGATTTCCGCTCGTCGGGTCGTGACCTTTCGTCCCGGCCAGAAGCTCAAGTCGCAGGTCGAGGCCTATACCGGCGACAAGAGCTGAATCGGCGCCACGGCACTGAGCGAGCCACGAGCGACGCCGCCACTTCCAGGAGAAGTGGCGGCGTCGTCATGTGTGTGGCTACAAGGCGCCGTTTTCCAGCGACCAGGTGATCACCACCTTGATCAGGTAAGCCAGCATACCGGCGCCGAGTACCACGAATAGCATGATGGTGCCGAAGCGGCCCGCCCCGGACTTTCGGGCCAGATCCCAGATGACAAAACCCATGAACAGCATCAGACCACCGATCATGATGGGCGTGATCCAGGTCTCGAAGGCGTTCTGCATGTCGGCTCCTTGGCGTCGATGGCCCGGTAGTCTACGCGATCACCGGCGCCCGGGCATGGCGGCCAGCGTGCGGCATCCCGGCGCACATGTTACTATCCAGCTGAATTTTTTAAGGCAAAATCCGCGACATGCCCATGCTCAAGATCTTTGTAGGAACCGTATACGGCGGCGCACTGGACGTGGCCGAACAGGTCGCGCCCCTATTCGAACAGGCTGGCTATGAGGTGTCGATCTTCGATCAGCCGACATTGGATGACCTGATCGGCTCGCCGACGGATCTGGCACTGTTCTGTACCTCGACCACCGGCAGTGGCGATTATCCGGGCAACCTCGTTGCCTTCGTGCGCGAGCTGGAAGCGAAAAGCCCGGGGCTCGTCGGTCTGAAGTACGGCATGATCGCCATGGGCGACAGCTCCTACGTGGACTCCTTCTGCGGCGCCGGTCGCAGTCTCGATGAGGTGCTGCAAGGGCAGGGCGCCGAGCGTCTCGGCGAGCGCCTCGAGGTGGATGCCATGGAAACCTTCATGCCCGACGACGCTGCCTTGCCCTGGGTCGACGAGTGGATCGAGTCCCAGCAACTCAAGGTGGCCTGAGCATGGCGGCTTCGCCTGAGCGTTGCAGCCTGCTGGTGGGGCTACTGATTCTGATGGTGGTCAGCGTGCCACGTTACCTGGCCGGTGGCCATGATACCCATCTGGCCTTGATGGCGATCGGTGGTGTCGCCGTGGCATCGTTGGCCGTCTTCCAGTGGTGGCGATTGTCTGCGGCGTTGCGTGCCGAGCTGCCCGGCCTGATGCGGCGCCTCGTGATTTGCCTGGTGGTCGGCCTGTTGGTCATGGGCATCTGGCATGCATTGTTCGGTGCCTGGAGTGGCTGGCCGCTGCTGGTGTCGCATGGTGCCACCCTGGGGTTGCTGCTGCATGCCTTGGGGTTGTGGTGGAAGCCAGCCCCGGAGAGGAAGAAGTAAGACGCGACTGATGCCGCTGGGAGGTAGAAGACAGCGGCTGACGCCGCTGGAAGAGTGAAGAACGGCGCAAAGCGCCTTAAGAGGGGGGAACTCCCTTGACGCCCCGAGCGCTGGGGCTAGCCTGCTCTTCACTCTTCACTCTTCACCCGAGGGTATAGCAGGGCACGTATTCGCCGGCGAGTTTCATGCGTCCCTGGGCGACAAAGGAGGTCAACAAATCGTCCAGGCGCGCCATCAACTGGGGCTCCGCGCTGAGGCGGAAGGGGCCATGAGCCTCGATGAGACGAATGCCTCGTTCCTTGACGTTGCCGGCGACGATGCCGGAAAAGGCCCGTCGCAGGTTGGCGGCCAGCTCATGCACCGGCTGCTGTCGATGCAAGGCCAGAGCCGCCATGGTCTCGTGATTGGGGTCGAAGGGTTCCTGGAAGTCTCGAGCCACGGTGAGCCGCCAGTTGAAGTAGAAGGCATCCTGTCTGGCACGCCGGTACTCGCCGACGTTGTCGATTCCCTTGCGCATGACGCGGGCGACCTCGACCGGATCGTCGATGATGATGCGGTACAGGTCGCGTACCGACTCGCCAAGGGTATAGACCAGGAATTCGTCGATGCGCTTGAAGTAATCGGCGGAACCGGCGGGACCGGTGAGGATGACCGGCAGTTCCATGTCGCTGTTGTCCGGATGGAGCAGAATGCCGAGAAGGTAGAGGATTTCCTCTGCCGTGCCGACCCCTCCGGGGAAGACGATGATGCCGTGACCCAGACGGACGAAGGCTTCCAGGCGCTTCTCGATGTCGGGCATCACCACTAGTTCGTTGACGATGGGGTTGGGCGCCTCGGCAGCGATGATGCCGGGTTCGGAAACGCCGAGGTAGCGACCCTCGCTGCGACGCTGCTTGGCGTGGGCAACGTTGGCTCCCTTCATCGGCCCCTTCATGGCGCCTGGACCGCAGCCGGTGCAGATGTCGAGCTCGCGCAGCCCCAGGTGGTAGCCCACGTGCTTGGTGTAGTCGTACTCTTCACGGGAGATGGAGTGACCGCCCCAGCACACCACCATGCTCGGGTCGCGGCTGGGCTTGAGGGTGCCGGCCTTGCGCAGAATATGGAAGACGGCGTTGGTGGTGCCTTCGGCGCTGTTCAGGTCGAAGCGGCGATGCGTCTGGATCTCGTTGTAGACATAGACGATGTCGCGCAGCACCGAGGAGAGGTGCTCCCGAATGCCGCGAATCATGCGGCCATCGACGAATGCCTCGGCGGGCGCGTTGGTGAGTTTCAGACGCACGCCACGGTCCTGCTGGATGACTTCGATGTCGAAATCCGGATAGGTCTCCATCAACGCCAGGCCGTCGTCGGTGGGATTCCCGGAGTTGAGGACCGCCAGGGCGCAGCTGCGCAGTAGCTCGTGCAAGCCGCTGCGTGAAGTATCGTGCAGACGGTTGACTTCCTGCTGGGAGAGTATTTCCAGGCTGCCTTCCGGCGAGATGGTGCTGGAGATGGTATCGGCCATTCGGGGCGTCCGTGTCGCGGTGATGATGAGCGGGAGTGTCTCCCGGGCCTTGCCTGTCGCGGCAACGCCGATCTGGATGTCATCGATGCTATCACGGCCTCGCGAGACGCGCAGCGCTGCGGCCGTGTCCGCCAACTGATAGAATGAAACCGCCTGTTTCCCGTACAGCGATGCGACGCGCCATGTTCAACGCCCAATACTTTCGCACTTTCATCACCCTGGTCGAGACTGGCAGTTTCACTCGGACGGCGCGTCGCCTGGAAATGACCCAGCCTGGCGTCAGCCAGCATGTCCGCAAGCTCGAGCAGTATCTCGGGCGCTCTCTGCTCGAGCGGCAGGGTCGGCGCTTCGCGCTGACCGAAGCAGGGCGGCGTGCCTACGACTACGCGCTCAAGCTGTTCGCCGAGCATGAGCAGTTCCGCCATTCCCTGGATGACGAGAGCCTCGACAGCGGCGAATGCCGGTTGGCGTCGCCCGGGAGTGTCGGCTTGATGCTCTACCCCTTCATCCTTGGTCAACAACAGATGCATACCGGGTTGACGGTCAGTTACAGCTTTGCCTTCAATCACGAGATCGTCAGCGATGTGCTCACCGGGCGTCATGACCTGGGGATCGTCACTGAAGCTGTGCGGCATCCCGAAGTGGACTGCGAGGTCTGGCACCAGGAGCCACTGTGCCTGGTGGTGCCGGCGGATTTTGCCGGGACCGGGCTGGCGGATCTGATGGGCATCGGCTTCATCAGCTACTCGGACGGCGTCAACCATGCCGATGTCCTGTTGCGCCGCAATTTCCCGGATGAGTTCCGCTCCATGAGTCACTTCCCGCGGCAGGGCTTTACCAATGAGGTGAGCATGGTGCTGGATGCCGTGGCGCGTGGCCTGGGCTTCACCGTGGTGTCGCGTCTGGTGCTCGAGACCTCGCCCTGGCAGCGCCAGGTCAAGGAGCTATCCTTGCCGCAACCGGTGCATGAGACCCTGCATCTGGTAACCCGGCGAGGCAGTCGCATGCCGCGACGCTATACCCGGCTGCTGGATGCCTTTCGTGACCACCGGCGCCACGAGCGCTATGGGCATGGGGAGCCTTCCATGGAGGTCGGTGCCAGAGAAGGCGGCGGGGAAGCGGACTGACGACGGCAGCGAGATCCCCAAAACCAAAATGACGACGCCCCGCCATCGAGCGGGGCGTCGTGTCATGGGAACGTCTCAATCCCGGTAGGCGTCGATGCTCGGACAGGAACAGATCAGCTGTCGATCGCCCTGGACATTGTCGACCCGGTTGACGGCCGGCCAGTATTTGGCCGCCTTGACGGCCTGGGAAGGGAAGGCGCCGATTTCGCGAGAATAGGGACGTTCCCAGGCATCGTCCATCAGATCGGCCATGGTGTGCGGCGCTCTGACCAGAGGGTTGTTGTCCGCCGGCCATTCGCCGGATTCGACGCGGGCGATTTCTTCGCGAATGCTGATCATGGCATCGCAGAAGCGATCCAGCTCATAGCGCGATTCCGACTCGGTGGGTTCGATCATCAGGGTGCCGGGCACCGGGAAGGACATGGTCGGCGCATGGAAGCCGTAGTCCATCAGTCGCTTGGCGATGTCCTCTTCACCGATACCGGAGGCGGCCTTGAGCGGGCGGACGTCGAGGATGCACTCGTGGGCCACGGTGCCGTTGGACCCCTTGTAGAGAACCGGGTAGTGCTCGCCGAGGCGACGGGCGATGTAGTTGGCACCGAGAATGGCCAGCTCGGTGGCCTCGCGCAGCCCGCGGGCGCCCATCATCTTGATGTAGGCCCACGAGATGGGCAGGATCGAGGCGCTGCCGAAGGGGGCCGCCGCCACCGCACCGGCGCCGGCCTCGACGCCTTCCAACGGGCGGACGCTGTGATTGGGAACGTACGGGGCCAGGTGCGCCTTGACGCCGATTGGCCCCATGCCCGGGCCGCCTCCACCGTGCGGGATGCAGAATGTCTTGTGCAGGTTGAGGTGGGATACGTCGCCGCCGAAGTCGCCGGGCCGTGCCAGGCCTACCTGGGCATTCATGTTGGCGCCGTCGATGTAGACCTGGCCGCCGTGCTCGTGAACGATCTCGCAGGCCTCGCGCACTCCTTCCTCGAAGACGCCGTGGGTGGAAGGGTAGGTGAGCATGATGGCCGAGAGATTGTCGCTGTGTGCCTCGGACTTGGCGCGCAGATCGGCCAGGTCGATATTGCCATCCGCGTCGCACTCGACCACCACGACCTTCATGTGGGCCATGGCGGCCGAGGCCGGGTTGGTGCCATGGGCCGAGCTGGGGATCAGGCAGACATTCCGGTGGCCCTCGCCCTGGGCCGCCTGGTAGCGGCGGATGGCCACCAGGCCGGCATATTCGCCCTGAGCGCCGGAATTGGGCTGCATGGCGATGTGGTCGTAACCGGTGATCTCTTCGAGGAAGGCGGCCAGCTCGTCGATGATCTGCTTGTAGCCGGCCACCTGGTCTTTGGGCGCGAAGGGGTGGATGCGTGCCAGCTCGGGCCAGGTGATGGGCATCATCTCGGCGGTGGCGTTGAGCTTCATGGTGCACGAGCCCAACGGAATCATGGCATGTGCCAGTGACAGATCCTTGTTTTCCAGGCGCTTGAGGTAGCGCAGCATCTCGGTTTCGCTGTGGTAGCGCTGGAACGTCGGGTGAGTGAGGAAGTCGGAATCACGCTGGCAGGCCTCGGGAATGCCGCTGGTGCCCGCGGCGACGATCTCGGCGTCGAGAACCGAGACGGAAAGGCCGTGTTCCTCGCCGAGCAGCACATCGAAAAGCTGGGCCACATCGTGGGCGGTGGTGGTCTGGTCGAGGCTCAGGCCGACATCGCCACCCTCGAAATAGCGCAGGTTGACGTCCTGGGCCATGGCGCGACCATGGATCTTGCCGGCATCCACGCCGGTCAGGCGCAGGGTGTCGAACCAGCTGTCATTGGCCAGGCTGACTCCGGCACGGCGCAGTCCTTCGGCCAGGATGGTGGTCAGCCGGTGAATCCGGCCGGCGATGGTGCGCAGCCCCTCGGCACCGTGGTAGACGGCATAGAAGCCGGCGATGTTGGCCAGCAGTGCCTGGGCGGTACAGATGTTCGAGGTGGCCTTCTCGCGACGAATGTGCTGCTCGCGGGTCTGCATCGCCATGCGCAGGGCGGTCTGGCCCCGTTCGTCCCGGGAGACGCCGATGATACGGCCCGGAATCGAGCGCTTGAGCTTGTCCGAGGTGGCGAAGAAGGCGGCGTGGGGGCCGCCGAAGCCCATGGGCACGCCGAAGCGCTGGGCCGACCCGACCACCATGTCGGCGCCGAGCGCTCCCGGCTCCTTGAGCAGCACCAACGACATGATGTCTGCGGCCACGCAGGTCATGATGCCCTTTTCCTTGGCAGCGCTCAGCAGGGGAGCGAGATCGCGGACGCGGCCGCTGTCGCCGGGATACTGTAGCAGGGCGCCGAAGGCATCGTGATCGGCCAACTGCTCGGCGGGCGCGACGATCAGCTCGAAACCGAAGTAGTGGGCCCGGGTGCGGACCACATCCAGCGTCTGCGGGAAGACATCCTCGGCGACGAAGAAGGCATTGGTCTTGGCTTTCTTGTTGGCGCGCCGGCAGAGCGCCATGGCTTCGGCAGCGGCGGTGGCCTCGTCGAGCAGAGAGGCATTGGCCAGGCTCATGCCGGTGAGGTCCATGATCATCTGCTGGAAGTTCAGCAGGCCTTCCAAGCGTCCCTGGGATATCTCCGGCTGATAGGGCGTGTAGGCAGTGTACCAGCCGGGATTCTCGAGCACGTTGCGCTGGATCACGGCCGGCAGCAGGGTGTCGTAATACCCTTGGCCGATATAGCTCTTGGCCACGCGGTTCTGTCGGGCCAGTCGATAGAGGTAGTCCAGCGCTTCGGCTTCGCTGCGCGGCGGATCCAGGGCCAGTTCCCGCCCGAGGCGGATGCCCGCCGGGACGGTGCGATCGATGAGACTGCCCATGCCGTCCATATCCAGCGTTTCCAGCATGGCGGCCACATCCTCGGCATCGGGGCCATTGTGGCGCTGGAGGAAGGCATCGTGGTTGGCCAGATCGGCCAGGCGGCGTTTGTCGAAAGCCATGACATACCTACTGTGACGTGGTGGCACCGGGTGCCGGATACGAAAGGAAGGGCGGAGCTCTGCCTGAAAAACGCCTGCGCTCAAGGGCGATGCGGCTTGTCAGGCAAGGTCAGGCCCGACCTCGGAGGGCCGGGCCTGGTGGCGTCACTCCTCGGCGTCGGCGATGGCCTGGTAGGCCTCGGCGTCGAGCAGATCGTCCAGGTCGGTACCATCCTCGAGGCGCACCTTCATGATCCAGGCATCCTCGTAAGGGGATTCGTTGATGGATTCGGGAGCATCTTCCAGCGACTCGTTGACCTCGATCACTTCCCCGGAGACCGGTGCATACAGGTCCGAGGCCGCCTTGACCGATTCGACCACGCCGAACTCGTCGCCCTTGGCAAGTGAGGCGCCGACTTCGGGCAATTCGACGAACACGACATCACCCAGGGATTGCTGGGCATGGTCGGTGATACCGATGGTCACCGTCCCGTCGCCGTTATCCTGAATCCACTCGTGGCTCTCGGCATAGCGCAGATTGGGGGGGATGGAGCTCATGATGTTTTCCTATACGAAAAAGTTTTTCTGAGTTGGGTGAAATCCTAACGCCATCGAGACCGTTTGGCGAGTCCGGATGGCATCGATCTCCACGTTGCGTGGGGTATGCCCATCCCCATCTTAGAAAACCCCCGCGAGAATGCCCATGGCTACCGCTGCTCGAGGGGGGGGTAATGGGTGGTTTCGATATGCGCCCCGCTGCGTGATGCCTTTCCAGCTTTCCAGGAAAGGTGGCTCATACCGGGGAGCGCAGGAGGGAGTGCTCGCGATGGGGACGGTCGGCCATACGGCGAACCGGGGCGCTGGCAAGTCAAGAAGGGAATTCAGGCGGTTTTCTTATAGGAAATTTATTTCGTAGACTGTCGGTCGCTGGGGCCGGTCGACGCCATGATGGCGTCTCGCTCCGATGTGTTCGAATCGAGCGCTTCGGCGGGTCGGTGACTATACGTTGTCCTGCGGGGAGGAGAAATCCCGAGATTTTCCAATAGGAGACTGGAGCGCCAACGGAAGGATTCGCTATGGTACGGCTGTTCGTATCATCGCGGTCCAGGCCGCTCATGAACATCATGCACGTTGGTGCATAACAAGAAAACTGAGGGAGACGAAACGTGGAAACCTTGACCAATATACTGACGGCGATCGAAGGCGTCGTCTGGGGCCCCTTGATGCTGGTGCTGTTGCTGGGGGTAGGCCTCTATCTGCAGCTCGGCCTCAAGCTGCTGCCCATCCGCAAGTTGGGCATGGGCTTTCGGCTGTTGTGGGGTGGTCGCCGGACAGCGGCAGGCGACGAGGAGGACGGCGAGGTATCGCCCTTCAACGCACTGATGACATCGCTGTCGGCGACCATCGGGACCGGTAACATCGCCGGGGTTGCAACGGCCATCTTCCTGGGGGGCCCCGGTGCGGTCTTCTGGATGTGGATCACGGCCCTGGTCGGCATGGCGACCAAGTTCTCCGAGGCAGTCCTGGCGGTGCGCTATCGCCAGGTCGACGAGGCCGGGGAGCATGTCGGTGGCCCGATGTACTATATCCGCAACGGACTCGGCAAGAAGTGGGCCTGGCTCGGCGGGCTCTTCGCCCTGTTCGGTGCGGTGGCCGCCTTCGGCATCGGTAACACCGTACAGTCCAACTCCGTGGCCGATGGCCTCGGCGAGTCGATTGGCCTGCCGCATTGGGTGACCGGCCTGGTGATCATGGTGCTGGCCGGTGCGGTCATCCTCGGTGGCATCAAGCGCATCGCCAAGGTGGCGGGAAAGCTGGTGCCGGTGATGGCGGTGGCGTACATCGTCTGTGGTCTGCTGGTGCTGATCATCAATGCCGATCAGATCGGCTCGGCCCTGGGCATGATCTTCACCCACGCCTTCACTCCGATTTCCGCTGCGGGCGGCTTTGCCGGTGCGGCGGTCGCCAAGGCCATCCAGTTCGGTGTGGCGCGCGGGGTGTTCTCCAACGAGGCGGGGCTCGGCAGTGCGCCCATCGCTCACGCCGCCGCCCAGACCAAGAACCCGGTGCGCCAAGGCCTGATCGCCATGCTGGGGACCTTCATCGATACCATCGTGGTCTGCTCCATCACGGCCCTGGCGATCCTCACCACTGCCTGGACGTCGGGGGAAACCGGTGCGGCGCTGACCTCCCTGTCGTTCGAGGCCGCCCTCCCGGGCATCGGGCAGTACGTGGTGTCTTTTGCCCTGGCGGTGTTTGCCTTCACGACCACCCTGGGCTGGGCATTCTACGGCGAGAAGTGCTTCGAGTACCTGTTCGGCGTGGGTGCCATCAAGTTCTACCGGGTGGTCTACATCCTGGCGATCTTTGCCGGGGCCGTGTTGCCGTTGAACTTCGTGTGGCTGCTGGCCAGCGTCTTCAACGCCATGATGGCGATCCCCAACCTGGTCGCCCTGGCACTGTTGTCGCCGGTGGTCTTCAAGCTGACGAAGGACTACTTCGACGGCAAGGAAGTGCTGCCCGGCGAGGATCTCGACAAGTAGACCGTGGAGATATGGCCGGCTTCATGCCGGCCATTCACGATCGATTTCATGGGAAAGGTTAGCGAACCGATGAGCGAACAACACAAGACGCCACTTTTCGATCTGCATGTGGAACTCGGGGCACGAATGGTGCCTTTTGCGGGGTATTCGATGCCCGTGCAGTACACGCTTGGCGTCAAGAAGGAACACGAGCATACCCGTCGGGCCTGCGGACTGTTCGACGTCTCCCACATGGGGCAGGTGCTGTTGCGTGGACCGAAGCCGGCCGAGGCGCTGGAGACGCTGGTGCCGGCAGATCTGATCGGACTGCCTGTCGGCCGACAGCGTTATGGACTGTTCACGGCGGAAAGTGGCGGTATTCTCGACGATCTGATGATCGTCAATGCCGGTGATCACCTTTACCTGGTGGTGAACGCTGCCTGCAAGGAGCAGGATATCGCTCATCTGCGGCGAGGCTTGCCCGATCACGAAATCGAGGTGCTGGACCGTGGTCTGCTGGCATTGCAAGGGCCTGAAGCGGCGGCGGTGATGCAGCGCTTGTGCCCCGAGGCTTGTGAGCTGGTGTTCATGCAGCATGGCCGCTTCACCATCGAAGGCATCGAGGTATGGATCAGTCGCAGCGGCTATACCGGTGAGGACGGTTTCGAGATATCCGTGCCTGCCGAGCAGACCGAAGCTCTGGCACGACGTCTGCTGGATGAGGAGGAAGTCGAGGCGATCGGCCTGGGGGCACGTGACTCCCTGCGTCTCGAGGCTGGCTTGTGTCTCTATGGTCACGATATCGATACGACGACGACCCCGGTGGAAGGCGGCCTGATATGGGCCATCGGCAAGCCGCGTCGTCGTGATGGAGAGCGCCCGGGTGGATTCCCCGGCGCTGATCTCATCCTGCATCAGGTGGCCGAGAAGGACCACCAGCGCAAACGCGTTGGCCTGCTGGGGGAAGGGCGTGCCCCGGTCCGGGAAGGCGTCGAGCTGTATGATGGCGAAGGCAACGCGATCGGCAGCGTCTGTTCCGGTGGTTTCGGTCCCAGCATTGGGCGTCCGGTGGCCATGGGCTATGTGACCGTCGATCAGTCGGCCATCGACACCGTCGTCTATGCCGAGGTGCGTGGCAAGCGTCTGCCGATGACGGTGACCAAGCTGCCCTTCGTGCAGCCCGGCTATCATCGCGGCTGACTTTATACCGTTATCTATCTGCTGGCTTCTGAAACGTAAAACGGCCACCTTCGAGGGTGGCCGTTTTTCCTGCTCGGTCTCGTCATGGCGCTTTTGGCATGCCTTTAGTCGTTGCGGGAAAGGATCCACCGGAAGGTCAGGCTGATCCGTCGTCCAGGGTACCGCCGGGTGGGCAGGCTGTGTTCGAGTCGGGACTGCACGCCGGCGCCCATCAGCAACAGGCTGTCGTGGGGCTGATCGACGTTGAAGGCGGGGGCGTGCCGATCCTTCCAGCGGAAACGCAGAGGACGATTCATGCCCAGGCTCACGGCGGCGATCACGGGGGCTTCGCCGAGTTCCGGTTCGTTGTCGCTGTGCCATCCCATGCGCTCACTGCCATCGGCGTAACGGTTGAGCAGCACACTGTTGAAGCGAGCCTCGATGCCGACGGCGTCCAGACGCGACTGAACGATATCGCGGACCCTGAGTACCTCGGGGTGCCAGGGGACCGGCGTGAAGTCCCGACCCGAGTAGCGATAGCCGGCATCGCCCATCCAGACCTGCTGGCGGGGAATCGGGTGTTCGCGCCCATAGAGCTTGAGGGTCGGACGCTGCCAGTCGAGCTCGGCATCGAGACGATGCAGGACCGTCGTGGCGTCGGGATCGCCCAGCAGCGTCGTATAACGGATCAGCGGCGGCGTCTCCAGAAGGACCTCGCCGCCGCTGCCATGGGCAAGGAGGGACATGCCTTCAGCATGCCATGCCACTGCCTAGCCGGCCAACTGCAGGCTGCCCAGCGCAAAGGCATAGCCGATGGCCGCACCCGCGATGACATCGCTGATGTAGTGCAGGCCGAGCCCGACGCGTGACATGGCGATCAACAGCACGATCGGCAGCAACCAGGGCGCGAGCCAGGGCGTATGCATGGCGGTCAGCGTCAGGAACATCACGGCATGCATGGTGTGGCCGCTGGGAAAGCTGTAGCGGTCCCGGGCGGGTTCATTGCAGATGATGGTATGGAAGGTAATGAACGGCCGTTCACGACACAGCCGGGTCTTGACCAGCCGATAGAAGGCAATGGCGACCAGGGCCGTGACGGTGTACTGCACCATCAGGTGCCAGCCTGCCGCGCCCCGGTGCAGCAAGGGTTGCAACAGGATCAGGCCGACCCAGAGAGGCCAGTCTCCGGCTCGGCTGGCCAGCCGCAAGGTAGCCAGCCAGCGCCGGTAGATGCTGAATCCGGCCATCCATTGGCAGAGCTGCCATTCGAGCAGGTCGAGCCGTTCAAACACGGCAGGGATGCGTGGTTTCATCGGACACCTCCCGAGCGAGGTTCAGTGCGGCGAGGAAGTCGTCGGTGATGGCGGGCCAGCGGTACTGCAATGCCCGCTCGCGAGCCGCTCGGCCCAGCCGGCCGTAACGCGCCGGCTGCTGGCTGAGGGTAACGGCGGCGTCACGGAAGCCGTCTTCGTCGCCGACGGGCAGGCTGACGCCGTTGATGTCGTCGTCGATCAACTCGGCCCCGGCAGCATGGCGGAAGGCGACGACAGCCAGGCCACTGGCCATGGCCTCGAGCACCACATTGCCCCAGGTTTCGGAAATCGACGGGAAGATGAAGATGTCGGCGCTGGCGTAGTGACGTGCCAGGCCCTGAGGATCGATGAAGCCGGTGAAGCGCACATCCGGCAGGGCCTTTTCCAGACTGCTTTTGCCGGGGCCATCGCCGACCACCACGATGCTCATTTCGGGGCGGGCCGCCAGCATGGCGGCGAAGGTGTCGCGGAGCAGGTCGAGATTCTTCTCCGGTGCCAGCCGGCCGACGTAGAGCGCCACAGGGCGGTGTTCGTCACCGTCCCAGCTCGCTCTCAGCTCAGGGCTGCGATGCGCTGGCGAGAATGTCTCGCCGTCGATGCCGCGGGCCATGACGCGCACATTCTCGAATCCCTTCGACGTCAGCTCCTCGGCCTGTCGATGGGTGGGTACCAAGGTGCCGGCACAGCGATTGTGGAAATGTCGCAGGCGCCGGGTGACCAACGGCGACAGCCAGGCGATGCCATAGTCGCGGCAGTAATGGTCGAAGTTGGTGTGCCAGCCGCTGACCACGGGAATCTCGAGACGTTCGGCGGCACGCAGCGCCGACCAGCCCAGAGGTCCTTCGGTGGCCACGTAGATGACATCGGGACGCTCCGTTGCCCAGAATCGTTGCAGGCGACGACCCGCCGGCAGGCCTAGGCGGACTTCGCGATAGCCGGGCATCGAGAACCCTTTGACCTGCAGTTCGGCACTCATGCCGTCGGCGCCGTGCGCCTGGCCGGCCGGGCGAGGGCGTACCAGCTGCAGGGTAAAACCCCGTTGCAACAGTTCGGTGCTCAGTTGCTTCAGGGTATGGGCGACACCGTTGATATCCGGTGACCAGGTTTCGCTGACCAGGCAGATGCGCATGTCGATCCTCGTGCCATCCGGCGCCGGAATGGCGCCGTTTGACACAGACCGTGCCCGGTGTGGATGACAACCGGGCGACAGCACTGTGAAGAGACGATGACACCGACTAGCGCAGGACGTCCAAGGGATCCATCGGCTTGCCGCCATGGCGCATGTCGAACAGAAGCTCGTGGCGGCCATTCGCGGTTTGGCCCACGACACACAGAGGCGTGCCGCGCTTCACGCGTTGTCCGCTGTCGACGAGAAGGCGCGAGCAGCGAGCATAGACGCTTTGCAGGTTGTCCGGATGATGGACGATGACGACCTGGCCGAGCTGGCGCATGCTGTCGGCGAAACGCACCTGGCCGTCGGCCACGGCCTTGGCGCGGGCTCCCTGGTCGGTGGTGAGCAGCATCGGTTGCAGGGTGCCGTGGGCGTCCTTGCCGAAACGCCTTGCCACGTCGTAATCATCGAGCGGCCAAGGCCAGCCCTTGGCATCAGCGGGCATGGTGCCAGGGTCGGGCAGGCGAGCCGGAGGCGTCGATGCCGAGCTGCTGCTGGCCGATGAGCCGCCGCCGAGCGGCACCTGGATCAGGTGACCGACCTTGAGGTCAGTGGGGGTGACATCGGGGTTCGCCGCGACCACCTGGCTGGGGTCGGCGCCGAAGCGCCGGGCCACGGAGGTGAAGGTGTCGCCGGGACGTATCTGGTAGCGGTACGGGCCTCCGGAGGGGGCGCGTTCCTGTCGGCTGGGCACCAGGATGCGCTGGCCGACGGCGAGACCTCGGGGCTCGATGCCGGGATTGAAGCGCTGCAGCCTGATCAGCGGAACCTCTGCGCGGCGAGCGATGGCGCCGAGGGTATCGCCACGGCGGATGGAGACCCAACTGCCGGCGATTCCTGCCGGCTCTCCGCTGGCGGCATCACGGGAAGTGCCAGGTGTCGAAGACTGGCTGGCACAACCGGTCAGCAGCGCGAACAGGAATATCAGAGCGAGTCGAGGGAGGCATCCTTTGCCTGCCACAGGGCGTTCAGCCATGAGTGGAAGCGTTCCTTGTAGTTCGGGTCCTGATGATAGTTGCCGTCTCGCATCCAGGCGGGGACTTGCAGATGGCGTGCCCGGAGGTGAATGAGCCCCTCCTGGCCGCACAGGAATCGCCAGAAATGCGGGGCGGGGGTGTCGTAGCTCAAGGTGACATCGAGGATGCCGCCGAGTCGGTCGCCGAGCAATCCGACGACCTGGGCGATACCGCCTGCCCGGGGTGGCAGCAGGTGCCGATAAGGGCTCTGGCGAGCGGCGTGCTTGGCGGGCGTGAAGCGAGTGCCCTCGACGAAGTTGTAGATGGCGATGGGACGTTCGCGGGCATGGCGGCACATGCGCTCGGTAGCTTCCTGGTCGCGGCGCGCGAGATGCGGGTTGCGCTCGCGCTGTTCCCGGGTCAGGCGCCGGAGCATGGGAAATTCCAGGGCCCAGAAGGCGAGACCGACGACAGGGATCCAGATCAGCTGACGCTTGACGAAGAAGTGCGGCATGGGAATGCGCCGATGCAGGACCAACAGCAGCACGAAGATGTCGGTCCAGCTACGATGATTGGAGAGCACCAGCCACCAGTCATCGCGACTCAGATTGTCGGGCAGTTCCAGGTCCAGGCGCGGTGACAGCCAGTGGCGCATCCACCAGAGGTTGATGTCCAGCCACCAGCGGGCGATGGCATTGAGCCCCGAGAGCACCCGGCGGCGCAGGGGGCGTCCCGGGGTGACGAGCTTGAGCAGGGTGAGCGCGATCAGCGGCACCGCCCAGAACAGGGTGTTGAGTGTCAGCAGCAGCAGGCTGACGATCCCTTTCAGGGTCGACATGCCGGTTTCCTCCATGATCGTCATCAGCCCGCAATGCTAATGGAGAATGTACCCGCTCGCCAGGCGCCATGGCCGAGCTGCGGGAATCATTCACGCAATTCGGGAAGATCCTCGAACAGTGACAATGCCTCGGGGTTGGCCAGGGCCTCGCGATTCTTCACCGGGCGGCCGTGTACCACGTTGCGCACTGCCAGCTCGACGAGCTTGCCCGAGAGAGTCCGGGGTAGATCCTCGACCTGAATGATGCGTGCCGGTACGTGGCGAGGCGTGGTGTTGGCACGGATGGTGGTCTTGATCTCGTCGCGCAGGGCGTCATCGAGGCGCAGGCCCGACTTCAGCCGCACGAACAGCACCACGCGGACATCGTCCCCCCAGTCCTGGCCGATGCACAGGGATTCCAGCACGCCCTCGACCTTCTCGACCTGGCGATAAATCTCGGCGGTGCCGATCCTGACGCCGCCGGGATTGAGAACGGCATCGGAGCGACCGTGGATGATCAGGCCATCCTCGGGGGTGATCTCGGCGTAGTCGCCATGGGCCCAGATGCCGGGGAAGGTGGCGAAATAGGCATCGTGATAGCGTTCGCCGTCGGGATCATTCCAGAAGCCGATCGGCATCGACGGGAAGGGGCGGGTGCAGACGAGCTCGCCCTTCTCGCCGCGCAGTGGCCGGCCATCGTCGTCGAAGACCTCCACGGCCATGCCCAGGCCCCGGCATTGCAGTTGGCCTCGGTAGACGGGGCGGATCGGGCATCCCAGGGCGAAGCAGGAGACAATATCGGTACCACCGGAGATCGAGGCCAGCAGCAGGTCGTCCTTGATGTCACGATAGACATAGTCGAAGGATTCGTGGGACAGCGCCGAGCCGGTGGAAAGGATCGCGCGCAGGGCGGCGAGATCGTGATCCTTGCCAGGGACGAGGCCTTCCTTCTCGCAGGCGGCCAGATAGCGGGCACTGGTGCCGAACACCGTGATGCCCTCGCGCTCGGCGATACGCCACAGGACCTCGGCATCGGGGGCAAAGGCGGCGCCGTCGAACAGCACCAGGGTCGCGCCGCTGGCCAGTCCGGAAACCAGCCAGTTCCACATCATCCAGCCGCAGGTGGTGTAGTAGAAGAGGGTGTCCGAGGCATCGAGATCCGTGTGCAGGCGGTGCTCCTTGAGGTGCTGGAGCAAGGTGCCTCCGGCGCTGTGAACGATGCACTTGGGTGTGCCGGTGGTGCCCGACGAATAGAGAATATAGAGCGGGTGATCGAAGGGCTGGGCGCGGAAGTCGATTTCCTCGGCCCCGTTGTCGAGATAGTCGTCCCAGGCGACCGCCCTGGGAATTGCGTCCAGAACCGGCGCGTCATCGAGGAAGGGAAACACCACCAGGGTGTCGAGCCCATCGAGGGCGCGGGCGATCTCGGCCAGCCGGGGGCGAGTGTCGATGGGCTTGCCGTTCCAGGTGTAGCCGTCGGCGGCGATCAGCACCTTGGGGGTGATCTGGCCGAACCGGTCGAGAACGCCCTGGAAGCCGAAGTCCGGCGAGCAGGAAGACCACACGGCGCCGAGGCTGGTGGTTGCCAGCATGGCAATCACTGCGTGCTCACTGTTGGGGACGAAGCCGGCAACCCGGTCGCCCGGCTCGACGCCGTCGTCACGCAGCGCCCGGGCCAGCCTGGCCACGCGCCGGTAGAGTTCGGCATGGCTCAGCTCGCGACGGCGCCCGCGCTCGTCGTGGACGATCAGGGCCGGCGCCTCGTCTCGGCGGCGCAGCAGGTTGGCGGCGAAGTTGAGCCGGGCCTCGGGGAACCAGCGGGCGCCCGGCATAGCATCGGGCGATTCGAGCACCGGTTCGCCGCGGTGTTCGGCGACGATCTCGAAGGTGTCCCACAGCAAGGACCAGAAGCGCTCGGGGTATTCGATGCTCCAGGCATGGAGGTCGGCGTAGTCATGGAGCTGCGCGCCATGCTTGGCTTCGATGTGGCGCATCAGCGCCGCCATTTGGGTGGCGGCGGTCGTCTCGGGGGAGGGTTGCCAGAGTGGGGCCGTCATCTCGTTCCTCTCTCAAGGGCTCGGGCGTCACCGGTTTCCTTCAGCCTAGCAGCCCGAGGTCGTGGATCCTTCGTTGTTCATCGCGGGCCTGCGACCTGGTTCAGCACTGCAGCCTGGGCGTTTGCAGTGTCGGTGGCTCGACGCCATCGCGCAGCACATCCCGCAGTGCCTGGGCGGCCACCGAGAGCTCGCCGGTCTTCGGTGAGAGCACACCGACCGTGCGTTCGATGATCGGAGAGTGCAGCGGCAGGCAGCGTGCGCCAAGCTCGTGCATCTGGTCGATGCATAGCGATGGCACGGCGCTCACTCCCAGGCCATCGGCGACCATGCGTCCCACCGTGGTCAGCTGGTGGCTCTCGAAGGTCACGGCCAATGAAATGCCATCCTCATGGAGACGCCGCTCAAGCATGCGCCGCACCATGGAAGGACGTTGCAGCGTGATGAAGTCCTGCGTCAATAGCCGGTCCCAGTCGAGACTGTTCTGGTCGGCGAGGGGCGAGTCGGCAGGTACCACGGCGACGAAACGGTCCGTGAACAGCGGATCGACCCGTAGTGTGTCGCTGGCTTCGGGCTCGAAGGCGATCCCCAGTTCGACACGCCCCTGGCGCACCATGTCGATGACGTCCTCGTTGATCACGTCGTGCACGGTGACGTTGATGCCGGGATGACGTCGGCGAAAGCTGGCCAGCAACGCGGGGAGCTGGTTGCCGGCAAACGAAGGCATGGCCGCCACGGCAACGCTGCCGAGTCGCAGCGTGAAGCGCTGGCGCAGGATTTCCTCGGTATTGTCCCAGTCGGCCAGCAGGCGCTTGGCCAGGGGCAGCAAGGACTCGCCCTCGGGGGTCAGGCGCACGCTACGGGTACTACGGTTGAGCAGGCGCCCACCGAGGGTGTCCTCGAGCCCCTTGATGGTCAGGCTGAGTGCTGGCTGCGAGAGATGCAGGCGTTCACAGGCCTGAGTGAAGCTGAGGGTCTGGGCGACGGCGAGAAAGGCTCGAAGCTGCTTGACGGTCATGGCGAACGATTCATGGCGACTCAATTTATTTGTTTTTACAAAAAAACGATAAGAAAAACAAACTTAACAAATAGATGGCCTGCCCCTGACACTGCAGGACAAGGTCCCGTCATGGTGGGGCGATGACAACAATTTCCTGGCAATCACTGAGGCATCGATATGGCCGGATTCGACAAGCGTGTGGATTCCTATGAGGCGGCAATGGCCGGCCTCGAGAGCGGCATGACCGTGATCGCCGGTGGCTTCGGGCTGTGCGGTATCCCCGAGAACCTGATCAATGAAATCAAGCGGCGTGGCGTCAAGGAGCTGACCGTCTATTCCAACAACTGCGGCGTCGATGGCTTCGGCCTTGGTGTCCTGCTGGAAGACAGGCAGATCCGTACCATCCATGCCTCCTACGTGGGCGAGAATGCGCTTTTCGAACAACAGATGTTGGAAGGCGAGATCGAGGTAGTGCTCACGCCTCAAGGGACCCTGGCCGAGAAGATGCGCGCCGGGGGAGCGGGGATCCCCGCCTTCTATACCGCCACCGGCTATGGCACGCCGATCGGCGAGGGCAAGGAGGTGCGCGAGTTCAACGGACGTCCCTGCATTCTCGAGGAATCCGTGGTCGGCGACTTCGCCATCGTCAAGGGCTGGAAGGCCGACCGGTACGGCAATGTCGTCTACCGTGACACTGCCCAGAACTTCAATCCCCTGGCGGCGACTGCCGGGCGTGTCACCGTGGTCGAGGTGGAAGAGATCGTCGAGCCTGGTGAGCTGCGTCCCGACCAGATCCATACGCCGGGGATCTATGTCGACCGGATCATCCAGGGCACCTTCGAGAAGCGTATCGAGAAGCGCACCGTGCACGAAAGCTGAGCGTTTTTCTCCGTCTTCCGGACATCCGCCGTGTAGCACGAGAGGGCGTCGGTAGCGCCCAGGGAGGGGGCATAGCGCCTCCTCGTAGATCTGCCCCGGCATTGGCCCGACGGCGTTGTTCCCTTACAAGATACAAGAGGCATCAAGATGGCACTGACTCGCGAACAGATGGCAAGGCGCGTGGCGCGCGAACTCGAGGACGGTTTTTACGTCAACCTGGGCATCGGTATCCCGACCCTGGTGGCCAATTATGTCCCCGACGACATCGATGTGATGTTGCAGTCCGAGAATGGCCTGCTCGGCATGGGGCGCTTTCCCACCGAGGAGGAACTCGACCCGGACATGATCAATGCCGGCAAGCAGACCGTCACCGCCCGGCCCGGTGCGGCGATCTTCTCATCGGCAGAGTCCTTCGCGATGATTCGCGGCGGGCATGTCGATCTCACCGTGCTCGGTGCCTTCGAGGTCGACCAGTACGGCAACATCGCCTCCTGGATGATTCCCGGCAAGCTGATCAAGGGCATGGGCGGCGCCATGGATCTGGTGGCCGGGGCCGAGAACATCATCTGCACCATGACCCATGCGTCCAAGCACGGTGAATCGAAGCTGCTCGAGCAGTGCACCCTGCCGCTGACCGGTGCCGGTTGCATCAACCGTGTGCTCACCGACCTGGCCTACCTGGAGATCGAGAATGGCGCCTTCGTGCTCAAGGAGCGTGCACCAGGCGTCAGCGTCGAGGAGATTCAGGAGAAGACCGCTGGCCGCCTGGTCGTGCCCGAACATGTGCCGGAGATGACGTTCGTCGATTGAGCGAGCGGCGGACTGGTTCCGTTTCGGGGTCTCGGTGATGCGGCTGCCGAAAATCTGACCATTTCGAGTCGGGGGTGGTCGGCAGGCCGCCTGGGCGACATTTTACCGAGCCGATTCACAGTGTTATCCACAGAAATTGTGGATGGCCATGTTGCATTGCACTGACGTCGGAACGGGCGGTCATGCCGCGTCACCCCAGCTCGCAGCGTGTATGGTGCGGCAGCAGGAGTTCGGCGCAGCGCTCCTGATTGGCGTTGACCCGCTTCTGCACCAGCGCCAGCCCCCCGAGAGGAACGCGATGGAGGTCGCCATCGGCGAAGGGCAGGCGTTGGGAGTGAGTCGCGTAGAAGCGATAGTCGAGCAAGGGCGAGACGGGAAAGACGCCGTGCTGGCGATCGGCATCGCCGAAGAAGCCGGCCTGGTGCAACTGGGCGTCGAGGCGGTCGATGTCGTCGCCGATATCGTGGCAATCGAAGCCCGTGTGGTGGACGCGTGTTCCCATGACAGCGAGCCAGCCTGCCAGTGGGTGGGCCTGTGCCAGGGCCTGATAGTCGTCCCAGCTCGGCATGGGCCAGGGACGCCCTCCGCAGGGTAGCGTCAGGCTGGGTCTCGCCTCGGCGCGGTCGAAGAGTCGGCGCAGCCGTTCCCGAGGGCCACGCGACAGGGTGCCCAGTTGCAGTTCGGCGAGAACCAGCGAGGGGGCCTGGTGATCGGCCGTGGCCAGCAGGGTGACCAGTAGGCCGCGATCCGCCATGGCATAGCGGTGGCGAGGCTGGTAGCCATGTGTCGCCAGCAGGGGCAGGAGTGCATTCATCTCCCAGGGCCCGTGACTGAGCGTGAGCAGTGTCAGGTATTCCACCCGTGTCGTGACTGGCCAGAGACGGAGTCCGCCGATGTCAGGCTGGTGGTGAACATAATCCAGCCATAATTGCTGGATAAACGCTTCCCGTTGCATCCTTGATCCTTAATGCCGACGCCCTGTGCCGCTCGGAAAGCGCTGCGAGTCGCTCCGTCTTCCATGACGGCCGCGTTACGGGCGGCGTGGTCGGGGTCCGCTGCCGAATTCCCGCGAAACGCCGAGGCGCTTTCCTGTGCTCGAATATGAAGATTGTAAACGGCTTCGGTGTGGGCGGATTCAACGAGAGGGAAGGTTGCGCTCGGAGAGGGCCAAGCGCGCGGGGATGGCAACCAACGAAAAAACCGCCCGAGGGCGGTTTTGGCAGGACGTCCGAGATGCCGATGAACGACTCACTGGGTCGCGGTGGATAGCAGCCCCTGTTCGGCAACGTACTGGTCGAATTCGGTGAAACCGCCGATGTGTGTCTGGTCGGCGAAGATCTGTGGCACCGTCTCCACCGGCTTGCCGATGGTCTTTTCCATGTCGGCCTTGGTGATGCCTTCCTCGTGGATATCCACGTAGCGTAAGCCCTCGATGGCGCCGGCGCTTTCCAGTCTCTCGGCGAGTTCCTTGGCGCGGACGCAGAACGGGCAGGCGGGGCGGCCGAAGATGACGACGAACATCAGCAATCTCCTTGCATCGTGGGATGCATGAATGGAATGGGGTGGAGGAATCGGGCGACATTGTGACCGAGCCGCCACCGTTTGGCCAATAGCCAACGCCGAACGACCATCATTGGATCAGGCTATCAGGCGTTACCAGTCAGGCGTTACCAAGAGGAGAGCTCACTGGCATCGGCGCGTCGCAGCAGCTCGCTCAGCTCGTCATGCAGGCCGGGACTGCTGACCAGCAGGTTCTCGCCGTAGAGGTCTTCGGGAATGCCTCCCGGGCCGGGATACAGGTGACCGGTGCGGGCGCCGGCTTCCCGGGCGATCAAGAGGCCGGCGGCGAAGTCCCAGGGCGAGACGCTCTCGTAGTAGGCATCCAGTCGCCCGCAGGCGACATCGCAGAGGTCGAGGGCGGCCGCGCCATTGCGACGAATGTCCTGGCAATGCGTCAACACGGCCATCAGGCGGCGCATCAAGGGCGGGCGGCTATCGCGCCGGTAGGGGAAGCCGGTGCCCACCAGGGCGCGCGAGAGTTGTGACGTCTGGCTGGCCTGGATCGGCTCGCCGTTGCGCCAGGCGCCCTGGCCGGCGAGGGCCGTGTAGGTCTCGTCGAGGAAGGGCGTATGGACCACGCCGAGACGCAGGTGTCCTCCGCTCGCCCAGCCAATTGAGACCGCTACGTGACGGAGCCCGTGCGCGAAATTGACGGTACCGTCGATGGGGTCGACCACCCATAATGCCTGGGGCGCCTCCAGGGCCTCGCGATCCGGCGCCAGCTCCTCGCTGAGGCGATGTTCGTCGGGGAAGTCCGTCTGGAGCCGTTTACTGATGTAGGTATCCACCTCGACGTCGGCATCGGTCACCAGTTCCTGACCATCCTTGTAGCGCTGGCCGAAATCCTGTCCCGTTCGTGCGTCGCGGATCATGCGTCCAGCTTGTCGGGCGATGTCCTCGGCGATCTCCAGTCGTTGCTCGGGGGTCATGATGGCTCCTCGGCATGAGTGTCTCGTGGCATTCAGTGTCCTGTATCACAGCCTGGCTGTCGAATGTCGATGACCGGCGTGATAGGCAGGACAACGCGCTTTGCCCTATGCTGATGGCGTTTCCTTTTCGCATCACAGCATGAGGAGTCACGCATGAATGCCAATGCCGCCACGCCCCGCGTCGCCCTGGTCACCGGTACCAGCAGTGGTATCGGAGAGGCGGTGGTCCGCCACTTCTGCGAGCTGGGGCATCAGGTCCTGGCCGTGGACTTCAATCCGGCCGGCGAGGAGGTCGCCGAACGTGCCGGCGCCGCCTTTCACCAGGCTGACCTCACGGATGGCGATGCCTGCCGGGCGGCGGTACAAGACGCGATCCGGCGCTTCGGCCGTCTCGATATCCTGGTCAACAATGCCGGCATCCAGCATGTCTCGCCCATCGAGACCTTTCCGGAAGAGAAGTGGCGCCACATCATCGACCTGATGTTGACGGCTCCCTTCCTGCTGACTCAGGCCGCCTGGCCTTCCATGCGGGAAAATGGCTGGGGACGCATCGTCAACATTGCCTCGGTGCATGCTCAGGTCGCTTCACCCGGCAAGGCGGCCTATGTCAGTGCCAAGCATGGCATGATCGGCTTGACCAGGACGGCCGCTCTCGAGGGAGGCGAACAGGGAATTACCGCCAACGCGCTTTGCCCGGCCTACGTCAAGACGCCGCTGGTCGACAACCAGATCGCCGACCAGGCGCGGATGCATGGCATGGAGGAGCAGGAGGTCATCGAGCAGGTCATGCTCAAGAACGCCGCCGTGAAGCGGTTGATCGACCCCGATGAGGTCGCCTCGCTGGTCGGCTACCTGGCGTCCGACGCCGCCGGTGCCGTTACGGGAGCGAGCTGGAACATCGATCTTGGCTGGACGGCCCAGTAATTCCCATGCTCATCGACGCGCATTGTCATCTGGACTTCCCCGAGTTCGATGTCGACCGTGACGATGTGCTGGCGCGGGCCAGGTCGTCGGGCGTCGAGCGCTTCGTGGTGCCGGGTACGACGCGGGCTCGGTGGCGCGAGGTGCTCACACTCGGCGATCGCGATGGCATTGCGGTATGTCTCGGACTGCATCCCTGCTTCCTGGATCGGCACGCCGAGACCGACGTCGAGGCGCTGGAGGAGGCGCTCAAGGCCAATCCCACCGTCGTGGCATTGGGCGAGTGCGGTATCGACGCGCGCTTTGCCGATACCCTGAAGGCACAATGGCGGTTGTTCGATGCTCAGGTGCGACTGGCTCGACAGCGACATCTGCCCTTGGTCATTCACTGCGTGCGGGCCAATGACCAAGTAGCCAAGCGCCTGCGCCAACTGGCGCCACCGGCCGGCGGGTTGATCCATGCCTTCGCCGGCTCTCCCGAGCAGGCTCTGGCCTTTCGCAGACTGGGATTCGTCGTGGGCCTGGGCGGCGCGGTAACGCATGAACGGGCCAGTCGGCTGCGTCGCGCCGTGGCATCGCTGGACGATGATGGCTATGTACTGGAAACCGACAGCCCCGACATGCCGCTCGCCGGCCATCGAGGCGAACGCAACGAACCCGCGAGGGTGGTGGAGGTAGGCCGGGTGGTGGCCGAATTGCGTGATCAGCCATTCACCCGGGTGGCGACAAACAGTTCGGCTACGGCGACCCGGCTATTCGGCCTGGAATGAGGAGGTCGGCTGCGTTCAGGAACGCACGGAAACTCAGCGCTTCTCCGCCAATTGCTCCGGATCGAGGCGCTCGAGAGGGTAGGGGAGCTTGAGAAGCTTGAGCTGCTGTCCGGCCACGCTCAAGGCCCCGTTGGGCTCCCGGGTACTTATCACCGCCAGGATCTCGGCCTGGCCATAGGCATCCAGTTCGGCACTGAGTACCTCGCCAAGCCGCTTGTCGGCAGCGTCCAGAATGGCGCTGCCGGGCTCGGGCCGGTGACCGCCCTCGAGCTGGGCACGCATCAGGCGCTTCTTGACCTGACCGCGGAAGTGCGCCCGGGCGACGACTTCCTGGCCGGTGTAGCAGCCTTTCTTGAAACTGATGCCTCCCAGGGCTTCCCAGTTGATCATCTGTGGCAGATAGCTGTCGCGCTGGCTGGCATCGAGCCAGACCAGGCCGGCCTGGATGTCGTGAAGCCGCCATGTGGCGCTATCGACCGGCGTGACCTGGGCGGCCAGTTGCCCCCAGACCGCCTCGGCGTCTGCCGTCGGTAGACAGAGCAGCATGCGTGGCACCGGGCCGGGATGACCCACGACCTGATGGTCGCCTCGATCGACCTGCCGCCAGGGGGGCGGAGGCGTCACGTCCAGCAGGGCTTCGGCCACGGCGGGCGCCTCGTGGCCGAACAGGCCGATCAGGGCAAGATCGTCGCGGGGCGTCAGCTCGACTCGATAGAAGGGGGCGAACTTGGCGAGGTGCTCGGACAGGGAGGCGACCAGCTCGTGATGCGTCAACAGGCGATAGTGGCCCGGTGCCACGCGCCATACCTGGACGTTGGCCAGGACGCGTCCCTTGGGGGTGCAGAAGCACCCCAGCGGCGCGAACTCGCCATCCACCAGGGAGAGCTGGGCGCTGGTCTGCCCCTGTAGGAAGCGTTCGGCGCCGTCGCCGACGACATCGAGGATGCCGAGGTGGACGAGCGGGGTCATTACAGGACCTTCCAGAGCCCGGCGAGCCGGCTCGGAGGTGTCGAAGACGACATCTGTACCGTCTTCGAGGTGACCGCCGGTTCGAGCGATCCAGTCGTTCATGTCGGGATCCTTGTCATCTGCCATGCGCGGCGTTCTTAAAAGGTACGCATGAAAGACATGCGGGCGAGGCGGCGGTAATGCAAGTGTCGCGGGCCAGCCAAGCGGGCGTCGTGCTAGACTCGAAGACCAATGTTCTAAGGTCAATGGAGCCGGATACATGGCGCAGTTGTCGCTGGGGTTCAAGGGCGTCGAGAACGCCGATCAGGTCAATCGCATCACCACTGCCCTGATGATGCTGGATGGCGTCGAGAGTGTCGAGGTGGGGCGACACGGTGCCGATGTGGATGGCAATGTGCGTCGTCAGGCCGTGATCGAGGCCATCCAGTCGCTCGGGCTGGGAATCGAGGTGTCCTGAATGAGCATACGTCTCCGCAGCGAGCGGAATGGCCGGTTACGCGAGCGGGCCACCATCGACGGATTCGAGGATCTGCTCGTCGGTGTGCCCGAGGCATTTGGTGGCGATGGCCAGGCGCCGGATCCTCACGATTATTTCGACCTTTCGCTGGGTGCCTGCAAGGCCATCACCGCCCGGATGTACGCGCAGCGCAAGGGGTGGCCTCTGGAAGGCGTCGAGGTGACGGTCAAGCGCGATGAACGCGACGAGGCGCGGGGTGTCTATCGCCTCGAGGTGGTCATGAGCTTTCATGGCGATCTGGACGAGGCGCAGCGGGAGCGACTCGAGGACATCAGCGACAAGTGCCCGATCCACCGCCTGATGACAACGTCCGACGTCGAGATCACGACGCGTCGTTCGGTATAGCCGGATATCCCGGTCGGAGAGTCAATACTGCAGGGAGAACCGATGAGCAAGCCGTTTCGTCTGGAATCGAAGTTCGAGCCCGCCGGGGATCAGCCCGCGGCCATCGATGGCCTGGTCAAGGGGCTCGAGGCCGGCCTGGCCCACCAGACGCTGCTCGGCGTGACCGGGTCGGGCAAGACCTTCACCATGGCCAACGTCGTCGAGCGACTGCAGCGCCCGACCATCGTCATGGCGCCGAACAAGACCCTGGCCGCCCAGCTCTATGGCGAGTTCAAGGCGTTCTTTCCCGAGAATGCCGTCGAATATTTCGTTTCCTACTACGACTATTATCAGCCCGAGGCCTATGTGCCTTCCTCGGACACCTTCATCGAGAAGGATGCCTCGATCAACGATCACATCGAGCAGATGCGGCTTTCCGCCACCAAGGCGTTGCTCGAGCGCCGCGATGCGTTGATCGTGGTCTCGGTCTCGGCGATCTATGGCCTCGGCGACCCCGACCAGTATCTGAAGATGCGCCTGCACTTCAATCGCGGCGAGCTCATCGACCAGCGTGCCTTCCTGCGGCGACTGGCCGAGCTGCAGTACACCCGCAACGACCTGGACTTCAAGCGGGGGACCTACCGGGTACGCGGCGATGTCATCGACATCTTCCCGGCCGATGCCGAGGACGAGGCGGTACGGGTCGAGTTGTTCGACGACGAGATCGACCAGATCAGCCTGTTCGACCCGCTGACCGGTGAGGTCCGGGGCAAGGTGCCACGTATGACGATCTATCCCAAGACGCATTATGTGACGCCGCGCGAAACCATCATGGGGGCCATCGACTCGATCAAGGAGGAGCTGGCGGAGCGGCTGGCCTGGATGCGACAACACGACAAGCTGGTCGAAGCGCAGCGACTGGAGCAGCGTTCGCTCTATGACATCGAGATGATGCTGGAGCTTGGTTACTGCAACGGCATCGAGAACTATTCCCGCTATCTCTCGGGGCGGGCGCCCGGCGAGCCGCCGCCCACCTTCTTCGATTACCTGCCTGCGGATGCCTTGCTGTTCATCGACGAGTCCCACGTCAGCATTCCCCAGGTCGGGGGCATGTACAAGGGCGACCGTTCACGCAAGGAAACGCTGGTGGAATACGGCTTCCGGCTGCCCTCGGCGCTGGACAATCGCCCCATGACATTCCAGGAGTGGGAGCGCATCTGCCCCCAGGCCGTGTTCGTCTCGGCCACGCCGGGCCCCTACGAGGCTGAGCACGCCGGGCAGGTCGTCGAGCAGGTGGTGCGTCCTACCGGGCTTCTCGACCCCGAGATCGAAGTGCGTCCGGCCTCCACCCAGGTTGATGATCTGCTCTCGGAAGTCCGAGCGCGCAGTGCAGTGGACGAGCGTGTTCTGGTCACCACCTTGACCAAGCGCATGGCCGAGGATCTCACCGAGTACCTGGACGAACACGATGTCAGGGTGCGATACCTGCATTCCGACATCGACACCGTCGAGCGGGTGGAGATCATCCGCGACCTGCGACTCGGCAAGTTCGATGTCCTGGTGGGAATCAACCTGCTGCGCGAGGGCCTGGATATTCCCGAAGTCTCGCTCGTGGCCGTGCTCGATGCCGACAAGGAAGGCTTCTTGCGCAACGAACGTTCGCTGATTCAGACCATCGGTCGGGCGGCGCGCAATGCTCACGGCAAGGCGGTGCTTTATGGTGACCGGATCACCGACTCCATGCGGCGCGCCATCGACGAGACCGAGCGCCGGCGCGCCAAGCAGATGGCTCATAACGAGGAGCACGGCATCACGCCGGTAACGGTATCGCGTTCGGTGGCCGATATCCTCGAGTCGGCCGAGACGCCGGGGCGCAAGGGCAAGGGTCGCAAGACCGAGCGCAAGGTGGCCGAAGGGGCGGCGATCTACGATCCGGACTCACTGTCGCCGGCGGAACTGCAGAAGGAATTGACGCGACTGGAGGATGCCATGGTCGAGGCCGCGCAGAACCTCGAGTTCGAGGAAGCGGCGCGGCTGAGGGATAAGCTGCAGGCGCTCAAGGAGCGCCAGTTGGCGATAGGGTAAACGCCAAGGCAGAGGATACAGGATTTATACCGTTATCTATCTAGTGTTGATCCGCACTATCGCCGGGTGTCAAGCTGCCGGAGAAGCGAAGGTTAGGGTATGATGAGCGCTCCTTGAAGCCCGCCGCCGGCGTTTCGGGTCGGTAAAGAAGCGGGCGCGTCGACCCACAAAGGAGCGACTTGCTCATGACCGTGATTCGCCAGGACGACCTCATCCAGAGTGTCGCCGACGCCCTGCAGTATATTTCCTACTACCATCCCAAGGATTTCATCGATGCCATGGCGGAGGCGTACGAGCGGGAGGAAAACCCCGCTGCCAAGGACGCCATCGCCCAGATTCTGATCAATTCCCGGATGTGTGCCATCGGCCATCGCCCGATCTGCCAGGATACCGGCATTGTCACTGTCTTCGTGCATGTGGGCATGAATGTGCGCTTCGAGGCGGACATGAGTCTTGATGACATGATCAACGAGGGCGTGCGCCGAGCCTATCTGTTGCCGGACAACGTCCTGCGTGCTTCGGTGCTGGCCGACCCCGACGGCAAGCGACAGAACACCCGCGACAACACCCCGGCGGTGATTCACCACAAGCTGGTGCCCGGCGACACCGTAGAGGTCCATGTGGCCGCCAAGGGCGGCGGCAGCGAGGCCAAGTCGAAGTTCGCCATGCTCAATCCCTCCGATAGCGTGGTCGACTGGGTGCTCGAGCAATTGCCGAAGATGGGCGCTGGCTGGTGCCCGCCGGGCATGCTGGGCATCGGCATCGGCGGTACCGCCGAGAAGGCCATGGAACTGGCCAAGGAATCGTTGCTGGACCCCATCGACATCCAGGAACTTCAGGCGCGCGGGGCATCGAACCGTGCCGAGGAGTTGCGCCTGGAGCTCTACGACAAGGTCAACCGGACCGGCATCGGTGCCCAGGGGCTTGGCGGTCTGACGACGGTACTGGATATCAAGGTCAAGGACTATCCGACCCATGCCGCCAACAAGCCGGTGGCGATCATTCCTAATTGTGCGGCGACGCGTCATGCGCACTTCACGCTGGATGGGTCCGGGGCGGCCGCTCTCCCGGCGCCCAAGCTCGAGGACTGGCCGGAAATCACCCGAGAGGCCGGCGACAACGTCAAGCGTGTCGATCTCGATGCGATCACCGCCGAGGAAATCCGTACCTGGCAGCCCGGCGACACCCTGCTGCTCAACGGTAAGCTGCTCACTGGCCGTGACGCCGCTCACAAGCGAATGGTCGACATGATCGCCAAGGGCGAGCCGTTGCCCGTGGACCTGAAGGGGCGCTTCATCTATTACGTGGGACCGGTGGATCCCGTCGGAGACGAGGTGGTCGGTCCGGCTGGCCCGACCACGGCCACCCGGATGGACAAGTTCACGCGGACCATGCTGGAGCAGACCGGTCTGCTGGGAATGGTCGGCAAGGCCGAGCGCGGCGAGGCGGCCATCGAAGCGATACGCGACAACCAGGCCGTCTATCTGATGGCGGTCGGCGGTTCCGCCTACCTGGTGGCCCAGGCGATCAAGCAGGCGCGTGTTGTCGGCTTCGAGGATCTCGGCATGGAAGCGATCTACGAGTTCGAGGTCGAGGACATGCCGGTGACCGTTGCCGTGGACAGCGCGGGCACCTCGGTACACCAGACCGGGCCGGCCAAGTGGAAGGAGATCATCGCCGAGCGCGCCTGAGGCGCTCTGCCCATTCGCTGCGTCGTGGATGCCTGCGACAACGGCCCCGTCGACTGGCGGGGCCGTTGTCGTAGCGCGTATGCTATTGGCCGTCGATCATCGACGTTATCCCACGGAAAGGGTATGAGCATGGCTTCCTGGCTGTTCGGCGTACTGATTCTCGCGCTTCATGTGCTTGGCATCCTGTCGGCGATCCAGGCATTGATGTCCAGCCGTACCTCTCAGGGGGCGGTCGCCTGGATCATTTCGCTGGTCGCCGTACCCTATCTGGCCGTGCCGGCTTATTGGGTGTTCGGCAGGCCGCGCTTCTATGGCTATGTGTCGGCGCGGGGCGAGCGGGATTCCGTGCTGCGACGGGTGCTGGCGCGCTATCGCGCTCTGGTCGAACCCTATCTGGCCGGGGCGAAGGAAGCCGACGTGATGGCCGTGGAGAAGCTGGCGATGATGCCGTTGACCAGCGGCAACCGCACGGAACTGCTGGTGGATGGCGAATCGACCTTCGAGAGCCTGTTCGCGGGCATCGACAGGGCCAAGCAGTATGTTCTGGTGCAGTTCTTCATCGTTCGCGATGATTCCCTGGGACGCGATTTCAAACATCGACTGCAAGACGCCGCCGAGCGGGGCGTGCGTGTTTATTTTCTCTACGACGAGATCGGCTGCCACAAGCTGCCGGAGCGTTATCTGCGCGATCTGCGTGACGCGGGAGTGGACGTGAGCGCCTTCCATTCCTCCCGGGGTCTGCGCCATCGTTTCCAGTTGAACTTCCGCAATCACCGCAAGGTGCTGGTGGTCGACGGTCGCGAAGGCTGGGTCGGTGGGTTCAACGTCGGTGTCGAGTACCTGGGACAGAACCCACGGCATGGCCATTGGCGCGATACCCATCTGCGCCTGGTGGGGCCCAGCGTGCTGGGGCTCCAGGAAGCGTTCTGGGAGGATTGGCACTGGGCGACGGGGGAGGTGATCAGCCTGACCTGGACGCCGCAGGTTACCTGCGAGGAGAGCCAGAACGTGGTGATCGTGCCCTCGGGACCGGCGGATCCCCAGGAAACCGCCAGCCTGCTGGTGCAGCATGCCATTCACAGCGCCCACGAGCGTCTCTGGGTGACGAGCCCTTATTTCGTGCCGGATCACAGCGTCCAGGATGCCCTGCGGCTGGCCGCCATGCGTGGGGTGGACGTGCGCATCATGATGCCGGAGCGGCCGGACCACCTGCTGGTCTTCCTCTCGGCCTTTTCCTTCCTTCCCGACATGCTGCGCGCCGGTGTGAAGGTGTATCGCTACCAGCCGGGCTTTTTGCATCAGAAGGTCATTTTGATCGATGACGTGGCGGCCAGCGTGGGCACCGTGAATCTCGATAACCGTTCCTTCCGGCTCAATTTCGAGATCACGGCCGTGGTGCCGGACCGTCATTTCGCCGCCGAGGTGCACGACATGCTGGTGCGCGACTTCGTCGTCTGTCGCGAGGTCACGCTCGAGGAGATCGAGTCTCGCGCGCTGTGGCGCAAGTTGCTGTCACGAGCCGCTTATCTTCTCGCTCCCGTACAGTGATCCGCTTGGGATGGATCGGTTGCTGCGGTACATTACGCTCACGCCGAGCGTACGAACGGCTCCGGACGGGAGTCGTCCATGCATCAATGACCGGGAGTCGTGGTGAACCTCGAGACCAAGTGGCTGGAAGACTTCGTTGCCCTGGCCAATACGCGCAGCTTTTCCGCTTCGGCGCGACAGCGCCATGTCACTCAGCCGGCCTTCAGCCGGCGTATACGCTCCCTGGAACAGGCGGTAGGCGTCACGCTGGTCGACCGCTCCACCACGCCGGTGGATCTCACACCGGAAGGCCAGCTTTTCCTGGTCACCGCACGCAGCATGGTCGAACAGCTCAACGAGAGTCTTGGCCACCTGCGGGGGCTTTCCATCGCCAATGAGGCGCTGGATATCGTGGCCGCACATTCCCTGGCATTGAGTTTCTATCCGCAATGGATCTCCCGGTTGCAGAAAGGCGTCGGCGAATTGCCGACCCGGCTGGTGGCGATGAACGTGGGTGATGCCATTCATGTGCTGCGCGAGGGCAACTGCGATCTGATGCTGGCGTATTATGATCCTTATGCCAGCATGCAGCTCGATGCTGAGGTATTTCCCTCCTTTTCCATCGGTCAGGTCAAGATGTTGCCGGTCTGTCTGCCGGATGAGCGGGGACGGCCACGCTTCTCGCTCGAGAGCGGTGAGGCGATTCCCTATCTCTCCTATACCCAGGGTGCCTTCCTGGGACGCAGCGTGCGGATGCTGCTGAAGAACGACCCATTGCGCATGCGTCTGCGGACCGTCTACGAGACCGCCATGGCCGAAGGGCTCAAGGGCATGGTCATGCAGGGCGTCGGCATGGCCTGGATACCGGATTTCTGCATTCGCCAGGAGCTCAATGATGGCCGGCTCGTTCGAGCGGGCGACGAGAAGAACGACGTCCCTCTGGAGATCCGGCTGTATCGTTGCTCGCTGGTGCACAAGCCCGGCGTGGAGAAGCTCTGGCGGCAGATGATGAAGTTGCCCAGGGACTTCCTGCAGGCCTGAGCAGGGCGGTGGTCAGGTGTCAGCCCATTGGCTCATGGCTGACTGAAGTCGGCGGGTAACCCCAGGAAGTTCTGAATGATGAAGAAGTGGTCCTCGAACAGGCCATCCGGTTCGAGGTCGGCGAGCGGTACCCAACGCGCATGATCGCCGCCCTTGACCGGCTTCAGGCGAGGCAGTTGCTGGTCGGGGCGCAGGGCGAAGTAGAAGGCTTCGGCCAGGGTGCGGCCACGCCAGCTACGGTGAGGTTCGTCGAAGAGGCGCTGGCCGCGCAGCGAGCCCTTGAGCACAGGCTCGGGAACCTTGAGTCGTACCCGCTCGCGCAGTTCGCGCAGGCAGGCATCCAGCAGGCGCTCCTGTGGATTGATGAATCCCCCGGGCAGGGCATACAGCCCCTTGCCGGGCGCGGCGGTGCGCTTGACCAGCAGGATGTGGCCGGATTGCACCACCACCGCACTGACGGTGACGAAGACCGGAGGGTAGGGAGCCTGGGCCCAGGCCTGCCGATATTGATCCAGCAGGCTCTGCTCCTCGACCAGTTGCTCGTAGGCGTCGGTCTCGAGGAATCGCCGGATACCGTCGATCACGCCGGGCGGGAGGTCGTGGGAGGCACCGGCACTGGCATAGTCGGCGGCGGCGATTGGCGAGCGGAACAGTCGCTCCCGGATCTGGCTGGCCGAAATTCCCTCGACCATCGGTACGCTGACCGATTCCCATTGGGGAAAGAGGGACAGGTAATAGCTCGATTGCCCCCGGCTGGCGCCGATCAGGCCGATGCGCGGCAGCCGGGCATGGCGGGGCGATGCGATGTCGCGGACCTTGCGCTGCACGTCGCGCACCCACACATCGTTGTTGTAGAGCGCGTCGAGCAGCGGCACGATCTCCAGACGCTCGTTGTCCTCGTCGTCGAAGGCGCTGCGCAGCATGCGGCGGCGTTCGTCGAAAAGCCAGGGGTTACGCAGCGAACGGGCCTGCCAGGCGGAGCCGATCAGGACGATGACCTGGCGAGCCCGCTTGAGGGCCTGGTGAATGACCGCCAGGTGGCCGAGATGCGTCGGTTGAAAGCGGCCGATGAAGACCAGACAGTCGAAGTCGCGATCAGGGTGTTCGGCGTCTGGCGTCGCGGTCATGGCATCGCTCCAAGGAAAACCACCATTATGGTGACCCGCCTCGGAGCACGCAATTCTCCACCGCCGGCAAGCGATTCGCCCTGCACCTCCGTGGCCGCCTTCGGTATGCTGTGACATCAGCAAGGGAATGTGAGGAACTGCCGTGATCAAGCAAAGCGTGATGACCGCCTGGACTCTGGTTCGCGATTTCGTCCGGTTCTGGTGGACCGTGGTGAGTGGTGCCGTGAAGCTCTGGCTGGAACGCAATGCCTTCAGCTATGCCGGCTCACTGGCCTTTTATACGCTGTTTTCCCTGGCGCCGACGGTCATCATCGCAGTGACCGTGATCGGTCTGGTGCTGGGAGAGGAAGCGGCCCAGGGGCAGATAGTTGCCCAGCTCGAGGGCACCATGGGCGCGAGCGCCGCCGAACTCGTGCAGAACGCCGTCTCCCAGTCGCGCATCCAGGAATCCGGGATTCTGCCGACGCTGCTCGGCATCGGTGCCTTGCTGGTCGGTGCGACCACCGTGTTCGGTCAGATGCAGTTCTCGTTGAACACGCTCTGGGGCGTTACCGCGCGTCCGAGCAGCAACAGCCTGTGGATCTTCATCAAGAACCGGACCCTGTCACTGACGGTGGTACTGTCGATCGGGTTCATCCTGCTGGTGTCACTGGCCCTCGGCGTGATGGTCAAGGCGATGCTGAAAGCGGCCGATGGGCTGTTGCCCTTCGTCGGTTTCCTGACCAGTGGCGCGGAGTTTCTTGTCTCGCTGGCCCTGGTGTCGGCACTGTTCGCGACCATCTTCAAGGTCCTGCCCGATGTGGTGCTGCGTTGGCGCGACGTGCTGGTGGGCGCCGTCGTCACGGCCCTTCTGTTCGCGGTGGGACGTACGGCCATCGCCACCTACCTGGCCTACACGGCCACGGCCTCGACCTATGGCGCCGCCGGTTCGGTGGTCGTGGTGTTGCTGTGGGTCTATTACTCCTCGTTAATCCTGCTGTTCGGTGCTGCCTTCACCAAGTGCCATCTGGTGGCCAAGGGGTGTGAGATCGTGCCGCGCAACAGTGCTGTGCTGGTCAAGCATGAACTGCTCGACGAGATGCGCGAGAAACGCGGCAAGGGCCTGAAGATGCCGGCTTGGCCGCGGGGGCGGAAGCAGCGGGAACAAGCACCCGACGCCGATGAGGGGCAGGGCTCAGATGCTTGTTCGTCATCCGAGGCGACAGCCAGAGATTCCGGCTGACGCCCGGGGCGGTATCAGCCGCGAAAGCGCTCCCGTGCGAGAGTGTCGGCCACGCTGGCGGGATCGTGGTTTTCTCGGCGGGCTCGCGCGAAGATCTCGTCCAGGGTGGTTTCGATGCCGGCGATGTGTGACATGACCGCTTCGCGCCGATAGTCCTGGCGTCGCTGCCAGGCGATCTCGATCACGCCTCCGGCATTGGCGACATAGTCCGGCGTATAGAGGATGCCGCGCGACTGCAGCATGTCGGCGATCTCCGGGCTGGCCAGTTGATTGTTGGCCGCGCCGCAGACCACGCGGGCCTTGAGTCGCTCGACCACAGAAGGCGACAGGGCTGCTCCCATGGCGCAGGGCGCGAAGACGTCGACATCGGCCTCGACGATGTCGTCGGGGGCGGTGATCTCCGCGTCGAGCGAGGCGGCGAGTTGCCCCAGGGCGTCCCGATCGACATCGGTCATGATCAAGTGAGCCCCGGCTTCGTGCAATTGCCGAGCCAGTTGGGCACCGACGTGGCCGACTCCCTGGATGGCCACCCGCAAGCCATCGAAATCCTCCCGGTCCAGGCCGTGACGCACGGCGCTGCGCATGGCGCAGAAAACGCCCCTGGCAGTGAAGGGGGAAGGGTCGCCGGAGGCGCCTTCCCGGCCGAGGCCTCCGACATGCTCGGTGGTCTCTGCAATCACCCGCATATCGGCTTCGCTCGAACCGGAATCCTCGGCGGTGATGTAGTCGCCGTTCAGCGAATCGACCAGCCGGCCCATGGCGCGCAGCAGTTCCGGGGTCTTGTCGCGACGCGGGTCGGCGATGATCACGGCCTTGCCGCCGCCCAGCGGCAGGTCGGCCAGCGCCGACTTGTAGGTCATGCCGCGGGACAGGCGCAACACATCGGTCAATGCCTCATCGTCACTGGCGTAGGGGAAGATGCGCAGGCCGCCCAGGGCCGGGCCTAGCCGAGTATCGTGGATGGCGACAATGGCCCGCAGGCCGCTCGTGGGATCGTCGCCAAAAACGATGCGCTGGTGGTGGTCGAACTCGGGGTGAGAGAAGACCGACATGATGCAGACTCCCTTTTGAGGATGGTTGTTGTGGTGCTGTCGTCCGGGTAGGACGAGCGCTTGGCGTCGCGATGGCTTTTGGCCGGCGTCCACCTTGTGTCATCTTAAAGGGTAGTCCCTTGAGGCAGAAGCGAACTATCGCAGCAGGCGTGATGACGATCCGGGAGGAGACAGCATGGAGAGGCGTTGCGTGAGGGCCTTGGTGACCGGCAAGGTCCAGGGTGTCTGGTATCGACGCGCGACCCAGGAAAAGGCGCTGCAGGCCGGCGTGACCGGGCATGCGCGCAACCTGCCCGACGGGCGTGTCGAGGTGTTGATGTGTGGTCGTGCCGAGGCGGTGCGCGAGCTCGGCGAGTGGCTATGGAAAGGGCCACCCGATGCTCGGGTGACCCATGTCGAGCTCGAAGGCGTGGAGGTGCATGAGCCGGATTCCTTCACGACCGGCTAGGCCGTTTCCGAAAAGTGCCTATGCTCGGCGATGGACAGAAAGCTCGCACGACATCAGGCAAGGGTCTCGGTGATCCACTCGACGACGGCCTCGCCGTCAACGCCGAGACAGACATCGGTGAGCGGGGTCTGTGACCAGCGAGGCTCGATGTAGCCGCGATGTTCCGGCGCGAAGATGGTCTGCCCCTCGGCCTCGCCTTCGGTGGCAACGTTGAGGTGGCCGCGCTGGGTGGTGAAGAGGTCCGGTCGAACCAGCCAGGCTAGGGCGCAGCTATCGTGTGGGCAGCAACCGTCGATACCCAGCATTTCCCGGTAGAAGTCGCGGTAGAAGGCGTAGCTGCCGGCCAGCACCTTGCCGAGCTTGCCCTGGCCGGCTTCAATGCGCGCCATGTGAGACGGCGAGAGGACGCAACGGTGGGTCACGTCGAGGCCGACCATGACCAGCGGCCAGCCAGCCGTCAGCACCCGTGCGGCGGCGTGAGGGTCGTTGAAGATGTTGGCCTCGGCCACGGGCGTGACATTGCCGCCTTCTTTGATCGAACCGCCCATCACCACGACTTGTTTGACCTTGTCGATCAGGGTGGGATCGAGCTGGAGGGCGGCCGCCAGGTTGCCGAGTGGACCGACGGCGACCAGCGAGACTTCGCCGGGGCGCGCGTTGACAGTGTCGACGATGAATTGCGCGGCGCTGCGCGACTCGGCTTGCCCCTGTACGCTCGGCAGCTCGATGTCTCCCAGGCCGTTGGCGCCGTGGATGTGGGCGGGAGCCGGGTGGCGGGGCTTGACCAGTGGCGCGGCCGCTCCCTGGGCCACGGGGATGGTCGTGTCGGCCAGTTCGGCCAGCAGCAGGGCGTTATGGGTCGCGGTGGTGACATCCACGTTGCCATAGGTCGTGGTCATGCCCAGCAGCTCGATGTCCGGGTGCGCCAGGGCGATGGCGATCGCCTGGGCATCGTCCACGCCCGGATCGGTATCGAAGATGATCGGATGTGTCATGGTGGCTCCTTTTCCGGGGTTGAGAGGCTTTCAAAGCCTAAAGGGGGGCTTTACGGTGACAAGCCTTCGCGAGGGCGCTGTGACCCCTTCCATGGGCGCTACCTTTGCCATCCATGGCAGGACCCTCGCGTTGCCTTATCCCCGATGCTCACTGCCACTGAAAGCTTGGAAATACATGCTAAGTGCCCTGACCAAGCAGGGTTTCGACATCGGCAAGCTCAGGGATGCTCTCGGTGGCGCCGAGGCGCTGAACGCCGATAGCGGCCGCCGTGGCAGCACGCTCGAGACAGGTCTCGGCCGGCATGCCGGCCTGTCGGGCCGCGAGGTAATAACCGATGAAGGTATCGCCGGCGGCGGTGGTGTCGCGTGGCGTGACGGGCAGGGGCGGCTGGAAAAGGCGTGTCTCGCCATGTTGATACCAGGCGCCGTCACCGCCCAGGGTCAGCACCGTCTCCGTGTCGGGCAAGCGCGCGGCGAGAGCGTCGAGCAGTTCATTCGCGGCGGCGCCTTCCGGCAGCCCGGTCAGCGCCTCGGCCTCGCCACGATTGACGAACAGTAGCTGACAGAGCTCCAGGGGCAGGGCGGCCACTTCCTCGGTCATCGGGGCCGGATTGAAAGCGATCTGCATGCCTTTGGCATGAGCTCGTTCCAGTACCCATGCCAGGGCGTTGCACTCGTTCTGGGCGAGCAGCCAATCGTCGGGGGCGGCGGCTTCGATCAGTTCATCCAGCGACGCTTCACTGAAGCCATGATTGGCGCCAGGGAAGAGCAGGATGGCGTTCTCGCCCTGGTCGTCGACCTGGATGATGGCATGACCGCCAGGCTCATCGACCAGCATGATGGTCTCGGTATCCACCCCGGCTTGTTCCAGCAGTTCCTTGGCCCAGGCATCGTGCCGGCCGAGGCGTCCCCAGTGACGAACCTGCCCCCCGGCCCGGGCCATGGCCAGCGACTGGTTGGCTCCCTTGCCACCGAGACCGACGCGATAATCATGCCCAGCGAGGGTTTCCCCCGGGCGAACCAGGTGGGGGACACGGTAGAAGTGGTCGAGGTTGATCGAGCCGAAATTGTGCAGCATGCCGATTCCGAGTTGATGTCAGGAGTGGGAAGGTGGGGCATTCATGGAGCATGAGTATCCAAGCCCGAAAGAGTGCGCGCAACCTGTACACGGGATCGTATCGACTTTATACCGTTATCTAGTTGCAGCTAAACCACAAATCACACTGATCCCCCCACGAAAACACGCCGCGATGGCCCTGGCCATCGAGCACCCTAAAGGCCTGTCATGGCGAAACTCTTGCCAGAACTTCGGGGGTCAACAGGAGATCAAGCCGAAATCTGCCAGATTCTGTGCCGTCAGTTCGACGATGCGCTGACGGGCTTCGGGCGCGATCCAGGCATTATGGGGCGTCACGATCAGGTTCAGTGGCTCCGCAAGGGCATCCAGCAAAGGGTGGCCATTCCTCGGCGGTTCTTCGGGCAGCACATCGACGCCCAGGCCGCTCAGGCGACCTTCGCGTAGCGCCGTCAGGGCAGCCTCTTCATCGATGATGCTGCCTCGGGCACAGTTGATCAGCAGACAAGCTGGCTTGAGCCGGGCAAGCATGTCGGCATCGATCAGGTGATGAGTGGCCTCGGTCAGCGGGCAGTGGAGACTGACGACATCGGCCGTGGGAGCCAGCTCGGCCAGTGAAGAGCGGCGATCACCGCCGCTGTCCGCGCCCGGCCGGGCGGCGAAGCTCACCTGCATGCCGAGCCCCTCGGCCAGTTTTCCCACTCGGCTGCCGAACTCTCCCTGGCCGACGATCACCAGATGCTTGCCCTCAAGTTGCAAGGTTCGATGTTCCATCAGGCAGAAGAAAGGGCTCGTGTTCCAGCGCCCCTGGGCGACGTCATCCTGATAGCGCGGCAGCCGGGCAGCGAGGGCTAGGATCATCATCAGGCTGTGCTGGGCCACGCTGGCGGTGCCATAGGCGGTGACATTGCGGACTTCGACACCCAGGCGTTCGGCGGCCGCCATGTCGATGTTGTTGGTGCCGGTGGCCAGTACGCAGATCAGGCGCAGCCGGGGCAACGCTTCCAGGGTCTCGGCGCCCAGTTTCACCTTGTTGACGATGGCCACATCGGCATCGGTCAGTCGTTCGGCGGCCTCATCGGTGGCCGTGAAGTCGTGGCATGTCAGCTGCGTGACCTGGCGTTCGATCGGCGAGAGATCGATGTCCGGACCTAGGCTGGCGGCGTCGAGAATGACGGCATGCATGGCGAAATCCTTGCTCTGGGGGTGAATGGATGAATGACGGGGCGCAGCGACCGGGGCATTCGTCGACGAGCCTGCGACCCGCGCAGCTGAATGGCCAAGGGAATCCCCGGGGCTGGGCCTCGAGGCCTCCAACGGGCTATAATATGCGGCCTTCGCGTCAGGCTTGGATTATCCGCAGGCCGACCCTATATCGCAGAACGATGCAGTACGAGCATCACGACCGCGCACTGTCGCGGGGCTCATGGGACATCGTTACCGGGAGAATCATGACCATGCCCATCTACGAATATGAGTGCAAGGCCTGCGGCCATCGCCTGGAAAAGTTGCAGAAGCTCAGTGCCGCTCCACTGACCGACTGCCCGGCTTGCGAGCGGTCCGAACTCGGACGTCTGGTCTCGGCCGCGGGCTTCCGCCTGGCCGGTGGTGGCTGGTACGAGACCGATTTCAAGACCGGCAGCAAGAAGAACCTGGCTGGCGGCAACGAGGGTGGCAAGGCCGCCGAGACATCGAGCAAGGACGGCACGGCGGCCTGAGCCGCGCCGATTTGCCGTTTCACTCTACCCACGGAACACGATAAACAGGATACGACATGCGCAGCCATTATTGCGGCCAGTTGAACGAGACCATGGTGGACCAGACGGTCACCCTGTGCGGGTGGGTGCATCGCCGCCGTGACCACGGTGGCGTGATCTTCCTCGACATGCGCGACCGTGACGGTATCGCCCAGGTCGTGGTCGATCCCGATACCGCCGAGGCCTTCGCCAATGCTGACCGCGCTCGCAGCGAGTATGTGCTGCGCATCGTCGGCCGTATTCGCCTGCGTCCGGAAGGCACCCAGAACCCCAACATGCCGACCGGCATGATCGAGGTGCTGGCCAAGGACGTCGAGGTGCTCAATACCGCCGCGACGCCCCCCTTCCAGCTCGACGAGCATGGCAAGGTCGGCGAGGAGATCCGTCTCAAGCATCGCTACATCGATCTGCGCCGGCCGGAGATGATCGACAAGCTGCGTCTGCGCTCGCGGATCTCGCACACCGTGCGTGCCTATCTCGAGAACCAGGGCTTCCTGGATATCGAGACGCCGATCCTGACCCGGGCGACGCCGGAGGGTGCGCGGGACTATCTGGTGCCCAGCCGTACCCATGCGGGCAGCTTCTTCGCTCTGCCCCAATCGCCGCAGTTGTTCAAGCAACTGCTGATGGTGTCCGGCTTCGACCGCTACTACCAGATCGCCAAGTGCTTCCGCGACGAGGACCTGCGCGCCGATCGTCAGCCGGAATTCACCCAGATCGACCTCGAGGCCTCCTTCGTCGAGGAAGACGACATCATGGCCATCACCGAGGGGATGATTCGTCAGCTGTTCCAGGAAGTGCTGGATGTCGAATTGCCCGAATTCCCTCGCATGCCCTATGCCGAGGCCATGCGCCGCTTCGGCTCCGACAAGCCGGACCTGCGCATCCCGCTGGAACTCGTCGATGTCGACGATCTGATGAAGGACGTCGACTTCAAGGTCTTTTCCGGGCCGGCCAATGCCGATGACGGCCGTGTCGCGGCACTCAAGGTCAAGGGCGGCGCTTCGCTGTCACGCAAGGAGATCGACGATTACACCAATTTCGTCGGCATCTATGGCGCTCGCGGCCTGGCCTGGATCAAGGTCAACGACCGGGCCAGCGGCATCGAGGGACTGCAGTCGCCCATCGTCAAGTTCATGGATGGGGTCGTCGAGCCCTTGCTGGACCGCGTCGGTGCCGAGGACGGAGACATCATCTTCTTCGGTGCCGACAAGGCTCGTATCGTCAATGAGGCGCTCGGTGCGCTGCGCGTGCGCCTGGGCGAGGACCTCGATCTCTACACCGCCGAGTGGGCGCCGCTGTGGGTGGTCGACTTCCCGATGTTCGAGGAAGACGACAACGGTCGCCTGCAGGCGCTGCACCACCCGTTCACCGCGCCATCCTGCGATGTCGAGACGCTCAAGCAGCGGCCCGCCGACGCGCTTTCCCGTGCCTACGATATGGTGCTCAACGGCACCGAGCTTGGTGGCGGCTCGATTCGTATCCATGACCAGGCGATGCAGCAGACCGTGCTCGAGGTGCTGGGTATCGGCGAGGAAGAGGCTCGCGAGAAGTTCGGCTTCCTGCTCGACGCTCTCCAGTATGGCGCGCCGCCCCATGGAGGCCTGGCCTTCGGTCTCGACCGTCTGGTCATGCTGATGGGCGGGGCCCGGACGATCCGTGAAGTGATCGCTTTCCCGAAGACGCAGAGCGCGGCCTGCCTGATGACCGACGCGCCGGGCGAGGTCAGCGGCCAGCAGCTCAAGGAGCTGAACATCCGCCTGCGACAGAAGGCCAAGGCGGAGAACGGCGGCGACTGAAGGTGCCGTTGTGGCTCGTCACTTGATGCGAACCGGCGCCCGAGGGGCGCCGGTCTCGTTTCAAGCGGCATGAAATCCAGCATCTAGAATGAGGGAATGGCATGGCAGGTCACAGCAAGTGGGCCAACATCAAGCACCGCAAGGCCGCCCAGGATGCCAAGCGGGGCAAGATCTTCACCAAGCTGATTCGCGAACTGACCGTGGCAGCACGCCACGGCGGCGCAGAGCCGGCCGACAACCCTCGACTGCGTGCGGCCATCGACAAGGCCCTGGCCAACAACATGACCAAGGACACCATCCAGCGGGCGGTGGACCGGGGGGCCGGGAACACCGATGGAGACGACATGGAAGAGGTCGTCTACGAAGGCTATGGTCCCGAAGGAGTGGCCATGATGGTCGAGGCCATGACCGACAACCGTAACCGTACCGTCTCCGAGGTACGACACGCCTTCAACAAGCATGGTGGCAATCTCGGCACGACCGGTTCGGTGGCCTTCATGTTCCATCGCCAGGGGCGCTTGACGTTGCCGGAAGGCACGAGCGAGGAAGCCGCCATGGAGGCGACGCTGGAGGCCGAGCCCGAGGAGATCGAGACGCTCGAGGATGGTCGCCTGGAAGTCGTGACCACGCCGGACAGTTTCGGAGCGGTCAAGGATGCCCTGGTCGAAGCCGGCCTCGAACCGACGGCCAGCGACGTCGGCCTGTATCCGGACAACTACGCCAGGATCGAGGATGTCGAACTGGGGCGGCGCATCATCACGCTGGTGGATCGCCTCGAGGACCTGGATGACGTGCAGAATGTTTACACCAATGCGGATTTCGCCGATGACATCATGGAGGCGCTGCACGACGATGCCTGACACCGAAGGAAGCGGGCGATGCTGATCCTGGGGATCGATCCGGGGTCGCGGATCACGGGATATGGCGTGCTGGACGTCACCACGGCCACGCCGCGCTATGTCGCCAGTGGCTGTATCCGTACCCGTGGCGACGACCTGGCCCAGCGCCTGGCCCAGGTCTATGCCGGCATAAGCGAGCTGATCGGCGTGCATGGACCCGGCGAGTTCGCCATCGAGCAGGTGTTCATGGCCAAGAATGCCGATTCTGCCCTGAAGCTCGGGCAGGCCCGAGGAACGGCCATCGTCTGTGCCGCCAACCATGGCTTGCCGGTCAGCGAATATGGACCGCGCCAGATCAAGCAGGCGGTGACCGGCAGCGGCGGGGCGGACAAGCTTCAGGTCCAGCACATGGTGACGGCCGTGCTGGGCCTGGACGGTTCTCCCCAGGCCGATGCGGCGGATGCCCTGGCGATTGCCCTGACGCATGCCCATGCGCGGTCGGGGCTGATCAACCGAGGCAGTTACGGAGGAGGACGTCGACGGGGAAAGGGAACATCCTGGCGGGATTTTCGACCTTCCTGATGTCGCGCATCGGCGACGTCCGAGGTGATGTCGAACGCCGTTCAAGCGGGCTGGCAAGCGGCCTGGGGGACCAGTATAGTGGTCGCGGCGCGTATCGCCGCGACGGATTCATGACCAAGGATTGTGACACGCCATGATCGGACGCCTGCGAGGCACTCTGCTGGAAAAACAGCCGCCCTGGTTGGTGGTGGACGTGGCCGGGGTCGGCTACGAGCTTGAAGCCTCGATGACCACGTTGCTGGCATTGCCAGGCTGCAACGAGGAGGTGTCGCTGTACACTCATCTCAGCATTCGCGACGATGCTCACCTGCTGTATGGTTTCGCCCGGGAGCAGGAGCGCTCCCTGTTCCGCGCCCTGATCAAGGTCAACGGCATCGGCCCCAAGCTGGCTCTGGCGATCCTATCGGGCATGGACGAGGATGCCTTCATCCGCTGCGTGATGGATGACGACATCAAGGCCTTGACTCGCTTGCCGGGCGTCGGCAAGAAAACCGCCGAACGTCTGGTCATCGAAATGCGTGACCGTTTCCCGCATTGGCAGGACAGCATCGACGTTTCCACCGACGACATCGGTCGGGGAGCGGCGCCCCCGCCGCCGAAGGATCCGCTGGCCGATGCCGAGGCCGCCCTGGTCAGCCTGGGCTACAAGCCGTCGGAAGCTACCCGCATGCTGTCCGGCCTCGAGGAAGAGGGCAGCACGGAAGCCATGATCAAGGCGGCGCTCGCGCGCCGGATGGCGGGCTGAGACATGATTCCGAGCATTGACCGTGGCCAAGCCGGAGCAGAACGGCATCCGTTGCCGGAGGCCGATGCGCCGTGCCGTAATCGGCATGCGCCGGCATTCGAGCCGCGTTTTCCCGAGGGAGGAGTCGCATGCTGGAAACCGACCGACTGATCGGTGCCGAGACCCGGGAAGGCGAAGGGCGGCTCGATCATGCCATCCGTCCCCGACACCTGAGCGACTACATCGGTCAGACGCGGGTGCGCGAACAGCTCGACATCTTCATCAGTGCCGCTCGCGGACGGGGCGAAAGCCTGGATCATACCCTGGTGTTCGGGCCGCCCGGCCTGGGCAAGACGACGCTCGCCAACATCATCGCCACCGAGATGGACGTGGGCCTCAAGGCTACCTCGGGGCCTGTCCTGGAGAAAGCCGGCGACCTGGCGGCGATGCTCACCAACCTGCAGCCTGGCGATGTGCTCTTCATCGACGAGATTCACCGGCTTTCCGCCGTGGTGGAGGAAGTTCTGTATCCGGCCATGGAGGATTTCCAGCTGGATATCGTCATCGGCGAGGGGCCGGCGGCTCGTTCGATCAAGCTCGACCTGCCGCCCTTCACCCTGGTCGGGGCCACTACCCGGGCGGGACTACTGACCTCACCGCTGCGCGATCGCTTCGGGATCGTCCAGCGTCTGGAGTTCTATTCCGTCGAGGAACTCACCGAGATCGTGACTCGCTCGGCGAAGCTGCTCGGCGTGCAAAGCGATGCTGACGGCGCCATGGAAGTGGCGCGACGTTCCCGGGGCACGCCGCGAATCGCCAATCGCCTGTTGCGTCGGGTACGCGACTTCGCCGAGGTCCGGGGTGGTGGTCAGATCGATGCCAGGATCGCCGATCAGGCATTGAACATGCTGCATGTGGACCATCATGGCCTGGACCACATGGACCGTCGCCTGCTGCTGGCGATGATCGAGAAGTTCGATGGAGGCCCTGTTGGTGTCGACTCCCTGGCCGCGGCCATCGGCGAGGAACGCGACACCATCGAAGACGTCATTGAACCTTACCTGATTCAACAGGGACTGATGATGCGTACCGCGCGTGGACGTGTGGTGACCCGGCAGGCCTGGCAGCACTTCGGCCTGGCTCCGGACGACCAGGCGCCACGCCAAGACTGATCAGCCAAGACCGACGAGGATGCCCGTGAACGACGCCATGTCCATTCCCCACCTGATCATGAACGCCAGCGGCGTGGTCCAGGCCGTGATGCTGTTGCTGCTGATCGGCTCGCTGCTGTCCTGGGTGGTGATCTTTCAGCGTAGCTTCGTGATGCGCCGTGCGCGCAAGGCGCATCGTGAATTCGAGGACCGCTTCTGGTCCGGAGTCGATCTCAACGAACTGTATCGAGAAACGCCGGTGGAGCAAGAAACCCTGGGAACCGAACACATCTTCCGGGCCGGTTTTCGCGAGTTCAATCGACTGCTGCCCAAGACCCGGAGCCCCCAGGCGATTCTCGATGGTGTCCAGCGCAGCATGCGCGTGGCCTGGTCGCGAGAAGAGGATCGGCTCAATCTGCACCTGGTCTTTCTGGCCACCGTGGCCTCGTCCAGTCCCTATATCGGCCTGTTCGGCACCGTATGGGGCATCATGGGCTCCTTCCAGTCACTGTCCATGGCCCAGCAGGCTACGCTGACCACGGTCGCGCCCTGGATCGCCGAGGCGTTGATCGCCACCGCCATGGGGCTGTTCGCGGCCATCCCGGCGGTGATCTTCTACAATCGCCTGTCCGCCGAGTCATCTCGTCTGCTGGGCAAGTACGAGGATTTCGCCGAGGAATTCCATTCCATCCTGCACCGCAACCTGCAGGGTCGCGGCGAAACGACCGAAGGCTGAGGGAGAGACGTCATGCACGGACCCTTCAACCGCATGGGTCGGCGCCGGCCGATGAACGAGATCAACGTGGTGCCGTTCATCGATGTCATGCTGGTGCTGCTGGTGATCTTCATGATCACCGCGCCGATGCTGACTCAGGGCGTCGACGTGGATTTGCCCCAGACGGTATCGGAGCCCATCGAGGACACCGAGGACCGCGATCCGATCATCGTCTCGGTGGACCGAGAAGGCCAGTATTTCGTCAGCCTGGGCGGAGACGAGACCCAGGTGAGCCTCGACGAACTCAGCGAAAGGGTGATCGTCCTGATGGAGCGCCACCCGGATACCAGGGTACTGGTACGTGGTGACCGCAATGTGTCCTACGGGCAGGTGGTGACCCTGATGGGTACCCTGCAGACCGCCGGCGTGGCCAATGTCGGGTTAATTTCCGAGCCACCGCCCGGGGAGTCCTGAGGAACCATCATGGCCAGACAGCATCGACGCGTGGGCTATGGCCTGCCGACCCTGCTCGCCATCGCCCTGCACCTGGGCATTCTGGTGGTCAGCGTGATTCGCTTCCCTTCGGCGGAGAGCGAGCCGCCGAGCCAATCCATCGTGCAGGCCACGCTGGTCAGTACCGAAACGACCACCGATCAAGCCCAGCGGGCCACCGAGCCTCAGGCGTCGTCACAGGCTGACGAGACCTCGGAAGATGAGGCTTCCCGCGAGGCCGAGGAAGCGGAAGCGCAACGTCAACGCGAGGCTGAAGAGCAGCGTCAACGCGAAGCCGAACGCCAGCGCCAGGCCGAGCAGGAACGTGCCGAGGCTCTCGAAGCGGCCCAGGCCGCCGCCGAGGAAGCCGAGCGCCGAGCGGAGGAGGCAAGGGCTCAGGCCGAACGTCGGGAACAGCAAGAAGCCGAACGCCAGCGCCAGGCGGAGGAAGAGGCACGTCGGCAGCGTGAGGCCGAAGAGCAGCGTCGACGTGAGGAAGAAGCCGCGCAGCGTGCCGCCGAAGCGGCCCAGAACAGTCTCGATCGTGCCATCGCCGGTGAGGCCGAAGCGGCGGCCAATGCCGAGCAAGCCCAGCAAGCGGCCAACGGCTTCATCAATCTCGTTCGGCAGGCCGTCGAGCAGGCCTGGGTGATTCCACCCAACGTGCCCGACAATGCCAATGCCCTGGTCGCGATTCGTCTGGGGCCATCCGGTGAAGTCTTCTCTGCCAGCATCGCGCGCAGCAGCGGCAACAGCGCGTTTGATCGCGCGGCGATCCAGGCGGTGGAGTCTGCTGCACCATTTTCCGAGTTGCGTGAATTGCCCGCATCGGTCCAGCGGGACTATCGTGAGTTCAATCTCAACTTCCGTCCGGGGGACATTCGCTGATGAGAGCCTTGATGACCACTTGGCTGACGGCACTGCTGCTGTTGTGCGCGCCGCTTGCCCAAGCCGAACTGACCATCGATATTACCCGTGGCAATGAACAGGCCACGCCCATCGCGGTGGTGCCGTTCGCCAATGAAGGCGCCAGCCTGCCCGAAGACCTGGCCCAGATCGTCGCCGATGACCTTGAGCGCAGTGGCTATTTCGATCCCCTCGAGCGTGAGGCGATGTTCGAGCAGCCTTCCAGCAGCGAAGAGGTGCGCTACGGTGACTGGAAGGCCCTGGATACCCGCTACATGGTGGTGGGGCGTGTCTCCCGCGAAGGAGAGGGAGTGCGCGTGCGCTACGAGCTGATGGACGTCAGCGGTGAATCCCGCATGCTGGGCGAGACCGTGACTGCCAATCCCGATCAGCTGCGGGCAGCCGCACACCGCATCAGCGACCAGGTGTTCGAAGCGATCACCGGTATTCGTGGCGCCTTTTCCACGCGCATCGCCTATGTCACCTCCGAGGGTGTCGGCGATGACATGTCGTTCAAGCTGTTCGTTGCCGACGCCGACGGCCACAACAGCCAGCAGGCGCTGAGCTCCGATGAGCCGATCATGTCACCAGCCTGGTCGCCGGACGGCCGCAAGCTGGCCTATGTGTCGTTCGAGGGTGAACGCCCGGCGATCTACGTCCAGGAAGTCAGCAGCGGTCGGCGCGTGAAGTTGACATCCTTCGAGGGGTTGAACAGTGCACCGAGTTGGTCCCCGGACGGCCGCAAGCTGGCCATGGCGCTGTCCCGCGACGGGCAGCCGGAAATCTATACCATCGACATCGGTTCGCGTGACCTGCAGCGGATTACCAACAGCCCTAGCATCGAGACCGAGCCGTCCTGGTCGCCGGATGGCCGTAGCCTGATCTACACCTCGGATCGCAGCGGTGGCCCTCAGATCTATCGTCAGGCGCTAGGTGGCGGAGACCCCGAACGCCTGACCTACACCGGCAACTACAATGCCCGGGCAAGGTTTGCGCCGGACGGTGAGGCGATCTTCCTGATCCACAAGGGCAACAATGGCTATCAGGTCGCCCGGCAAGATCTGGACAGCGGCCGACTGGTCGAACTCAGCGATGCCCGGCAAGCCGAGTCGCCCAGTGTCGCACCGAATGGCACCATGGTAATCTTCGCCACCCAGCAGGGAAGTCGTGGTGTGCTGGGGGCCGTATCCGCGGATGGACGCGCCTCGTTCCGTCTGCCCGCGGCCCAGGGTGATGTGCGCGAACCCGCGTGGTCACCGTTTCTGAACTGATCGATCCAGTAGCGCAAGGAGTCCTACGATGCAACTCAAGCCCTATGCCCGGTCCTTGGCCGTCGCTTTCTCCCTGGCTTTCGTGGCCGGGTGCTCCAGCACCGGTGGCACTCAGGACGGCTCCATGTCCGGTAGTGGTAGCGGTAGTGGTGCCGGCACCAGTGGCACCGGCACCGGCCAGGTCAGCGGTAGCGGCCTGAGCGACGGTTCCGGTCAGATGGCCGACTCCCGCATTCCCGAGGTGCGGACCATCTACTTCGCCTTCGACAGCGATGCTATCCGTCCCGAGTTCCAGTCGGTACTGAATGCGCACGCCCGTTTCCTGCGCAACAACCCCGATGCCAACGTGGTCCTTCAAGGACACACCGACGAACGCGGCACCCGTGAATACAACCTCGCCCTCGGCGAGCGTCGTGCCGGTGCCGTCGAAGAGTTCCTGAGCGTGGAAGGCGTGTCCCCGTCGCAAGTGGAAGTCGTGAGCTATGGCGAGGAACGTCCCGCCGCGCGTGGCAGCAACGAGGAAGCCTACGCCCAGAATCGTCGGGTCGTCTTCGCCTACTGAGCCGACGCCGAAAAGATGCGGTGTGAAGCGCGCAAGCGCTTCCCCGCACGGCCCCGACGACATCCGCGACGAGGGAATACGCGATGAGACAAGGTCTCAAACGACTGTGCACGCTGGGTATCTTCGGACTGCCGTTGGCCGTGAGTTTGCCAGCCGTGGCCCAGCAACCGGTGGTCAGGGATCTGTCCGCCGGTAACAGCAATTTCTACGACCAGGCCGCTACTCGCGAGGAGGCCGGCGGCAGCCTGGTGCTGTTCAACCGGGTGCAACGCAATCAGGAAGAGCTGCGCCGTCTGCGAGGCCAGGTCGAGGAGCTGCGTTATCAACTGGAGCAACTGCGCAAGCAGACCCGTCAGCAATACATGGACATCGAGGATCGTCTGACGAGTGCTGAAGCCGGTGCTTCATCCTCTGCAAGCAGCGAGCCCTCGCCTGATGCATCGAGCGCACGGGATGCAGCGGCCGCCTCCTCATCATCGTCGGGTGCCAGTGCCGGCAATGATGCCGCCGGTCGCGAAGCCTATCAGGCCGCCTTTGCCAAGGTTCAGGACCGGGATTTCGGTGCTGCCAGGCAGGCCTTCGAGGACTTCATCGAGCAGTATCCTGACAGTGATCTGACCGCCAACGCCCATTACTGGCTCGGTGAGCTCCACTCCGCGGAATCCGAGCTGGATGCCGCAGCAGAGGCCTTCCGTCGTGTCATCGAGGACTTTCCCGATAGCAACAAGGTGCCGGATGCTCTCTACAAGCTGGGGCTGCTCAAGGCGCGTCAGGGCGATCCTGAGGGCAGTCGTGAGCTGCTCGACCGGGTGCAGGAAGAGTACCCGGACAGCAGTGCCGCCAGTCTTGCCGACGATTTCCTCAGGCAATCGGGCAACTGACCCCAGCGAGGTGAGCCATGATGCCCTGCAAGATCGATTATGCGCCGGCCGATGATCTGCTCGCCGATCGTGTCATTCTCGTGACCGGCGCCGGTGATGGCATCGGACGAGCGGCTGCCCTGAGCTATGCCCGCCATGGTGCCACCGTGATCCTGCTTGGCCGAACCATTGCCAAGCTGGAGAGCGTCTACGACGAGATCGAGGCAGCGGGAGGGCCGCAGCCAGCGATCTTCCCGCTCAACTTCGAGGGGGCGACGCTCAAGGACTTCCACGACATGGCCGAGACGCTTGATGGTGAGTTCGGTCGTTTGGATGGCATCCTGCACAACGCCGGCCTACTGGGACGCATCACGCCCTTCGAGCAGTACGACCCGGCCCTGTGGGAGCAGGTCATGCAGGTCAACGTCAACGGTCCCTTGTGGATGACCCAGGCGCTGTTGCCCCTGCTGCGTACTTCCCGGGACGCCTCGGTGATTTTCACCTCGTCGAGTGTCGGGCGACGTGGGCGTGCCTACTGGGGAGCCTACTCGGTCTCGAAGTTCGCTACCGAGGGCTTCGTGGAGGTGCTGGCCGAGGAGGTCGAGCATCTTGGCAGCCTGCGCGTCAATAGTCTCAACCCCGGTGCGACCCGCACCGCCATGCGCAAGGCCGCCTACCCGGGCGAAGATCCCATGACCCTGCGGACTCCCGAGGACATCATGCCCACCTACCTGTGGCTGATGGGGCCGGACAGTCGCGGTCACAACGGCGAGAAATTCGACGCCCAACCGCCACGCACCTGACGATGCATCGGGTCGGAGTGGCAGGCGGCGTTCGGCTTGCCACTATTCGGTTTGCCACTATGGGCCGAGGTCGACATGACGCAGCAGATACCCGGTCAACTCCTCGGCGGTATCGACGCATAGATCCGCCGACCAGTCACGGTGATCGTTTTCCACTTCCATGTAGCCGTATCCCACCGCCACGGCGGTCATGCCGGCGGCGTGCGCGGCCTCGATGTCACGCCGATGGTCGCCGACATACCAGCAGCGTTCAGGCTCTACGCCGAGACGACGTGCCGCTTCGTGAAGTGGCGCCGGATCGGGTTTTTTTACCGGTAGATCGTCGGCACACAACAGGACGTCAGGGCGCAGGCCGAGTTCGGCCACCAAGGGAGCAGCGTAGGCCCGGGGCTTGTTGGTGACGATGCCCCAGGGGCGTCCGGCCTGTATCCAGGTGTCGAGCAAGTGCTCCAGGGGTGGAAAAACGTGGCTTTCCATGGCCACGGCCTCGCCATACCGGGCCAGCAGGAAATCCCGTGCGGCTGCGTGATCCGGGTGATCTTTCTCGAAGCCAAGCGCCAGGGTTACCAGGGCACTGCCGCCATTGGACACCTGGGAGCGGATCGCTGGATAGGGCAGAGCCGACATCCCGTGATGGGCTCTCAAGGCGTTGGTGGCCCGAGCCAGGTCCGGGGCGGTATCCACCAGGGTGCCGTCCAGGTCGAAGAGCAGGGCCTCGGGCGTCGGCAGGGACGGCATCACGACGCCTCCCGCCGACAATGCATGAGATAGTTGACCGAGACGTCGTTGGCCGACAGCCGATAGCGACGCGTCAGCGGCTGGTAGGTGAGGCCAGTCTGTTCACGGACCTCGAGTCCGGCCTCCCGGGCCCAGGCGGCAAGTTCAGACGGGCGGATGAATCTGGCGTAATCGTGGGTTCCTCGGGGGAGCATCCGCAACAGGTACTCGGCACCGATCACTGCCAGCGCATAGGCCTTGGGGTGGCGATTGATGGTCGAGAAGACGAGGTGTCCACCCGGCTTGACCAGCTTGGCACAGGCCCGCACGACAGACGCCGGGTCGGGAACGTGTTCGAGCATTTCCAGGCAGGTGACGATATCGAACTCACCTGGGTGCTGTTCGGCCATGGCTTCGACACTGACGCATCGATAGTCGACCTCGACGCCCGATTGTTCGGCGTGGCGGCGAGCCACGGCAAGCGGCGCCTCGCCCAGATCGATGCCAGTCACACTGCCGCCTCGATGCGCCATGGCCTCGGCCAGGATGCCGCCACCGCAACCCACATCGATCACTCGTCGTCCGGCCAGCCCTGCCCGGGCGTCGATGAAATCGAGGCGTAGCGGATTGATGTCGTGCAGCGGCTTGAATTCGCCGGTGGGATCCCACCAGCGATCGGCCAGGGCCTCGAACTTGGCGATCTCCGCCGCGTCGACGTTATCCGTGCGGGACTGGCTTGCCGTCATTGTCCTCTCCATTTGGGTTTTGCCAGCTCGCCCCGGTGGCGAACTCGGTCTCATTCGGTATCATGGCGCATGATACTCGTTCCGGGGAGCGCATTCCCATGGCGCTCCTCGATTTCATTTGCCAGTGACATGACAGGGACCGATTCATGATCCGCAAGGCCGTTCTACCCGTTGCCGGTTTTGGCACCCGCTGCTTGCCCGCCTCCAAGGCGATTCCCAAGGAAATGATCACCATCGTCGACCGCCCGGTGATCCAGTACGTGGTTCAGGAAGCGGTGGACGCGGGCATTCGTGACATCGTGCTGGTCACCCACGGCAGCAAGAGCGCCATCGAGAACCACTTCGACAAGCACTTCGAGCTCGAGGCGAGTCTCGAGGCCAAGGGCAAGTGGGAACTGCTGGAAGAGTTGCGCGCCATCGTGCCCCCCGATGTCAACATCATCAGCGTGCGCCAGTCCGAGCCTCTCGGTCTGGGGCATGCGGTGCTCTGCGCTCGCCCGGTGATCGGCGATGACGACCCCTTTGCCGTGCTGCTGCCGGATGTCCTGGTGGACGATAGTGACTTGAGCGGTGGTAATGACCTGGCCGGCATGGTGGACTCCTTCGAGGAGCGCGGGCGCAGTCAGTTGATGGTCGAGGAAGTGCCTCATGACATGGTGCACAAGTATGGCATCGTGGCCCCCGAAGGAGAGGCACCGGAAGCCGGAGCGGCCTGTTCACTGGCAGGGGTTGTCGAAAAGCCCAGCCGGGACGAGGCGCCCTCCGACCTGGCCGTGATCGGCCGCTATGTCCTGCCGGGACGGATCTTCCCGCTGCTGGCCGAAACACCGCCCGGCGCCGGTGACGAGATCCAGCTCACCGATGCCATCGAGACATTGCGCCGGGAAGAAGGCGTGGATGCCTGGCGGATGCGTGGCCGCACCTACGATTGCGGCCATCAGCTCGGCTACCTGGAAGCCATCCTGGCCTACGGGCGCCGCCATGCCAGTTACGGCGCCGGCTTCCGCGAGCTGCTCACTCGTTACGCTGGCGAGGAGTGACGGATGCGTGTCGTCGTCATCGGCAGTGAATTGGCGGCCGCCACGGCGGCGGCCGCGCTTTCCTGGGTGGGGCATGACGTGGTGTGGCGTCCTCACATCTCGTCGGACTGGGAAACGCTTTCCACCAGTGCCTGGCTGGCCAGCGAGCCCCATCTTCGCTCCCACCTGGAAGAGGGACGACACCAGGGAAAGCTGAGCATTCTCCAGCCCGATGAGCCGATTCCGCCCTCGGCGCCCTGCGACGTGCTGTGGCTAGCCCTGTCACCGGAGCAGCGTAGCGAGGCTGGCGACCTGGTTGCAGGTGCTGTGCCTTGCCTGTCGGAATCGGCGGTGCTGGTCAACAACTCCACCTTTCCCGTTGGCGAAACCGAAGCGCTCGAGGCGCAGCTCGGCGGCAGCGGGCGGCGGAATGCTGTCGCGCTGGCCGATCTGCTCGAGGAGGGGCGTGCCTGGGAAGCCTTCACACGCCCCTCACGCTGGTTGTTCGGTTGCGACGACGACCGTGCCGAGCATCAGGTGCGGGAACTCTTGCGCGCCTTCAATCGTCGGCGCGAGGTCTTCCAGCGCATGCCCCGTCGAGCCGCCGAGTTGAGCAAGCTGGCCATCAACGGGATGCTGGCCACCCGGATCAGTTACATGAACGAGATTGCCGGTCTGGCCGACAGCCTGGGTGTCGATGTGGAACAGGTTCGCCTGGGCATGGGGGCCGATACCCGCATCGGCTACGAGTATCTCTATCCCGGATGTGGCTTTGGTGGCCCCAACTTCTCACGCGACCTGATGCGACTGGCCGACGTGCAATCGGCCAGTGGTCGACATTCGGCACTGCTCGACCAGGTACTCGACATCAACGAGCACAAGAAGGAAACCCTGTTCCGCAAGCTGTGGGCCCACTACCACGGTTGCCTGGAAGGCAGGACCGTGGCCATCTGGGGAGCGGCCTTCAAACCGGGGACGGCGCGTATCGATCACGCCCCGGTGTTGACACTGTTGCGCGCCCTCTGGGCTCAGGGCGTGCATGTTCGCCTGCATGATCCGGCGGCCCTCGAGGCCTTGCGCGACGCGGTCGGCGAACATCCGCTATTGACCTGCATCGAAGGAGATCCTATCGAAGCGACTGAGGGCGCTGATGCCTTGATGCTGGTCACCGAATGGAAAGCGTACTGGAATCCGGACTGGCAGCGCCTGGCCTCCCAGCTTGCCGGTCGTCTGTTGCTGGATGGCCGCAACATCTATGATCCCCGCTATGTGGCTTCCATGGGGCTGCATTATCGGGGAATCGGTCGCCGTGCCGACCCCTGAGTCACGCCGTGCCTGCCACGCGAGGCAGCACCGAGGTGATACGAGGCAATCGCAAGGCCCCGCCAATGGGCGGGGCCTCGAACCAGGCGTCGCCACACCTGAAGGTGCACGTATTCGGCGATGTTCGGGATGCAAGTTCCAGGTGACGAGGTCCTGAACGCCAAGCCAAGGTTCTAGGCAGCGAAGTTCTGGGCCACGAAGTCCCAGTTCATGATCTTCCAGATGTTCTCGAGATACTTGCGGCGCGCATGCCGGTAGTCGATGTAGTAAGCATGTTCCCAGACATCGACGATCAGCAGGGGAGTGTGGTCATGCGCGACAGGGCAGTCGGCATCGTCGCCGTTGATGATCGTCAGGCTGTTGTCGCCGTTTGTGGCCAGCCAGGTCCACCCGGAACCGAAGTTGTCCATGGCCATCGCGTTGAAGGCTTCCTTGAATCCTTCGAAGGAGCCGTAATCGGCGTCGATGGCCTCGGCCAGTGCGCCACTCGGCCTACCACCCCCCTTGGGGGACAGGCAATGCCAGTAGAACGCATGGTTCCAGACCTGTGCGGCCTCGTTGAACAGCCGGCCGGAGGATGACGTGATGATCTCGCCCAGCGACTTGTCGGCATCCTCGGTGCCCTCGACCAGTTGGTTGAGACGCGTCACATAGGCCTGATGGTGCTTGCCGTAGTGATACTCGAGGGTCTCAGCCGAGAGGTAGGGTTCCAGTGCATTCTTCTCGTACGGCAGGACGGGCAACTCGAATGCCATCGTCGGGGGTCTCCTCGTCGTCACGATGATCGGGGGAAGTCGGACGGCCGACGTGTTGCGGGGCAGAGGAGTGCGGTATATCACCGCTCATTGATATTTCCCCGTTCGCTCCGCCGACAAAAAACTTTACACTATTCAGCGTGCTGTGCCTGTCCGGTCGGCGGCATCATATCACCCGCTTTCGGGTGGCCCAATTCCGGCGACCGACAACGGGGGCACCGGGCAATGCCCGTCACAGCCGTACTCGTTCGTCTCACCGCCCAAGGAGATCGTCATGGCAGAGCGCCCGGAAGACAACCGGTTCAGCCGACCGATCGTTCCGGACCCGGATGCCAGCCTGGCCGGCCATCGCACGCATGCTGTCGCCAGGGTTCGCCTGTGGCCTCTGTGGTGCCTGATCCTGTTGTTGATGCTAGTGCTGGCCGGCCTGGCCGTCGGAGGTTGGCAGCTTCATCAGGATGTCCAGCAGCGGCTGACCCGTCTCGGCGGTGAGCTTTCCAATGTTCATGCGCGCTTCGATGCCGAGGAAGGCCGCGGCGAGGCGCTGTCGTCGCTGCAACAGCGGCTGGACACGCTCGAGTCTCGCCAGCAGGCAGCCGACGAGCATATCGACGCACGTCTGGCCCAATGGGAAGAAGACGTCCTGTCTCCGCTCGAGGAGCGCCTGGCCGACCACGAGGACCGCCTGGAGTCTCTGTCGGAGGAAGCCGAGGTTCGCGACAAAACCCTGACAGCGGTCCGGAATTCCCTCGACGCGCTTGAGCGCGCCGGCGAGGAAGGGCGTGGCGGTCTCGGGGATCAGCTCGCCACGCTGGAAGAGGCGCTTGAAGAAGACGAATCGCGCCTCGGCGAGGTATCGGAAGGGATCGACGAGCGCTTCTCGACCCTGAAGGCCGATCTGACAACACTGGATGAGCGGATGTCCGGACTCGAGGACGAGATTGAAGCCCTCACCGGTTCGCGAGAAGATGCGCGTAACCAGGCCTCGACGCTCTCGTCGCGCCTGGAGGAAATGCAGACGGAGCTGCGTGATCTGCGCCAGACGCAACTGGCGTTGAGTGCCCAGCTGGAAGCCCTGCGGTAGTCACGAGACGTCAGCCAGGAAGCCTTCGATATTATGGATAATCGCGTGTTCACACGCCTCGGGGCCGGGGCCTTGTGTCTCGGCGTGGCAGCGCCGACCCTCGCGCTGGACGCCTCGATCGAGGGCGTCGACGACAAGCTGGCCAGTAACATCGAGATCTATCTCGATGACCTGGAGGCGTCTCAATACCACCCGGAGCGCCTGGAAGCCGAGGTGCGTCGCCTGGCTGCCGAGGCACTGCGTCCCTTCGGTTACTACGAGCCCAGCCTGACAGTACGTTTCGACGATCCCGAAGCTCCCTCCCATGTCGAGCTCGAGGTCGACAAGGGCGAGCCGGTGCGTATCGACCGCCTGAACTTCGTGCTGCAAGGTGCCGCGGCCGACGATGCGCCTTTCACCGAGGCCATCGAGGCCTATCCCCAGAAGGAAGGGGAGGTGTTGCGCCACGCGCCCTTTGACGCGTTGCGCAGCCGCCTCTCGAGTCTGGCGCTGCAGCGTGGTTATTTCGATTGGCGTTTCACCCAGCGTCGTCTCGAGGTGCGCCCCTGGGACCACAGTGCACGCTTGTCACTGGGACTGGACAGCGGTCAGCGTTACCGTTTCGGCAACGTCTATTTCCAGGGCGAGCATATCGAACCCGAGCGGCTCCAGAATCTGGTGCCCTTCGAGGAGGGCGCACCCTATCTTGCCGGCGAGGTCGCGCGTTTCAACCAGAATCTGGGCCAGACCGAATGGTTCGGCTCGGTGAGCGTGCGCCCACGTCTCGATCAGGGAACACAGAGCCTGGCGCTGCCGGCTCGGGAGATCGGCTGGTGGCATTCCCTGGATGTCGCAGGCATTCCGGAGGCGTCATCGCCTCCTCCTCGTATCAGCTCACAAGCCCTGGGGGCCGCCGCCAAGCTGCAGGCGCCCGAGACGCCACGGGTGCCGATCGATGTGCTGGTCACCCCGGCCGACCGCCATCAGTTCGAAACCGGCATCGGCTACGCCACCGATGTGGGACCGCGAGCACGCCTCACCTGGGATCAGCCCTGGGTCAATCGCTACGGCCACAGCTGGGACCACGACCTTTATGTTTCCGGTCCCGAGCAGAAATTCAGCGGCACCTATACCATGCCGCTCGAGGATCCTCTGCGCGACAATTATGAACTGCAGTACGGGATTCGCCACAAGGACAACGATGACACCGAGTCTCTCGAAGCCAGCGTCGAATTCGGGCGCCGCTGGAAGTTCGACAACGGCTGGGAACAGTACCTCTACGTGCGCAGTACCTATGAAGACTTCACCCAGGCAGGAGAGTCCAACCAGGTTCTGCTTTTGTATCCCGGCGTGCGCTGGTCACGGACCCGGACACGCAACCCGACCTTCCCGACCTGGGGCGATCGTCAGCAGCTCACCGTCCAGTATTCCAACGAGGCCTGGGGATCGGACGCCGAGTTCCTGAGGGTCAACGGCGATACCCAGTGGATTCGCATGCTCGGTGACGACAATCGCTTCGTCGGCCGCCTCGGGGTTGGCAGTGTGAGTACCGACGATTTCGGTAATGTGCCGCCTTCGCTGCGTTTCTTCACCGGTGGCGACAACAGCGTGCGTGGCTATTCCTACGAAAGCCTTTCCCCGGAAGACGACGAGGGTCGCCTGATCGGCGGCGAGCAACGCTTCGTGGCCAGCATCGAGGCGCAACGCCGGGTGGCCGACAAATGGTGGCTTGCCTCCTTCGTGGACACCGGCGACGCCTTTACCGATTGGTGGCCGGAGGACCTCAAGACGGGCGCAGGACTGGGGGTTCGATGGATCTCGCCGGTAGGGCCGATCCGCTTCGATGTTGCCCACCCCTTCGATGACGAGGATGCCTACCGTATTCACTTTTCCATCGGACCGGAATTCTGAGAGGCCACCACGTGAGAGTACGTCGTCTGACCTGGGCCCTGGCCCGTCTGTTGATCCTGCTGCCGCTCTGGCTCATTGGCCTGCTGTCGCTGGTACTGGGCATTGCGCTTTCTCCCTGGGGCACCGGCCTGCTGATCGATCAGGGCAAGCGCATGGGCTTCTATGACGTTTCCCGTGTCGAAGGCGCCCCGCTGGATACCTTGATACTCGAGGATCTGCGTCTCGATGCCGGGCCGGCCAGCGTGGCCATCCAACGGCTGGAGCTGGCCTGGGCCGAGGACTGTCTGCTCGACGGTCGCCTTTGCCTGGATCGCTTCGATGTACAGGGCGCCCGGATACGACTTGCATCGAGCGATGCACCGCCTCCCGCAGAGGACGAGCAGACAGAGGGCGGGGGACTGCCGGGGCCGATCGAGCTGCCGTTCCCCATCGAGCTGCGCGAATTGGCCTTGCGCGACGTGGAGGTACGCCTTGCCGACGGCACACGACTGCACTGGAAAGAGTTCACGACCGGGGCGGTGGCCGAAGCGAATACCCTGCGACTGCTGCCGACTCGGCTGGAAGGCACCCGTCTCACCCTGCCGCTCTCGGTGGGCCACCAGTTGGCACTCAGCGAAAGCGAGCATGAGGGAGCGATCCTGACGGCGGCCGCCATCGACGCCTCCATCTCGGCACATTCTCCCTTGCCCGCCAGCACCGCCCCCGAGGCTGCCGGCATGGCCAGTCAGTCACTCGACGAGAAGCCTCGCATTGAGCTGCCGGAAATCCATCTGCCGCTGGCCGTCGACGTTCCGGAGCTGAGGGTGGTGGATGCGGCCGTGGAAGGTGCCGTTGCCTATCAGCTCGACGAACTGGCGTTGAGTGTCACGGCACGCGACCAGGAGATCAGCATCGAGCCGTTGTCGGTGGCCAGCCCGGAGGCTGATGCCCGGTTGCAGGCACGCGTGATGCTGAGTGGCAACTACCCGCTGGATGCACAACTGAATGCTGAACTCTATCTGCCCGACCGCATGCCGGCCCTGAAGGGCGAACGCATCGAACTCGGCGTCAGCGGGGACCTCGCGGATCTCCAGGTGGACCTGACGACGACAGGATCGGTGGAGACACGCTTGTCTGCCACGCTCGACGCCCTGGCGCCGACATTACCCTTCACTGCCAGCTTCCAGAGTCCTGCCCTGCAATGGCCACTGCCCGGCGCCGACAACGACACCGGCGAGGCGGCCAGCGCCGACGATGCCCAGAAGGCCGAAGGCCAGGAGACACCACCGGTCCCCTGGCGGGCCGAGAACCTGTCGCTTGAGGCCGAGGGCGACCTGACGGACTATCGCACCCGACTTTCCCTGGTCGCCGAGGGACCGCAACTGCCGCGCACCCGACTCGACCTGAGCGGACACGGCGATCTCGCCCATTTCCTCTGGGAGCCCCTGGCGCTGGCAATGGATGAGGCAAGCGTGACCACCGAGGGGCGTGTCGATTGGGCCGATGGTCTGGCCGTCGAGGCGCGCCTCGCGCTGAACGACGTGAACCCCGAACCCTTCGTCGAGGGGCTGGCGGGCCGGCTTGACGGGGATGCCGAGATTTCCTTCAACCAGGACGCCGACGGCTGGCGACTCGAGGTGCCGGCGCTGAACGTGAATGGCACCCTTGCCGATTATCCGTTGACTCTGGATGCGGCGCTCGCCGGCGACAGCCGCATGAACTGGGACATCCAGACCCTCGAATTCCGCCAGGGCGACAATCGCCTCAGCGCCAGCGGTCAGGTGACGCCCGATCAACTTGGAGTGAACGCCGAGCTGGACATGCCGGCCCTGAAGAGCCTCTACCCGTCGTTGGCCGGCGCCCTGGCGGGCCACATCGAGGCATCGGGCAGCCTGGAGGCACCTCAGCTCGATCTGGACCTCACCGGCAATGGCCTGGCCTTCGCCGAGAATCGCGTGGACGCCCTGAACCTGGCAGGCGAGGTCGCCGGTCTCGAGGACCCGAGCCTCGATCTGGCCCTGAGCGCCGAGGGTGTCGCCGCCGCCGGCCAGGTTCTCGATACCGTCGCGCTGAACCTCGATGGGCACCTGGCGCAACACCGGCTGACGCTGGACGTCGATGGCCCGGCGGAAGGGCAGTTGTCGTCGCTGAACCTGGCCCTGGATGGCGCCATGGATCGCGAACGTCAACGCTACAGCGGTCGCCTGACACCGCTCGAGGCCGAGACCGAATACGGCCGCCTGGCCCTCGACGATGCCCTGGTTTTCGATGCCGATCTCGCCTCGAGCGCGGTGGACGTACAGCCGTTCTGCCTGCGTCGCGACGAAGGCGGTGGTCTGTGTCTCGAAGAGGCGCTGTCGGCATCACCCGAGGCCGGCCGGGCCGTGCTCGCCATCCGCGAGTTGCCCATGGACCTGATCAATGACTCGATGCCGGCCGGCTGGCATGTCGAGGGTGCCACCGAGGGCGGCTTGACGGCCGAATGGTCGCGCGGGGGTGCCGCCTGGCAAGCCGATGCACGACTCGACAGCGACGTCGAGATCGCCGGGCAAGATGCCTACGGCAAGCCCTGGTCAGTGCCCGGCACGGGCCTCGCGCTCGATCTACAGGCCGACCAGTCGCGCGCCGATGTCGACCTGGCATTGACCCTGGGCGACAGCGGGGCGGTGCAGTTGAATCTCGGCATCGACGATCCCATGGGTGTCGGTCGTCTGGATGGCAGGCTCAGCGTCGATGACATGCGCCTGAATCCCTATCGTCCCTTGGTGGCCGACGTGAAGACCCTGGAAGGCAACTTCGGGGGAAATGTCGACATCACCGGCAACCGTGATCAGCCACGACTCGACGGCCGCCTCGAACTCGCCGGCCTGCAGGCTGCCGGGCTGGGATTGCCGCTGACGGTGAAGGATGGGCGTGTGACGGTGAACCTGGCCGGCGACCGGGCCGATCTCGATGGCTTCCTGGCGAGCGAGCAGGGGCGACTGGAGATCGACGGCGATGCGGCCTGGCCTTCTGTCGATGCCTGGCAGGTTGCCCTGGACGTGCAGGGCACGGACGAACCGATACAGGCCTCGTTGCCTGGCTTCGGACAGCTTCGCCTGGCGCCGGACCTGGCGATACGGGCGAATCCCGATCGCCTGCGGGTACGTGGCGATGTCCGTATTCCCTGGGCACGGCTCGAGGTCGGGCAGGTGCCGGCATCAGCCCAGTCGGTGAGCCCGGATGAAGTGATCGTCACCCGGGAGGAAGCCGAGGCGCAGGAAGCGGCCCAGGCGGCCGGGGAATCCACTGCCGAGGCCATGTCCGAGGCCGGCATGGCCATGGACGTGCGCATCACCCTGGCCCTAGGGCCCGACATGCGCCTGTCGGCCTATGGCTTGGAGACCGGCCTGGCCGGCAATCTGGAGGTGCGCCAGGAAGGCGGGCCGGTCCAGATCTTCGGCGACGTCAATCTCGAGGACGGCCGTTTCCGTGCCTTCGCCCAGGACCTGATCATCCGCGAAGGGATTCTCTATTTCAGTGGCCCGCCCGGAGAGCCCTTGCTGGATTTCGAGGCCATTCGCAATCCCGACAGCACCGAAGATGACGTCATCGCCGGCATTCAGGTATCCGGCCCGGCCTCGAGCCCGAGCCTGGAGATCTTCTCCGAACCGGCCATGGATGAATCCCGTGCGCTGTCCTATGTACTGCGTGGCCGTGCACCGGACGCCAGCGGCGGCGCCGATGGAGCGCTGACCTCGGCGCTGATCGGCCTGAGCCTGGGACAGGCCGGCGGTACGGTGGGGGCGCTGGGCGAGGCCTTCGGCATCCAGGATCTGCGCCTGGACTCGGCCGGCAGTGGCGATGACAGCCAGGTGGTGGTGACCGGCAACCTGACCGATCGCCTGAGTGTCGGATACGGTGTGGGCGTCTTCTCGCCCATCGCCGAATTGACCCTGCGCTACAAACTGTGGCGCAACCTCTATCTGGAAGCCGTCTCCGGCGCCTCTCAGGCCGTGGACCTGATCTATACCTTCAGTCTGCCGGGCGATCCGCCCACGCTCGAATGAGCGCCGGCAACGAAGCAACAGGCAACCGACGAGGAAACGACATGAGCGCACAATCCGCAGACGCACCGGTAGGACGCGACACACCGATGGCGATTTCTGCCCTGCATACGGTCAATGGACGTCGCATGACGCCACCTTGGCCTGAAGGCCTGCAGGAGATCGTGTTGGGGCTGGGGTGCTTCTGGGGCGCCGAGCGCCTGTTCTGGCAACTGCCTGGCGTGTTTGTGACGGCCGTGGGGTATGCAGGCGGTGTCACGCCGAACCCGACCTACCAGGAAACCTGTACCGGCCGCACCGGCCATGCCGAGGTGGTCAGGGTGGTCTTCGACCCGACGGAGATCACCCTCGATACCCTGTTACGCCACTTCTGGGAGGCACACGACCCGACCCAGGGAAACCGCCAGGGCAACGACATCGGCCCCCAGTATCGCTCGATCATCCTCACGCTCGACGATGAACAACGCGCGGTGGCCGAGCGTAGCCGCGCTGCCTATGCCGAGGCGCTGGCGGCTCAGGGCAGGGGGGCGGTCACCACCGAGATCGCACCGCTCGAGGTGTTCTACTACGCCGAGGAATATCACCAGCAGTATCTCGACAAGAACCCTGGCGGCTACTGCGGCCTCAAGGGGACCGGCGTCAGTTGCCCGATTGGCTGAAGGCGGGTAGCGAGACGGTAGCACGCTCTGACCATTCATCGAGCTGTCGCTCGACCCGCCGGGCGAGCCAGCTGGTGGGGTGGCCGTTTCGCCACTCCACATAGCCGACATGGCCGCCATGACGAGCGATTTCCAGGCGAATGCCGGGACCGAGTGTCAGGCCGTCATACAGCCCCGGCGGCATGAAAGGGTCGTCTTCGGCGTGCAGGATCAGCGTCGGCAGGTGAATGTCACCGAGCAGGGGCGCGGCGGCGGCGCGCTGGTAATAGTCCGCCGCATCATTGAAGCCATGAAGCGGCGCTGTGATCGCATCATCGTAGGCGCGCAGCGTGGTGCAACGCCCCAGGTCGCCGTGGCTCAGCGCCAGCGGAAGTTCGCGACGGGCCAGGCGCGGGGCTACCTTGGCCTTGAGGGCACCGAGCAGGTGACGCTGATAGAGCCGTGCCGTGCCGCGTTCCAGCGTATCGGCACAGGCCGCCAGGTTCACCGGTGGTGCCACGGCAATGGCACCGGTCAGTCCCAGTGCATTGTCGGCATCCTCGGCGACCAGCTTGAGCAGCATGTTGGCACCCAGCGAAACGCCCAACGCGACCCTGGGCGCCGATGGATAGTGCCGGGCGAGACGTTCCAGTAGCCGGCGGGCATCGGCCGTGTCGCCGCTATGGTAGGCACGAGGCAGGCGGTTGGGCCATTTGCCGCAACCGCGAAAGTGCATCAGCACCGCTCGCCAGCCACGACGCTCGGCGGCCCTCAGCAGATGGCGCGCATAAGGTGAGTCCACGGACCCTTCCAGGCCATGGAACAACACCAGCACGGGGGCTTCGGCGGACAAAGTGGGCGCATCGAGCCAGGTGAGTTCGACGAAATCGCCATCGGGCAACTCAAGGATTTCGTCGACGAGAGACAACGCTGGCCGAGGCAGGATACGCGGCAGCAGGGTCTGCAGGTGTCGATTGGCGAACCCCGGCAGTGGCTGAAAGTCGGCCGGGTGGCGTCCGGCGATCATCGGTGGTCTCCCGGGGTGCCGGGGCCATCGTCGAGTGATTGCCAGATTGCGTCCACGGCCTGATGCGAGTGATGGCGACGCCGATACAGCCGAATCTCCAGCGGCACTTCCCAGCGTTCGCTCCCTGCGGGCACCAGTTTCCCGCCGGCAAGGGCTCGTGTCACGCTACGCTGCGGCAGCCAGCCCAAGCCATACCCGAGCCCGACGAGCTCGCGAATATTGCCGCTCTGGATACTCTCGTTGAGTACGCTGAACGTCGGTACATCGGGCTGTGACTCGAGATGGCGGCTAATGGCCGCATCGATCAGGCCCCGAGGATGATAGGCGATCAAGGGCAGCGAGCGGCGGCCGTTTCCCTCCAGGTCGAAGCGAGGGCGTCCCTCGGGGTCCGGCAGGGAGACAGGGACGAGGCGTTCATGCCCGAGCAGATGATACTCGAACGCCTCGGTCTCCAGCTCCAGCGGACAGTCGCCGACAGGCCAGTAGCACAGTACCAGATCGCATTCATCTCTCCCCAGCGCCCGGAAGTAGTCGTTCGCCAGCCAGGCGGTGGCACGCAGGTAGGGCTTGATCGGCGGTGGGGTCGCCCAACCGTCAAGCCATTCCGGCAGGAAATTGGCCAGCAGGCTCTGGGGTGCCGCCAGGCGAACCATGCCGGCCTGACTCTCGGCGAGATGCCCAAGGCGTTGCCGAGTATTGGCCACGCGGCGCGTCACGTCCTGACACAGCGTCAGGAATTCTTCGCCTTCGGGTGTCAATGACAGGGGCAGTGTCTGCCGGTTAATCAGGGTCGCGCCCATCTCCTCCTCGAGGAGCTTGATGCGCCGCGAAAAGGTCGGCTGGGTGACGTTCTGCTCCTCGGCCGCCCGGGAGAAGTGCCGGGTACGCGCCAGGGCGATGAAATCTTCCAACCAGCGTATTTCCATATCAGCCCTCTTGCCGACGACCGGGTGAGAGGATCGCCCCCAACCAGTCATGGCTTTCACGTTTCAGATAGCGTCACGCCGCACCAGGAGAGCCCGGATCGGCGGGCTCTCGACTGGATTCGAACGCTCGTATTATGCCAGAAACGCCACGGGCTCAGCCGATACGTCCCTCTTCCACGGCATGGCAGGCCACCTGGCCACCATCGTCGGTCTCGATCAACGCAGGCACTTCCTCGCGGCAGCGAGCCTTGGCGTGGGGACAACGACCATGGAAGACGCATCCCGAAGGCAGGTGCACGGGCGTCGGCACCTCGCCCTCCAGACGAATGTGCTGTGGACGGTCGTCCTCGAGTCGTGGAATGGCCGACATCAGGGCCTGGGTATAAGGATGGCGCGGGCGCGCGAAGAGAGTAGCGGTCGGTGCCACCTCACAGACTCTTCCCAGATACATCACCGCCACCCGGGTGCCGAAATGCTCGACGACGGCGAGGTCATGCGTGATGAACAGGTAAGTGAGATTGTGACGCTGCTGAGCTTCCATCAGCAGATTGAGCACCTGGGCCTGGATGGACACATCCAGTGCCGAGATCGGCTCGTCGGCCACGATGAACTCGGGGTCGACCGCCAGGGCACGGGCAATGGCGATGCGCTGGCGTTGGCCGCCCGAGAATTCGTGGCCGTAGCGCGCTCCCCAGTCCGGGTCGATGCCGACCGACTGCATGACCTCGCCGACCTTGTCCTTGACCTGCTGGGCCGTCCAGTCGGGATGATGGAGCCGGATCGGCTCCTCCAGGGTCTGCTGAATCGTCATGCGCGGGTTCAGCGAGGCATACGGATTCTGGAAGATCATCTGCATGCGTCGGCGATAGGGCAGCAACTGCCTGGTGGAAAGGTCATCGATGCGCTGGCCGGCGTAGTGAATTTCACCGGCGGTCGGTGTGATCAAGCCCATCACGGTGCGCGCCACGGTGGATTTGCCGCAGCCTGACTCGCCTACCACACACAATGCCTCGCCGCGCTGGATTTCCAGATCGACGCCGTTGATGGCATGCACGTGCTCCTGGTGACGAACCAGCTTGCCGCCCTTGAATTGCAGCTGTTCGAGAAAGTCGCCGCAGAGAGAGAAACGCTTTTCCAGGCCACGCAACGCCAGCAAGGGTTGCGTCGTTTCCGGAACGGGGGATGTGGCGGTCGAATTCATCGGTCTTGCTCCTCGGCCGGAATGCGTTCGCTTTCGATCATTTCGGCGACCATGTGGCAGGCAGCCTGGCAGTTGCCGGACGTCACGAACTCGGGCACCTGGTCATGGCAGGCTTGGCGACGGCTGCCATCGGCACGCTCGACGAAGGCGCAGCGTGGATGGAAGGCACAGCCGCTCGGCAGGTTGGACAGCGATGGCATGCTGCCGGGGATCTGGTTGAGCCGCGAGCCGGGAGTGGCCATTTGCGGCAGGGCATTGATCAAGCCTTGGGTATAGGGATGCTGTGGATCGTTGATGATCTCGCGGGTCGGGCCCTGTTCGATGACGCGACCGGCGTACATGACCAGCATGCGCTGAGTGACCTGGCTGACCACGCCGAGATCGTGCGTGATCAGAATCAGGCCGACGTTGTGTTTCTCGCACAGTTCCAGCAGCAACGCCATGATCTCCGCTTGAATGGTGACATCCAGTGCTGTGGTCGGCTCGTCGGCAATGATGACGTCAGGATCGAGCAGCAGGGCGATGGCGATGATCACACGCTGCCGCATGCCACCGGAAAGTTCGTGGGGATACTGATCCAGTCGGGCCTCGGGCGAGGGAATCTGGACCTGCTGCAGCTTGTTCAGCGAGATGCTGCGCGCTTCCCGAGTGCTGATCCGGCGGTGCGCCTTGAGGCATTCCACCATCTGTTCACCGATGGTCAGCACCGGATTGAGGGTCATCATCGGGTCCTGGAAGATCATCGACATGCGATGACCACGCACCTTGCGAAGCTTGCGATCGCTCAGCCCGATCAGTTCCTGACCGTCGAAGCAGATGCTGCCGCCGGCGATGTAGCCTGGCTTGGCGATCAGGTTGAGCAGGCTGAAGGCGGCTACCGACTTGCCGGCGCCGGATTCGCCCACAATGCCCAACCGCTCGCCGCGATCCAGGCTGAAACAGACGTCGCGCAGTGCCCGGACATCGCCGCCACGCAGCGCGAAGCGCACGTCGAGGTGGTTAACGTCGAGTAGAGACATGAGATTCAGCCCTTGTAGAGTCGCGGATTGAGCACATCGCGCAGCCAGTCGCCGAGCAGATTGATCACCAGCACCAGCACCACCAGCACCACGCCGGGGATCAGGGTGATCCACCAGGAGCCGGACTGGAGGTAGTCGAAGCCGGACTTGATCAGCGAGCCCAGCGACGGCTGGGTCTCGGGCATGCCGAGGCCGAGGAAGGACAGTGCCGCCTCCGAGATGATGGCGTTGGCCACCTGTACAGTGGAGATGACGAAGATCGGCGACAGCGTGTTGGGCAGGATATGCCGGAACATGATGCGTCGGCTCGACAGGCCCATTACCCGTGCGGCGTCGACGTATTCCTTGCCTTTCTCGGCAAGGACCGAGGCGCGCACGGTTCGTGCGTACTGCGGCCATTCGGCCAGGCCGATGATCAGTACCAGCAAGGGGACGGCGTAGTCACTGAAGGTGCCGCCACCGAAGATCGCCTTGAACAGGGCGCCGACCACGATGGCCACCATCAGGGTGGAAAAGGACAACTGGATGTCGGCCAGTCGCATCAGGAAGGCATCGACACGACCGCCCAGGTAGCCGGCCAGCAGGCCGAAGCATACTCCCAAGGTTGCCTGCATGAGTACGGCACCGAAACCGATGATCAGTGATACGCGCGCACCGTACAGGATGGTCGACAACAGATCGCGCCCCTGGGCATCGGTTCCCATGAGGTAGGCCGGATCGCTGCCATCCACCCAGAAGGGAGGCAATTCCGAGGCAAGGATGTCGATCTGTGAAAGGTCATAGGGATTCATCGGCGCCAGCCAGGGCGCGAGAACCGCAACGGCGACCAAAGCGATGAACACCAGCAGGCTGACCTGGGCGATCAGATCGCGCTTGAAACTATAGAGCAGGTAGGAATCGCAAAAGCGTTCCCAACGACTCTTGGGGCGAGACGTCAGCGTGGTCATGCGGGTTTTCCTGTCAGCTTGACGGTGGGGTTGATCAGGCCATAGATGAGATCGACCAGAGTGTTGGTGATCACGAAGATCAGCCCCACGATCATCAGGTAGGTGACGATCAGCGGTATGTCGGAACGTTCGATGGCATCGAGGAACATCAGGCCCATGCCGGGCCACTGGAACACCGTCTCGGTCAGGATGGTGTAGGCCACCAGGGTCCCGATCTGTACACCGCCCACGGTGATCACCGGCAGCATGGTGTTCTTCAGTGCATGCAGGAAGTAGATGCGACGCGGCGAGATGCCCTTGGCACGGGCGAACTTCACGTAGTCGGACTGCAGCACCTCGAGCATCTCGGCGCGGATCAGGCGGATGAACAGCGGCAGCATGATCGAAGCCAGGGAGATGGCCGGCAGAACCAGGTAGGACAGCCCCTCCAGGGAGGCGAAGTTGGTTTCCCAAGTACCGAAGACGGGCACCGGATCCCCTCGACCATAGGCCGGCATGCCGCCCTCGGTGGTGATCAGGTCATTGAGCCAGGCGCCCCAGCCGGTGTCAGCAGGGAAGGGCGTCCAGCTGACGCCGATGGCGAACAGCTGGATCAGCACGATGGCGGTGAGAAAGACCGGAATCGAGATGCCGACGATCGAGACGCCCATGAAGAAACGCGACAGCCAGGCACGTGGCTTGATGGCGCTATAGACGCCGATGGGCACAGACAGCACGATGATCAGGAAAGTGGCGGCGGCCACCAGTTCCAGGGTTGCCGGTAGATGGCGCAGCACGACGTCAGTGGTCGGCTGGTTGAAGACGTAGGAGTAGCCGAAGTCGAAATGCGCGGCATTGACGGCGAAACGCAGGTACTGGACCAGGAAGGGATCGTTGAGGCCGAGCTCTTCACGCAGTGCCTCGCGTTCGCTCTCCGGCACGGATTGGCCGACCATCTGTTGGATGGGGTCGCCCAGATTGTCTTGTATGGCGAAGGCGATCACGCTGATGACGAACATCACCAGCAGCGCATGAAAGAGGCGCTTGATCAGAAAAGCGATCATGAGTGGCGTTCCATTGTCGAGAAAGGCCCGAGCACGCGGTGACACGCCCCCTGCGGGGAGCGTGTCTCGGAGCGGGGTGTCGAATCGCCGTCTCTCGCCCACGGTCAGGCGAGAGACGGCGGAAGGGTATTACTCTTCTTCGACGACGAGATCCCCGAGGTAGGGGAAGTTCATCACGTTGACGATCGGCTCGAGATCGACGTTGGTATCGGCGGCCCAGGCAAGGTTCTGCCAATGTAGAGGGATGAAGGCGGCCTCGTCGTACAGCGTCTGCTCCATCTGCTGCAACATCTCGGCACGCTTCGCCTGGTCGAGCTCAAGATTGGCCTCGGAGACCAGCTTGTCGACCTCGGGGTTGCAGTAGTTGCCGGCGTTGTACTGGCCGGCGCCGGAATCGGCGTCCGGGCAGGCCGTGAGGTATTCGTGGAAGTTGGCCGAGTCTTCGGTGTCGGCATGCCAGCCGATCATCATCATGTCGGCAACCCGATCATCGTACTCGCCCCAGTATTGAGCCTTGGGCAGGGTCTTGAGATCCACCGTCACGTTGATGCGTGCCAGCATGGCCGCAACCGCCTGAGCGATCTTGGCATCGTTCACGTAGCGGTTGTTGGGCGCCATCATGGTGATCTCGAAGCCATCCTCGTAACCGGCCTCGGCCATCAGCTGCTTGGCCTTCTCCAGGTCGTAGCGCGGCTCCAGTTCATCGTTGTGCCCCGCATAGCCTTCAGGCGAGAGCTGGGCCGCCGGCGTGGCGAAGCCCTTCATCAGTCGGTCGGCGATGCCTTCCTGATTGATGGCATAGGCGAAGGCCTGACGAACCCGCTTATCCTTGAAAGCCTCGACGCGTTCCTGATTCATGTGAAAGAGGATGATGCGGGTGCCGGACATGGTGACCAGCTTGGCGTCGTCGTCCTGACGGACGCGTTCCAGATCGTTGGGCGGCACCGGCGCGATGAAGTCGACATCGCCGGAGAGCAGGGCGGCCACTCGCGTGGCGTTCTCGCTGATCGGTGTCAGTTCGATCTTGTCGACGTTGCCCGGGGACTGCTCGTCCCAGTAGTCATCGTTGCGCTCGAAGACGACGCGCACGCCTTGCTGCCGTTCGGTGACCTCATAAGGACCGGTACCGGACTGATGTCGCGAGGCGTAGGAGTTGCCGTTCTTGACGATCTCGTCCTTGGGATCCCCGTCACTGTCTTCACCGGAGTAGAACTGGCTGTCCATCGGGAAGATGTAGGTCGCCAGGTTGAGCAGCAGCGGGTAGGGCTTCTTGGTCTTGATCTCGAGGGTATGCGCGTCGACCGCCGTGGCACCCTCGATGGGCGCGAAGATCGCCTTGAAATCGGGGCTGCGCTTGAGTCGATCGATGGTCCAGACCACGTCCTCGGCGGTAAAGGCATTGCCGCTGTGGAATTCGACGCCTTCACGCAGTGTCATACGTAGGGTGGTGTCGTCGACCCGTTCCCAGTCGGTGGCCAACCGCGGCTCGATCTCGAGATCCTTGGTCCAGCGCACCAGCGGGTCGAAGGTCATGTGCGAAAGCTGCAGGATCCCGCCGGACAGTTGCTCGTGGATATCCAGCGATACCGGATCGGCATCATAGGCCATGCGCAGGGTGGTGTTGGCCTGGGCGGCCGGGGCGAGGGCAGCGGAGGTCATGGCGGCGCCGATGACGCTAGCCAGCAGAGTCTTCTTGATTGTCATGTGTCGTTCCATGCCGGATGGATTGTTATCGGTATCACGGCCGACGGTCGTGATGACCATTATGCTCCATTCACCAACATAGAGAGGTTAGGGGGAAGCGCACAATCGAAATTGTGACACACCCCATGCGCCCGGCGAATAACGATGCCGGGCGCGAGGAGGGCGCTCAGTCTTCGCTGGCGGGCGTGACGCGGTCGATACGGTACAGTTGGGCGACCTGATCGAGTCCGTGGACACTGCATTCCAGGTCGGTGACGCGCCCATCGCTCAGGCCATAGACCCAGCCATGGACGGAGAGCTCCTGGCCACGTTGCCAGGCACGTTGAATGATCTTGGTACGGCACAGGTTCTTGACCTGGGCCTCGACATTGAGTTCGCACATGCGGTCGACCTGCTCATCCTGCGACAGCGAGGACAGCGAGGCACGATGCTGGCTGTAGAGGTCGCGTACCGAATGCAGCCAGTAATCGACGATACCGCACTCGCCTCCGGTGACCGCCGCACGAATGCCGCCGCAACCATAGTGGCCGACGATCATGATGTGCTTGACCTTGAGCACATCCACGGCGAACTGCACCACCGAAAGGGCGTTCATGTCGTTGTGGTGGAGCAGGTTGGCGACGTTGCGATGGACGAACACCTCCCCGGGCGGCAGGTCGATGATCTGGTTGGCCGGCACGCGGCTGTCGGAACAGCCGATCCACAGGTATTCAGGCGTCTGCTGCCGTGCCAGGCGAGCGAAGAAATCGGGATCGTCGCGACACATCTGCTCCGCCCAGGCACGGTTGTTTTCCAGCAGGGTATCGATGTCATTGCTCATGGTCGGGCTCCGGCAAGGATGGGACGAAAGACGAAGGAGCCTTCTTTTACCGTCAGCGGGGATGCGGGTCAACCGCTCTCCCGGGGTGCCACCTTGGCTGGTATGATCGCGCCATTGCCCACAGGGCCTGAATGGGGCCCGACCGTTTACAGGAGAATCGCGTGTCAGATTTCGACTATGACCTGTTCGTCATCGGAGCGGGGTCCGGCGGTGTGCGTGCCGCCCGCACTGCCGCCGCCACCGGAGCTCGGGTTGCCGTCGCCGAGGACCGTTATCTCGGTGGCACCTGCGTCAATGTCGGCTGCGTGCCGAAGAAGCTGTATTCCTATGCGGCCCACTTCCATGAAGCCTTCGAGGATTCCGGTGGGTTCGGCTGGCAATTGGCCGAGGAACCGTCATTCGACTGGGCGACCCTGCGTGACAACAAGATCGGCGAGATCAAGCGCCTCAATGGCATCTATGGTCGCCTGCTGGATAATGCCGGCGTGCGCCTGATCAATGGTCGCGCCAGTGTGGTCGACGCACACCACGTCGAGGTCGGTGGTGAGACGATCAGTGCCGAGAAGATCCTGGTCGCCGTGGGCGGCTGGCCCTGGGTGCCGGATTTCCCGGGCAACGAGTTGACCCTGAACTCCAACCAGATCTTCGATCTCGACGACTTCCCGCAGCGCTTCCTGGTGCTCGGCGGCGGCTACATTGCCGTGGAGTTCGCCAGCATCTTCAATGGATTGGGCAGCGAGTCCCATCTCGTCTATCGCGGCGAGCTGTTCCTGCGCAGGTTCGACAACGAGGTGCGTGAATTCACCCGCGACGAGATGGCCAAGAAGGGCGTCAATCTGCATTTCAACACCAACATCGAAGCCATCGAAAAGGTGGCGGGCGGCCTCAAGGTTACCCTCACCGACGGTCGCGTGCTGGAAGTCGATGCCGTGCTCGCCGCCACCGGGCGTCGGCCGCATCTGGCGGGGCTTGGCCTCGACCGCCTCGATGTCGCGACCAACGACGATGGCTCCCTCAAGGTCAACGAGCGTTTCGAGACCTCGGTGCCTTCGATCCTCGCACTCGGTGATGTCACAGGTGGCCCCGAACTGACGCCGGTGGCGCTGGAAGAGGCCATGAAGCTGGTCGAGCACCACTTTGGCGACTCCACCCCCGAGTCGCTGGATTACGAACGTGTGGCGACTGCCGTGTTCTGCCATCCCAACATCGGTACCGTTGGTCTCTCGGAAGAGGCGGCCCGTGAGCGTTTCGAGGCAATTCGCGTCTACAGTGCCGACTTCCGTCCCATGAAGCACACGCTCTCCGGCAGCAGCGAGCGCAGCCTGATGAAGTTGATCGTCGACGACGCCAGCGACGTGGTGGTCGGTGCTCACATGGTGGGCGAGGAGGCCGGCGAGATCATCCAGGGCATCGCCATCGCCGTGCGCGCCGGGCTGACCAAGGCGCAGTTCGACCAGACGGTGGGCATCCATCCCACCGGCGCCGAGGAATTCGTGACCATGCGAAGCCCGACACGCCGCTGACGCTCTTCGGGCCAGCTTGTCATGGCGATGTCATTCGGACGGGCCACCCTCAAGGGTGGCCCGTCGCGTTTTGCGCATGGTCAGAACGAATGTGGGCTAAGCTACATGAATGGAAAACGGAAGGAACCGCCACAGACGCGGCCTGAGGAGTAGATCATAATTTTGTATTATGGATTTTAGCGAGCAAGATAACCTGGTTTTTGAAATGGCCATAAGTGGCTGTTATGATGCCGATCAAATTCGCTACAGCGAACCATGACAATGAACGCAACCACAGAGCCCTTTACGCCCTCCGCCGACTTGGCCAAGCCCAGCGTGGCCGATGCCGTGGTCGGCCACGAGGCCTCGCCGCTCTTCATTCGCAAGCCCAGCCCCGACGACGGCTGGGGCATCTATGAACTGGTCAAGTCCTGCCCTCCTCTCGACGTCAACTCTGCCTACGCCTATCTGTTGCTGGCCACGCAGTTTCGCGACAGTTGTGCCGTGGCCACCAACGAGGAAGGGGAGATCGTCGGTTTCGTTTCCGGCTACGTGAAGAGCAATGCGCCTGACACCTATTTCCTCTGGCAGGTCGCCGTAGGCGAGAAGGCACGCGGCACCGGCCTGGCCCGCCGCCTGGTGGAGGCCGTGATGACGCGCCCGGAAATGGCCGAGGTGCACCACCTCGAAACCACGATAACGCCTGACAACCAAGCCTCCTGGGGCCTGTTCCGTCGTCTTGCCGACCGCTGGCAGGCGCCGTTGAACAGCCGCGAATACTTCTCCACCGATCAACTCGGCGGTGAGCATGACCCGGAAAATCTCGTTCGCATCGGCCCGTTCCAGACCGACCAGATCTGAGCCGGCACGCCGCCGCGCCGGCCCGGTACGGGCCGGCTGCCCGTCTTCTCGATTCATCACTTTCATCCCACAGGAGGTCGCAATGCAGACCCAGACCCTCGAACGCATGGAGTCCGACGTCCGGACCTACTCTCGCTCCTTTCCGGTGGTCTTCACCAAGGCACGCAATGCTCGTCTGACCGACGAGGATGGTCGCGAGTACATCGACTTCCTGGCAGGCGCCGGCACCCTGAACTATGGCCACAACAACCCGCATCTCAAGCAGGCCCTGCTCGACTATCTCGACAGCGACGGCATCGTTCACGGGCTGGACTTCTGGACGGCCGCCAAGCGCGACTACCTCGAAACCCTGGAAGAGGTGATCCTCAAGCCGCGTGGTCTCGAGTACAAGGTCCACCTGCCCGGGCCGACGGGGACCAATGCCGTCGAGGCGGCCATTCGCCTGGCGCGCGTCGCCAAGGGCCGTCACAACATCGTCTCCTTCACCAACGGTTTCCACGGCGTCACCATGGGGGCGCTGGCGACGACCGGCAATCGCAAGTTCCGCGAGGCCACCGGCGGCGTGCCGACCCAGGCGGCGTCCTTCATGCCGTTCGATGGTTACCTCGGCAGCAGTGCCGATACCCTCGACTATTTCGAGAAGCTGCTTGGCGACAAGTCTGGTGGTCTGGACGTGCCGGCGGCAGTGATCGTCGAGACGGTGCAGGGCGAGGGCGGCATCAACGTCGCCGGTCTGGAGTGGCTCAAGCGGCTCGAGAGCATCTGCCGCGCCCATGACATCCTGCTGATCATCGACGACATCCAGGCGGGTTGCGGCCGGACCGGCAAGTTCTTCAGCTTCGAGCATGCCGGCATCACGCCGGACATCGTGACCAACTCCAAGTCGCTGTCCGGTTACGGCCTGCCGTTCGCTCACGTGCTGATGCGCCCCGAACTCGACAAGTGGAAGCCCGGTCAGTACAACGGCACCTTCCGTGGCTTCAACCTGGCCTTTGCCACCGCCGCTGCCGCCATGCGCAAGTACTGGAGCGACGACACCTTCGAGCGCGATGTGCAGCGCAAGGCACGTGTTGTCGAGGAGCGCTTCGGCAAGATTGCCGCCTGGCTGAACGAGCAGGGCATCGAGGCCTCCGAGCGTGGCCGTGGCCTGATGCGCGGCATCGACGTGGGTTCCGGCGATATCGCCGACAAGATCACCCATCAGGCGTTCGAGAACGGCTTGATCATCGAAACCAGCGGTCAGGATGGCGAAGTGGTCAAGTGCCTGTGCCCGCTGACCATTCCCGACGAAGACCTGGTCGAGGGGCTGGACATTCTCGAAGCCAGCACCAAGCAGGCCTTCGGCTGATCGCCTGAGGTTCGCCATGGGGCCAGCCCATGGCATCACTGTATCGGCCGGCCAGTGTGTGGCCGGCCAGTCACTGATTCACCGGAGAATCGACATGATCGTTCGCAATCTCGAAGAAGCGCGCCAGACCGACCGTCTGGTCACCGCCGAAAACGGCAACTGGGACAGCACCCGTCTGTCGCTGGCCGAGGATGGCGGCAATTGCTCCTTCCATATCACCCGCATCTTCGAGGGCACCGAGACCCACATCCACTATAAGCACCACTTCGAAGCGGTCTACTGCATCGAGGGGGAAGGTGAAGTGGAAACCCTGGCCGATGGCAAGATCTGGCCCATCAAGCCGGGTGACATCTACATTCTCGACCAGCACGACGAGCACCTGCTGCGTGCCAGCAAGACCATGCACCTGGCCTGCGTGTTCACACCGGGCCTGACCGGCAACGAAGTGCACCGTGAAGACGGTTCCTACGCACCTGCCGATGAAGCCGACGACCATAAGCCGCTGTAAACCGGCATCGTCGTCTGCCATCTCGCACGAAGCGCCCCCGGTCATTGATCGGGGGCGCTTCGTTGGTCGCTTCGATCTCACCGGTGCGGATCGCCAGAGGCTGGACATGCCGGATTCTTCATGCCTATGATCGCGCCATGATTGACTCATCGTCCAGCTGTCGTCACTCCAGCGATGATCGGGGCGTGCCCAATGACCTGGTCAGCGAGCTTCTTCGCGGCATGCGTCTGAGCGGCATCCAATACCGCCGCATTCAAGCCGCTCCCCCCTTCGGTATCGAAGGGTTTGGCACCATCGCTGGATGGGCCCACTTTCACTTCATTGCCCGAGGACCGGTGTATCTGCGCAGCCCCGGCGGTGCCATGCATCGCCTCGAGGCCGGCGATGCGGTGCTCCTGCCGCGTGGCGGCCCTCACGCGCTGCTTTCGTCGCCGGATCAATCCGCCAGTCGTGATATCGCCAGCTGCGAGGCCGCTCCTCTCTGCAAGGCCGTCAGTGCAGTGCGCAACGGTTCTCCCGAAGCTTGTCAGGAAAACGGGGTCGTCATCTTCAGCGGTTGCATGGAGTTCGATCTCGGCGGCATGCATCCGCTCGTCGGCTTGATGCCTGAGGTGATGCGCGTCGATACGCTCCTGGAGCGCCATCCCGAGATGCTGCCGATTCTCCAGGCCATGGAACGCGAAGCCAAGGCCGAGCGGGCAGGCTTCGCGAGCATTCTGTCGCGTCTTGCCGATGTCGTCTCGGCCTTCATCGTGCGTGGTTGGGTCGAGTGTGGCTGTGGTGATGCCTCCGGTTGGGTCGAGGCCCTGCGCGATCCCAGACTGGGACGCGTTATCGCCGCCATGCATCGCGAGCCCGGGCGTCAATGGACGGTCGCCGAGCTGGCAAAGCAGATGGGCAGCTCGCGATCGGTCTTCGCCGAGCGCTTCTTGACCGTCACCGGGCTGACTCCTCATCGCTACATGACCGAGTTGCGCATGCACCTGGCCACTCAGTGGATCGGTCGGGACGCCCAGCCCATCGACGTCGTCGCCCAACGCCTCGGCTATGGCTCTCAGGCAGCCTTCAGCCGCGCCTACAAGCGAGTGACGGGCCGCTCGCCCGGTGCAGTACGTGCTGAGGCAAGGCACGACAGGCTTCGGGCTTGAGGCAGGCGCCGCACCGGACGTGCTCGCTCAATCGGGACGTCGGCCAAGCGCTTCGGCCAGCAACCTCGCGGCGGGGCCGAATGGCGCATCGACGCGCCGGGCGAGATAGGCGTCGGAGCGGCGTCGACGACCGTGCCTGCCTCGCACTGCCAGCTCTGCCAGCCGACCTGCACGAAGATCCCGCTCGACCTGCCATACAGGGAGGTACCCCCAACCGACGCCGGCGAGGATGAGCGCGTGCTTGGTGTCCTGGGTGTTCACGCGACAGGTGCGTGTCGAGATGACACCGAAGTCGCGTCCCCGGGAAGGGGGCGATGGGTCAGATTGCACGATCTGGAGGTGATCGGCGAGATGCAGGCTGTCGAGAGGTTCGTCATGGCGCGCCAATGGATGCTCCGACGCCACGACGGCGACGAGCTCCACCGGCGAGAGCGCCTCGAGTTCGACACGTGGGTCACGAAAGTGATCGCCCACCATGATGGCCAGTGCGCAACGCTCGTCGAGCAATGCCTGCAGGGGACCTGCCAGGGGTTCGACGTCGACCCTGAAGGCGACGGAGGGGTAGTGGGCCAGGGTTTCGGTCATGGCCTTGCCCACTTGATGGATGGGAAACAGGGTATCGACGACTAGGGGCAACGCCAGCTCGACACCTTCGCCCAGCCCGTGGGCCCGTGCTCGCATCGCGTCGACACGCAATAATATATCCCGTGCGTTCTCCAGCAGGGCGCGTCCTTCCGGCGTCAATATCGGGCGATGGCCCGAGCGATCGAACAGCGAGACCTCCAATTGTGCCTCGAGATTGGCGATCGCCACGCTGACACCGGATTGAACGCGGGCTAGACGTGCCGCACCGGCGCGAAAACTGCCGCTGTCGGCCACAGCGACGAAGGTGCGCAGTTGGTCGAAGGTGAGGGCATCCAGCATGATCATCTCCCATGATCAATTTGATAAAAATTTTATCACTCCCCAGCATAAGGCAACGACACTATCCTGCCCCTCGATGGACGTTTCGCTTCTCCGTGATCGAGGTGTTGCATGGATACTTCCCTGACTCCCAGAACCGCATCGATCTCCACCGATTGGCATGCCGTCATGCTGATCATCGGTTCCGGCATCGCCGCCTCTTTGCAGGTCGGCAAGGTGGCGATCGCCACTCCCTTGATTCAACAGGACATGAGTGTCGGGCTGGCAGCGGCCGGCTGGCTGATGGGCATCTTTTCGTTCCTCGGCCTGCTGGGCGGCATGCCGGTCGGTACAGTGGTCGCTGCCTTCGGCCACAAGCGCATGCTGCTGGCAGGGCTGGGTTGCCTAGTGTTGGGTGCCATATTGGGCGCACTGGCACCAGGTTTCACGCTGCTGCTGGTGTCACGCGTGGTCGAAGGAGCGGGGTTTTTGATCATCATCGTGGCGGCGCCCGCGATACTTCCGTACGTCGTCGACACTCGCCATCAGGCGCTCGCGTTCGCCATGTGGAGCTGCTTCATGCCGGGGGGCATGGCGCTGGCCATGCTTGTCGGCCCCTGGTTCGAGGCCTGGCGCATCCTATGGTGGGGCAGTGCCGTGATTGCGGCGATCATGGCCTTGGGCGTCATGTTCGCGGTACCCGCTGCAGCGAGGGAAGACATTGCATGGCATGGAAAGCTCCGGGACATGCTCGACACCCTGCGCACGCCGGCTCCCCTGGTGCTCGCCGGAGTCTTCGCTTTCTATAACCTGATGTTCTTTGCGCTGTTCAGCTTTTTGCCGATCCTGCTGATGGAACGCATGGCGGTCAGCCACCAAGCCGCCGGTGCGTTGAGCGCTCTGGCCACCAGTGCCAATATCCTCGGCAACCTCGCCGCAGGAACCCTGCTTGCACGCGGAGTGGGGCGAGTTTTCTTGCTGGCGGCGGCCTCGCTGATCATGGGCGTGACCGGATTGGGAATCTTCCTGTCAATGTTACCGGCGTTGCCGACGTTCTTGCTGTGCATGCTGTTTCTGGCGGTCGGTGGCTTGATACCCGCCACCTTGCTGGCCAGTGCCCCGATCTTTGCACCAAGGACTGTCTTGACGCCTCTGGTCGTCGGACTCTTGATGCAGGGAAGCAACCTTGGGCAGGTCATCGGTCCCGTGGCCATCGGCGACGCCATCGAGTGGCATGGGTGGACGGCAGCCGGCCTCATCGTCGCTGCCGTGGCGATCCTGACCGCCATGCTGGCTCAGGCGCTGCGTCGCCCACACATGGCATGACACATGGACTGAGCCGGCTGAGGAGGGCGGCAAGCTGTTAGACTGCAAGATGCTTCGACATCAGGAGGCGGCCGGGCCGCCCGCACATCCGATTGCCAAGGACCAACGATGACTGCACAGCAACGCCTCAGCCTGGGGCTCCCCGATGCCCGGCGCCTGCTGGCCCGCCATCATGGCCGACAGGGGTCGCTGGCGACGGTGATCCAGCGGCTGGGCACCATTCAGTTCGACCCGCTTGCGCCGCTCGGCACCAATCCCGATCTGGTGCTGCAATCACGCGTGCCGGGTTATCGGCAGGGCGACTGGCAAGATGCTGCCTATCGTCGCCGACTGCTGGTCGACGGGTGGGACAAGCAGGCCAGCCTGATTCCTCCCGATCAGTGGTGGGCTCAAGCTCCTTTCCATCACTGGTTCGCGCGGCGTTGGCAACAGCGCGGCGTGGACATCGACTCGCCGGAAGCCCGAAACCTTCTCGATCAGGTAACACAGCAAGGCCCCTCGACCAGCCTTGAATTGGGCGATCAACGATCCGATCCGGCCTTGCGCGGCAGCTGGTATGGCCCCAAGCGCTCACGCCATCTGCTCAAGGCACTGTGGGATTCCGGACGCTTGATGACGCATCATCGCGTCGGTGGTCGGCACGCTTATGATCTGCCCGAGCGCGTGCTGCCGAATGGTGCCTGCACGGTGGAGCGCGACGAAGATGACGCCCTGGAGCACTTGATCGTGCGTCGCGTTCAGGCTGCCGGGCTATTGCGTCCGGCGGCCGATGCCGCTGTCTGGTTGCTCCCTTGTCAACGCACCGAACGCGACCGTATCGCGTCCCGAGCGCTCGACCAGGGAAAATTGGTCGCCTTGGATGTGGCAGGCGAGTGTCACTGGGCCACTCCCGAGGCCGTTTCATGCCTGGATGATGCCGGCTCGTTCAACGACTCGGATCAAGGCATGCGTTTTCTCGCGCCACTCGATCCGCTGATGTGGGATCGACGCGGCATTTCCCGAGTCTTCGGCTTCGATTACGTCTGGGAGGTCTACAAGCCCCGGAAACAACGGCGTTGGGGTTATTACGTACTGCCGGTGCTGTGGCAGGATCGGTTCGTCGCGCGATTCGATGCCCAATGCCGAGAGGGCACCCTGACCATTCTTGCCTGGCATTGGGAAGACGATATCGTCTCATCCCGGCTTCCCGACGGCATGGCCGAGGCGCTGCAGCAAGCCGCCCGTCGCTTTCTCGACTATCTAGGCGCCGACCGGGTCGTGTTGCCCAGAGGCCTGGGCCGCCAGGCGCGATACGCATGGCAAAGCGCGCTCAAATGACATATCGTCCGTTATTCATGCTTTCGTATGACTCCATGACACAGGATACATGACCATGAAACGGACCTTTCGCAGCATCCTTCCCGCGATGATTCTCGCCATGCCCATTGCCTTCGGGCAACAACAGGCCCTTGCCGACGAGGTGGATTCACTCTGTCAGGACAAGGTGGAAGCCATCCAGAAGCAGCTTCGTATCGCCGAGGAGTACGGCAATGAGCATCGTGTGCGAGGCTTGAAGAAGGGACTGGAAAATGTGCAGCGCCACTGCACCAATGACAGCGTCATCAAAGACGCTGAAGAAGACGTCAGCGAGAGCATGACCGAGGTTCGAGAGCGTCAGGACGAATTGTCCGAGGCCCAGCGCGAAGGCGACGGGGACGATATTCGCAAGCACAGCGAGAAACTCGAAGAAGCCGTCCAGGAGCTTCGCGAGCACCAGGACGAGCTGGAAGCCCTCCAAAGCAAGCGATAAGGAAAAGACAGCCGTCGGGAAATCGCGGTGGCCATGCCTGGCAGTGGAGCGTTCAGTTGGATTCCACACGAAGCATGGCCATGTCTTGGCATATCTAATTTAACATAATATACATTCTGCGAATGTGCTGGTTAGCTGCCAAGAATCGGATCAATGATCAAATATTCGGGAGTCTCTGGTATATACCGTCCGGCGACGGTCGCTCTATCCTGCCCAGCCAACGAGTCACTTCGGCAAGGATAGGAGTCTGCGATGAATGATGTCTCACAACGGACCCCGCCGGCATGGAGCGCGGTCTTCTCGATGACATTGGGCGTTTTCGGCTTGGTAACGGCAGAGTTCCTGCCGGTGAGCCTGTTAACCCCCATGGCTGCGGACCTGGCGATCACCGAAGGCATGGCCGGACAAGCCGTGACCGCGACCGCTGCGGTCGCACTGGTGACCAGCCTGTTGATCACGGCCGCCACTCGGCGAATCGATCGACGCTACGTGCTGTTGGCATTTTCAGGGCTTCTGGTCATTTCCAATCTGCTGGTGGCGTACGCACCGAACATGCCATCACTGCTGCTCGGCCGGGTTCTGCTGGGCGTCGCGCTGGGCGGTTTCTGGACCATGTCGGCGGCCACGGTGATGCGGTTGGTGCCCGAGGACAGCGTGCCACGAGCGCTCTCGATGATCTTCAGCGGTGTTTCGGTGGCCACCATCGTCGCCGCGCCCATGGGCAGCTTCTTCGGCGAGATCATCGGTTGGCGCAATGTCTTCTTGATTGCCGCGCTGTTCGGGGCACTGGCCTTTCTCGTGCAACTGGCCACCTTGCCACGCATGGCGCCAAACGCTCGAACACGCCTGAAAACCCTGTTCGAGGTTCTACAACGCCCGATGGTCGGTCTCGGCATGCTGGCCGCCGCCATGATCTTCGCGGGACATTTCGCGTTCTTCACGTATATTCGTCCCTTCCTCGAGACCGTCACCCGCGTCGATGTGAACGGCATGTCCAGCATCCTGCTGGGCTTTGGGCTGGCCAATTTCCTGGGCACCTTCCTGGGGGGCTTCATGCTCGAACGCAACATGCGCCTCACGCAAATCGTGATGCCGGCGACGATGGGCATCCTTGGCCTGGGGCTGGCGGGCGTCGGTGGCGTCCCGCTGCTTGATGCCATGATGATTGCGCTCTGGGGCATGGCATTTGGCACCGTGCCGGTGGCATGGTCCACCTGGCTGACCCGCACGGTCCCCGATGAAGCCGAAAGTGCAGGCGGTCTACTGGTAGCAGCGATTCAGTTCGCGATTGCCAGCGGTGCGGCCGTCGGAGGGCTGATCTTCGATGCCGGTGGCGCCATCGGCGTCTTTATGGTGAGTGGCTCGGTGCTACTGTTGGCGGCGCTGCTCATTCTCTTCGGCATCAAGGCTCAAACGGCCGCCGCGACCTGATAGATACCATGAGGGCGCCAACATGGCGCCCTTCCTTCGTTCATATTCTGCTAATTCTGCTAATCTCCCACGGTGATCACCCCGCGTCCGTCGGGATCACGCCCGGGCGATAATTCCCGTATCATGGCGCCCCCGGACCGTCATCGTGGACACCGGAGGGCCGGCTCCTTATCATCCCTGCAGTTCACTATCCCGTTCACGTCAGTGTAAAGGACACCCACGATATGCCGAATCGCCCAACATTGATGTTATCGCTCTTCGGCTCAATGGCATTACTCGGAGGGTGCGCCCTGCCGTCTTCGCAGCAGCAGGAACCCCCGCCGCCCGTGACGGCGACACAGTTCGAGGAAGGCATCCAGCGCCTGGAAAGCAATCTTGCCGCCCGCTGCGAGAACCAGTCGCATCTGCTGTCGTTGCAGAGGATGGAACAGAGGACACTGACGGCCGATGTGCGTGAGGTCGGCAGTCTATTGCGGGGCATGCGGGGCGACATTGCTGCCCTGGACGACAGCAAGGGCAAGGAGACGACCAAGATCGTCACCGAGTGCCAGGCAACCGATGACAGGTTGGCCAACAAGGAGCTACTCGGACGCAGCGAGTGGATCGGCCTGCCGAACGTCGGCACCTACCTGCAGGCTCGAGTGGATTCCGGGGCTGACACCTCTTCGCTCAGTGCCAATGACATCACCAGCTTCGAACGGGATGGCGAAGACTGGGTGCGCTTCAAGCTCGGTCTCGACGACGAGGACAGCGTGGTCGAGAGCGTGAGGGACAGCTGGCTCGAAGCACCGGTAGAGCGTCGTGTACGAATTACGCAGGCATCGGGCGAGGAATCTCGGCCGGTCATCGAGTTGCTGATGACCCTCGGGCCGATCCGCGAGACGGTCGAATTTACCCTGACCGATCGTCGTCAACTCGATTATCCGGTCCTGCTCGGGCGTCGCTTCCTGATGGACATTGCCATCATCGATGTCGCCGAGGACTTCCTTCATGAGCGTCCCGAGTTCCCGCGGTCATCCGAACGTGTGGATGATGACGCCAGCAAGGCGGAAGACGAAACATCCTGATATACGGATATATTTTTACTTGATTCGCCAAGGAAGTTGAGATGTCCCGACTGCCCTTCTATGTCATCGTTGCCCTGTTGCTGGTTGCCGGCATCGGCTTGAGCATTCACCGCCATGTCCAGTTCGAGGTACCCTGGACGCCGGGCGAACAGCGACAAGTCTGGGAGATCGAGGCTCAGGTCAACTTCCTGGCCGATGGCGGACCCGCCAAGGTGGAGATGGCACTCCCCTCCACCCAGCAAGGATTCCGGGTCCTGACCGAGCATACGGCATCACCGGGCTACGGGCTTTCCTTCCTCGAGGAAAACGGTAGTCGTCGGGCCCTCTGGACGATACGCGATGCCACCGGCAGCCAGCAGCTCTATTACAGCAGCCGCATCCAGGTAGCCCCTCAGGCGCGCGCCTCCGAAGTCCCGCCTCCTGCACCGACGTCAGATGTCGTCTGGGAACGCCCCTACGACACGGCGGCCTCCCAGGTCATCGACCGTGCCTGGTCACGCAGCGCTGACCCTTTCACCTTCACACGCGAGCTGATTCGTGAGTTCAGCGAAGAGCGTCAGGGGGAAAACGCCCGCCTGCTGCTGACACAGTTCGATCGCGTGCCGCTGCTGGTTCGCCTGCTCAACCAGGCCGGCATCTCGGCACGCGAGGTCAGCGGCTTGATGCTGGAAGACGGCCGTCGCCGGCAGAGCCTGACGCCCTGGATCCAGGTCTACGACGGAGAAGATCAATCGCTCTTCGACCCGTCTACCGGCAAACAGGGACGCCCCGACAATCTTCTTCTCTGGGAGAACGCTGGACAATCGGTGCTCGAGGTCCAGGGCGGCACCAACTCCCAAGTCTATTTTTCCATGCTGTCGCGCAACCAGCCGGCCGGGGCTGCCATCCGCAGCCGCATGGCCGAGACATCCGACACCATCCTCAACTTCTCGATCCACAGCCTGCCCCTCGAGGAACAGGCACTGTTCCAGACGATCCTGCTGATTCCCATCGGAGCCCTCGTCGTCGTCCTGCTACGCGTGCTGGTCGGCATCAAGACGTCAGGCACCTTCATGCCGGTGTTGATCGCCCTGGCCTTTATCCAGACGACCCTGGCGACCGGCCTGATAGGCTTCTTGCTGGTGGTGGCCGTGGGCCTGGTGATCCGGAATTACCTTTCCTATCTCAATCTGCTATTGGTGGCGAGGGTCACGGCAGTCATCATCACGGTGATCGCCATCATTTCCCTGTTCTCGGTGCTGTCCTACCGCATCGGACTGAACGCCGGCCTGACGATCACCTTCTTCCCGATGATCATCCTCTCCTGGACCATAGAGCGCATGTCGATCCTCTGGGAAGAGGAAGGCCCCAAGGAGGTTCTGATCCAGGGGGGTGGCAGCCTGCTGACAGCAGTACTGGCTTACCTGGCCATGAATAACCCCTGGATTCGCCATATCACCTTCAACTTCCTCGGCGTGCAGCTGATCCTGATGGCACTGATCCTGATGCTCGGCAATTACACCGGCTATCGCCTGCTGGAGCTGCGTCGCTTCAAGCCGGTCACGGAGGACTGAGCCGATGTGGACGACCCCCGGCAAGCTTCGTGCCAAGGGCATCATCGGCATGAATCGGCGCAATATCCGTTATATCGGCCGCTACAACGACCGGCGGCTCTATCCGCTGGTCGACGATAAGCTGCAGACCAAGCTGCTCGCCCAGCGCTACAACATCACCACCCCCGCTCTGATCGGCACGGTGTCGACCCAGTTTGGCGTCAAGCACATCCGCGACATGCTCGACGGCCACACGGGCTTCGTTATCAAACCGGCCAAGGGCAGCGGCGGCAAGGGCATCCTGGTCGTCGAGCGGGTCGAGGGGCAGCATTACATCAAGCCCAGCGGCGCTCACTTGACGCTCAAGGATGTGGAGCGTCATGTGTCCAACATCCTCTCGGGTCTCTATTCCCTGGGGGGATCGCCGGACGTGGCGATCATCGAGGATCTGATCAACTTCGATGCCACCTTCAGCGAGTACACCTACGAAGGTGTGCCGGACATTCGTGTCATCGTCTTCAAGGGCTACCCGGTGATGGCAATGATGCGGCTCTCCACCGCCGCCTCGGACGGCAAGGCCAACCTTCACCAGGGGGCGGTGGGTGTCGGTATCGACATCGCTTCCGGTCAGGCGATACGCGGTGTGCAATTCGATCGTTCACGCCACGACCATCCGGATACCGGCCACGAACTGGCCAGCCTGCGGATCAGCGACTGGGGCACGCTGCTGCGATTGGCGGCGGGCTGCTACGAGATGACCGCACTGGGCTATCTCGGCACCGACATGGTACTGGATCGCGACCATGGCCCCATGCTGCTGGAGCTCAACGCGCGTCCCGGCCTGGCCATCCAGATGGCCAACGGCGAGGGACTCCGCAACCGGCTGGATCTCATCGAGCGTCAACCCGATGGTCTCGAGGTCGAGCAACGCGTGGCATTTGCCCAGCACCACTTCGCCCGTCGCAGCGAGCTGGACACGCTCCAGGAGGCGACGGCATGAAACGACGCGGGTCGTTGCCTGGCGATGGTCGTGTGCGGCGCGTAGAATGGGTCATCCACCCCGAGACCACATGGCCAGCATGACCGATTCCCGCGCCTTGATGGACCAGGCCGAACGACAGTGTCGTTATCGTGGCGTCCGCTTTACGCCGATTCGCCGACGTGTGCTGCAGATGATTGCCGACACGCGCGGCGGGTTGAAGGCTTATGACCTGCTCGATCGTCTCACCACCGAGCACGCCTCTGCCCGACCACCGACGGTATATCGTGCCCTGGAATTTCTCATCGATCAGGGGCTGGTGCATCGCATCGAGTCGCTCAATGCCTATGTGGCCTGCCCCTGTCCCGAGCATGCCCACGGCTTTCAACTCTTGATCTGTCGCGATTGCGGCCGGGTCGAGGAGCTGCACCTCGACGATATCAACGAACAATTGGGGCAACGCGCCCGAGAACTGGGGTTCACGGTACAGCGTCAGACCATCGAGCTGCTCGGCCGTTGCGACGCCTGCCAGAGCGTTTCCCAGACTCCCTGATAGCCGGAGAGACCATGTCCGATGCCCTCAAGGCGCTGGAAGGCGCCGCCCTCGATACTCGCCGCCCGCTCGACGAGATCCTCGATGCCGCCCGCTTCAACGACGCCGGCCTGATGCCCGCTATCGCCCAGCAGCATGATTCCGGCGAAGTGCTGATGATGGCCTGGATGAACCGCCAGACCCTGGAAGAAACCCTGCGGACGGGGCGCGTCTGCTATTGGTCGCGCTCACGGGGCAAGCCCTGGCGCAAGGGAGAATCATCCGGACAACAGCAGCACCTTCGCGCCGCCAGCCTCGACTGCGATGGCGACACCTTGCTGCTTCAGGTCGACCAGGACGGGCCGGCCTGTCACAGCGGGCGCCGCAGCTGCTTCTACGTGGCACTGGAGGGTGACCAGGCACGCGTCACCAGCGAGCCGATGGTCGACCCTGCGGCGCTCTACGGCGACAAGTCGCCCCACTGAGACGCGCCATGCATGCCCTCGCCCGAAGCCTGCGCGCCGGGCTCGCCTTCATCATGATCGGCCTGGTGCGTCTCTACCAATGGCTGATCAGCCCTCTGCTCGGCCCACGTTGCCGCTACTGGCCCAGCTGTTCCGATTACACCGCCGAGGCCCTGCGCGTGCATGGTCCCTTGCGCGGTGGCTGGCTGGCGGCTCGACGCCTTCTGCGTTGCCATCCCGGTGCCTCGGGGGGCATCGACCCAGTGCCCGGCGGCCCCAGTGAACGGCTGTGCCAGGCAGATCCTGACCTGGATGACGACTTTCGCTGTCGATAGCTCCACCGAGGGCCTCAGGTTAGTCGGCCCGCCGGCTTCACCGACAAGATGCCCGGTCGGCACCAAGAGGCCGACCGTGCGCAAGGCGTGACGACGGCATCATGCCGCTTCCTGCTCGGCGACCCGATAGATTCGATCGAGCATGGCATGCAGGCCGTTGCTGCGAGTCGGCGACAAATGCTTGTCGAGACCGAGATCTTTCAGAAAATGCGGGCTGGTCGCCCGGATATCCGATGGATGCCGGTCGTTGTAGATGCGCATCAGCACCGCGATCAGTCCCGAGACAATGGCGGCATCCGATACGGCATCGAAATGCAGCGCCTCGCCGTCACGGCGATGATGCATCCAGACATTGGACTGGCAGCCCTGGATCTTGAGCTCCTCGACCTTCCACTCGTCGGGGAAAGCCGGTAGCTGCTTGCCCATGTCGATGATGTACTGGTAGCGGTCCATCCAGTTGTCGAACATCTCGAACTCTTCCAGCAGCGCCTGCTGGGCTTGTTCGGCGGTGGTCTCTGCGTTCATGAGGGCTCCTGACTGGCTTCTGGGCATATTATACCGGTTGCTCCCCTGGTTCGTCCGCCCCTCCTGTGCCCTGGGGCGTCAGGCCGTGCCGAGCCTGCTGTCGATGCCACTCCTCGGCCTCGGTATGCAGGTAGCGGGCCGTGGTGTCGAGCCGGGAGTGGCGCGCCGTCTCGGCGAGGTAGCGCAGCTCGACACCGGCCTGGGCTTGATGCGTCAGCGCCGTATGGCGCAACCAGTGCGGCGTGGCACGCCTTAGTTGCGCCACTTCGCGTTCCGCATCGGCACCGAGCTGGTGTTCCAGGGCAATGGCCGCTTCCTCGAAGGTTGCCCGAATCAATCGATACAAATGATTGTCCCCCACGCCGCGACGGCCATCGAGTCCCCGTAACAAGGGCGTCGGCTCGTCGGCCGACGGCTCCGGCGAAAGATTCAGGCAGACGCGCCAATCGGCGAGCAAGCGCATCATGTCCGGCGGCACGGGAATACGAGCCGTCTTGCCGCCCTTCCCCGTCACCCGCCACCACCAGCGCCCCTCGCGCCGGATGAAGTCATCCATGCGGGCACCGGTCATCTCGCCGATGCGTGGCGCCAATAGATAGGCGAAGCCGAATACCAGACGCCGCCGCATCCAGACGAAGCGCGCTCGGCGGGAGGCCGATGACGCCGGCGGCCGGTCCAGCCATTGCCAGAGCCACTCCCACAGCGGCCGCTCCAGATAGCGCTCGATCGCGCCCCGACGATTGTCCATTCGTCGGCGCTTGTCACGCATCAACCGGAAAGGATTGTGGTCGAGCCACCCTGCTTCGACCAACCAAGCGCACAGGCCCTGCAGGATAATCAAGCTCTGCCGTCGGCTCGAGGGCGACAAAGGGCCCCGAAACGGCCGCCAGCGCGGATCCTGGCGGGCGCGGGTCGGGCCGACCCAGCGCTCGCGTGGCGTGGGATCGCCAAGAAAGGCCTCGAAGGCATCGAGATGGTCGCGACGTAACTCGGCCAGCGACATGCCCTGCTCGCCCAGCCACAGCAGCAAGCGCTCGGCCTCACGGCGGTAAGCCCGCTGAGTGTTCGGACTGGCGCGGTACTCCTCCAGCCAGAGCGCGACGGCCTGGACGTCGTTGGTGGCCGCGATGCGTCCCGCCCCGGCTGGCGAGAGGCCGCTTGGAAGCCAGCCGTCGGTGCCATAGAGCACCGCCCCAATCTCCGAAGCCACCGGATAGGCTGCCTGCGGCACACCTGCCCCGCCCAAGGCCTTTCCTTCGGGCCATTCGTCCGGCACTTGCCCTCCTGTTTCTGTCTGCACATGGCGTACCGAGGCCTATAGTGTCACGCCGTAAGGCAAAATAATCAAGATAATTCGCGTAATCTTGATTATAAAGCATACAAAATAAATAAAATTACATTACACATAATACGTAATAAGCTTTATCTTCGCCTTGGAAAGCGCTATCCTTCGCCCATCAATCGGGCTGCTGCCCCGATAAACCGCGACGAGGAGACCCCCATGGCACGCACCGGTGTGCGATACGAGGATGTACAGCGCGCCATCGACACTCTGATGGCCAAGGGCGATGCCCCCAGCGTGCACAAGATTCGCGAGACGCTCGGTACGGGTAGCTTCACGACCATCAGTGAGCATCTGCGCGAGTGGCGCCGCCTGCGCGAGGAAAACCGTGACGTGCCACCGCCCCAGGGAATGCCCGTCGAGCTCCAGGAGCTGGCCGAGACGCTCTGGACTCAAGCCCAGGAAGCGGCCAATCAGGCACTGGCACACTATCGCCAAGAAGCCGACTCCCGCGTCGACGATGCCCGTCAGCAGGCTGCCGATGCCGAACGTCGCGCCGAAGATGCCGAGCAGCGCGAGACCGCCCTGTCGGCCCACCTGACCCAGATCGACCAGCGTCTCGAGCAGCGCACCTCGGAACTGGCTCAGTTGCGCACCGAGCACGAGGCCCTTCAGAAAGAGGAAGCTCGCTCGAAGGAGCGTCTCGATGAGCTGGTGCGGCGCCTGGAAGCGGCCGAGGCGGAAGTGAAACGCCGTGAGCAGGCCCACCAGCAGGCCTTGGAGGAACAGGCCGAGACGCACCGCGAGCGTCTGGCACAGGAAGAAGAACGCAATGAAACCGCCGAGGCGCGCCTGATGGGACTGCTCGATCAGGAGCGCCAGGAACGCCAGGCGGCCGAAAAGGCCCATGCCGGCCGGGAACAGCGCCTGACACGTCGACTCGAAACCCTCCAGGAACAGCAGAGCGCCCTGCAGACAGATCTCGCTGCGGCTCGCCAGGCACAGCACGACGCCGAACAAGCCCGGGACAATGCCGAGCAACGCGAGGCCGCCTTGCGCGACCAGCATGAACAACTCAAGGCACGTCTCGAGGAACAGGAACGACGTATAGCGGAGCAGACGGAACAGTGGCGCGAACGCGAACGTCAGTTCGAACAGCGGCTATGGGCCTCGCTCGAAGCCATGCGCGAAGAGTGGCGAAGCGAAAGGACTGCCTCGCCCGAGAACGGAAACGACACCCCAGACACAACGAACCCCGCTTGAGCGGGGTTCGAGGAGAAGAAGGTTAGAAGTACTACTTTCAGCGCCCCTAGCCCCGGATAGCCCCAGGGCATGGGGGGCGCCGTGTTACACAGACTTAAAGGAGCGCTGATTTATGTCGCGAGCGATGACAGATTTGGCTGCCGCCGGAGCACAGGAACCGGAGTTTACGCGGTGTCAAATGAGGATTTCGAGCACCGCCGACAGCCAAGGCTAGGCCCGTTCCCGACGGGCCTTCGCACTTCCCGCATCCATGCGGGTCGTCGAGCGCAGCAATAAATCAACGCCTCCTTAGCGATAATAGGCGTTGGTGGTATCGGTGTGGTCGGTCACGTCGCGAATCCCGGAGAGCTCCGGAATGCGCTCCATCAGCGTCTTCTCGACACCATCCTTGAGAGTGATGTCAACTGCCGCGCACCCCTGGCAGCCACCGCCGAATGACAGGACAGCGACCTGTTCCTCGGTCAACTGCACCAGGCGGACTTCCCCGCCATGAGCTGCCAGACCGGGATTGATCTCGCTATACAGCACATAGTTGACCTGGTCCTCGATGGGGCTGTCGGCATTGACCTTGGGCATCTTGGCGTTGGGCGCCTTGATGGTGAGCTGCCCGCCCATGCGGTCGGCATTGAAGTCGACCACGGCCTCCTCGAGGAACGGCACGCTGTTCTTGTCCAGGTAGACGGCGATCTTCTCGAGCTCGAGACGCTCGTCGCTGGGCTCTTCCTCACCGGGGCGGCAGTAGGCCAGACAGGTCTCGGCGTAGGGCGTCCCCGGCTGAGTGATGAAGATACGCACGGCGATCCCCTCGACGTTCTGCTTGGCCAGCAGTTCGGCGAGGTAATCCTGGGCACTATCGCTGATCTGGATGCTGTCGCTCATGATGCTCTCACTGGTCTGGCCCGACCGGGGATGAGGATAACGGACGTGGCCGGGACTAATCGGTGTTTTCCCTAATGGTAAGCGAGCAATGGCGCCGAGACAATCCCGAGTGATTTGCTGGGTCTTTGATGCCCTGCCGCCGGGCGTCACCATTTGCTACCATAGGGCGCCTATCCGGCGCGCCACGCCGAACAAGGAAAAACACTGCACCATGTTGCGCGTGCAGATCGCAGCTTGCGCGGCGATCCGCTCAGCGTTTCCACGACCGATGCTTTCACGCTGGAGATCACCCCGACCCATGGCCGACGTTCCCGTATCCTCGCTTGCGACACTCACCGACAGTCTCGCCAGACGCATCCTGATGCTGGATGGCGGCATGGGGACCATGCTGCAGAATGCCGGCCTCTCCGAAGACGAGTTCCGAGGCGAACGATTCGCGGACTGGCCGACGGATCTCAAGGGCAACAACGACCTGCTGGCGCTGACCTGCCCTGACCTGGTGACGCGCATTCACCGCGACTACCTCGAGGCCGGTGCCGACATCGTCGAGACCAATACCTTCAACAGCACGCGGTTGTCCCAGTCCGACTACGGCATGGAGAACCTGGTACCAGAGTTGAATCGCGAATCCGCGCGCCTGGCCCGTACCATCTGCGATGCCGTGGCACAGGAAACCGGCGTGCCGCGCTACGTGGCGGGCGTGCTGGGGCCGACCTCTCGCACGGCCTCGCTGTCTCCGGACGTCAATGACCCGGCCATGCGCAACGTCACTTTCGACGAATTGCGCGACAACTATCGCGAAGCCGCCGAAGCCCTCGTCGAAGGTGGCAGCGACCTGATCCTGATCGAGACGATCTTTGACACCTTGAACGCCAAGGCCGCCATCTACGCGCTCGAAGAGCTGTTCGAGGCGCGCGGCGAGCGCCTGCCGGTGATGATCTCGGGGACCATCACCGATGCCTCAGGTCGCACCCTGTCGGGCCAGACCACCGAGGCCTTCTGGAACTCGGTACGCCATGCCCGGCCGCTGTCGGTGGGCCTCAACTGTGCACTGGGGGCCGAAGAGCTGCGTCCCTACGTCGAGGAGCTCTCCCACAAGGCCGATGTCTTCGTCTCCGCGCACCCCAACGCCGGGCTGCCCAACGAATTCGGCGAGTACGACCAGACGCCCGAGGAAATGGCAGCCATCGTCGCCGAGTTCGCCGAAAGCGGGCTGGTCAATATCATCGGTGGCTGCTGCGGCTCGACGCCCGAGCACATCGCCGCCATTCACCGGGCGATCCGTGACACCGCACCACGCCAGCTTCCCGAACGCCCCCTGGCCTGCCGGCTTTCCGGGCTCGAGCCGTTCAACATCGAGCACGACTCGCTGTTCGTCAACGTCGGGGAGCGCACCAACGTCACCGGATCGGCGCGCTTCAAGCGACTGATCAAGGAAGAAGATTACACCACCGCCTTGGAGGTGGCCCTCGAGCAGGTCGAGAACGGCGCCCAGGTCATCGACATCAACATGGACGAGGGCATGCTGGAATCCGAGGAGGCGATGGTACGCTTCCTCAACCTGATCGCCGGCGAACCGGATATCGCTCGGGTGCCGATCATGGTCGATTCTTCCAAGTGGGAGATCATCGAGGCCGGCCTGAAGTGCATCCAGGGCAAGGCGGTGGTCAATTCCATCTCGCTGAAGGAAGGCGAGGACGCCTTCCGCGAGCAGGCCACCAAGTGTCGCCGCTACGGCGCCGCGATCGTGGTCATGGCCTTCGACGAACAGGGCCAGGCCGATACCTTCGCGCGCAAAGCCGAGATCTGCCAGCGCGCCTATCGTCTGCTGGTCGACGACATCGATTTTCCGGCCGAAGACATCATCTTCGACCCGAACATCTTCGCCATCGCCACCGGCATCGAGGAACACAACAATTACGCCGTGGACTTCATCGAGGCGACTCGCTGGATCCGCGAGCACCTGCCCCACGCCATGGTGTCCGGCGGCGTGTCCAACGTTTCCTTCTCCTTCCGTGGCAACAACGCGGTACGCGAGGCGATCCACTCGGTCTTTCTCTACCATGCCATCCGTGCCGGCATGACTATGGGGATCGTCAACGCCGGCCAGCTGGCGGTCTATGATGATCTGCCCGAGGAGTTGCGCGAAGGTGTCGAGGACGTGGTGCTCAACCGCCGCGACGACGCCACCGAACGGCTACTCGACCTGGCCGACAAGTACAAGGACGACGGCAGCGGCGCTTCCCGCCAGGAAGACCTGGAGTGGCGTGGCTGGGAGGTCGAAAAGCGCATCGAGCACGCCCTGGTCAAGGGCATCACGGCCTATATCGAGGAAGACACCGAGCTGGCCCGGCAGCGTGCCACACGCCCCATCGAGGTCATCGAAGGCCCCTTGATGGACGGCATGAACGTAGTTGGCGACCTGTTCGGCGCCGGCAAGATGTTCCTGCCCCAGGTGGTCAAGTCGGCCCGCGTGATGAAACAGGCCGTGGCCTACCTGATTCCCTACATCGAGGCCGAGAAGAGCGAAGATGCCCAGGCCAAGGGCAAGATCGTCATGGCCACGGTCAAGGGCGACGTTCACGACATCGGCAAGAACATCGTCGGCGTGGTGCTGCAATGCAACAACTACGAGGTCATCGACCTCGGCGTGATGGTACCGGCAGAGAAGATCCTGCAGACCGCCCGCGAAGAGAACGCCGACATCATCGGCCTCTCCGGGCTGATCACGCCCTCTCTCGACGAGATGGTTCACGTCGCCAAGGAGATGCAGCGTCAGAACTTCGATATTCCGCTGCTCATCGGCGGGGCCACCACCTCCAAGGCGCACACCGCGGTCAAGATCGAACCCGGCTATGACCACCCGGTGATCTACGTCACCGATGCGTCCCGCGCCGTGGGCGTGGCCGGCAAGCTGCTCTCGCCCGGGCTCAAGGAAGCCTATGTCGCCGAAATCCGCGAGGACTACGAAAAGGTTCGCGAGCGCAATGCCAAGCGACGTCCAAAGGCCGCCGAGATCAGTTACGCCGAGGCCCGCCGACACAAGCCGGCCATCGACTGGCAGGACTATACGCCACCTCGCCCGGCGCTTTCCGGTCTCGAGGTCTTCGACAACCATGACCTGGCGCCCCTGATCGAGCGCATCGACTGGACGCCCTTCTTCATGAGCTGGCAACTGGCTGGCAAGTATCCGCGCATCCTCGATGACGAGAAGGTCGGCGAAGCGGCGCGCAACCTGTTCGATGACGCCCAGGCGATGCTCAAGCGGCTGGTCGACGACGGCCTGATCCAGGCTCGAGGCGTGATTGGCATGTGGCCGGCCAACACCGTCGACGATGACGTCATCGAAGTCTATGCCGATGAGTCGCGCACCGAGGTCGTCGAGCGGCTTCATCATATTCGCCAGCAGACCACCAAGAACCGCGAAGGCGTGTGTTATAGCCTGGCCGACTTCATTGCCCCCAAGGAAAGCGGCAAGCCGGACTGGATCGGCGGTTTCGCGGTGACCGCCGGGCATGGCGTCGAAGCACTCACCGAGCGCTACAAGGCAGCCGGCGATGATTACAACGCCATCATGGTCCAGGCCCTGGCCGACCGCCTCGCTGAGGCCTTCGCCGAGTACATGCACGAACGCGTGCGCAAGCAGTACTGGGGCTATGCGCCCGACGAGGCACTGGACAACGAGGCGCTGATCGCCGAGAAGTATCGCGGCATCCGGCCGGCCCCGGGCTATCCGGCCTGCCCCGATCATACCGAGAAGGCCACGCTGTTCCGCTTGCTCGACGCCGAGACGCATAGCGGCCTCTCGCTGACCGAGAGCTTCGCCATGTGGCCGGCGGCCGCGGTGGCCGGCTGGTACTTCGCTCACCCGCAGTCGAAGTATTTCTCCACCGGCAAGATCACCCGTGACCAGGTCGAGACACTGGCCGAACGCAAGGCGATGTCGCTGGCCGAGCTGGAGCGCTGGCTCATGCCGGTGCTGTCCTACGACCCCAGCTGACATGTCTGACCGCGTCACCCCTCATGCGCGTTCGGCTGCCGTGACGACCTCGTTGCTACCCGGCGGCAACAGGCATCGCGTCATCCTGCGCCTCGCCCTGCCGATCATCGGCGGCATGCTCAGCCAGAGCCTGCTGAACCTGATCGATGCGGCCATGGTGGGCGCCTTGGGTGAGATTCCGCTGGCCGGCGTCGGCATCGGTGGCTATGCCATCTTCTTGATCACCGCCGTGACGTTCGGGCTGTCGTCCGGAGTACAGGCCCAGACCGCCAGGCGCCACGGCGAGCAGGCTTGGGGGCAACGTGCCCAGGCCCTGAATGCAGGGCTCGCCATCGCCCTGGTCGTCGCCGTACCCTTGACCCTGCTCTGTCTGTGGCAGGCGCCACGGCTGATGACCTGGATCAATCAGGATCCAGCGGTGAATGCCGAGGCGGTGACCTATTTCCGCTGGCGCGTGGTATCGCTGGTCCCGGTGGCCATGATCTTCTGCTTTCGCGGCTACTGGAACGGCATTCAGCGTACAGGCCTCTACCTGCGCATCATGCTGGCGATGCACCTGGTCAACGGCCTGGCCAGCGCCGGGCTGATCTTCGGTCTCGCGGGATTGCCCGCCATGGGTGCCGCTGGCGCCGGTGCCGGCACCACGCTGTCGCTGTACGTGGGGCTGGCGATCTGGGCCACCTACAGCCTGCGTCACGCCATGGCCAGTGGTTTTCTCGCCGCACGCCCTCATCTCGAGACGTTGCTAACGACCCTGCGGCTGGCCATTCCCCACTCCTTCCAACAGATATGGTTCGCCGCCGGCTACGCGATGCTGTTCTGGATCCTCGGCCATATCGATACCGCCAGCGTGGCGGTGGGTCACGTGCTGGTGAACCTCTCGCTGCTGCTGATACTGCCCGGCGTCGGTCTGGGTATGGCGGCCATGAGCCTGGTGGGGCAATCGTTGGGTCGGCAGGACCATCGCGACGCACATCGCTGGGGCTGGGACGTGGTGCGCGTCGCCCTGCCTTGCCTGCTGCTTCTGGCCCTGCCGTTGCTGGCCTTTCCCGAGGCGGTTCTGGGGACCTTTTTGCACGATGCCGATCTCATCGCGCTCGGACGGTTCCCCTTGCAGCTCACCGCCATGATGATCGTGCTAGATGCCGCCGCCCTGGTGTTTGCCCAGGCCCTGCTTGGCGCCGGCGCCAATCGCACCGTGATGACCACAACCCTGGCCCTGCAATGGCTGGTCTTCCTGCCGCTTGCCTGGTGGGTCGGCGTCCACCAGGGCTTTGGCCTGGTCGGCATCTGGTGGGTACAACTCGGCTACCGATGCCTGAATTCCACCTGGTTCGCCGTCATCTGGCAGCGAGGCCGCTGGGCGTCACTGAGCATGTGACGAGAGGTGGGGCCGAGAGGACATGACCCGACATGCCTGTCCTTTTCTCTATCCCTCATTCCATTTCGAATATAAACTATGCACATTTATTCTTTTCTCGTATAAAGATCACCCGGTAAGCTAGTCGCAACCGTGCCACTTCCCTATCGAAGGAAGGCGTCGAATGTATCGCTACGACAATCATGACCAAACCCTGGTGGACGAGCGCGTCGCCCAGTTCCGTGACCAGATGCGCCGTTATCTCGAGGGCAAGATCAGTGATGAGGAATTCCTGCCGCTGCGTGTGCAGAACGGTCTCTACATCCAGCGTTACGCCCCCATGCTGCGTATCGCCATCCCCTACGGGATGCTGGCCTCCTACCAGCTGCGCAAGCTCGGCGAGATTGCCGCGCGTTACGACCGAGGGTACGGTCACTTCACCACGCGCACCAATTTGCAGCTGAACTGGCCGAAGCTCGAGGACGTGCCGGACATCCTGGCCGATCTGGCCAGCGTGCAGATGCATGCCATCCAGACCAGCGGCAACGATATCCGCAACACCACCACCGACCAGTTCTCCGGCATCGCGGCCGACGAGGATGTCGACCCGCGCCCCTGGTGCGAACTGATCCGTCAGTGGTCGACCTTCCATCCGGAGTTCGCCTATCTGCCGCGCAAGTTCAAGATCGCCGTGACCGGTGCCGAAGAGGACCGTGCGGCCATCCAGGTTCACGATGTGGGCCTGCGCTTCTGGCGCGACGACGCCGGCGAAGTTCGCGTCAAGGTACTCGCCGGCGGCGGCCTGGGCCGCACACCGATGATCGGTGCCGTGATGTGCGAGGACCTGCCGTGGCGGCACCTGCTCACCTATCTGGAAGCCCTGGTGCGGGTGTACAACCAGTTCGGCCGCCGAGACAACAAGTTCAAGGCGCGCATCAAGATTCTGGTCAAGGCATTGGGCATCGACGAGTTCCGGCGCCGTGTCGAGGAAGAATGGGCCCATCTCAAGGACGGCCCCCAGACCTTGACCGAGGAAGCCGTCTCCGCCGTGGCCGCTCACTTCGTCGATCCGCCCCGCCGTGAGGTCACCCAGGACGCCATCGAGGCCTACGAGCGCCTGCGCGGGGAAAACCGTGCCTTTGCCCGCTTCGTGACCAACAACGTCACCGACCACAAGGTGGCCGGCTACAAGGCCGTGACCCTTTCGCTCAAGCGCTCCGGCCATTCGCCTGGCGACGTGACCTCCGAGGACATGGCCGCAGTGGCGGATCTGGCCGACGAGTTCAGCTATGGCGAACTGCGCGTCACCCACGAGCAGAACCTAGTGCTGACCGATGTGCCCGTGGATCGCATGGAGGAGCTCTGGCAGCGTCTCGATGAACTCGGCATGGCCAACCCCACCGTGGGCACCCTGGCGGATCTGATCTGCTGCCCGGGCGGCGATTACTGCTCTCTGGCCAACGCCAAGTCGATTCCGGTCGCCCAGGCGATCCAGGAACGCTTCGAGAACCTGGACTTCCTCTACGACCTGGGGCCCCTGGAACTCAACATCTCGGGCTGCATGAACGCCTGTGGCCACCATCACGTGGGCCATATCGGTATTCTCGGCGTCGACAAGAAGGGCGAGGAGTATTATCAGATCTCGCTTGGCGGCAGCCAGGGCAACGAGTCTTCCCTGGGCAAGATTCTCGGGCCTTCCTTCTATCGCGAGGATGTGACGGACGTGATCGACAAGCTGTTGCAGGTCTACATCGGCGAGCGCACTCCCGACGAGACCTTCCTCGATACTTATCGCCGCATTGGCCTGAAACCCTTCAAGGAGCATGTCTATGCCTGAACAGCGTACCCTGATTGCCGATCGCCGCGTCCAGCAAGACGACTGGGTGCTCCTCGAGGAAGGCGCTGAGCGTCCCGCGGACGCCGGTGTCATCGTCCCTGTGGCGGAGTGGCTGGAGGCCCCGGGCAAGGATGTCGCCCCACTGCTGAGCAGCGACACCGAGCTCACCCCCGAACTCGCCGGGCAACTGCTTGATGCGCCATTGATTGCCATCGACTTTCCCAAGTTCACCGATGGCCGCGGTTACAGCATCGCACGCCTGCTGCGGGAGCGTTATGGTTACGCTGGCCAGATTCGCGCCGTGGGGGATGTGTTGATCGATCAGCTGTTCTACATGTCGCGGTGCGGCTTCAATGCCTTCCTGCTGCGCGAGGACCAGATCGTCGAAGATGCCCTGAATGCCCTGGACACCTTCAGCCTGAGCTACCAGCCCGGCACCGACACCGAGGAGCCGCTGTTCCGGCGTAGGATGCGCGAGGCCCGCCGCGAGCAGGCTGTCGCCTGACGCTGCCCTCCGCAGGTGAATCCTGTCGCCATCACGCTCGTGACGACACCTGAAGCCTGAAAAAGCCGGCCATCATTGGCCGGCTTTTGCGTTCCTTGCTCCTTCCTTTCTTACCTGTTCTCAGCCACGACGCTTCTGTTGTCGCTCGCGATTGGCGGCGCGGGCACGCTCGCTCTTGCGCAACATGACCCAGGTGGCCCCGATACCGCCATCACGCTGCCCCGCCGAGGCAAACGCCTGTACCTCGTCCAGGGTGGCGAGCCACTTGGCAAGATAGGAACGCAGCACGTTGGGCGAGCTGTCGATCTCGCGACCGCGGCCATGCACGATCAACACCGAGCGCAGGTCATGTTCGCGAGCTTCGCGAAAGAACTCGGGCAAGGCACGGCGACATTCTTCCAGTGGACGGCGCAACAGATGCAGGCTGGCCTGGGCCGGATAGCCGCCATGACGCAAGCGCTCCACCACACCCTTTTGAATGCCGTCACGACGAAATTCGAGCGGATCAAAGGGCGGCACAAGGTCAACGAAATCATCCGACAATCCCGGCGCTGCCCCGTCTTCGGCGATGGCACTTTGCCGTCGTGCCAGTTGAGCTTCGCTGGGACCGCGCCGCGAACGGCCGGGATCGGCACGGTCTGCCCCGCCACGCACGGGGCGGACCTCACCCACCAGTGCCCGGAAATCCATCTCATCATGTCGGGACTGTGTCATGGGCACCTCCTGCTCGAATGGGGAGCCTTCATCCTAGCGTCGCATGGCAGACCAGCAAAGATACGCTGATCCCCGGCCGGCCGAAGATGGCGGTGAACGTCCAACTCGCATGGGGCGAGAAATTTCACCAACCCGATGTTATCGTCGGCGCCGAGCGCTCGCCCCCCACAGGACGAGATTTGCATGGAACGAGACCAATCATGATGACGCTGCGCCGCCTGGGGCTATTGAGCCTATGCCTTGCGCCTTTCGCCATCGCCGCCTGGTTCTGGCTGACCTGGCTCAGTCCCTGGACCTACGAACGTCCCGATTCGCTCCCGGCAATCGCCCATGGCGAACACCATCTCTTCGTCTACGGCACCCTGCGCTATGCGCCGGTTCGCTGGCTCGTCTACGGTCGGAGCGGTGATCCGCAGCCCGTGGAACTGAATGGCTACCAACGCCAGGGACTCGATCTGGTGCCATCCGAAGAGGACAGCGTCGAGGGCCTCATGCTGACGGTCGATGAAGAAGAGCTGGCACGCCTCGACCGTTACGAACGACTGGGGATTCGCTACTATCGAGAGGAAATCACGCTCTCCAATGGCCAACGAGCCTGGGTATACCGACGCTTGCCGTCATCGGATTGAGCTGAAATTTTTCGGATTCAAGAGGTGAAAGATAACGGTATAAATTTCATATTTCTTTCTCAAACCTCCGTGAGTAGACCACCCTCTATAGAGAAAAGAGCGCGCGACGTCTCGCCACGCGACATGACAAGAGGGTGACCATGGACGCTGAACTGACATTGCTGGAAATGTTCACTCGCCTATCGACAGCCGCAGGGCTGGCACTGGTACTCGGCATCGAACGAGAGTTTCGCGGCAAGCCCGCCGGATTACGCTCTCATATGCTGGTCGCCCTGGGGGCCGCCGCTTTTCTGTTGGTCGGGCTGGAAATTCTGTTTTCCTCCACCGGGAATGACCCGACAGCGCGCATCGACCCGACCCGCATTGTCGAAGGCGTGATCGGTGGCATCGGCTTCCTTGGTGCCGGCAGCATCATCCGCAGCGGTACCAGCGTACAAGGCATCACGACCGGCGCTTCCATCTGGCTGGCCGGCGCCATCGGCATCGCCGCGGGGTTCGGTGACCTGGCGCTAGCGGCCATGGTCACGGTGCTCGCGCTGATCATCATGACGGTGCTGGGCGCCATCGAGCGGGCCCTGCCCTGGCACAAGCGCGATGACTGAGTCGAACTCGCCCGATGTTGTGGGGCTCATCGGCGACAGCCTACAATGATCGAGCTATTCGATCCGACTCGACATGAGGCCTCGCATGCTGACCCTGCTGCACAATCCGCGTTGCTCGAAATCCCGTCAGGCCCTGGCGCTGCTCGAGGAGCGCGGCGCCGACATCCGGATACGCCGCTACCTGGACGACCCGCTCGACGAGAAGGAGCTTCGCGCCCTGATGTCACGCCTCGATGCCGATGGCAGCGCCCTCGTGCGCACCAATGAGGCGGAATGGAAGGCGTTGAATGCCGATATCGAGGATCCCGATCAGGTCGTGCGCGCCATCCTCGACCACCCGAAGATCCTGCAACGTCCGATCGCCGATGATGGACAGCGCGCCGTTATCGGGCGCCCGCCGGAGGACGTGCTCGGCCTACTCGACTGACCCGCTCCCCCTTTCCTTTCGCCCCAGGAAGCCGCATGTCATCCCAACCTTACATTCTGATTCTCTACTATTCGCGTCAAGGCGCCACTCGCGCCATGGCCGAGCGCCTCGCCGCTGGCGTCGAGTCGGTTCGTGGCATCGAGGCCCGCTTGCGTACCGTCCCGCCGGTCTCCCCGACCTGCGAGGCAGTGGACCCGGAGATCCCCGCCGAAGGCGCGATCTATGCCGATCTCGATGACCTCCGCCATTGCGCCGGCCTGGCTCTCGGCAGCCCGACTCGCTTTGGCAACATGGCCGCTCCCCTGAAGTACTTCATCGACACCACCAGCGAGCTCTGGCTAGGGGGCGCCCTGATCGATCGGCCCGCCACGGCCTTCACTTCCACCTCCAGCCTGCATGGCGGCCAGGAGACGACCCTGATCTCCATGCTGCTGCCACTGCTGCACCACGGAATGGTCTATGCAGGGCTGCCCTACAGCGAAGTCGAGTTGATGGAGACGCAGGCCGGCGGCACGCCCTATGGCACCAGCCATCTGGCAGGCAAGCGCAGCGATCGCCCGCTCGATGAGCACGAACGCCGCCTGGCCTTTGCCCAGGGCAAGCGCCTGGCAAGGTTGGCACTGGCACTGGACCGCCATGACGAGGAGAACGCATGAAGCGCTGGCTGGACAATCTCGAGGCTCGCGTAGGAGTGAATGCTCTGGTGACCCGCTGCCGCCGCCTGGTCATCGGCAGTTATGCGATACTGATCCTGATGATGATCTATCGGGGCGTGGCCGTGGAAAGCGATGCCAGCCGCATCGGGCCCATGGTGGCCTTCGTGCTGCCCCTGGTGCTCTTCCTGCCCTCCATCCTGGCCAAACGCGCGAGGGGGCATGCATGGCTCGCCTTCGTCAGCCTGCTCTACTTCGCTCAGGGCGTCATGGTTGCCAGCCTGCCCGGACAGCTGGCACGAGGCAGCCTGGAGGCGCTGGTCTCGCTGGCCCTGTTCGCCGGTTGCGCGGGATATGCGCGCTTTCGCAGCCGCCAGGTCAAGACGGGCACATGAGCCGGGATCGGCCTCTTCACATGCCTGGCCGGTTCGACCCCAACATCCCTTGAGCTTGATACGCCAAGCGGCGACCATGATCGAACATTCTAGGAGAACGCCATGACACGAGATATTGCCGATATACGGCGCGACTACGAAGGCGGTCGGCTCGAGGAAGATCAGGTGCCGGACGATCCCCTGGCCCTGTTCGACGAGTGGCTGGCACTGGCACTGGAGACCGAAGGCGACGACGGCAACGTCATGACGCTGGCCACCGCCGACAGCCAAGGCATGCCTCATGCCCGGGTGGTACTGCTCAAGGACGTCAGCGAGCAAGGTCTCGTCTTCTATACCAACTACCAGAGCCACAAGGGCAGCGAGCTGGCCAATGTCCCTCATGCGGCCCTGGTCTTCTGGTGGCCCTCACTGGGTCGTCAGGTGCGCGTCGAAGGCCCCGTCGAGCAAGTCAGCGACGCGGAGTCCGACGCCTACTTCGCCAGTCGTCCCCGCGCCAGCCAGCTGGGTGCCTGGGTGGCGACCCAGAGCGTGGTCATTCCCGGCCGAAACTGGCTCGAAGAACGTGAACAGCGCTTCCAGCGAGCCTACGAAGGCCAGGAAATCGAGCGCCCTGGCCACTGGGGCGGCTATCGCGTGGTGCCGGAAATGATCGAGTTCTGGCAAGGCCAGCCCAGCCGCCTGCACGACCGCATCCGCTACGAGTGCCGAGCCAACGCCTGGCACCGATTCCGGCTCGCCCCCTGAAGCAACAAGCGGCGCATGGCCGCGCTCAGGCGCTGTCGCCTGGAACGGAGACGTTCAGTCCGTCAGCGCCTCGAGCCGATGCCGTTGCCATTCGCTGCGCGGCTCGTTGAGACGCAGCACGGCGTCCACGACCTGCTCTTCCATGTTGTAGCGCTGGCGAAACCCGAGCTGTTTCATCAGCGCTCGCATGGGATGGTTGTCGGCCATGATCTGGCCGACCATTTCCAGCGTCCCGACCCCTTTGCTGTAGCGGATCATCCTCTCCATCAACAGTTTGCCGATGCCCAAGCCTTGCAGGTCGTCGCGGATGATGATCGAGAACTCGGTGCGAATGTTGTCGGGGTCGTTCCAGACCCGCACGACCCCCAGCATTTCCTTGCTGCCATCCTCGAGCGGATGTTCGGCGATGAAGGCCATCTGGCGGTCATAGTTGATATGCGAGAGCATCGACAGGTCGCGCTGTGACAGATCGGCCTTGTTGTGAAAATACCGAAAACGAATACTCTGCTCGGAGAGCTGAGTGTGGAAACGGGTGATCAGCGGTGCGTCCTCGGCGCGTATCGGCCGGACCTCGACATCCCAGCCATTGCCGAGCGTCACCCATTCCCGCAGTTCTTCTGGATACGGCATGATCGCAAAGCGCGCCGGCTCACCCAGGTCCATGGCAAAATCCACGGCCACTATGCCATCGCGATTGAGCAGGACAGGGTTGAGCTCCAGTCCCTTCAAGGTCGGCAGGTCAGTGGCCATCTGCGAGAGCTTGACCAGCAGCTCGCAAATGCGCTCGATATCGCGTTCCGGATCGCTCGAATGTTCACGAATCATGCGTGCCGCATGGGTACGGCCGACCACATCCGCCGCCAAGGTCATGTTCAATGGTGGAAGAGCCACCTGGCGATCGGCCAGAATGTTCACCTTGTAGCCACCGATGCCGAACACGATCAACGGACCGAACACCGGATCCCGCGTGATGCCCGCGCACAACTGCATGGAATGCTTGCCGCGCTGCATCGCCTGAAGGCAATACTCGCGGATGGTGAAATCGGGAAACTTTTCGCGCACCTTGTCGCCCAGACGCGTCACGCCCTCGGCCACCTCCTCGGGGGTGGCCAGATCCTGCAACAATCCCGCCGAGAGCTTGTGTGGATGCCGCCGATAGCGGAAAGGCCGGCAGTTGCCATCATGGACGACCTTGAGCGCCATGGGGCCATCGAAACCTTGCGCTGCATCGTCGGCCTCCTCGGGCGTCATCAGGTAACGGCTGGGCGCCGAGGGAATACCATAGGTCTCGAGGACCCGTGACACTTCCGAGTGATCGAGACTCTCTCGCCCCTGCTCCCTGGAGCTTTCGATCAGTTCGCGACAGTGAGCCCGGATCGCCGGTGTCGTGGCGAAAGGCAAGCTCGGGGGTGTTTCCTGGAGCAGCGATTGCACTCGCTGGTAATCGACCATGTGCATGAAGGCCTTGACGGCCTTCTCCGGCGAGATATAGGTAGGAATACCGGCCTGGTTGCACTCGTGTCGAGCCGACAGCGCCTCCTCCAGGCCCATCCAACTGGTCAGCAGGTTGCGCTTGAAGCGCTTACGGGCATCGATGATGGCCCGCGCCGTCTCCAGCGATGGCGCCAGGCGGGTTGGCGCATGTACCACCAGCACGGCATCGACACCAGGGTCGGCGGCGACCCGTTCCAGGGTCTCGACGAACTGCGCCGGCGTCGCGAGACCGCCCAGATCGACGGGGTTCTCGCCAGGCTTGCTGCGATCGCGCTGCTCCTGTCGCAGGTGCTGTTGCGTCGCGGCCTCGAAGGTGGCCAGGCGGCCGCCGGCACTGATCAGCTTGTCGATGGCCAGCATCGCCGGCCCCAGGCCATTGGACACCACCGCCAGGCGGTCACCGCGCAGGGGCTTCATGCGCGAGAGGGTCTCCAGTGCGTCGAACAACGCATCGGAGTCGTCGACGCGCACCACCCCGGCACGCGCGAAAGCCGCATCGAAAACCTGATCCCGGTTGGCGATGCCCGGTGTTGCCGGCAGGTTGGAAATATCCGATTCGGCAGTGCGCCCGCTCTTGATGGCCAGCACCAACCGATGACGCGAGGCATCGCGCATCGCGGTCATGAAATGCTGGGCATCGAGGATACGCTCCAGGTGCAGCAGGATGGCCTGGGTCGGCGCATATTGATTGATGTAGTCGATCAGGTCGGGCAGCATCACATCGACGCTGTCGCCGAGGGTCAGCAAGTGCGAGAAGCCGATGCCTCGCCCCGCTGCCCAGTCGATCATGGCGTTGCCCAGCATGCCGGATTGTCCCAGATAGGCCACGCGCCCACGCTTGACCGGCTGACTGGCGTAGGAGGCATTGAGTTTGCGCCCCGGCACGATCAACCCCATGCACTCGGGCCCGAGAACGCGTATGCCGGATGTTCGCGCTGCGCTCAGCATGCGTGAGCGTATCGATTCCGTTTCGCCTCGCACCTCATCGAGATGCGCGCCTCCCGACAACACCAACGCTGCCCGCACCCCGAAGCGCCCCAGCCGATCGATCAACGCCGGCACCGTTTCCACCGGCGAGCAGATCACCGCCAGGTCCGGCACGTGCGGCAACCGGGAGACACGACTCACGCAGGGCACGCCGAACACCTGGTCATAGCCCTTGGGATTGAGTGCCCAGACTTCGCCGCCGAACCCGCCTTCGCGCAGGTTGCGCAGGACCAGTCCACCCATGGAATGGGGCTTCTCGGACGCACCGACCACCACGATGCTGCGCGGCTCGAAGAAGTGGGACAGGAAGCGGGTGCTCATCGAATACTCCGTCGGAGGACAGAAAGACCACAGGCTTGTTCCTGTGTACGACTTATTGCCAGTGTCATGCAAGGACTTCCCACCCCTATCGTAGGCGCAACCCAGCGGAGGGTACGCATGATCACGGCCTACATCACACATCCCGATCAGCCCCGGCACTACATGGGCTCCGAGCATCCCGAATCGCCCCAGCGCCTCGAGGCCATTCGGGCTCGTCTGCTGCGCTCGGGCACTCTCCAGCAGACCATGCAGTCCGAGGCCGTCGAGGCAAGCGAGGCGCAACTGCGGCGCGTCCATTCCGAGGCACACTTGCGCACTCTCGAGCGCTGCGCCCCCGAGCACGGCATCATACCGCTCGATGGCGATACCCTTATGACGCCCGACAGCCTGCGCATCGCCAGGCTAGCCGCCGGCGCGGCCATCAAGGGCGTCGACCGGGTCTACCGACATCAGGCCGACAACGCTTTCTGCGCCATGCGCCCGCCCGGCCATCATGCCGAGGCCGCCACCGCCATGGGCTTCTGCTTCTACAATAATATTGCGGTGGCCGCTGCCCACGCCCGCAGCGAACATGGCGCACGCCGGGTGGCCATCCTCGATTTCGATGTCCACCAATGCAACGGCACCATCGATATTTTCCAGAACGATCCGGGCGTATTGATCTGCACCAGCTTCCAGTATCCCTTCTACCCTTGGCGCTATCTTGACTGCCGGGCCCCCAACGTCGTCAATACGCCGTTGCCGGCCGGCACCGAGGGCCCCGCCTTCCGTCGCGCCATCGAGGCGAGCTGGCTGCCGGCCCTGCACGACTTCCAGCCCGATCTGGTACTGGTCTCGGCCGGCTTCGACGCCCATCGCGAGGATCCCCTGGCCGAGTTATGCCTGGGTGACGAAGACTTCTACTGGGTGAGCCGCCTGGCCATCGACATCGCCGAGCGCTATGCCGAGTGCCGCCTGGTGTCAGTTCTCGAAGGTGGTTACACCGGCGATGCCCTGGGACGCAGTACAGAGGCGCATCTCAAGGCACTGCTGGGCCTGCCCTTCGATTGACGAGGCGTTTCCCGGTGTCAGGAAATCTCGTCGATGGCGACGTGACGCACCCTAGATGTCGTCATCGGCCAGATACGGGTCGCCGAGACTATCTGACAGCCCTGATGGTTATGGTAATCTGGTGAAAACTCCGTTTCCGATAGTGAACTCCGATGACCGCCAGCAACGATCAGGACGCTGCCCTGCGCATTGCCTCCGGGCGCAAGCCGTTCGTCGAGCCCCTGCGGCTCGGTGAACGGCTCAAGGAGATCCGCCTGGCCAACGAATGGACGCTGGGCGACGTCAGCGAGCGTACCGGGCTGGCACGCTCCACCCTTTCCAAGATCGAGAACGACCAGATATCGCCGACCTTCACCGCGGTTCAGAAGCTGATCGGCGGCCTCGGCATTGATCTGCCCCAACTGCTCACCCAACCGCGCACCAAGCCGCGCACCATGGGACGCCGCGACCTGACACGCCGTGGCGAGGGGCAACTGCACCCGACCCCGACCTACGAGCACGAGCTGCTCAGCTGCGAACTGGCCCAGAAGCGCATGATTCCCTTCAAGACCATTGTGCGTGCACGCCGCTTCGAGGAATTCAGCGAGTGGGTCCGTCACGACGGCGAGGAATTCCTGATGATCCTCGAAGGGGCAATCCAGCTGTTCTCCGAATTCTACGAGCCACTTCACCTGGCCAAGGGCGACAGCATCTACTTCGACAGCGACATGGGCCATGCCCTGGTGTCGGTCAGCGAAGAAGACGCCGTGGTGCTTTCGGTGTGCACACCGCGGGACGGCCACTGACGAGCCGCCTTGCTCAGCGGCACGCTATCGAATCTCTAGCCAATGGAGCGACACCATGCAGGATTTCGACGATACCACCCGTACCGAACTCGAAGCCGCCGCCTTTCGACGGTTGCTGCGCCATCTGGACGAGAACAAGGACGTGCAGAACATCGATCTGATGATACTGGCCGACTTCTGCCGCAACTGCCTGTCCAAGTGGCTGGTGGCCGAGGCCGAAGCCCGCGGCGAGTCGCTGGACTATGAAGCAGCCCGGGAATACGTCTACGGCATGCCCTACAGCGAGTGGAAAGCGCACTATCAGACCGAGGCGACCCCGGAGCAGTTGGCGGCCCTCGAGGCACGCCAGGCCGCGAAGCGTGAGCGGAGCGACGACGAATGAGCGAGGCGATGATCCCCCTTTCCGTGGCGGTGCTCACCGTCTCCGACTCGCGCACCGAGGAGACCGACCGCAGCGGCCAGGCCCTGGTGGAACGCCTGGAGGGCGCCGGCCACCGGTTGCATGACAAGCGAATCGTCGTCGACGACGTCTACCGGATTCGCGCTCAAGTCGCCGCCTGGATCGCCGAGGCCGAGGTCCAAGTCATCCTGACCACCGGCGGTACCGGCTTCACCGGGCGCGACTCAACGCCGGAAGCCGTCTCGGTGCTGCTCGACAAGCGCATCGAAGGATTCGGCGAACTCTTTCGGCATCTCTCCTGGCAGGAGATCGGCAGCTCTACCGTTCAAAGCCGCTGCCTTGGCGGTCTGGCCAACAATACCGTCGTGTTCTGCCTTCCCGGCTCGACCGGCGCCTGTCTCACGGCCTGGGACGGCATCCTTGCCGAGCAACTCGACAGTCGCCATCAGCCCTGCAATTTCGCCAACCTGGTGATTCCCGAACGAGGCCAGCATGCCTGAGACAGCTTCCCTCCAGCCCGTGGAAGCGGGCCTCGATGCCCTGCTCGAAGATGTCCCGGTGATGCCCGCGGAGAATCTTCCTTGCAGCCAGGCGGCACGTCGCGTGCTCGCCGGCGATGTCATGGCCCGCCTCGATGCTCCCCCCTTCGACAACAGTGCCATGGACGGCTACGCCCTGCGCCACGAAGACGCCGGGCGTACCCTGCCGGTCTCCCAACGCATCGCTGCTGGAGCGAGGGTCACCCCCTTGGCGCCGAACAGCTGCGCCCGGATATTCACCGGCGGCGCCTTGCCTGAAGGCGCCGACTGCGTCGTCATGCAGGAACGCGTCGAGATCACCGACGACGGCATCCGCTTCCCCGACAACATCCCTTTCCACGACAATGTACGTCTTCAGGGCAGCGACGTGAGCGCTGGCCGCCCGTTGCTCGATGCCGGCACTCGCCTCGATGCAGCGGCCCTCGGCCATCTCGCCGGACAGGGCATCACCGAGGTCGCGGTGCGCCGTCGGCCGCGTGTCGCCCTGCTCTCCACCGGAGACGAGCTCATCGAGCCCGGCCAGCCCCTGGCATTCGGTCAGATCTACAACGGCAATCGCCCCATGCTGACACACCTTCTCGAGACCTTCGGGGCTGACGTCACGCATCTGGCGACAGTACCGGACGATGTCGAGGGAACCCGGGAGATGCTGCGCAACGCGGCGCAGCAAACTGATGTGGTCGTCACCACCGGCGGTGTCAGCGTCGGCGAGGAAGACCACGTCAAGGCTGCTCTCGAGTCCCTGGGACGTCTCGACCTCTGGCGGCTGGCCCTTCGCCCTGGCAAACCCCTTGCCCTGGGCCGACTGCCCGACGGCCATGGCGGCGAGACTCGCTTCGTCGGTCTGCCCGGCAATCCGGTCTCTTGTTTCGTGGGCGCCTGGCTCTTTCTGCGCCCCCTCATGGGCGCTCTGCTTCATTGCCCCGAGCTGGCCCAGCTTCCCCGGCTCTCCGCCCACGCCGACTTCTCGACCCGTACTGGTCCGCGCCGCCACTATATGCGCGTGAAGCTGGCGTTCACCCGGGAGGGAATCGTGGCTCACGCCTATCCCGATCAGAAGTCCGGCGTGCTGTCATCCTGCGTCGGTGCCGATGCCCTGGCGGTCATCGAGCCCGATGCCGATATCGCCAAGGGGGATGTCGTCGACTGCCTGTGGTTGCGTGGCGACTAACCCCTCAGGGGGCCACGCTCAATTCCCCCTCGAGATCGCCCCATAAGGCCTCGAAATCCTTCGCCAGCCGGACATAATCGCGCTCCATCCAGGGCACCAGGCGTGCGAGATGGTTGGGGCCGGTGATCCGGCGCCCCACGCCGGCCACCGCTCGGCAGGTGAAGGAAAAGTCCGCATAGCCCCTCAGCCAATCCTGGCGTATCAGGGCCGGCATCATGGCCTCCAGGCGAGCCGGTGCGACACGCCCTTCCAGAACGCGATAGCAGCGCATCACCAGGACATCGCGTTCAGGCGTCATCAATTGCCGAGCGAGGAAATGATCCCACAGCAGGTCGAGGGCGATCCCCGCATAGCGACGCTGAGGCGATGGCGCCCTGGCCCTGGCCTCGCGCACGACAGGATGTGCATCGACATAGGCATCCACCCGGCGGTGGTGACGAATACCTCCGGCGACCTCCTCTCCCCAGGCGTCGAGCTCAACCCCCTTGACGCCATCGGCGATGAGATTGCCGTACAGGAAATCATCCGAACCACCTCTCGCCAGCCAGCCGTGCGCCAGAAAGTTCATGTCACAGGCAATGGCTGGGTTTGGGCAGCCCCGCCAGGCGAGCCGCCACCTTGGCAGGGCTGCCGGGAAACAGGCGCATCAGATGGATGGAACGCCCCTTGTCAGGCCCCAGGCTGCGTCCCACCGCCTTGACCAGAGGACGCATGGCAGGTGCCATCTCGTAACGCGCATAGAAGTCGCGCAACACCTCGATCACCTCCCAATGCGCCTCGTCCAGCGAAATGCCTTCTTCGCCTGCCAGCGCCCTGGCAACGTCGGGGGTCCATTGCGTGAGGTCGACGAGATATCCTTCGGGATCGAGGCCCACCTCTGTTGTTTCATCGACCGTTAGATAACGGTATATTTCCGTGGTTGCCATCAGTACCAACTCAAGGTTCGTTCGGCCTGCTCGGTCAAGGTCACGAAGCCCTCGACATCCACTACCTCGACCCGTTCGTCATGGCGATTCATGAGCCCTCGGGCTTCGAGGTCTTCGTGCAGTGCGTAGAGTCGCCCCTCGATACTCGCAAACTCATCAACCAAAGACGGCAATGCCCCTTGCACGCCATCTTCGATGAGCAACAATCGATCCTCGGCCGCCATGGCCGAGAGCGCCTGTTCAACCGCTCGCCCGGCATCCGGAGCACGGTTCACGATATGCAGTTTCATCACTTCCTCATCGGCAGCACGCAGCTCGCTAGAACGTCAGTATCAGGGCATGGCGCTCCACCAGCTCGGCAATGGCCGTATCCTCCAGGGCGACAGGGGCCAGCAGCAAATCCTGTTGTGCGATGCCATATCGCGCCATGGCCGGCCCTTCGACGTAGAGAGTTTCGATATCATACATCTCGAGCATCTCGAGCGTCGGGCTCGTGCCCTTCTGTCCGAGCACTCCTGCCCCCTGACCATCCAGCAGCGCCAGGACACCCTCGCCCATGAACAACAACGCCACCCGCCGGCCGAAGGCGGCTCCCACGAGGGCAGCATCGAGGCCTTCCCGCAACCAGCTCGTGCCGTGAGGGCCGTGGCGCAGGATCACCAGTAGATCGCCATCGGGCATTTCAGCATTACTCATCATCATTCCTTGCGCGAAACATCCGGACCGCTGCCCAATCAATCGCTAAGGGCCGAAGGTCACCAGCCGATCGCAACTCAGCCCAACATCGACGAGCTGGCCGAGCCCCGTCAACTCGAAGGGAGCTTCCACACTGTAGCCAGACTTGCCATGTCGACTCGCTTCTCGCTCGTCCAGCAAGCCGCGTCGCAATGCCGCCGCGATACAGACCTGCAGCGTGACGCCATGTTCGGCATGCAATGCCGCCCATCCATCCACCAGGTGAGGCTCATCCTGGGGAGGCGCCGCCAGCCGGGCGGCGTTGTACACGCCATCATGGTAGAAGAACACGGTCTCCAGCCGATGCCCACGAGCCAGCAAAGCCCGGGCGAAGCGAAGTGCCGAATGACTGGCCTGATCACTGTAGGGGGCACCCATCAACAGGATCGCATAGCGCATGATACATCTCTCTGAACGCGCTGGCCCCGCCGTAGCGGGGCCAGCTTGGAGGTAGACGTCCGAGCTCGGTTCAGTCCTGACTCATGATACCCAGAATGGAAAGCAGGCTGATGAACAGGTTGTAGATGGAAACGTACAGAGTGATGGTGGCGAGGATATAGTTAGTCTCGCCGGCACGGTGCACGATCTCGCTGGTTTGATAAAGGATGGCCGCGGCGGAGAAGAGCACGAAGCCGGCGGAGACCATCAGGGAGAGGCCAGGAATCTGCAGAAAGATGCTGGCCAGCATGGCAAGCACCAGCACGATGGCCCCGGCAAGCAGGAAGTTGCTCAGGAAGCTGAAGTCCTTGCGGGTCACCAGCGCCACGGCGGAAAGCCCCAGGAACGTGAGGCCGGTCATGCCCAGTGCGGTCATGATCAGCTGCGCCCCATTGGGCAGGGTCAGGTAAGCACTCAGGATGGGCCCGAGCGTGAAGCCCATGAAACCGGTAAAGGCGAAGGTCGCCAGAAGGCCGAGGGCAGAGTTGGCGGTCTTGTGGACCAGGAACATCAGCCCATAGGCACCGATGAAGAATACCAGAATGTTCATCTGCTGGACGCCAAGCGCCATGGCGGCGCCGGCCGTCACGGCCGAGAACAGCAGCGTCATCGCCAACAGCCCATACGTGTTGCGCAGCGTCTTGTTGGCACTGACGCCTCGTGACTGCTGATGTGTCACGTGCGTGTCTTGGTAAGCCATTGATCCAGAGCTCCCTGTTTTATGATGATCCAGGCAATCGACACAGAATGCCCCCTGAAGGTTCCCGACGCAAGCGCCCATCCGGACGGCCCCGCCGCTCTTCTCCAAGGGCCGGCGCCTCGTTGTCTGGCAGACGATGCCAGAGACGCGCCTGTACAGTATACGCCACGCGCTCCGTTGCATGGATAACATCTTGATCGGCTTGGGCTCTTGACTCAACGCAAAATATTGGTAGGATACACCGCCGTGAGCCGGAGGGATGGCAGAGCGGTTGAATGCACCGGTCTTGAAAACCGGCGAAGGCGCGAGTCTTCCCAGGGTTCGAATCCCTGTCCCTCCGCCACCTTCTTCAAGGGAATCAGCTACTTAGCTGGTTCCCTTTTTCATTTCCGATAGTCAAAAACTGCCCAAGCGTGCAACGGCGCAGCGCTACCCATTGCCGGGCTTTCCTGCCGCAGGCCGCCCCGTCAAGGTCGTCGACGCAATCTGATATGAGCAAGCCTCGTCACGGACTTGCGCAAAACACCCCATGTTCCACGAAACAACCTGGCAAACAACGCGGCACGTGACCGGGCGTTGAGTCGCTCTATCGCCTGCATTTTTGGGTCCGGGTTGTGAAAGGCCATAAGCGCTCCTCCCTTCTCATCCCCACAGGCTACCACAGAGGCTATCGATCACAGCGGCTATCGAGGTTCGTCGCCTGCCAACGACTAACGACTGGACACGACAATCGCCACAAGAGATCTTCATAACAATCGCGCATCGACTTCGGTTCTTTTCAGAATGTCAGCGGTCCCACACCATTACGACGTCATTCCTGTCAGGCAAGGAGCGCCCAACATGATCGACTGGATCAGTCAGCACAGCAGTTTTCTGCAGGTCCTCACGAGCGTCGCGACACTCGTGATCTGGATTGTCTACGCCCAGATGTTGCTGGCGGGATTCATCCGGCAACGCCGTCCCAAGGTCGTCATCAACCAGGTCATGGGGTTGTCGACCAGGGGGCGCTGCCTGATCAGCAACATGAGTGCAGAACACATCCATATCGAGTCGGCACATGTCCGGCTGCATAGTCACGAGGGGGTCAGACGCTGCACCGTATCCGAGATACAGCGGGAAGAAGACGCCACGACGCCGACGTCGATTCAGGGTGGCACCCTGCAAGGTCCGTTGTCATCGGGGAGTTACATTGATGCCGGAGAGATTCAGCATCTGGTCAGTCGGGCACGCCAGGCTCCCATCGAGGACAAGTCGACACTGTGCCGCGACGAGAATGCCCAGTACGTGCTCGAGCTGCTCGTGCTCTACATCTACAGCTCAGCGCCCGGCATCATGGGCGCAAGCCGCCAGTTCGTGTTCGATGACGATGGGCAGGCCACACCGGCCCATCTGGAGACGCGCCAGCACCGCAACCGGCGCGAACGCAAACGCATGTCGAGACTCTATCGCACTTATCTGGACAGTTAGGCGGGACCGATACCTGACATTTCCCGGTCTCATTTCCATCATAAGCTCTGGCATAATGAAGACGCCGGACATCGAAGCCTGGCGTCGTGATCCATTCACGAGCAATCTCAGTCATCATTACCGAGGGATAGAAATGGACATCATCCGTATCATTCTCGCCATCATCTTGCCGCCGGTCGGCGTCTTCCTTCAGGTTGGCCTTGGCCTGCACTTCTGGGTAAACATCCTGCTGACGATCCTGGGATACATTCCAGGTATCGTGCATGCCATCTGGATCATCGCGCGACGCTAGCAAAGAGGACACGCGGCTCCTTCACCGGGGCCGCGGCCTTTCATCACTCGGGCATCAGTCTCGATCGCTCGGTTCAGAGCGTCGCCAACGGCCCCAGCAACGCCTCCGGCAACGGTGCCCCCAGGCGCCGCAGGCCGGCCCACAAGGTCACCTGATTGGCCGTCAGGACCTCACGCCCCACCTCTCGGCACAACGCCGGACGCAATGCCAGACTATTGATCGCGGTATCGGGTACCATCAGCGGTCGTGCCGACGGATGTGCCTCGCTGAAGCGACGCACCTCCCCCAGGATATCCGCCGTGTTGGAATCGGCGGCATAGGGGCAGTCGAGGGCATGGCTGTGCACTACTTCGATACCGCTCTCGCGCAGGAAGGAGACCAGGCGCAGGGTGACATCGTCGGGATAGGGACTCAACAGGTCGAGAGACCGGCAGCCCAGCGCCTCGAAGGCTTCACCGAATGCCAGGGCAGTGCTGGTGACCGGCACGCCGAGAGTCTCTTCCAGCTCATGGACCTGCCGCCACGCCCACGACAGCCCACCGATGAAGCTGCCGCTGGTGCAGGCCCAGACCAAGGCGCCAATGTCATGTCGACGCACCAGCGCCTCGCCGGCCGGCTGCAGCCGCTCGGTGGCTCCCAGAGCCAGCAGCGCGGTGGTGGTGTGATGACCATCGCTGGGAATTCCGCCTACCGCGATATGCGGCAGACGACTGCCACCCTCGAGGCATTCCGGTGCGTACCATTCATAGTCGTCGGGTCCGTCATCGGGCAACAGGATGCCCAGAGTCGACACGGACGCTTTCGTCATTTCCGCCTCCCCGCGCCATCACGACGACGTTTCGGCCGAATCCTCTTTATTGGGGTGACGACGCCGCAGGTTCTTGGTCCATCGCTGCCTGGCGTACTTGCGCAGGTTGGCGACATTGTCGGTCTCATCGACGATGTCCTGACCCAGGATCGTCTCGATCACATCTTCCAGCGTGATCAGCCCCAACCAGGTACCCAGGTCATCATAGACGACACAGAGGTGCTGCTTGTCGGCCACCATCATGCTGAATACGCGCTCGACGCTCTCTTCGGCGGCCACCGATTTGACCGGATGCATCAGCGACTTCAGCGTTTCCCCATCGTCAGCGTGGTACGTATCTGCCTTATGGACATAGCCCATCGCCTGCTCGCCACCATCCATGACAGGAAAACGCGTGAAGGCAGCATTGCCCAGGGCCTCGTCGAACTCCGCCACAGTCATCTGGGGCTTGACGGCCATGCATACCGTACGGGGCGTCATCACGCTTCTCACGTCGATCTCATGGAGATTGAGAATGTTGGTGATCACTCGTGCCTCGTCGGCATCCAGAGCGTCCTCTTCGAGCCCGATCTTGGCCAGCGCCTTGATTTCACCGCGCATGTCGGTGTCATCGCCTTCACGACCTATCCGACGAGTGATCCGCTCGGAGAGCCAGACGAAGGGCTTGAGCAACCAGACCATGGCTTCCAGCATCGGGGCGATGAAGCCCGTCAGCGGACGCCAGTAGGTGGCACCGATGGTCTTGGGAATGATCTCTGAGGCAATCAGGATGAGTAGCGTCATCACTACCGAGGCCGCTCCCAGCCAGGCCTCGCCGAACACGACCGTGACCTGGGCACCGACGCCGGTGGCACCGACGGTGTGCGCCACGGTATTGAGCGTCAGAATCGCCGACAATGGCTGGTCGATGTTCTGCTTCAGGCGTGCCAGCCGACGATGCAACGCTGGCTTGGTATCCCGCAGCTGCGCGACATAGCTCGGTGTCATGGAGAGCAACGCCGCTTCTAGCAGCGAACAGAGAAAGGAAATACCGATGGCAACAAGGGCAAAGGTAATCAGCAGTATCATGGGGCCTCGAAAGGATCGCCTAGGAAAGCCACCCAAGGGTAGCTTCTCAATCATCGCTGATCGCCTGCCACCGGGCAAGCAAGCACCGGCCGGCTGTGACATTCGTTAACGACTGGGATGCCACATCGGCGTGGACAGCACAGCACTGGTCGACCAGACTAATGATCGCCTATCACTTATATGGCAAGACGACGACAACGGATCAGGAGGATCGCATGGGCATCATTTCTTGGATCATTTTCGGCCTCATCGCAGGCATCGCCGCCAAGTTCATCATGCCTGGCAAGGATGGCGGGGGCATCATCATGACCTGCATCCTGGGCATCATCGGCGCCGTGGTGGGGGGCTGGATCAGCACTCTGCTGGGCATGGGTCAGGTGGACGGCTTCAATATCGGCAGTTTCGTGATCGCCATCATCGGCGCACTGGTCGTGCTCTTCATCTACAACAAGGTCGTGAAATGAAACATCTGGGCCGGTCATCATGGCCGGCCCGCTTCTCCTCTCTCTTCCCTCTTTCTCTTCCGTCCTTTCTCTCGCGTCGCATCAGGGTGCCCACGCTCAGCTCAGTAGAGCCGTAGGCCCACCTGGGTTACGCGGTTGCCCTCCATCTTGCTCACGACCCAGTGGATACCGTGCCAATCGACGTCATCGCCCACCACAGGATGACCGCCGACGCGTAGCGACAGGAATTCTTCCAGCGTCATCTCGTGCTCTCCGGGACTCAGCGTCAGCCCGTACGCTTCCGCCAGATCCCCCATGCGCACGTCGCCGGAGAAAGTGAAGGTGCCGAAAAACGCCTTCTCGCGCTTGAGCGTGGCATCACCATTGAACAGCTTGTTGAGCGCCGGCAGATCATCGGTGCGGCCGATCACGCAAAGCACGTCGCCACGACACAGACGCGTCGACCCCTTGGGATGCAGCATCACGCCATCACGGAACAAGGAGGCAATCAAGGCGCCCGAGGGGAAACGCAGCAAACGGATCGGCACGTCCTCCAGATCGCTGTTCTCCACCACGTAGACAAACATCTCGAAGTCATTTTCGGCCTGGATACCGAGCGGCCCCCGTCGGTTGGGCGTGACCATGGGGGGCAGCATCACCTTCATGCGGCGTGCCATCCACGGCAGAGAGCCCCCCTGGATGAGCAGTGAAAGCAGCACCACCGCAAAGGCGACATTGAAATACAATGAGGCGTTCTCGACGCCCCCGATGACCGGGAAGATCGCCAGCACGATCGGGACGGCGCCTCGCAGCCCCACCCAGGCGATGAAAACGACCTCGCGCCAGCGAAAACGAAAGAATGGCTTGATGGCCACCAGCACGGCCAAAGGGCGCGCCACGAAGATCAACCCCAACGCCACCAGGGCAGCCGGCAAGGCATACTCGAGCATCTCGCTGGGCGTGACCAGCAGGCCCAGCACCAGGAACAGGCCGATCTGGCTCAGCCAGGCCAGACCATCATGCACCGGAAGAATGAAGTTGAGATGACGCCCCGGCCGGTTGCCGATCATCAGGCCCGTCAGATAGATCGCCAGGAAGCCACTTCCTCCCAGGGCGGCGCTGACGCCGAAGACACAGAAACCAAGGGCCAATGCCAGCAAGGAGTAGAGGCCCGGCGCGAGATCCAGCCAGCTCAGCAGGCGCGCACTCACCCAGCCACCGCCGATACCGATGACGATCCCCAGGCCAAACTGCTGGAGGAAGAACAGCCCGGTCTCCCAGGGACCACCGATATCGCCGACCAGCAGTTCGACCAGCATCAAGGTCAGAAAGATGGCCATCGGGTCGTTGGTACCGGACTCGATCTCCAGCGTCGCCCCGACCCTTTCATTGAGGTTGATACCGCGGCCCCCCAGCATCGAGAAGACCGCCGCGGCATCAGTGGAGCCGACAATGGCCCCGACCAGCAGGCCCTGTACCAGCGTCAGATCGAAGACCAGCATAGCGATGCCACCCACCAGACCGCTGGTCAGGAAGACCCCCAGCGTCGCCAGGCTCAAGGCCGGCTTGAAGCCGACACGGAATGTCTTCAGCCGGGTACGGAGCCCGCCATCCAGCAGGATCATCGCCAGGGCGAGATGGCCGATCAGAAAGGCCAGTGCATAGTCATCGAACTGGATCCCCAGTACACCTTCCTCGCCGGCCAGCATGCCGAGCCCGAGGAAGATCAGCAGCAGTGGCACGCCAACCAGGGTCGAAAGCCGGCTGGCGAGAACACTCAAGGCGATGAGAAAGCCACTGAGCAGAAAAAGGGTATTGATCGAATCCATGCGCCCTACCCCTGGAGATGATGTTTGATTGTCTCATGACACAGCGAGCATCGCGATGGCCTCATACTGGCCAGGCACCGGCCTGCGCCGATAGACTAGCCGGAATCGCTCGCACCGCAGAAAGTCGCCCGTGAAGGCCCGCGGCTGCCATCATGGGCGGATCGATTCGGGCTGCCGCCCGCCCCATTGCCGGCCCAACGATCATTGCGGGACAACTGAGCCGGACGTCACCGCTGGAGTCACTGCCATGTTCTCATTTCGCCGGTCGTTACTGGCGCTGGGTATCCTGCTGCTTGTCGGCAGCCTGTTTCCCTCCTTGCATGCCATCGGGATGGAGGAAGGCAACGCCACCGAGCAACGTTATCCGCCATTGAACACCGTCGTCATGGTCCCCGACCTGCCAGCGGTGGCATCGACTGATCCCCTGGAGGCTTACCGTGGCTTGCCCAGCGGTCCGGCAGTGGACACACCTTCCCATCCCATCGCACCGGCGATCGCCCTAGGGCCGCCAGGCCCCATTGCCCCACCGCCGGTCGACCGGCTCACGGTCTCGCTGGACTGGTACCCAAGCCCGCGGCACGCTGCCCTGTACGTTGCCAAGGCGCTCGACATGTTCGAGCACCGAGGGCTGGACATCCGGCTGTCGACCCCCGCCGACCCGGAGGTGCCAACCAAGCTCCTTGCCGACTCGAGAATCGACCTGGCACTGACTCGCCAACCGCTCCTTCATCGGCAAGTCGATCAAGGCATGCCGCTGGTCCGTGTCGCCACGCTGGTGGGAGTTCCGCTGACTGCTCTGGTCGTGAGGCGCGATAGCGGCATCGCCTCTCCCGCCGAACTGGCAGGTGCCCGCATCGGCCATGCCGATCAAGACGCGGAAGCGATACTCCTGCCCGCCATGATCGCCGGCCACGACGTTTCCATGGACAGCATCGACACCCCGAACGTTCACTATCGCCTCGAACAGGCCATGCTCGAGGGGCGGGTGGACGCCGTGATCGGCGGCATGCGGCACCTGTTGCCCCGCGCCCTGGCCAACGACGGCCTGGCAACGCGCAGCTTTGCGGTGGAAGACCATGGCATGCCCCGCCACGACGGCCTGATTCTGGTGGCCAATCGCAACAACCTGGCACAGCAGCGTTCAGCCATCCGGCGCTTCGTGTCGGCCCTCGAGGAAGCCACGGCATGGATCCTCAAGCACCCTGACGAAAGCTGGCCTTTGCTCATTGCTACCGAACCGACGCTGGATACGCCCGTCAACCGCGACGCTTGGCCGGAGATACGAGCGCGCCTGACCCAGACACCCGGTGCCTTGAGCCATGGGCGCTACCAGGATGTCGAATCGTTTCTCTTCGAAACCGGGCTGATCAAAGAGCGCCAACCCGTGACGCGTCTCGCCGTGGATATCAGCTCGCCTTGAGAATCAGCGGCGTCAACTCACCTCGTCGAGAAAGCGATTGACCGCCGCCTGAAACGCCTCGGGCTGCTCGGCATGCAACCAATGTCCGGCCTCCAGGGTCACCAGCTCGGCCTCCGGCAACACCTCGCGCAGGGCCGGCAGCATCTCGTCGGTCACGTATCGCGAGCGCGAACCGCGCACCACCAACGTCGGCCCCGTGAAAGCCCCTTCCCCGGCCGGCTCGGCCATGATGGCATCGTAATCGCCCTCGATCTCGTCGAGTCCGATGCGCAGGCGAAGCCCCTCGGCCTGCTCGTCGCGCTCCAGGTTGGTCGCCAGAAATAGCCGGGTGGGCCGCTCATCGACATGCTCGGCGAGCAAGGCATCCGCCTCCCCACGCGTGGTCGGCGCCCCGCGCTCGAGGCGCCGCAATCCGGCGAAGATACTGTCGTGATCGTGGCCATAGGCTCGTGGCGCGATATCGGCGACGATCAGGGACGCCACGCGTGATGGTGCGAGCCGCGCTACGCTGATTACCACCTTGCCTCCCATGGAATGCCCCAGCAGGTGGGCCTTTTGCACGTCCAGGCGGTCAAGCAGCGCCAGCAGATCTTCGGCCATCGCCTCGTACCCCATGCCCTCGACATGGGGTGACCGGCCATGATTGCGCAGATCCACGGCAATCACCCGGCGTGACTCGCGCCACTTCTTGATGTGCGAGCGCCAATTGTCGGCACTGCCCAGCAGGCCGTGAACCACCACCAGCGGCACGCCCTCGCCACCGGTATCGATATGGTTGAGTGCGACGGGCATCGAAGTCTCTCCTTGTACGGTTGAATTCAAGAACGAGCGCGGGCCTGTTCGGGTGTCACATCCTCGCCGCCGGTCATGGCCACCAGACGACGCGTCAACCAGCCGAGCAGAACACCGTACAACGGCAGGAACAGCGCCAGGCTGATGCCAAGCTTGATGGCATAGTCCACCCAAGCGATTTCGGGCCAGTGGGCCGCCATGAAAGGATCAGGGCTGCGGTGGAAGGCAACCGAGAAGAAGGCGAAGGTATCGGCCAGATTGCCGAACAGTGTCGACATCGCCGGTGCCACCCACCAGGTCCGCAACTGGCGCAGTCGATCGAATACCGTGACATCCAGCAACTGGCCGACCACATAGGCCATGAAGCTGGCGAGCGCGATGCGTGCCACGAACAGATCCCACTGGGCCAGCGCCTCGAACCCGGCGAACCCGCCCCGGGGAAAGACCACCGAGACGACATAGGACACCAGCAACGCCGGGAACATGACCCGAAAGATTATGGCCCGGGCCGGCTCCTTGCCGAACAGCCGCACCGTGAGGTCGGTGGCAAGAAAGATGAAGGGAAAGCTGAAGGCACCCCAGGTGGTATGCAGGCCAAAAAGGCTGAACGGCAACTGAACGAGATAGTTACTGGCCGCAATGACCAGAATATGAAAGGCAACCAGCAGGACCAGGCAGCGGCGGGTCTGGGCGGCGGACAACACGAACATCAAGACAACCTTTTTGGCGGGAGGGGTGAGGGAACCCTCATGGTGATGGGCAAGCCGGGACAGCGGCGCGACGCACGCATTATACGCACCTGCCGGCACCCGGCCAAATGCCGTGCCCAGTGCCGTTCATTCCATGCGAGCCTGCCCCGAGGCACCGACATCGTGTTGCCGCATGGCGTCGTGGACCGACTCAAGGCTCGCCGGATCATCGATGGTCGAGGGAACGCCGTACGCTTGGCCATCGGCGATGTTGCGCAACAGCTTGCGCAGGATCTTACCGGATCGCGTCTTCGGCAGCCGATCGACCACCAGCACCTGACGAAAGCAGGCGATCGGCCCGATCCATTGCCGTACTCGCTCGATCAGCTCAACCTCGAGCGAAGCCTCGTCGCCGGTGAAGCCATCCTTGAGAATGACCAGGCCTACCGGCACTTGCCCCTTGAGTGCATCCTGGATACCGATCACCGCACACTCGGCCACTGCGGGATGCGCGCCGACCACCTCCTCCATCTCGCCGGTAGACAAGCGGTGCCCTGCCACATTGATCACGTCATCGGTGCGCCCCATGATGAATACATAGCCCTCTTCATCGACATAACCGCCATCGCCGGTCAGGTAATAGCCAGGGAAGGCAGCCATGTAGGCCGAATGGAAGCGTTCGGTGTCCCGCCATATGCCACTCAGGCAACCGGGCGGCATGGGCTCCTTGATCACCACGGCACCCTGTTCCTGAGCCACGGCACGACGCCCTTCGCGATCCAGCACCTGGACATCGAATCCCGGCACGGGGACTGTCGCCGAGCCAGCCTTGATCGGCATCGGCTCCAGCCCGAGGAGATTCGCGGCCACCGGCCAGCCGGTCTCGGTCTGCCACCAGTGATCGATGACCGGCACATCGAGTCTCTCCTGCAGCCAATGGAACGTCGGCGGGTCCAGACGCTCCCCGGCAAGGAACAATGACGCCAGGCATGACAGATCATATCGGGAGAGCCATTCGCCCTCCGGGTCCTCCTTCTTGATGGCCCGGAAAGCGGTCGGCGCGGTAAAGAAACTCTTCACCCGATAGTCGGCGATCAGCCGCCAGAAGGCTCCCGCATCCGGCGTGCGAACCGGCTTGCCTTCGTACACCACAGTGGTGCAGCCCCTCAGCAAGGGGGCATAGACGATGTAGGCATGGCCAACCACCCAGCCGACATCCGACGCCGAGAAGAAGACCTCTCCCGGCGCCATGTCATAGATCTTCTCCATCGAATAATGCAACGCCACACCATAGCCGCCGGTATCGCGCACCACGCCCTTGGGTCGGCCCGTAGTGCCGGAGGTATAGAGGATATAAAGGGGATCGGTAGCCTTGACCGGCACGCACGGCGCCGGTTCGGCCGCCGCCTCGAGGGTTGCCCAGTCGTGATCCCCTGCGCCGAGTTCAGCTTCATGCCGCTCGCGTTGCAGCACCACACAGGCGGCCGGCTGATGCGCGCTGCGCGCCAGCGCCTCATCGACGATGGGCTTGTAGGGAACGACCCGGTCGATCTCCACACCGCAGGAAGCCGTCACGACGACCCGTGGCTCGGCATCCTCGATCCGAACCGCCAGCTCATGGGGTGCAAAACCCCCGAAGACCACCGAATGCACGGCACCGAGACGAGCGCAGGCCATCATGGCAACCAAGGCTTCGGGCACCATCGGCATGTAGATCACTACTCGGTCGCCATATTTCACGCCCAGCTCGCGCAATGCACCGGCGAAGCGCGCCACGCGATCCAGCAGCTGGCCATAACTCAGGGTTCGCTTCTGCCCGGTGACCGGCGAATCCCAATGAATGGCGGCCAGCTCGCCTCGCCCCTGCTCGACATGGTGGTCCAGAGCGGCGTGGCAGAGATTGAGTTCACCGTCCTCGTACCAGCGCGCATGCCCCTGGTCATCGTAACGCAGAATGGTTTGCGGAGGCGTGAACCAGGGCAGACGCCCGGCCTGCTCGGCCCAGAAGAGCTCGGGGGACTCAATGGAACGCAGAAACTCGTCTTGATAGCGGGACATTCGACATCACCTCGCATCGGAGCGGTTCGCTTCGGGACCCTTCATATCGAACAGTGCTGTTCGCGTTGTTCACATGATTGTTGACACCCTAGACCACCCCTGGGCCGAAAAACCTCCGACCATTGGCTAGACTTCGACAAAAGAACGAAACCCGTTCGAAGCATTGTCGACAAGCAGGAGAACCCCGGACTCGTACACGCTGATTCAGCCATTGAGTCAGCGTTGAATCGCGGGTGGTCAGCCCGGTGGGCTATAGTGATGAAAGATTGTTGAGTAATGCCTGAATCAGAGAACCGAGGTGACAATGGCATCCGGTGGAGGGCTGCCGAAGGACCCATCAAGACCCGGTGACCGGCGAGGGAAAGTGCGGCATTGGGCTCGCTAGCTCAAGGGGGCACATCATGACCAACGCTCAGCGCCAGGCCAAGCGCCTGCTGGATGGAGGCGACACGGTCGTCGACCAGGCAAGCGCGCTACTCAAGGCGATGGCCAACGACAATCGCCTGCGGATCCTCTGCTTGCTGGCCGGGGCGGAACTTTCCGTGACCGAGCTCAACCAGCGACTCGCCCTCAGTCAGTCCGCCCTGTCCCAACACCTCGCCATACTTCGCCGGGAGGAACTGGTCGCGACCCGGCGCGCCTCCCAGACGATCTACTATTCCCTGCAGGGCGAGCACGCCAATACGCTCATCGAGGCACTCGGCAAGCTGAAGCTGTGACGCTGGCGCGATCTCAACGCTTCTGCCAACGGCTGGCATCGAGCGCTTCCAAACCACGCTCGACACTGCGCTCGATGCCGTGCGATACCGAAAGCCCCAGACGCTCGGCGAGTCCGCGTCGCTGCTGAATGCTAAGGGCAATGACCTTGGCATTCTTCATGCGCTCGGCAAGATACGCCTCGCTGGTGCCAATCTCGTCGACCAGCCCCCTGGACAGTGCCTCCGTGCCATGCCAGGCCTCGCCGGTGGCCACTGCCTCGATATCCAGGTCAGGACGGCGCTCGGCGACATAACGCTTGAACAGGTCATGCACCGTATTCAGCTCGGCCAGGAATTTCTCCCGACCTTCCTCGGTATTTTCACCGAACACTGTCAAGGTCCGCTTGTACTGCCCCGCGGTGAGAACATCCACATCGATGTCATGGCGTTTGAGCAGGCGATGAACATTCGGCAGCTGAGCCACCACGCCAATCGAGCCCAGCACGGCAAAGGGCGCCGCGCGCAATCGATCGGCACAGCAGGCCATCAGATAGCCTCCGCTGGCCGCCACCTTGTCGACACATACCGTGGTGGAGAGACCCGCCTGACGTAGCCGATCCATCTCGGCGGCGGCATGACCATAAGCGTGGACCAGCCCGCCCGGCGACTCCAGGCGCACCACCACTTCGTCGCCTTCGCTCGAGGCATCCAGCACGGCCGTGATTTCCTCGGCCAGCTTGCCAGTACCACTGGCCTTGAGATCGCCATGAAAGTCCAGTACCCAGACCGTCGACCGAGCCGATTCATCGGCATCGCCTTTCTTGCCCCGCGTCTTGTCGTCTCGACGGAATGCCCTGGTCATTCGCTTGCGTGCCGCCGGCTCGCTGGCGGCCAGACGCAGGCGTCGCAACCGACGTCGACGCCTGGCATTGAGCTCCTCCAGCTTGATCTGGCTGCGCTCACCGCCTCCGGAGCGCGACCTCGCCACGACCACCATCACCAAGGCAATGAGCGCCACCACCACCAGCAACTGAGCCAGGAACATGCCGAGCTCACCAAACCATTCGTTCACGATACGACTCCTCTGCGCGTTTCGACTCACATGCTGACGTCAGTGTACCGGTGGAACAAGCTAGCTTGATTAAAACAGTCGTTTTAAATACGCTTGACCCACCTTCCACCACAATGCGACACGGGAACCTTGCCATGTCCACTTTCGACAAGCTCCATGCCCGTTTCGATGCCCAAGCTGCCCAGGGCATGAACGACATCTTCCAGTTTCACTTCAGCGATGCCGAGGATCACTATCTCAAGATCCAGGATGGTGAGCTGGAGATCTGCGCCGGCGAACACGACGACCCGTCGGTCAGCCTGAGCCTGAGTACCAAGACCCTGAAAGGCATCATGTCCGGAGAGATCAATGGCATGACCGCCTTCATGACCGGCAAGTTGAAGGCCGCCGGCAACGTCATGCTGGCCACCAAGCTGACCAGCCTGTTTCCCGCCGATTGAAAACGAAGCCGATCACTGGCTTCCGGCGCTATTGGCCCCTTGCCCCTACCTCGGCGAGGTGCGTGTCGATCAAGGCGCGAGAGATGGAATATACCGGCGGCAGCTTGGGCAATTGCCTGGGCGTGAACCAGGCGGCATCGCTGATTTCCACGCCATCGATACGGATTCGCCGACTGGCGGCCTCGGCAAAGTAACCAAGCATCAGGGAGTGCGGGAAGGGCCAAGCCTGGCTCTGGAAATAGCGCAGCCGGCCCAGCGCCACGCCGACCTCTTCCTCGACTTCGCGACGCACCGCCTCCTCGGCGGACTCACCCGGCTCGATAAAGCCCGCCAGGGTCGAATAGCGACCGGCAGGAAAACGTGGACTACGCGCCAGCAACATCGATTCCCCATGGGTCACCAGGGTAATGATGCACGGCGAGATACGCGGATAATTGCGCTGGCCGCACTGTGCACACTGCATGGCGAACTCGCTGTCGAGCCGCGTGGCCGGCGCGCCGCAGCGGCCGCAAAACCGATGGTTGCGCAGCCAGGCCCCCACCTGAAGCGCCGTGGAGACCAGCGGAAACCAGTCGCCCGGCAGGCTCGTCAGCCAATCCCTTCCGTCAAGCCAGTCGCAGCCGGCCTGTTCTTCCAACGACAGGCCCACCGGTTCGCCACCCCACCAGCACAGCGGCTGCACGCCGGCCTGCCAGCGACTCGGCGCCTGCAGGGGCCCGCCATCCTCACCAGGCGCGATGCGTCCCTCGGCGAGCCGAATCAGACGCCCCGCCGTTGCATCATGGGGCAGCTCGCGCTTCAGCATCAGCTTCCCTCCCGGGAAGCGCCCGGCCATCCTTCCAGGCCGTCCCATCGACACTGCCCCGAGGCTTCTCGAATGCTGGCCAGCTTGTCACGATGCGCCTGCCATTCGGCCTCGTCCGGCTGCCGGACACTCAACTGACCCGACGCCAACGAGAGGCGTCGAATCATCAGGCCGCCACTGTTGTCGGTCTGCCCCGTGTCATCACTGGCGGAGGCATCCAGTGACAACGCCGTCTGCCCGCCGGTCATCGCCAGGTAGACATCAGCAAGAATCTCGGCGTCCAGCAAGGCGCCGTGAAGCACGCGATGGCTGTTCTGGATATCGTAGCGCTTGCAGAGCGCGTCCAGGTTGTTGCGCTGCCCGGGATGCTTGTCGCGAGCCAGTTGCAACGTATCCAGGATACGGCAGTGCTCGGCCACCGGCCCCAACACCGGCTCGCCACGTGCCTTGTTGAGCATGGCAAGCTCGTGATCGATGAAACCGACATCGAAGGGAGCGTTATGGATGACCAGCTCGGCGCCCTCGATGAAGGCCCAGAAGGCATCCGCCACGTCGGCGAAGACCGGCTCGTCGGCAACCTTCTCATTGGTGATGCCGTGGACTTCCACGGCCTCGGCCTCGATGTCGCGCTCCGGGTTGATGTACTGATGATAGGTGTTACCGGTCAATCGTCGATTGACCATCTCCACCGCACCGATCTCGATCAGTCGATGTCCCTCGCGTGGATCGATGCCGGTGGTCTCGGTATCCAGAATGATCTGACGCATGTGGTGTCTCGTGCTCGGCTTTCAGGGAAAGATCGACATTCAGGCGTTGGCCTGCATCTCATCGATGGCCTCGTTGGCCAGGGCATCGGCACGCTCGTTGCTGGGATGACCGCTATGCCCCTTGACCCAATGCCATTCGATGCGGTGCCGCCGGGTTTGCTCGTGCAGGTCTCGCCACAACTCGGCGTTCTTGACGGGCTTGCGCGAGGCGGTCTTCCAATCGCGCTTGATCCAGCCATGTATCCATTCGGTGATGCCACGGCGCAGATACTCCGAATCGGTCCACAGCGCGACTCGGCAAGGGCGTTTCAGGGCGCGCAGTGCCATGATGGCGGCCATCAACTCCATGCGGTTGTTGGTCGTCCTGGCCTCGGCTCCCTTGAGGGCCTTTTCATGCTCGCCGCTGAGCAGCAAGGCCCCCCAGCCACCTGGTCCCGGATTTCCCCGACATGCCCCATCGGTATAGATCGTCACATCGCTCAATGCCTCTTGGGGCGTTTCGTCATTCACCCTCTGTCACCCTTTCCGGTTGTGGCCCGAGCCGCGTGGCGCCCCCCACGGCGGAGCCGGGCAGCGACGGCGCAAAGGACATCCGCCCGCGCCGGGGCTGGGCCAGTTGGGAGCGGCGTCGGGCATGAATCATGTAGCAGTCGCTCAGCGGCAGATTATGCCGCCGTCCAACGGCCTCCAGCACGGCATTTCGCGCCAGCCCGCCGGGCAGACGAAAGCCGCAGTAGTCTACCCGGTGCGTCTCGAAGTCGACAAACGTCAACCAGTCGCGCAGCCGAGCCGGGCTGCGCCAGCGCCCCCGACCGGGAAAGTGGCGTCGCTGTTCGGGCCACAACCGGGCCCATCCCGCGATACCGAACGGTAACCAGCCAAACAGCACCAGATGACCCTCGTCGGCGGTGACTCTCACGGCTTCCTGCAATACATGGTGAGGGTTCGGCAACACCTCCAGCAGATGATGCACGACCACCAGGTTCAGGCATCCATCGGGCAATGGCAGGGCATCGGGCGGGCAGACCAGGGTCGACGGCGTTTCGGCGAACGCCTCCGTCGGCGCCCAGCGCAAGGAATGATGCACCGGGCACATGTCCGTCAGTGCGGGGCCGAAGCCGAGCTCCAGAGCATGGGGACCAAACCAGCGTTCGCACAGCGGTCCGATGCAAGCCCGTTCGGCTCGCCAGATCGCCTGTCCCGGCGTACTGGCCCAGTAACGCCGTCCTTCCTCGGCCAATCGCGCCAGGGCTATCGCTTCCCGCGAATTTGACATGATCCGCTCTTCTCTCCACAGTCTACACTTTTTGCGATTTGCCCCGAGTCAGGTACCCTCGGCACCGCCGAGTCCGGCCGAGCCGCGAGGATAACGAGTCCATGTTGAGCGTGACACCGATTCCAGCCTTCAGCGACAACTATATCTGGCTATTGCGTCAGGATACGAGCGACAGCGTCTGTGTAGTCGACCCCGGCGATGCCTCTCCTGTCATCGAATGGCTGGAACGCGAGGGACTGACGCTCGGCACGATTTTGATCACTCACCATCACCCCGATCATACCGGAGGGGTGTCGGAGTTGATCCAACGTTATTCGCCTCGTGTCATCGGGCCTCACAACCCCTCGATCACGGGCATCGACGAACCTGTCGGCGATGGCGATGAAATCCGGGTGATGGGCCGCTTGTTCGATGTGCTCGAACTGCCCGGCCATACCCTCGACCATATCGCCTTCTTCACCGCCGGCATACCGCCCCTGCTGTTCAGTGGCGACGTGCTGTTCAGCGCCGGCTGCGGCCGGCTGTTCGAAGGCTCTCCCGAGCAGATGCATCAGTCGCTTTCACGACTCGACAACCTGCCCGAAGAAACGCTGGTATTCGCCGCCCATGAATACACCCTGGCCAACCTGCGATTCGCCAAGGCCGTCGAACCGGACAATAGGGACCTGGTCGAGGCCGAGCACGAATGCCTGCGCGCCAGAGAACTCGAACGTCCCACGCTACCCAGCACCCTGGGCCGTGAACGTCGCATCAATCCTTTCCTGCGCTGTGACAAGGAAGGGGTGCGCCGGAGCGCATCGGAGCACGGCAGCACCGACACCGAGCTGGCAACCTTCACCACCCTGCGCGCCTGGAAAGATTCCTTCTGACACCCTCTTTGGAAACGCCCTTTGAAAAGGGCCGCTGGACGACCGGCTCGGCGCTCTGTGTGCCAAGCCCCGGCGCCCCGGAGACCCTTGCATGACCTATCACACAATGCGTCGACGCCTGTTCGGCTTCGCCAGTTCCCTGAGCTTGCTCGGCGCCCTGTTGGCGACCGCCCCCTACAGTCTCGAAAGTCAAGCCGCCACCATGCCTGCCGATCGCGCGACACTCGATGCCACCTCGCAGGATACGGCTACCCTGGCTCGTTCCCGTTCACAGTCGATGGCCACTTTCTGGGGTGCTCTCGACCTTCAACCCAAGGATGCCTGGGAGCGCCTGCGCGCCAGCTTCGAATGGCGTGACCAGTGGCGTGCCGACGCCGGCCATGCCAGGGTCCAGCACTGGATCGACGAATATCGCTCGAGCCCGGAAAATATCGCCAAGATCACCGAGCGAGCCCGTCCCTGGTTGACCTGGATTGTCCAGCAGGTCGAAGCTCGCGGGCTGCCCGGTGAAATCGCCCTGGTCCCCTTCATCGAGAGCTCCTTCGATCCCGAGGCTCGCAGTCACTTCGGCGCAGCTGGCCTGTGGCAGATCATGCCGCGCACCGGGGAAGCCCTCGGTCTGCGTCGCAACAATGCCTGGGATGGCCGTCTCGACGTCGTGCGTTCCACGGAAGCGGCACTGGATTACATCGAGATGCAGGCCGACCAGTGGTACGAGGGCGATATCGAACTCTCCCTGGCCGCCTACAATGCCGGTGCCGGGACCGTGAACCAGGCCGTTCGCCTCGCCCAGTCGCAGGGCCATGCCGGCGAATACTGGGACCTGAGCCTGCCGGCGGAGACCATGGACTATGTCCCCAAATTGCTGGCCATCGCGGCGATCATCTCCGAACCCCAGCGCTATGGCGTCAATCTTCCCGATATCGAGGGTGGCCCGGCATTTGCCCAGGTGCCGGTGACACGCCGCGTGACCCTGGACGAAGCCGCCCGCCTGGCAGGTGTTCCCGAACAGCGCCTGGCCGAGCTCAATCCCGGGCTTCGCGCCGGAGTCGCTCATCCCCACCAGGTCGACAATCTCCTGGTACCGATGGGGCACGCCCAACGCCTCGTGGCCGCCCTCGGATCACCGATGAACGATGCCGACGACGGCGCGGTCCATGTCGTCCAGCGAGGCGACACCCTGTCTTCCATCGCCTCCCAGCATGCCGTGGCGGCCGCGGACCTCGTTCGCTGGAACGGCCTCGACCGACCCGACGCTTTACAACCCGGGCAGCAGCTGACACTTTCCGGTGGATGATACTGAGGCGCGTCCTGGCACGCGCCGTCTTGTTGACGCAGGGAAAGGATCCTCTCCGATGATGCGACTGCTCCTGCCGCTGATGGCGGTCATGGCCAACGCCTCCGCCATGGCCGCCGACCCCGCCGATGTTCCCACCCGACACGCACTTGCCCTTTACGGCGAGCCGGCACTGCACGAGGATTTCTCCCACTTTCCCCACACCAATCCGGACGCGCCGGTCGGGGGAACCCTGACCCGTGCCGCAACGGGCAGCAGTTTCGACTCGACCAACCCGTATATCGTCCAGGGAACCCCGGCCGCCGGACTCGGCAACACCTACGACACCCTGCTCACCCGGAACCCGAACGAGCCCTTCACCATGTATGGGCTGCTGGCCTCCGGCATTCGCCTCGACCCGCAGCGGCACTGGGTCGAGTTCGACCTCGACCCCCGGGCGCGCTTTCACGACGGCACGCCGGTCACGGCCGAAGACGTGCTCTTCAGCTTCAAGACACTTACCGAGAAGGGGCAACCCTTATACGGAGCCTACTATGCCGGTGTGGCCGATGTGCGCGCCGTGGACGAGGACACCGTGCATTTCGACCTGGCCGGCAGCGAGTCCCGCGAGCTTCCCTTGATCCTTGGCCAGATGCCGGTACTACCCGCCCACTACTGGCAGGATCGCGACTTCACCCAACCCACTCGTGATGCCCTGCTCGGTTCGGGCCCCTACCGGATTGCCGAGGTCGACCCGGGCCGCCGCATCGTCTACGAGCGCGTCGACGACTACTGGGGCCGGGACCTTCCGGTCAACCGTGGTCGCCATAATATCGACCGGCTTATCTTCGACTATTACCGCGATGCTTCCGTGGCCATGGAAGCCTTCAAGGCCGGCAACCTGGACTTTCGCATCGGCTCCACGGCCCGCAACTGGGCGACCGGCTATGACTTCCCTGCCGCCAATGACGGCTTCGTCAAGCGCCTTGAGATCCCCGACGGCCAGCCCGCGGGCATGCAGGCCTATGTCATGAACCTCCGGCGCGACAAATTCCAGGACGTGCGCCTGCGCGAAGCCCTGAACCTTGCCTTCGACTTCGAGTGGCTGAACAAGAACCTCTTCTACGGCGCCTATCAGCGTACCCACAGTTACTTCGCCAATTCTGAAATGGCCGCTGAGGGACTGCCCAGTGACGCGGAGTTGGCACTGCTCGAGCCTCATCGCGACGCCCTGCCCGAGCGCGTCTTCGACTCGCCCCTGCCCATCGACATGCCCGAGGAACCCCGCGCCCGCCTCCGACGTGCCCATGAACTGCTGACCGAAGCCGGCTACACCTATCGTGACGGCCAGTTGATCACGCCCGACGGTGAGCCCTTGCGACTCGAGGTACTCCTGCACGACACTCGCTTCGAGCGTATCGTGCATCCGCTGTTGCGCAACCTGAAACGGCTGGGCATTCAGGGCAAGATCCGTGTCGTGGACGTCAACCAGTACCTCAATCGCCGGGGCAACTTTGACTTCGATATCATCGTCGGCAGCTTCCCGCAATCGGCCAGCCCCGGAAACGAACAACGTGAATTCTGGGGCAGCAAGTATGCCCACGCTCCCCAGAGCAGCAACCTCATCGGGCTGGAAAACCCGGTCATCGACGATCTGGTGGAGCGCTTGATCGCCGCCGATACGCGCGCCGAGCTGGATACTGCGGCCCAGGCCCTCGATCGCGTGCTGCGCTGGGGATTCTACGTGATTCCCCAGTGGCACCTGCCAGGCACCCGACTGGCCTTCTGGGACAAGTTCGGCTGGAAGGAACCCTTCCCGGAATACGGCCTGGACCTGGACGCCTGGTGGGTCGATCCGCAACGCGCCACCCAGGTCGAAGCCCGCCAGAATGGCAACTAGTTCTCCATCACCTGCTTGAGGAGTTGTCGTGGCCGCCTATACCCTGCGCCGCCTGCTGCTGATGATTCCCACCTTGCTGGGAATCCTGCTGCTCAACTTCATCATCGTCCAGGCCGCTCCCGGCGGCCCCATCGACCAGATGCTGGCTCGTTTCGAGGGACTATCCGCACAATCCAGCACCCGCCTCGAGGGTGGCGGCGGAGAGGTGGTCTCGGGCGATGATTCCCGTGGCAGTCGTGGCATGCCGCCGCAACTCATCGAACGACTGGAAGCCCAGTTCGGCTTTGACAAGCCGGCGCCGGAGCGTTTCCTCGACATGCTCGTCGACTACACGACCTTCGATCTCGGCGAGAGTTTCTTCCACGGCACCGCGGTCACGTCCCTGATCCTCGAACGCCTGCCGGTCTCGATATCCCTGGGCCTGTGGACCACCCTGCTGGTCTATCTGATCTCGATACCGCTGGGCATCCGCAAGGCACTCAAGCACGGAACGCGCTTCGACATCTGGACCTCGGGGGTGGTCATCGTCGGCTATGCCATTCCCGGCTTCCTGTTCGCCATCCTGCTGATCGTGCTGTTCGCCGGCGGCAGCTACTGGGATATCTTCCCGTTGCGCGGCCTGACCTCGCCAGACTTTCCCGAGCTCTCGGTCTGGGGCAAGGTAAAGGACTATTTCTGGCATATCAGCCTACCGGTCGCCGCCTCGGCCATCGGCAGTTTCGCCACCCTGACCATGCTGACCAAGAACAGCTTTCTCGACGAGATTCACAAACAGTACGTGCTCACCGCTCGCGCCAAGGGAGCCAGTGATCGTCGCGTGCTCTATGGGCACGTCTTCCGCAATGCCATGTTGATCATCATCGCCGGCCTGCCTTCGGCACTGATCGGCATCTTCTTCACCGGCGCACTGCTGATCGAAGTGATCTTCTCTCTCAACGGCCTCGGCCTGCTGGGCTTCGAGGCCGTCATGCAGCGCGATTACCCGGTGATCTTTGGCACCCTTTATCTCTATACGCTGATTGGTCTGATCCTGAAGCTGATATCAGATCTGACCTATGTGTGGGTCGATCCCCGTATCGATTTCGAAACGCGGGAGTCTTGATCATGCTCGATGCCGCGACTTCTCGCTTGTCTCCCATTACGCGCCGCCGGCTTGATGTCTTCCGACGCAACCGACGCGCCCGGATATCACTATGGATATTCATGGCACTGTTCGTGTTCAGCCTCGGTGCCGAACTGGTGGCCAACGACAAGCCACTGTTGATGCAATACCAGGGGGACTGGTATGTCCCACTGCTCGTGGACTATCCCGACACCGAGTTCGGCGGTTTTCTTCCTACACCGGCGGACTATCGCGATCGCTACACCCGAGAGACCATCGAGGCGGATGGCTGGATGCTCTGGCCGCCCATTCCCTATTCCTACGATACCCTGGACATGGCACTGCGCCACCCGGCACCCTCGCCTCCGGACGGCGAGCACTGGCTGGGCACCGACGATCAGGGCCGCGACGTCCTGGCTCGGGTGATCTACGGCTTTCGCCTGTCGGTGGTCTTCGCGCTGGTACTCACCGCCGGCTCCCTCGTGCTCGGTGTCGTGATCGGCGGTGTTCAGGGCTATTTCGGCGGCAAGGTCGACCTAATCGGCCAGCGCCTCACCGAGATCTGGTCGGGCCTGCCGGTGCTGTTCCTGCTGATCATCCTGGCCAGCCTGGTGGAACCCAACCTGTGGTGGCTGCTCGGCATCATGCTGCTGTTTTCCTGGCTGGGGCTGGTCGATGTGGTCCGCGCCGAGTTCCTGCGCGCCCGCAACCTCGAGTACGTCCGTGCCGCCCGCGCCATGGGGCTGCCCTCGCGGCTAATCATGTGGCGCCATGTGCTGCCCAACGCCATGGTGGCCACTCTGACCTTCATCCCCTTCCTGTTCACCGGTGGCATCACCACCCTGACCGCCCTGGACTTCCTCGGCTTCGGCCTGCCCCCTGGCTCGCCTTCGCTGGGCGAACTGGTCGCCCAGGGCAAGAACAATCTCCAGGCCCCCTGGCTAGGCATCACAGCCTTCATGACACTGTCGATCATGCTCTCGCTGCTGGTATTCATCGGCGAAGGCTTGCGGGATGCCTTCGACCCCCGTCATATCCAGCACGCCGGCACGAGCACCACCGACGCGAGGGCCCTGCGCGATGCCTGACCAGCCTCTGTTCCAGCTCGATGACCTGACCATCGCCTTCGACGGCACGCCAGTGGTCGAATCGCTGTCCCTGGAAGTGCAACGCGGCGAGACCCTGGCCCTGGTCGGCGAATCCGGTTCCGGCAAGTCTGTCTCGGCACTCGGCGCACTCGGCCTGCTGCCTTCCAGCGCTTCACTGAGCGGTGGCCGACGGCTCGAAGGCCTCGACCTGGCAAGCCTTTCGCACCGGGAGTGGCAAGCCGTGCGCGGTGGCCGGGTCGGTTTCGTCTTCCAGGAGCCCATGACCTCCCTCAACCCTCTGCATACTGTCGGCAAGCAGATCGGCGAAGTATTGCGCTTGCACCAGGGGATGACGGGCAAGGCCGCACGCCGGCGCTGCCATGAGCTGCTAGAACGCGTTCGCCTGCCGCGCGCCGCAGAGCTTCTCGATGCCTGGCCCCACCAGCTTTCCGGTGGCCAGCGCCAGCGGGTGATGATCGCCATGGCCATTGCCAACGCTCCGCGACTGCTGGTCGCCGATGAGCCGACCACGGCACTGGACGTCACGGTGCAACGCGAGATTCTGGCCCTGCTGGCCGAGCTGCGCGATGAGCAGGACATGGGGATGCTGTTCATCACTCACGACCTCAACCTGGTGCGCCACCACGCTGATCGAGTGTGCGTCATGCACAAGGGACAGGCCCAGGAAACGGGCGTCGTCGATGACGTCTTCAGCTCACCGCAGAGTTCCCATACACGCGCCCTGCTGGATGCCGAACCGAGTGGACGTCCCGCCCCCCTCGCCGCCGCCAGGACGCCTCTGCTCGATGCCCAAGGCATCGCCGTGAGCTTCCAGCGCCCCAAACGCCTCTTCCAGCGGCGCCCCGCTCCCTTCGAGGCGGTCAAACCCCTGGATCTGCAGATAGCACCCGGCGAAACGCTTGGCATCGTCGGCGAATCCGGCTCCGGCAAGAGTACGCTCGCCCAAGCGTTGCTGCGCCTTGTGCCCTGTCGCGGCACCCTCGATTTCGACGGCACGCGACTGGACCGCCTGAGCGGTGGTGACTTGCGCCGTCAACGCCGTCGCTTCCAGGTCGTCTTTCAGGATCCCTTTGGCTCCCTCTCGCCTCGCATGCCGGTATCGGACATCATCAGCGAAGGATTGCGCTTCCACCACCCTGAACTTGGCGCCGACGAGGTGGAACGTCATGTCCATGGCACCCTGAAGGAAGTCGGTCTGCCCGAGGGCTGCGCCTCGCGATATCCTCACGAATTTTCCGGCGGCCAGCGCCAGCGCATTGCCATCGCTCGCGCGATCATCATGGCCCCTGAACTGGTGGTGCTCGACGAGCCGACCTCGGCGCTGGATCGCAGTGTCCAGGCGCAACTCGTCAGCCTGCTGCGTGAACTGCAACGTCGCCGAGGCATCAGCTATTTGTTCATCAGCCACGACCTGGCAGTGGTGCGCGCCATGGCACATCGGATCCTGGTACTGAAGGATGGTGAAATGGTGGAAAGCGGCGACTGTCTTGCGGTGCTGGAACATCCCGCCACGGACTACACGAAGGCCCTGGTGAAGGCCGCGGGGCTGCAGGAACGTCAGCCGGCCCTGCCGCAATGAACGACTCCCGGCGCTACGGCTTGCCGTTGCCTAGTACCAGAAGGCCAGCGACAGCGAGCCGAAGCTGTCGGATTCGGGCTGTTCCCGAAACTCCTTGGTCCGCCATGCGTGGGTGACGGAAAGCTGCCAGCGATCCCAGTTGAATGCCACGCCGACCAGCGCATCGCCGACCCATTCCTCGCGATCGACGGAATGACTGTCCTCGAAGGTATTGCCATCCAGCAGCAGGTTATGGGCCATGTAGCGCCCTTTCAGGGCCGCAAAGGCATACCAGCCAAATCCCTGATCGGGAAGAAAGAAGGAGCGTCCACCCTGGGCTGGCGCAATCGACGGGATACCGAAGCTACGGCTCAGGTTCTCGCCAAGTCGCACCCCGCCGCCGACTGACCCATAGGTATAGAGATTGCCCAACGCGAACCCCAGGTTCGGCCCGTACTCCACCTCCAATCCATTCAGGTGCTCCCGACCGATCCAGGCCGTCTCGTAGGACAAGTTGAGGATCGGCTCGTTATGCAACTGATACTGCCAGCCTCGGGGCTTTTCGGAGTCGAGCACGTGGTGCAGCTCGCGCTGGATGGTCTCGCCACCAGCGGCCGGCCCGACGATACCAGCATCGAGATTCAGGGTGCGCAGGCGACGCCAGTCATCATGGGGAGTACTGTCGAACAGCGACACACCCCCCAACAACACCCCGGCATAGGGACGATCCGATACGTCCAGAGCTTCCTCGCCGATATCGAGAGGCGTATAGATCTGGTGCGAAAGTCGATAGGCCCCGCCATCCAGTTCACCACTGGACCAACCCGGCAACCTATCGGCCAGGTCGTTCAGCCAGTGTTCGGGCGACGTCTGGAAGGACCAGGTGGCTTCAAGGCCATTGGTATAGTGGCCATCCGAGCCACCCGAATAGATGTCGTTCTCGCTCTTGAGCGTGAAGAGCCCGTCGGCATCGGCGGGACTCGCGACCACCACGAGCAGCGCCGACAGCCAAGGGAGTGCGCAATGACGAGAAAAGGCAGGCAAGCGTGACATGCATGGGCTCCGACGGGCTATACATACAGCAATGAATGTTAAAAGTTAGAATGTTAACGAATTTCGTCGGGTCGGTCCATGCCTCTCGATGTGAGTTGGGCGGCCAACCGCCAAGATAACGGTATAATGATAGAGAGAAACGCCTGATGGCGAGCGTGGACGCCACATTGCCACCACAGACGCCACCGTTTCAGAACAACGCCACCTCCTCCGGCTCGAGTTCACGCCACTCTCCGGGAGCCAGTGCGTCATCGAGGAGCAGCGGCCCGATGGATTCGCGATGCAGCGCCTCGACATGGTTGCCGATGGCAGCGAACATGCGCCGAACCTGATGATAACGGCCCTCATCGATGACCAGCCTCGCGCGATGGGCATCCAGTATCGTCAACTCGGCAGGCCGGGTCGGTGCCTCGTCCCCCTCCAGCACGATGCCCTCGGCAAAGGCGTCCACCGCCTGCCTGGCCGCATCACCCTCGAGGGGACGCGCCAGTTGGGCCATGTACCCCTTGGCACAACGCCGACGCGGCGAGGTGATACGGTGTGACCACTGGCCATCATCGGTCAGCAGCAAAAGGCCCGTCGTCTCGACATCGAGACGACCGACCGGCTTCAAGCGCTCGGCCTTGGGGACATCGAGCAGATCCACCGCGCGGGGATAGAGGCCACGCCGGGCCGTGCATTCCACGCCTTCGGGCTTGTGCAGCATGATATAGCGCACCCCCACCAAGGAGAGGGACTCTCCCAGCCAGACGACCCGATCGGCCTCTTCCAAATGGCGGGCCGCCTTCTTCTCCAGTTCACCATTGACGCTGACTTCACCACGTATCAGAGCACGCTTGGCCAGACTTCGCGTCAGGTCGGTGCTTTCCGCCAGAAAACGATCCAGTCGCATCACTCGCCAACTCCGTCCGACAGGGTGAAATGATCGGCATCGCGCCAGGCGGGAAACTTCTCGCGGAAGGCTTGCAGGTCGTCCAGCGACAAGGTGCCGGTCTTCACGAAGGGCACATCCCTGGGTTCATCGATCAACGCCTCGCCCTTGGCATCGATCAGCATGGAGTCGCCGGCGTAGCCGAGCCCCTTCGCATCCTCGCCGACGCGATTGACGCCGATCACCGGGCACAGGTTCTCCACCGCACGGGCCTGCAGCAGCACGCGCCAGGGATGCCGACGCGGCGCCGGCCAGTTAGCGACGCACAGCAAGGCATCGTATTCGAAGTGTTCGCCGGGGGCCGGCTGCTGGCGCAGCCACACGGGGAAGCGCAGGTCATAACAGACGCTGAGCAGAATCCGGAACCCCTTGAGTTCGACGATCACCCGTTCGTGCCCCATGGCATAACGTTCGTGCTCGCCGGCCATGCGGAACAGGTGACGCTTGTCGTAATTGACCAGGCTACCGTCCGGTCGTGCCCAGAGCAGGCGATTGAAGCACTCTTCCCCCTCGACCACCGCCACACTGCCAGTGATCACGCAGCCACGGCGCACGGCCTGGTCGCGCAACCAGGCAACAGTCGCGCTCTCATCCATGGGCTCGGCCATTTCTCTCGAGTTCATGGTGAACCCGGTGGCAAACATCTCCGGCAGCACGATCAAGTCGGTCTGATCGGCACCGAGATCACCCAGCGTCTCCTCGAGCATTCGGCAGTTGGCATCGGGATCCTCCCAGCGCAGGTCGCACTGCACCAGGGTCGTTCGCAGCTCGGTCATACAGGGACTCCATCGTCGAACGGGACAGTCTTCAGCCTAATCGAGACACCGGCATCGCGCAGCCATGGCATCGAAACGATACCGGCCCTATGATAGGTCGGACATTCTTAGGAAGCTTAACATGCCAAGGACTCAAACCGTTTCCCCCGACGCCGGCAAGGGGGTCGGATTCGGCCTCACCGCCTACCTGATGTGGGGGTGCTTCCCGCTCTTCTTCGCCTTGTTCGAGGGGATCCCCGCCTACGAGGTACTCATTCACCGGGTCCTGTGGTCCTGCGTGTTCCTGGTGGGGCTGGTCACCCTGCTGCGCCGCTGGTCACCAGTCGCCGAGGCCTTGCGCCATCCACGTCGGCTCGGGCGTGTTCTCGCCTGCGCGATATTGATCGGACTCAACTGGGGGCTCTACATCTATGCCGTGGAGAGCCGCCAGGTGCTCCAGGCCAGCCTCGGCTACTTCCTGACCCCGCTGGTCAACGTGACGCTCGGCCTGCTGGTACTGCGTGAACGCATGCGGCCTCTACAGGGAGTCGCCGTGGCCCTGGCGGGCATCGCCATCATCATTCAACTGGTGATGCTCGGCGAGGTGCCCTGGATCAGCCTGGCCCTGGCACTGACCTTCGGAACCTATGGTCTGCTGCGCAAGCAGGTGCCGCTGGACGGCCTCTCCGGCCTGTTCGTCGAAACCCTGCTGCTGATGCCGCTCGGGCTGCTGGCACTGGCCTGGCTCAGTGAAGCCGGCCTGTCCCACTTCCTGGCCAACTACCGCAGCACCTTTCTGCTGATCGCCAGCGGCGTGATCACCGCACTGCCCCTGCTGGCCTTTGCCGGTGCCGCTCGCCGCCTGCGTCTGGCCACCCTGGGCTTCCTGATGTATCTCAACCCGAGCATCCAGTTCCTGATCGCCCTGCTGGTGTTCAACGAGCCCCTGGCGCCAACGCAACTGGCAACCTTCATCCTGATCTGGTTCAGCCTGGCCCTCTACTCCTGGACAGCCTGGCAAGATCGCCCCAGGGAAGCCAACGAAGCCTGACATGGCGAGCTCATGACACGCCGCACCCTACTGCTGATCGGAGCAGGCCATGCCCACCTGCACCTGCTGCGTCATCGTCATCGTCTGCCGGTCGAGCGTCTCGTGCTGGTCGATCCGGGCGGCTTCTGGTATTCGGGCCTGGCCACCGGCATGCTGGGCGGTCGCTGCTCACCCGAGGCCGACCGCATTGATCCTGCCGCCCTGGCCCGTCGCCAGGGGGCCGACGCCTGTCGCGCACGTCTGGTCGGGCTCGATGCCCGGCTGCGCCAGGCGCATCTCGACGATGGCCGGACATTGGACTATACCCTGCTGTCACTCAACATCGGGTCCAGCGTTCGATATCCGACGCCTCTCCCCGATGGCCTCGAATGCTGGCCGGTCAAGCCAATTCCCTGCCTGCTCGCCCTGCGACTGCGCCTTGCGCGCGACTTCTCTCTCGGCAAGACGCTCCGACTGGTGGTGCTGGGTGGCGGCGCCAGCGGCGTGGAAGTGGCCTGCAACCTGCGTGCCCTGGCCAGGTGGCATGGCGCCACCGCGGAGATCATTCTGCTGACCGGGCATAGCGGCCTGCTGAGCCAGGCACCTCCCGGCGCCGTCGCCTGGCTGAGACAACGTCTCGAGGCGCTGGACATCCAGGTAAGACCTCATGCCCAGGCAGCGCCAGCCGATGCCGATCACCTGATCATTGCCACCGGCCTGATTGCCCCGGCCGTCATCGAACGACTGGGACTTCCGGCGCGAGCGGAACGCGGCCTGGTCGTGACCGAAACCCTCCAGAGCCCCGCCACCCCCGAGGTCTTTGCCGCCGGCGACTGTGCAGCCCTGGACGGGTACCGCCTTCCCCGGCTAGGGGTTCATGGCGTCCGCCAGGCACCTGTCCTGCTCGCCAACCTCGTCGCCAGCCTGACGGGCAAGGCACCATCGGCTCGCTATCTCCCTCGGCGACATGCCTTGTCGATTCTCGACCTGGGCGACGGCCAGGGGCTCGCCCTTCGAGGACGCCTCTGGTGGGGTGGCCGGCTGGCCCTGCTCGCCAAGCGGCATCTGGATACGCGTTTTCTGGCACGTTATCGCTGACCGACACCCGCGGATCGTTTAGGCTGTCGGAGAATTTGCCCTTCGATTCATTCACCTGCGACTGGCCTGGATGCTCAAGAAATATCTTCCGATACTGACCTGGCTTCCCCACTACACCCGTCGTCTGTTCGGTGCCGACCTGCTGGCGGGCGTGATCGTCACCGTCATGGTGATTCCCCAATCACTGGCCTATGCCATCCTTGCCGGCCTCCCGGCAGTCGTCGGCTTGTACGCCAGCATCCTGCCGCTGCTGGCCTACGCGCTGCTCGGCACCAGTCGCACCCTGGCTGTCGGGCCGGTAGCCATCATAGCGCTGATGACCGGTGCGGCCCTTTCGGGCGTGGCACCGCCAGGCTCGCCGGCCTATCTGGATGCCGCTCTCACCTTATCGTTGCTGTCCGGGGCCATGCTGCTGGTGATGGGCCTGCTACGCCTTGGCTTTTTCGCCAACTTCCTCAGCCACCCCGTGATCGGCGGTTTCCTGTCCGCCTCGGGACTCTTGATCGCCATCAGCCAGCTCACTCACCTGTCCGGCATCGACACGGCGGGTTACACGGCCCTGTCACTGCTCACAGGACTGGCCACGCACCTCGATACCCTGCATTGGCCGACGCTCGTCCTGGGGACCGGTTGCCTGGCGTTCCTGTTCCTCCTGCGTCGCTACGGCAAGATGACCTTGACGGCAATCGGCATGCCCAAGGGCCTGGCAACCCTCTGTACCCGAGCCGGTCCGGTCTTCGCCGTTATCATCACGACCCTGCTCAGTTGGTGGCTGGACCTGGAAGCGCGGGGCGTGGCGGTAGTCGGTGATATACCGAAAGGCCTGCCCCCTCTGACCTTCCCGACCCTCGATCTGCCCCTGTGGCGGGAGCTGCTCGTGCCGGCCCTGCTGATCAGCGTGGTCGGATTCGTCGAATCGATCTCCATGGCGCAGATGCTGGCCGCCAAGCGCCGCGAACGCATCTCGCCCAACCAGGAACTGCTCGGCCTGGGAGGCGCCAACATCGCCGCCGCCTTGTCTGCCGGCATGCCCGTCACCGGCGGCCTGTCACGTACCGTCATCAACTTCGAATCCGGCGCCCGAACTCCCATGGCCGGCGCCTTCGCCGCCGTCGGTATCGCCCTGGTCACCCTTGCCTTGACGCCGCTGCTTCGTCACCTGCCCATCGCCACCCTCGCCGCCACCATCATCGTGGCCGTGCTGACCTTGGTGGACATCCCTTTGATTCGACAGACTTGGCGCTATTCACGCAGCGATTTCTCGGCCATGGCGCTGACCATCCTGTTGACGCTCGCCGAGGGTGTCGAAGCCGGTATCATCAGCGGGGTCGCGCTGTCCATCGGCCTCTTCCTGTATCGCACGAGCCGCCCCCACAGCGCCCTGGTCGGCCGCATTCCGGGCACCGAGCATTTCCGTAGCGTCACACGCCACAGTGCCGAAACCTTCAGCCACCTGGCACTGTTGCGCATCGACGAAAGCCTCTATTTCGCCAATGCCCGCTACCTGGAGGATACCGTCTACACCTTGGTAGCCAGCCGCCCGGAACTGGAACACGTGGTGCTGATCTGCTCGGCAGTAAACCTGATCGACGCCTCGGCGCTGGAAAGCCTCGACGCCATCAACGCTCGGCTCAAGGATTCCCGCGTCACCCTGCACCTGGCTGAGGTCAAGGGGCCCGTGATGGATCGCCTCAAGAAGAGCCATTTCCTCGACGACTTGTCAGGCCGCGTCTTTCTCAGCACTTATGCGGCCTGGAGCGAACTGAAACGACAGGAGGCTTGACCCTGCCGGCATCGCCCCCGCCTCCCTGGTCCAAAGGGGCGACATAGCGTCGCGCCCCATGCAAGGCCAAGCCTAGGGTGGATCGGTTATCATCGGGGTCCGTCTCGATCGCGGAGCGTCCATGCAAGCCCCTTTGCCATTACCGCTGTCCACTCCGAACCGTAACCTGGTACGTCTGACCATCGTTCGAGGCATCACCTGGACCGGTTTTCTGATCGGCGTCATCATCGGCATCGCCGGGCTCGGCTTCGTGCTGGATATTCCTGCGGTGATCGCCGTGATGGCGGCGATGAGCCTGATCAACATCGGCACCTGGTGGCGCCTCGGGCGCCCCTGGGCGGTGACGCACGGTGAGTACCTCGCCCACCTGCTCGCCGATATCGCGGGTCTTACCCTGCTGTTCTATCTCATTGGCGGCTCCACCAACCCTTTCATCGGTTACTACCTGGTGCCGGTGACCATCGCCGCGGCGACGTTGCCCTGGCGCCACGCCTGGGCGGTCGCCGTCGCCGGCATGGCCGGTTACAGCTTTCTGATGTTCTTCTATCATCCCGTCCCTCAGCTCGGCATGCCCCATGCCCAGAGCTGGGTCAATCTGCACACCCTGGGCATGTGGCTCAACTTCGGGCTTTCGGCGGGGCTGGTGACCTTCTTCATCTACAAAATGGCCCGCGCGCTGCGCAATCGTGAACAGTCGCTGTCCCGTACCCGAGAGTCGGCACTGCGCAACGAGCAGGTGCTCGCGGTGGCGACGCAAGCCGCCGGTACCGCCCATGAGCTGGGCACCCCCTTGTCCACCATGGCGGTGCTGCTGAGCGAGATGCGCGAAGATGTCGCCGGCGATGCCCGGCTGGAGAAGGACATCGACCTGCTCCGCGAACAGGTCGATACCTGCAAGGCGCGCCTGCGCCACCTGGTCGACAATGCGGATCGTCGCCGCATGGCCAATCCCGAGGTGCGCGATGCCAAGGAATGGCTGAACAGCGTGGTGCAACGCTGGCTGGTGCTGCGCCCCGATGTCGATCATCACCTCGAGATCGCCGACAAGCGCGGCCAGCCCAAGCTGGCGGTGGACGCCACCCTGGACCAGGCACTGACCAACCTGCTCAACAACGCCGCCGACGCCAATCCCAACGACATTGCCATTCACATGGACTGGAACATCGAGGAAGTGGTCATCGACATTCGCGACCACGGCCCGGGTGTCGCCTTGTCGATCGCCGACCAGCTTGGCGACACCTTCGTCTCCACCAAGAGCAAGGGACTCGGCATCGGCCTGTTTCTGACCCACGCCACCATCAACCGCTTCGGCGGGGGCGTGAGCCTGTACAATCATCCGCAAGGCGGCACCCTGACAGAGGTCAGCCTGCCTCGTAGCGATACCTCGGCCTGAACCGACGCCTGAACGAGGATACAAGGAACATGCAAGAGACACCCCAACGCCTGCTGATCGTCGATGATGACGAAATGTTCCGCCATGTGCTTCATCGCGCGATGACGCGACGCAACTTCGAGGTCCTGGTCGCCCACGACGGCAGCGAGGCCCTTGAGCTGGCACGCCTCCACCAGCCGGAATTCGCGACCCTGGACCTCAAGCTGGAACATGAGTCCGGACTCAAGCTGTTGCCGGAGCTGCTGGAACTGGTACCAGACTGCCGCATAGTGGTATTGACGGGCTATTCGAGCATCGCCACCGCCGTCGAAGCCATCAAGCTCGGCGCCGTCAACTACCTGTGCAAGCCGGTCGACGCCGACGAGGTACTGACCGCGCTGTCCCGGGAGGAAGGCGACCCGGAGGCCGAAGTGGCGGAAACGCCTCCCTCGATCAATCGACTGACCTGGGAGCACATCCAGAAAGTGCTGCAGGAGCACGACGGCAACATTTCCGCTACCGCCCGAGCGCTTGGCATGCACCGCCGCACCTTGCAACGCAAGCTGCAGAAGCGTCCCGTCCGGCGGTAGTCATCACCGTCCCGTGACAACGCCCGGCGGCTCGAGGTCAAGCCCGGCCACAGCGGAACGGAACGACAACGACAGGGTAACGTCGGCCCCGATGACGAGGCCGACGCCCGACACGCGTTACATCCCCTTCGGTGCGAAGATGCCTGGCGCGTTGCGCCAGTATCCCTTGTAGTCCATGCCATAGCCGAACACATAGCGATCGGCGACCTCGAGACCGCAATAGTCGGCCTTGAGACCCGGCACCGCCTTGCGATCATGCCGCTTGTCCACGAGCACCGCCGTGGCAATGCTCGCCGCACCGGCCTCCCGGCAATAATCGAGAATGGCCGCCAGGGTCGCGCCTTCATCGAGGATGTCGTCGACGATAACCACGTGTCGGCCGGCCATGGGGATCTCCGGCGACACGCGCCAGAACAGTTCGCCACCGCGAGTGCCGCCACGATAGCGAGTGGCATGCAGATAATCGACTTCGAGAGGGAAGCCCAGGCGGGTCAACAAGTGGCCAGTGGTGATCAAGCCCCCGTTCATCACGCAATAGAAAACCGGCAGGCTGTCACCGAGGTCACGGGTCAGTTCGTCGGCCATGCGGTCCAGGGCACGCTCGACTTCCTCCTGGGAAATCAGGCAGTCGGCACTCTCCATGACCTCACGCATGTCGGCCAGGGACGGAAGGGCATCGGCATCGAGTTTAGGCATCGAAGGCTCGTTGTTGCAGTGTCAAGGGAACGTCAGTCGGCGGCCATGGCCTCGAGGCGGGCATGCACGCGACGCCAGCGCGCCAATGCGCTCATGGCATCGAGATCGGGGCGGGCACGAGCGTAACGCAGTCTGCCGCCACGCTTGGACGTCTGCCCCTGGCAGGCTTCCAGCACTTCAAGGGCAGCGGCCCGGTCATTGCAGACCAGCAGGATGTCACACCCGGCCTCCAGGGCCAGCCGAGCCCGCTCGGCCGGTGTGCCGGCGGTGCAGGCCCCGCCCATGCTCAGGTCATCCGAGAAGATCGTGCCCTTGAAGCCCAGGGTCTCACGCAGCATGCCGAGCCAGGCCGGAGAAAATCCCGCCGGTCGATGATCGAAATCGGGATAGACCACATGCGCCGGCATCATGCCATCTAGATGTGTAGCCAGCGCGCGAAACGGCACCAGGTCATGCGCCATCAGAGACGGCAGTGGGCGCTCGTCCACGGGCAATTCATGATGCGAATCGGCAGCGACACCGCCATGGCCGGGGAAATGCTTGCCCACTGCCGCCATGCCGGCTTCATGGAGCCCTTCGACAAAGGCACCCGCCAGCTCGCTGACGACTTCCGGGGAACCGCCAAAGCTGCGATCGCCGATGACCGAGGAAAGGCCGCTGTCGACATCGAGCACGGGAGCGAAGCTCAAATCCAGGCCACACCCCGCCATTTCCATGCCGAGCAACCAACCGGCATCCTGGCAGAGGCGCTGGGCCACCTCCGGGGCGACCTCGTACTCGCGCCCCAGGCGTGACATGGATGGCAGCCGCGTCACCCCCTGGCGCAGGCGCTGAACGCGGCCTCCCTCCTGATCGATGGTCAGCAGCAAGTCGGGGCGAATCCGTCGAATCGACTGGCACAGTTCGCGTACCTGGAGAGCGTCCTCGACATTGCGGCCGAACAGGATAACGCCTCCCACCGAGGGATGCCGGAGCAGTTCCTGTTCCTCGCGGCGCAGCCGTGGGCCCTCAAGGTCCAGCATCACCGGTCCGAGCGTCTGGGTCATGGTCGCGTTCCTGACGAGATGAGGGAGCAGATTCTAGACCATCCCGCCGCGACGCGACAGCCCGTTTCGGCCCGGCGAGGCGGACAACACCACGGCATGACCCGTACAATGGTCGACAGGGACACCACGGAAGGAGATTCCCATGCCCGGCACCCTCCCCTCGCTTCTGCTCTGGCCGCTCGCCGCGCTGCTGGGACTGAGTCTCGGCAGTTTCCTGAATGTGGTCATCACCCGTCTGCCGGTGATGCTGATGCGCCGCTGGCGCGCCGAGGCCCGGGCTGCTCTGTCACTCGACGCCGAGCCATCGCCTCGCTTCGATCTGCTCAGCCCGTCATCGATATGTCCTCGCTGCGAAACGCCCATCGCCTGGCGACACAAACTCCCATTGATCAGCTGGCTCGGACTGCGTGGCCGCTGTGCCTATTGCCGACAGCCGATCAGTGCCCAGTACCCGCTGGTGGAACTCGCCGGAGGCCTCTTCGCTGTCACGATCCTGGCGCTTCAGGGGCCTACGCTTGAAGCCGCCTTCCTCCTCGGCGCCTGTCTGACCCTGCTCGCCCTGGCGGTGATCGACCTGCGGCTGCAGCTTTTGCCGGACATCCTGACCCTGCCGCTGCTCTGGGCCGGCCTGCTCTATCACTGGCTCTTCCAGCCCCTCGGCTTGCCGGATGCCGTACTTGGCGCCATGCTCGGTTATGTGTCGCTGTGGGGCTTTCATGCCCTGTTCCAGCGCGTGACCGGCAAGCAGGGCATGGGCCATGGCGACTTCAAGCTGATGGCCGCCATGGGCGCCTGGCTCGGCTGGCCATATCTGCCCCTGCTGTTGATCCTGGCGGCAGCGGGAGGCGCCCTGTTCGGCCTGACGAGCCAAGCCCTCGACCCCGCGAAGCGTGGCCAGCCCATGCCCTTTGGCCCCTGGCTCGCGCTGGCCGGCTGGATAATGCTGCTGGCCGGTGAGCCCCTGATGGCGTTGTATCTTCAATGGTTCTCATGACATGACCTCAAGACTTCCGATCATCGGTATCACCGGCGGCATCGCCTCGGGCAAGTCGACGGTGGCACGCGCCTTCGCCCGACTCGGTATCCCCTGGGTGGATGCCGACGACATCGCCCGGGAAATCGTTGCACCAGGCGAGCCGGCACTCGACGAGATCCATCGGCGCCACGGCTCCCGAATTCTGCTCGAGGACGGCCAGCTCGATCGCCGGGCCCTGCGGGACATCGTCTTCGCCGACGAAGCCGAGCGTCACTGGCTGGAATCCGTGACCCACCCTCGCATTCGAGCCAGGCTCAACGAACGACTGGACGACTTTCGGCAACGCGAGGTTCCCTACGCCCTGCTGGTCTCGCCGTTGCTGTTCGAGTCCGGACAATCCGAGCTGGTCGACCGCTGCCTGGTCATCGATGTTCCCGAATCCCTGCAGATCGCCCGCACGGCGCGCCGCGACGGTGTTGACGAGTCCCAGGCCCGCGCCATCGTGGCAGCTCAGATGTCTCGCGAAAAGCGCCTCTCCCGAGCCGACGACATCCTGCTCAACGAAGGTGACGAGCAAGACCTGGCCGACCGGGTCGCCGAACTCGATCGCAAGTATCGCGCGTTAGGCGGATTGCCCCCGGCACGCTGATTCGTCATCCTTGTCACAAATCCCTCACCGCAACCCGCGACGAGACCCCCATGTCCGAGTCCCATACAGACCGTCCCCTCGAAATCGCCTGTCCCCAATGTCGGAAAAAGGTTCTCTGGACATCGGAGAACCCCTACCGCCCCTTTTGCAGCAAGCGATGCCGATTGCTGGACCTGGGTGCCTGGGCGGATGAATCCCATCGTATTGCCGGCGAGACCGCCATGGATGAAACCGATATCGACGCCATGCTGGCCCGAGCCGACCGCGACGACCCGATGACGTGACGATGACCACACAAGCGCCGGAGTACCGGTTACTGGCGAAACTGGAAGCGGCGTTCGACCGCCTGGTGGAGCGCGCAGAAGCCCTGGTCGACACCTGGCGTCTTTCCAACGCCGAAAGCTGGACCTTCGAAACGGCTCCAGCGGATGCCGCCTGGTTGCACCGTGCCTTGCTCGATTTCTGGTATCAGGATGGGCAGGACGGTCGCAGCACTCGCAGCTACATTGGCTTGTTCGCCGCGAACGAGGCGGTCATGGAGAAGCTCGGGGCAGTCAATGCCGCCAAGAAGGCCTTCGCCGAGCAGCTTGCCGAGATACGCCGCGAGGTACCCGGCCTGATCCCGGAGATCAAGGCCGTGCTGCCCTTTCGCCACCCGGCCCTGCATGCACACTTGCACGGTGTCGGCCTGGCGCGGCTCCATCTCAAGCAGTGCTGGCGAGCCATCCCGGCAGCCCCCGCAGAGGTATCCCGCATCCGGCTGGCCTGGTATACCAGCGGACGCTCCATCAAGCGCCTGAGCGTCCGCGACGCCGAACGCATGCTGCTGGCGCTCGATAGCGATGCGGCTCACGTCCGCATCCAGTTACGCACCCTCGCCGGGCTTCCCGACAGCGAGCCCCTGGCCCAGGTCCAACCCCAAGCCCCCTTGATGCGTGCCAACCTGTTCTTTCGCGAACCGCTCGACAACGGCCACTCACGACAGGCAATGAACGTCGCCCTGCCCCTGTTCGTGCCGACGGCCAATGGCCAGCTTCCAGATATCAACCAGCCACCACGACACCCCCCCGAGAAGCGCACCCGAGCGAAACGCAGCGATGCTCGCCTCGAGGACACGCCGCTTTTGCCCAGTCTGCGCATCTATCGATATCGAGACAGGTAGACTCAGGCGATCTTGCCCAACGCCTTCAAGGTTTCCAGGAGGTGGCTGACGCTTTCCGCCGGCTGGGCATAGTCCTGCATCAACGTCTTGAGACGATGCTCGAACATCGCTTCCCGCTCTTTTTGGCGCTCTTCCTCGTCCAATGCCGCCAAGGAGCGGACCGGGGGACCGGTGGGAATATCCAGGGTGTTATCGGGCTGTTCGAGCTCACGCAACGCTTGGGCGAAGGCGTCATCAAGCTCCCGGAACTTGCGCAACTTTTCGCGCTCATCCATGGGTTTTCGTGAATTCTGATATTTCATTCGCTACCGATCGGTTCCAAGTAAAACCGCGACGGGAAGACGACTCCGACCGTTGCCGGCCTGGTGAGGCATGAGTCTTCCAGTATACTCGCTTGAAAAGCGACTATCATCCGTTGCTGTCAGCCAGCACGAAGCGCGAGAGCACCCGCCCACGACAACGCAAAGGGCACGGCTTCTCTGCTCCGAGAAGGCATCTGTCCCGGCCTTGACAGCACAAGGGACAGTTCAAATAGACACTGAACCAACTATGGCGTTCCCTGTTGACGACCAGGTTCACTTTGCAGGAACACCAAGGAGACATCTCTCAATCGTAAACGAAACAACACTGTCCCCAATGGGCGACAGTGTTGTTCGAAAATCGAGACGCTGTCGCCTTGCCCTGTATTATAACCAGGCAACGGCGATCAAGGCATGATCATTCTTCCACACGAACCAACCAGGACTCGACAGTATCGGCACCGAACTCATCCTTCCAGCTCTTGAGCGTCTTCTGGTTGCCACCACGAGTCTCGACGACTTCGCCAGTATTGGGGTTCTTGTAGATCTTCAGCTTGCGCTTGCGACGGCCGCCGCCGCTGGCAGCAGCACTCTTGGAGGCAGTGCCGCCACTGGCCGTCTTGGGACTGAGCAGCTCAATCACATCTGTCGCACTCTTGTCGAACTCACTCATGAGTGCCTGCAGCTTGTTCTTGAACTCCAGCTCCGCCTTGAGACGCTCGTCGTTCTCGAGCTTTTCCAGCTCGGCCTGCAGCTGCTTGAGCTGCTCTTCCTTCTGCATGTAGTTGCTAAGCAGTGAAGACATCTAAATATTCCTTGATTTACGGGATGGGAATTTTCGGGACACTTGTTATTATCGCGTTTAATAACACGATGAGCAACTCTTGCTCTCATGTCGATGGCAAGTCATGGATAGACTTTGCGCTTCGCATCCAGCTTGCGCATAGGATATAAGCATATGGCACAAATAAAAAAGACCGAATGCCCAAGCACAACGTCAATTTTAATGTCCTTTGTCGCCCATATAAGACACCTCAATCTGAAAGCATAAAAAAAACACCGCCCCGAAGGGGCGGTGTCGAGATGGAACTCGTCGAAGACGTCTGGCGTCGACGAATCAGTCCTGACCCATCTGCTGCTTGATCAGGTCACCGATGGTAGTCGGGCCATCGCCCTCGGCATCCTGCTCGCGCAGCTTGGTCATGTTGCGACGCGTATCGTCTTGATCCTTGGCCTTGACGGACAAGTTGATCTGACGATTCTTGCGGTCCACACCGACGATGCGAGCCTCGACGCTATCGCCCTCGTTCAGCACGTTGCGTGCATCCTCAACGCGATCAGCGCTGATCTCGGAGGCCTTCAGCACGGCGATGACGTCGGTGGCGAGCTCGACGTGAGCCTCCTTGGCATCAACCTCGACCACACGACCCGTGACGATGGAGCCCTTGTCGTTGACGGCCAGGAACTCGGCAACCGGATCGGTATCGAGCTGCTTGATACCCAGCGAGATGCGCTCGCGCTCGGGATCGATGGACAGGATGACAGCTTCCGCCTCATCGCCCTTCTTGAAGTTGCGTACCGCTTCCTCGCCGCTTTCGGTCCAGGAAATGTCGGACAGGTGAACCAGACCGTCGATGCCGCCTTCCAGGCCGATGAAGATACCGAAGTCGGTGATCGACTTGATGGTACCGGAGACACGGTCGCCCTTGTTGTACTGGGCGTTGAAGGTCTCCCAGGGGTTCGCGGTGCACTGCTTGATGCCCAGCGAGATACGACGACGCTCCTCGTCGATATCCAGCACCATGACATCCACGTCGTCGCCGACCTGAACGACCTTGGACGGGTGGATGTTCTTGTTGGTCCAGTCCATTTCGGAGACGTGGACCAGGCCCTCGACACCCTCTTCCAGCTCGGCGAAGCAGCCGTAGTCGGTGAGGTTGGTGACGGTGGCATGCACCTTGGTGCCTTCCGGGTAACGATCCTTGATGTTGACCCACGGATCTTCGCCCAGCTGCTTCAAGCCCAGAGACACGCGATTGCGCTCGCGGTCGAACTTGAGGACCTTGACGTTGACTTCGTCACCGACAGCCACGATCTCGCTGGGATGCTTGATGCGCTTCCAGGCCATGTCGGTGATGTGCAGCAGGCCATCGACGCCACCCAGATCGACGAAGGCACCATAGTCGGTGAGGTTCTTGACGATACCGATGATCTGCTGGCCTTCCTGCAGCGTGGCGAGCAGAGCTTCACGCTCGGCGCTGTTCTCGGCCTCGAGCACGGCGCGGCGGGAAACCACCACGTTGTTGCGCTTCGGATCGAGCTTGATGACCTTGAAATCGAGTTCCTTGTTCTCGAGATGCGTGGTGTCGCGCACCGGACGCACATCGACCAGGGAGCCCGGCAGGAAGGCGCGGATGGAATCCACGTCGACGGTGAAGCCACCCTTGACCTTGCCGTTGATCACGCCCTTGACGATCTCTTCCTTCTCGAAGGCAGCTTCCAGAACCTTCCATGCCTCGGCGCGCTTGGCCTTTTCGCGAGACAGACGGGTCTCGCCGAAACCGTCTTCAACGGCTTCCAGAGCGACGTGCACTTCGTCGCCGACGGCGATGGTCAGCTCGCCGTTGTCGTCGCGGAACTGGGCCGCGGGAATCTGACCTTCGGACTTCAGGCCGGCATTGACGGTGACCCAGTCACCTTCGATGTCGACGACGGTAGCCGCGACGATGGCGCCCGGCTCCATGTTGATGTCTTGGAGAGACTGTTCAAACAGTTCAGCAAAGCTTTCGCTCATGATGTTCCTACGTGATCAACGTGAGTGCGACCGAAGCCGCTTTCCTCCGCACCACCAGCAAGTGCGGGCCATTTCAGACTACCCTCGGGGATGTTGGCGCTGGTTCGACCTGGACGGGCTCACGGAAATCAAATGCCCATCCACGTCATCACATCTTGCCGAAGGCGCCGCAAGGGAGCTCAGGCATCCGGTATCAGACCCTCTCGGGCCAGCAATGCCGTCAGCCGATCCACCACTTCCGGTATCGTCAGGCTCGTGGTATCCAGTGTGACGGCATCATCGGCCGGCACCAAGGGCGCCACGCTGCGCTGCATATCCCGTGCATCGCGTGCCTGAATCTCCTTTAGAAGACTCGATAGACTAGCATCCACCCCCGCCTCTCGCAACTGCAGGTGTCGTCGCCTGGCGCGCTCTTCCGCCGACGCGGTGAGAAAGATCTTGAGCGGCGCATCCCGGAAGACCACCGTTCCCATGTCACGCCCGTCGGCCACCAGGCCGGGCGCCTGGCGGAAATCCCGCTGACGCTGCAGCAAGGCGGTGCGAACGTCGGACAGCGAGGCGACCCGGGAGGCGGCATCGCCGACCTGCTCGGTCCGGATCTCGCCACTCACATCTCGCCCCTCGAGCAACACCCGACCTTCCCCGCCCTCGGCGAGGAAGACCACGTCGAGCCCTGCCGCAACCTGCGCCAAGGCGGGTTCGTCGTCCAGTGCCACTTCATGGCGAAGGGCTGCCAGGGCGGTGAGCCGATAGAGTGCGCCACTGTCGAGCAGATGCCATCCCAGGCGCTCGGCGACAAGCCGGCTGATCGTTCCCTTGCCGGCGCCTCCGGGGCCATCGATGGTCAGGACCGCGACCTGTTCACTCATGCATCCTCCTGTTGCGCCTCGATGGTCAGCCCCACGCGCCGCGCCAGCTCGATGAAGCCGGGAAAGGACGTGGCCACATTGGCGCAGTCATCGATCGTGATCGACTCACTGGCCCGCAACGCTGCCACCGCGAAGGACATGGCAATACGGTGGTCGCCCAGGCTATCGACGCGGCCACCACCGTAGCTCGGCCCTTCGCCGCCATGACCGATGATGTCGATGCCATCATCGTAAAGCCGGTGCTCGATGCCCAGTACCGCAAAGCCATCGGCCATTGCCTGGAGCCGATCGGACTCCTTGACCCTCAGCTCGGCAGCATCACGCAGCCGGGTCACTCCCTCGGCATTGGCCGCGGCGACGAACAGCGCCGGGAACTCGTCGATGGCCAACGGCACCTGGTCGACGGGAATGTCGATACCCTTGAGCGGCGCATGGCGGATATGAAGATCGGCCACCGGCTCGCCGCCCACTTCGCGCGCGTTCTCCAGGCGCAAGTCGGCCCCCATCAGGCGCAGGATGTTGATCACGCCGATGCGCGTCGGATTGACACCGACATGCTCGAGCACCAGATCGGCACCCGGCGTGATCGCCGCGGCGACCAGGAAGAAGGTTGCCGAGGAAATATCGGACGGCACATCGATGGGCGACGCGGTAAGCTTGCCACCGCCCTCGAGCCAGCAGGTGTCGCCCTCACGTTCCACCCGGTAACCGAAGCCGCCCAGCATGCGTTCGGTATGATCGCGTGTCGGTGCCGGCTCACGCACTCGCGTCTCGCCCTCGGCATAAAGGCCGGCGAGCAACAGGCAGGACTTCACCTGGGCACTGGCCATCGGCATGTCGTAGGTGATGCCCTTGAGCGCCTGCCCGCCCCGCAGCTTGAGCGGCGGACGCCCCCCCTCGGCCGTCTCGATCACCGCGCCCATCTCGCGCAGCGGGTCAGCAACCCGGCCCATGGGCCGCTTGGTCAGCGAAACGTCGCCGGTCAGCTCGGTATCGAATGCCTGACCGGCCAGCAAGCCGGCGAAGAGGCGCATGGCGGTCCCGGCGTTGCCGACATAGAGCGGCCCCGACGGCGCCTGCAGGCCATGCAGCCCGACCCCGTGAATCGTCACGCGCCCCTGGTGCGGCCCCTCAATGGCAACACCCATCTCGCGGAATGCCTGCAGGGTAGCCAGACTGTCTTCACCTTCGAGAAAGCCCGACACTTCCGTGACACCTTCCGCCAGGGCGCCCAGCATGATGGCACGGTGGGAGATCGACTTGTCGCCGGGCACGCGAATGCGCCCCCGCACGTCACCGCCGGGGCCGGCCCGGTAGCACAACGTCGTTTGTTCTTGCATCTGATACTCCGCCTGGTAACTGCTCTGGTTCAATAGAGAATCGAAGTAGTGTCGGGCATGACTGGCGCGATCGAAGGTCGACAGCATGGCATCGGCATCACCGTCGCTGACGGCTTGCCGCAGGCGAGCGAGCCCCGCTTCAAAATCATCGAGGGCAGCCAGCACCGCTTGGCGATTGGCGGTGAAGATATCGCGCCACATGACAGGGTCGCTGCCGGCGATGCGTGTGAAGTCGCGAAAGCCGCCGGCGGCGTAACGAAATATCTCGAGCCGCTCATCCTGACGCGCCAGGGTATCCACCAGCGAAAAGGCCAGCAGATGCGGCAGATGGCTGGTGCGCGCCAGGACCTGGTCGTGGCGCTCCACTTCCATCTCCAGCACCTCGGCACCGGTCGCCTGCCACAGGGACCTTACCCGGGCCACGGCGCGCCGGTTGGTAGTCGCCATCGGTGTCAGGATCACCTTATGCTGTGCATAGAGGTGTGGGTCGGACGCCGCCACTCCGCTCTTCTCGGAGCCCGCGATGGGATGACCGAGCACCAGGTTGACCGGCAGGCGACCGAACGCCGCTTCCGCCGCCTCGCGAATGGCGCCCTTGGTACTGCCTACATCGGTGATCACCACGGACGGATCATCGGCCACGCCTTGCTCCGCCAAGGTTTCGAGCACCTCGCGCATGGCCAGCACCGGCACCGCCAGCACGATCATGCTGACCCCATCGAGCAGCGTTGCCAGGTGCGTGTCTCCCCGTTCGATCAAGCCCATCTCGACGCCCCGAGCGATCTCGTCGGCATCCGGATCGCAGGCCAGCACTTCCCCTTCGAAGCCAGCGTCACGCAAGGCAGCCGCCAGAGAGCCGCCGATCAAGCCGAGCCCCACGATCAGCAGTCGGGACTCACGAACCTCATGCGCCATGCCTAGAGCACGCCCATCGGGAAGGAACCGAGCACCTTGAGCTCGGCGGCCCGTACCTGGACTTCCTCGAGCACCGCAGCGACACGCGGTTCGTCGCGATGCCCCTTGAAGTCGATGAAGAAGACATAATTCCAGACACCGCTGCGCGACGGCCGGGTTTCCAGGCGTGTCAGATCGATCTGGTGGCGGTGAAAGGGCTCGAGCAGGTCATGCAGCGCCCCCGGCTGATTGCGCATGGCCACCACGATCGAAGTCTTGTCGTCACCGGACATCGGCACGTCCTGATTGCCGATGATCAGAAAGCGCGTGGAGTTGTCGGGCCGATCCTCGATCTTCTCGGCGACACGCGTCAGGCCATAAAGCTTGGCGGCCATGTCACCGGCGATGGCAGCACTGTGCCACTCGGTCTTGACCAGCCTGGCCGCCTCGGCATTGGACGACACCGGCACGCGCTCGGCCTGCGGATAATGGGCGTCCAGCCACTTGCGGCACTGCGCGAAGGACTGGGGATGCGAATAGATCCGCGACACCTTGTCACGACGCGTATTGTCGGACACCAGCAGGTGATGGTGAATGCGCAGCACGACTTCACCGCAGATGCGCATGCTCGAATCCATGAAGGAATCCAGGGTGTGATTGATCACCCCCTCGGTGGAATTTTCCACCGGCACCACACCGTAATTGACGGCACCGGCCTCCACTTCGCGGAAGACCTCGTCGATGGCCGCCATCGGCAGGCTGATCGCGCTTTCGCCGAAATGCTTGAGCGAGGCCTGCTGGGTGAAGGTGCCCTCCGGGCCCAGATAGGCCACCTTGATCGGCTGCTCCAGCGCCAGGCAGGCGGACATGATCTCACGAAACAGCCGCGCCATTTCCTCGCTGTCCAGCGGGCCGTCGTTGAGTTCCATGATGCGACGCAGCACCTGGGCCTCACGCTCGGGACGATAGAACACCGCCTGGGGATCGTCCTTCGTCTTGGTCTCGGCCACGCTACGGGCACATTCGGCGCGCTCGCTGATCAAGCGCATGATATCGGAATCGAGCTGGTCGATGCGCTGACGCAGCCCTTCGAGGTCCTTGGGGGTGTCGCTCATCGGTTTCCCCTGATTATCAAATTCTTGCCTATACCAGCCGTAAGCCGTAAGCCGTAAGCCGTAAGCCGTAAGCCGTAAGCCGTAAGCCGTAAGCCGTAAGCCGTAAGCCGGCCAGAAAATACCCCCGAAACTTCCGGGACAAGGTTTTTTGTTTTTCCGACTGCTTAAAGCTTATGACTTACAGCTCCCGGCGCAGCCGGGTCAGGTTTCAGCCCCTGCGCTTCTCGAAATCGGCCATGAAGTCCACCAGAGCCTCCACCGCTGCTTCCGGCACCGCATTGTAGAGGCTCGCCCGCATGCCACCGACACTGCGATGGCCCTTGAGATTGAGCAGCCCGGCTTCCTCGCTTTCGGCCAGGAAGGCGTCTTCCAGCCGTGAATCGGCCAGCACGAACGGCACGTTCATGCGTGAGCGATTGCGAGGCGCGATCGGGTTCGAGTAGAACTCGCTGGCATCGATGGCCGCGTAGAGCCTGGCCGCCTTGCGATCGTTGATGGCACTCATGGCGGCCAGGCCACCGATATCGTCCTTCAACCACTGGAAGACCAGCCCCGCCAGATACCAGCTATAGGTCGCCGGCGTATTGATCATCGACCCCGCCTCGGCCAGGGCCCGATAGCTGAACAGACTGGGCATGTCGGCGCGCCCCTGGTCCAGCAGATCGTCGCGCACGATGGCCACCACCAGCCCGGCCGGGCCGATGTTCTTCTGGGCGCCGGCATAGATGACCCCGAAGCGGGACACGTCCAGCGGACCGGACAGGATGCTGGACGACATGTCACAGGCCAGCGGCACTTCGCGACCGTCGGGGCGACGCAGCTCTCCTGCGTCGTTGCCGGGAATGTAGTCGAACTCCAGCCCGCCGATAGTCTCGTTCGCGGTGTAATGCAGGTAGGCCGCATCCGACGACAGCACGATGTCCTCTGGGCGCGGCACGGCCGTATGGCCATTGGCTTCGCTGGAAGCCGCCACCGCCGCGTCACCGAACAGGTGACGCGCTTCCTTGATGGCCTTGCTGCCCCAGATACCGGTCTGCACGAAATTGGCGGTCCCGCCGGCACCCAGCAGGTTATAGGGCAAGGCGGCGAACTGCTGGGTCGCCCCGCCCTGAGTGAACAGCACCCGATAGTTGTCGGGGATCGCCAGCAGGTCGCGCAGGTCGCGTTCGGCCTGTTCGGCAATGGCCACATAGTCGCCGGAACGATGGCTCATCTCCATGACCGAGAGGCCACGCCCCCGGTAATCCAGCATTTCCTCGCGAGCTCGCGCCAGAACCGCTTCCGGCAGCGCAGCTGGCCCAGCGCAGAAATTGTAATGACGTGTCATCAGCGTTGTCTGTCCTTCTTCACTCGTCCGAGGGTTCTGTCGTGTCGTTCTCGCCGTCCGTCCCGGCCGACGCCTCTTCATCGAGCTCGCCTTCCACGGCATCCGTTGCCTCCGGCTCGTCGATACGGACCGTCTTGACCAGCGACTCGCTTTCGCCCAGACGAATCAGCATGACGCCCTGGGTGTTGCGCGACGAAATGGAGACCTCATCGACCCGCGTGCGCACCAGAGTGCCCTTGTCGGTGATCAGCATCATCTCGTCGGAGGCGTAGACCTGCATGGCGGCAACCAGAGAACCGTTGCGCTCGCTCGTCTGCATGGCGATCACCCCCTGGCCACCGCGACCGCGCAAGGGGAATTCCTCGAGGCGAGTGCGCTTGCCGTAGCCGTTCTCCGAGGCGGTGAGGATATAGATCTGCCCCGTGTCGAGGGTCTCGTCGTGGCCTGCTTCCTCGCGGTTCTGATCCTCGGCATCGATATGCTGACTGCGCGGAATGATCAGGCTGATCACCTCGGCGCCATCGAGCAAGCGCATGCCGCGCACGCCGCGCGCGGTCCGCCCCATGGCGCGGACATCGGATTCCTCGAAACGAATCGCCTTGCCATTGGACGAGAGCAGCATGGCATGGTCGGAGCCGCTGGTGATGGCCGCCCCCACCAGGCGATCGCCCTCTTCCAGGTCGATGGCGATCAGGCCCACGCTGCGCGGTCGCGAGAACTGCGCCAGGCTGGTGCGCTTGACCGTGCCCCTGGCAGTAGCGAAGAAGATATAGCAATCCGGATCGTAATCGTGCACCGGCAGGATGGCGTTGATCGACTCATCCTCTTCCAGCGGCAGCAGGTTGACCAGGGGCTTGCCTCGGGACCCCCGGCTCGCCGCCGGCATCTCGTAGACCTTCAACCAGTAGACCTTGCCGCGGTTGGAGAACAGCAGCACGGTATCGTGGGTCGAGGCCACCTGCAGGTGCTCGATGACGTCCTCATCCTTCATGGCCGTGGCCGACTTGCCACGCCCACCGCGACGCTGGGCCTGGTAGTCGGAAAGCGGTTGGGTCTTGGCGTAACCCGAGCGAGACACCGTGACCACCATGTCTTCCTCGGCGATCAGATCCTCGATGGACAGATCCAGGTGACTGGCCTGGATCTCAGTGCGGCGCGTCTCGCCGAACTGGTCGCGTACGGCCACCAGTTCCTCGCGGATCACTTCCAGCAGGCGATCGGCGGACGCCAGAATAGCGGTGAGCTCGGCGATCTTCTCCAGAATGCCCAGGTACTCGTCGAGCAGCTTCTCGGTTTCCAGGCCGGTCAGGCGATGCAGGCGCAGCTCGAGGATCGCCTGGGCCTGGGCCGGCGAGAGGCGGTATTGCGTGCCTGCCGTATCCAGCCCGAAGCCTTCCTCCAGGTCCTCGGGCTTGCAGGAGGTAGCACCGGCGCGCTCCAGCATCCCGGTCACCTGGCCGGGGGCCCAGGTCCTGTCGAGCAGCTTCTCCTTGGCCTCACTGGCCGACGGCGAGCCCTTGATCAGCTCGATCACCTCGTCGATATTGGAGATCGCGACCGTCAGGCCCTCGAGAATATGGCCACGTTCCCGGGCCTTCTTGAGCTCGAACAGGGTCCGGCGGGTCACCACCTCGCGGCGGTGACGAATGAATGCCTCGAGCACCTCCTTGAGGTTGAGCGTGCGAGGCTCACCGCCATCCAGGGCCACCATGTTGATGCCGAAGACGTTTTGAAGCTGCGTCTGAGCAAAGAGGTTGTTGACCACGACCTCGCCGGACTCGCCGCGCTTGATTTCGATGACGACCCGGAGCCCTTCCTTGTCGGACTCGTCGCGCAGCTCGGCAATGCCATCGATGCGCTTTTCCTTGACCAGCTCGGCGATCTTCTCGATCAACCGAGCCTTGTTCACCTGATACGGCAGTTCGGTGATGATGATATGGTCGCGGCCGGTCTTCTCGTCATGCTCGATGGTGTGGCGAGCACGGACATAGATGCGGCCACGGCCGGTACGATAGGCCTCGAGAATCCCGGCCCGGCCGTTGATGATGCCCCCGGTGGGGAAATCCGGCCCGGGGATGTACTCCATGAGGTCATCGACAGACAGGGTGTAATCGTCGATCAAGGCCAGGCAGCCATCGATCACCTCCACCATGTTGTGTGGCGGAATATTGGTCGCCATGCCCACGGCGATACCCGAGGAGCCATTGACCAGCAGGTTGGGCAGCTTGGTCGGCAGCACCTCCGGGATGCGCTCGGTACCATCGTAGTTGTCGACCCAGTCGACGGTATCCTTCTCCAGATCCGCCAGCAGCTCGTGCGCCAGGCGCGCCATGCGCACCTCGGTGTAACGCATGGCGGCTGCATTGTCGCCATCGATGGAACCGAAGTTGCCCTGGCCATCGACCAGCACGTGACGCATCGAGAAGTCCTGCGCCATGCGCACGATGGTGTCGTAGACGGCGCTGTCACCGTGAGGGTGATACTTACCGATCACATCGCCGACGACACGCGCCGACTTCTTGTAGGCCTTGTTCCAGTCATTGCCGAGCTCGTGCATCGCGTACAGCACGCGCCGATGCACGGGCTTGAGGCCATCGCGCACGTCGGGCAGCGCACGGCCAATGATCACGCTCATCGCGTAATCGAGGTACGATTGCTTGAGCTCGTCCTCGATGTTGACTGGCAGAATCTCTCTGGCGATGTCACCCATGGGTCGTCGAATCCTTTGCACTGCGACAGGTAAGCGCGTCACGAGGCCGTGACACAGGGAGCGCCACCGTCAAACGACGACATGGACAAGGCAAGGCACCTAGCGGCAAGCCCTTCGGCCCCCGCCTGACGGCACGTCATGCGCCTCACCCTTCCGTCAAGTCTCCGGCGACTCCCTGGCGCGTCATATCAGCGCCACATCATACCATTCCGGGCGAGGCAAAGCAGCGTGCTATTGCGCGATTACCAGCGGCGCCATGACATCACGCAATTCTCCCTCGATGGCAACGGCCTTGTTGCTCTTCACATCGAGCAGCACGAAGGTGAGATCGGCGCTGGCCACCAGCTTGTCATCCCTGTCGCGGCGCACCTCCTGATGCATCCGAGCGCTGCGGGTTCCGAGCTCGGCAAGAGCGGTGATCACCGTCAGATCATCGCCGGCCAGGGCCGCGCGCCGATAGTCGATATTCAGATTGACGGCCACGAAGGCCACATCGCCACGCTGGATGACACCCGCCAGATCGGTTCGCTCGTCGAAATAGGCCCAGCGCCCCTCTTCAAGGAATTCCAGATAACGGGCATTGTTGACGTGTCCGTAGCCATCCAGGTGATATCCCCGGACACGCAATCCTACGGTGGAGAAACGGGAATCCATGCGTGACACCTCTTGTCGAGAAAGCCTTGATTCTAGTCACCCCCTCGCCACCCTTTCAAACTCTCGTTTGAATGGACTTTCCCGCGTACGCCGCTGGCACCGCCGCCTCCCTTTCGCCATAATGTGCGTCCTTTGCATGCAGGAAAGGCTCCATGTGGTTCAAGCACTTGCACCTCTATCGCCTGCACGGCGCCCCCGAACTCGACCCGGCCGATCTGGAAGCGGCACTGGACGCGCAAGCCTTCCGTCCGCTGGGAGGTAGTGAAGCGCGTCGCCTTGGTTGGTGCGCTCCCGCCGGACGCGCCGGCACTCAGCGACTGCACGAGCTGCAGGGCCAGCGGCTGCTGACCGCCCTGCGCCAGGAACGGCTCCTGCCGGCCGCCGTGGTACGCGAAGAGCTCGAGGAGCGCGTGGATGCGCTCGAGACCGCTGAAGGTCGCAAGCTGAGGCGCCAGGAAAAGCTCACCCTCAAAGAACAGATCTACGAGGAACTGCTGCCTCGCGCCTTTGTGCGCAGCCAGAAAGTCGATCTCTGGTGGGACACGCAACGAGCCTTGATCGCGGTCAACACGAGCAGCCGCAAGCGAGCCGAAGAAGTGCTCGACCTGCTGCGCGAGACCCTGGGCAGTCTCCGCGTCACGCCTCTGGCGAGTCAGACGCTGCCCATGCGCGCCATGACGACCTGGCTGGGCGACCCGGCCTCACGGCCCACCGACCTCCAGCTCGGCGATCAGGTGGAACTCAAGGCCAAGGGCGATGACGGGGTGCTCCGCGCCCGCCAGGTGGATCTGGACAGCGATGAAATCCAGCAGTTGCTCGAAGGCGGACGGCAGGCCAGCAGACTGGCCTTGGCCATCGAAGGCCGGCTGAGCTTCGTGCTGCATGACGACCTGGCCGTAAAGAACCTGAATTTCGACGATGCCCTGCTCGATGAAGCTTCCCAGTCGGATGATGGCGACGACGCCCTGGTGCGACTGGAGACCGACTTCCTGCTGATGACCCAGGCACTGGCCGAGAGCATCGAGCGACTGCTCGTCTGGCTGGGCGGGGAAGCCAACTCGACCCATGACGCCCCATCCGCATGACCGACACCGACCACGGCCGCATCCAATGAACAACACGCAAGCGACACTCTCCGACGATCCATGGGCCGAGATTCGCCCCTACCAGGACGAGGAGGTGGCCGATGTCCTCGCACGGCTGGCCAGGGATCCAGAGCTGCTGGATGCCCTCACCCGCTTCCGGCTGCCACGCCTGGCCCGGCTGATGCCCCGCCTGTCCCGCACCATTGCCAGCGTCGCCATCCGCCGCGAGGTGCGTGGCGTCAGCGACATCAGGGCCTTTCAGGACCGCATCGCCGGCTACATGCAGCGCATGATCCGCAACTCGACTACAGACTTTCGCGCCGATGGCCTGGAGAAGCTGGACCCGCGAACCGCCTACCTGTTCATCGGCAACCACCGCGACATCTCGCTCGATCCGGCCTTCGTCAACTACGCCCTCTATCTCGCGAAACGCGACACGGTGCGCATCGCCATCGGCGACAATCTCCTCCAGAAGCCATACGTCAATGACCTGATGCGCCTCAACAAGAGCTTCATCGTGCCACGCAGTGCTCGCGGCAAACGGGCCATGCTGGCCGCCTACCAGAAGCTTTCCGCCTACATTCGCCACTCCATCATCGAAGACAACCATTCGATCTGGATGGCCCAGCGCGAAGGCCGCGCCAAGGACGGCATCGACCAGACCGACCCGGCGATCATCAAGATGCTGACCATGGCAAGGCGAGGCGCCGAACGCCAGGCAAGCACCGGTGACGCCATCGCCGAACTGCGCCTGGTGCCGGTATCGATCAGCTACGAATACGATCCCTGCGATATCCAGAAAGCCCGGGAACTGCACGCCGTCAACGCCAGCGGCAACTACGAGAAGAGCGAATTCGAGGACATTCGCTCCATCGTCGCCGGCATCACCGGCCAGAAAGGCCGCGTGCACCTGCGTTTCGGCACCCCGCTGAACGCCGACTTCGACACTCCCGAAGCCGTGGCCGAGGAGATCGACCGCCAGGTACTCGCGGGCTATCATCTGTTTCCCAGCCACTATCTGGCACTCGAGGCCCTGGGCGATGCCCCGCACCTGCTCGACATGAGCGAGGTCACCGATGCCGACCGCGCCCGCTTCCAGGCTCGCCTGGCCGACGTTCCCGAGGAACTGCGCGACTGGTGGCTGGCTCAGTACGCCAATCCGGTACGCAACCGCGCCGCCAGGGAGTGACGCCCCATGACCGCCATCCAGGAGCGTTCGACACAGGCCCGCGAAGCCCACAAGGTCACACTGATCGGCGCCGCTATCGACCTGGTGGTGGGCCTGGCCAAGCTGGTCGCCGGCTGGCTGGTCGGCTCGGCGGCCCTGATCGCCGACGGCATTCATTCCTTTTCCGATATCGTCACCGACCTCTTCGTGATCGCAGCCACTCACTTCGGCCGCCAGGCGCCGGACGACGACCACCCCTATGGCCACGGGCGCATCGAGACCCTGGCCACCCTGTGGCTCGGCGGCATGCTGATCTTCATCGCCGGCGGCATCGCCTGGGCCAGCCTGACCCGCTTGCTGTCCGGCGATGTCTCCACGGCGCCCGGTTTCTGGGCCATCGGCGTCGCCCTCGTCGCCCTGCTGGCCAAGGAGTGGATCTTCCGCTATACCCTGCGCATCGCCAGGCACATCGACTCACGGCTGCTCGAGGCGAATGCCTGGCATTCCCGCTCCGACGCTCTCTCGACACTGGTCGTGCTGATCGGCCTGCTGGCCTCTCAGGTCGGGATCGGCTGGATGGATGCCGCCGCGGCCATCGTGGTCGGCGTGATGGTCGGCCAGGTAGGCGGCCGCCTGCTGTGGGAGTCCGGCCAGGAGCTGGTCGACACCGCCCTGCCCGAGGATGACCAGCGCACCCTCCACGACACCGCCATGCAGGTCCCCGGCGTCGAAGGCGTGCACGATCTGCGTACGCGCCGGATCGGGGGCGAAGTGCTGCTCGACCTGCACATCGTGGTGCCCCCCAGAGTGACGGTCTCCGAGGCCCACGAGATCGGCAACGCCGTCAGCCGCCGATTGCGCGATGTCTTCCCCAACCTGTTCGATGTCACCTTCCATATCGATCCCCAGGACGATGCCGGCGAGACCGAACACAGCTTGCGCCCCGGCCTGCCCTTGCGTGCCGATATCGAAGGCATTCTGGATGAGGCCTGGCATGGCATCGCGGCCTGGCACGATCGCGTGGCGCTGGACCTGCACTACATCGATGATCATGTCGATGTCTCGATCTACCTCCACGCCCTGCCCGAGGGCCAGAGTCTCGACGATGCCGCCCAGGCGCTTCGCGACGCCTCACATTCGCTGACCTGGGTGGGCCGCCTGCGGGTCTGGCAAGGACCGGGCAAGGGCTGAACGCAGGCCCATGGTTGGCCATGGGGCCGGCCCGGCGCCAGAAGACGCTTGCACTCGAGAGATGCCATCCCGGGTGCCAATCATGATATCGTGCCGCAAGGTAATGACCGTCGCGTACAAGGAGAACGCCATGTCCTCATCGGAGATTCAGAAAACCCGTGTCATCAATGAGCTACGCGGCTTCATCAAGAAACTGCTGCAGGACCCCCGAATCACCGAGCAATCCCTGGAGATCGCGCGTCGGGAGCTCAGCGAAGGCGAGCAGTCGGATGTCATGGCCCGTATCGCCAATCGGATCTCGGAGACCACCAGCGTGCACATCCCGGACGATCCCGCCGACCACTCCGAAGCCGACAAGCTGTTCCTCGAGTTGCTCAAGGAAGTCGTGAGCGAGGAACAGGCCCTCTACTAAGCACCCCAAGCCAAGCGCGCAACACCAGCGGAACGGCCCTCGCTCAGCAGAGGGCCTGCGCAACCACGCCTCGACTGGTAGAATGCCGCGACATTTACTGCTCGCATCGCCGCATGACCTACCTGATCAAGCTCTACCCCGAGATCACCATCAAGTCTCGCTCAGTGCGCCAGCAGATGACGCGCTGCCTGACGTCCAATATCCGCAACACGCTGAAGCGCCATGACGAGGGCGTGCGCGTCCGTGGGCGCTGGGATGCCATTCAGGTACGGCTGTCGCCCGGGCTGGCCCCCGCCCGAGCAAGGGATGCCGAAAGCGCCCTGACGCGGATCTCCGGTATCCACGAGATCCTGGCCGCCGAGGAAATCCAGGTCGACGACCTGGCCTCGATTGCCGAACACGTCGTGCCGCTCTGGGGCCCATCGATTGCCGGACGCCGTTTTCGCGTCAAGGCCAAGCGACGCGGCCAGCACGCTTTCACCTCGATGGATATCGAACGCTACCTGGGTGGCCGCCTGCTCGAGGCAGCACCGGACGCCCAGGTGGACCTCACCACCCCCGAGGTTGTCGTGCCGGTCGAGATCACCCATGACCGCCTGCAGCTGATCCGCGACAAGTGGCCGGGACTCGGCGGTTTTCCCATGGGCATCCAGGGCCAGGTCCTGAGCCTGATCTCCGGCGGTTTCGACTCCCCGGTGGCGGCCTGGCGCATGATGCGACGCGGCGTCAAGTCGCACTTCGTCTTCTTCAACCTGGGCGGCCCCGCCCACGAGGCCGGTGTTCGCGAGGTGACGCATCACCTCTGGCAGCGCTACAGCGCCTCGCATAATGTCCATTTCATCTCGGTGCCTTTCGAGGGCGTGGTGGGCGAGATCCTGAAAACCATTCCCGACGGCCTGATGGGCGTGGTGCTCAAGCGCATGATGGTGCGTGCCGCCAGCCGGATCGCCGAGCGCGCCGGCATCCCGGCCCTGGTGACCGGCGACGCCATTGCCCAGGTTTCCAGCCAGACGCTGGCCAACCTGGCGCTGATCGACGCGGCCAGCCCGATGCCGATACTTCGCCCGCTGCTCACCGAAGACAAGCAAGCGATCATCGACCAGGCACGCCAGATCGATACCGCCCGCCATGCCGAGGTCATGCCGGAATACTGCGGCGTGATCTCCAAGCGCCCCCACGTCAAGGCCGATCCGGCCAAGGTGGCCGAGGCCGAGACAGACTTCGATTTCAGCGTTCTGGACGCCGCCATCGAGCAGGCCGTCACCACCCGCAGCAACCGCCTGATGGAGCGCCCGGCCCCGGTCACCGACGACGCGCTGTTGATCATCGACTCGCCGGCATCGCTCGACAACGTCGACGCCCCTTGCGTGATCGACATCCGCGCCCCCCAGGAGCGCGAGGAAGCGCCACTGCAACTCGACCGGGTGCCGCAACTGCAGATTCCGTTCTACGAGCTCCAGGAGCGCGCTCCGAGCCTGGATACGAACCACCATTATCTGCTGTTCTGCGATCAGGGCGTGATGAGCCGCATGCAGGCACTGCACCTTCAGGACCGCGGCCTGCGCCACTTTGGCGTCTATCGCCACCCCTGAGCACCGGGCGAGTGCAGCCAGCACGGAAGATGCTACAATCGAGGCCCTGATTTCACGGACATTTCTCGTGGCGACTCCGGCTCCGGAAGACGTCGAGTCGCCACGTCACGCTTCACGGGAAACCCAACGTCGCCATGTCGAATACCGCTCAGCGCAAGATCCTGGTCACCAGCGCCCTGCCCTACGCCAACGGCGCCATTCACCTGGGCCATCTCCTGGAATACATCCAGACCGACATCTGGGTGCGCTTCCAGAAGAGCCGTGGCCACGACTGCCACTATGTCTGCGCCGACGATGCCCATGGCACCGCCATCATGCTGCGCGCCGAACAGGAAGGCATCACCTCGGAGGCGCTGATCGACCGGGTTTCCCGCGATCACCAGGCGGATTTCGCCCGCTTCGGGGTGGGCTTCGACAACTATCATTCGACCCACTCCGAGGAAAACCGCTACTTCAGCGAGTTGATCTACACCCGGCTGCGTGACAAGGGACATATCGCCACCCGCGACATCGAGCAGATGTACGACCCGGCGAAGGGGCTCTTCCTGGCCGACCGCTTCATCAAGGGCACCTGCCCGAAGTGCCGGACCGAGGACCAGTACGGCGATAACTGCGAGGCCTGTGGCGCCACCTACACCCCGGCGGAGTTGATCGATCCCGTCTCGGCGATCTCCGGGGCCACGCCCGAAGTGCGCAGCTCGACCCACTACTTCTTCAAGCTGCCCGACTTCGCCGACTTTCTGCATGAGTGGATCAACGACGGCCATGTACAGCCGCAGATCCGCAACAAGCTGCTGGAATGGTTCGAATCCGGCTTCAACGAATGGGACATCTCCCGTGACGCTCCCTACTTCGGCTTCGAGATTCCCGACGCTCCCGGCAAGTACTTCTATGTCTGGCTCGACGCGCCGATCGGCTACCTGGCAAGCTTCAAGAACCTCTGCGATCGCGAAGGCATCGATTTCGACGCCTACTGGAACAGCGATTCCGAGGCCGAGGTCTACCACTTCATCGGCAAGGACATCGTCTACTTCCACGCCCTGTTCTGGCCGGCCATGCTGCACGGCGCCGAGCTGCGCACGCCCACCGCGGTGAACTGTCACGGCTTTGTGACCGTCAACGGCGCCAAGATGTCCAAGTCCCGCGGCACTTTCATCAAGGCCGCCACCTACGCCGAGCACCTGAATCCGGAATACCTGCGCTACTACTTCGCCGCCAAGCTCACCGCCGGCGTCGACGACCTGGACCTGAACCTTGAGGACTTCGCCCAGCGCGTCAATTCGGACCTGGTCGGCAAGGTCGTCAACATCGCCAGCCGTTGCGCCGGCTTCATCAAGAAGCTCGGCGGCGGCAAGCTCTCCGCCCATTGTGCCGAGCCCCAGCGCCTGGCACGCTTCATCGCCGCCGGCGACGAGATCGCCGAGCACTACGAGACGCGGGAATTCGGCCGCGCCATGCGCCGTATCATGGAACTCGCCGACGAGGCCAACACCTACATCGCCGATGCCGAGCCCTGGGTGCTGGCCAAGCAGGACGGTCGCGAGCAGGAGGTGCTCGACATCTGCTCGGTGGGCATCAACCTGTTCCGTCAGCTGATGGTCTACCTGGCGCCCGTGGTACCGGCCATGGCCGAAGACGCCCGGCGCTTCATGCAGCTCGACAGCCTGTCCTGGGAAAGCCGCCATACGTTGCTGCTGGATCACGCGATCGCCAAGTTCAAGCCTTTGATGACACGTGTCGAGACCGACCGCATCGACGCCATGATCGAGGCGTCGAAGGAGGACCTGGTGGAAGAACAGAAACTCAAGTCAACGCCCAAGGGCCCCTTGGCCGACGACCCGATCGCCGACGAGATTGCCTTCGATGACTTCGCCAAGGTCGACCTGCGGATCGCGCGGATCGCCAAGGCCGAGTATGTCGAGGGGGCCGACAAGCTGCTGCGCCTGACGCTGGATATCGGCGGCGAGACCCGCAACGTCTTCGCCGGCATCCGCTCCGCCTACGCCCCTGAGGCGCTGGAAGGCCGACTGACGGTGATGGTCGCCAACCTGGCGCCTCGCAAGATGCGCTTCGGGGTTTCCGAGGGTATGGTGCTGGCGGCCGGCGACGACGACGGCATCTACCTGCTCGAACCGCATTCCGGCGCGCAGCCCGGCCAACGGGTAAGGTAAGCCTGCGCGGTGACGGAACAGCCGACCCTGATCGAGGCCATCGACGCCACGCTGCCGCAGACCCAATGCGGCAAGTGTGGCCATGATGGCTGTCGTCCCTACGCCGAGGCCATCGCCGAAGGCGAGCCGATCAATCGCTGCCCGCCCGGCGGCGACGAGACCGTCGTGCGCCTCGCGGAGCTGACCGGCCGCTCCGCATTGCCGCTCGAGCAGCCCGCCCAGTCACCGCTGGTCGCGCAAATTCGCGAGGACGAGTGCATCGGCTGCACCAAGTGCATCCAGGCCTGTCCGGTGGACGCCATCCTCGGCGCCGCCAAGCAGATGCATACCGTGATCGAGAGCGAGTGCACCGGATGCGAACTGTGCGTAGCGCCCTGTCCGGTCGACTGCATCGACCTGCTGCCCCACCCCGAGTGGCAAGCCGCCGAAGACGCGCAACAGCGACGTGATTACCTGGCGAAACGCGCGACACTCGGCCGTCAGCGCCACGAAGCGCGCAACCGGCGGCTGGCCCGCCAGGCCGAAGAAAAGCGACGCCGCCGCGCCGAGCGTCAGGCAATACGCCGTACATCCCCGGACGCAGGCGCCGGCGGCACACCAGCCAGTGCCTCGAACAATCTGCGCACGACCCGGGTCAGCCTGCTTGCCAGCCTCAAGCGCCTCGACCGCCAGCGGCAAAGCGATGAACTCAGTGCCGAAGAACGCCAGTCGCTCGAGCAGCGCGCCCATGATCTGCGCTCACGTCTCGCCGATATCGACCGTCAGCTGGAAGGCACCCAAGGCGCGACCCCGACGACATCGGCCGAGCGCCAGCGGCGTTTCGCGGTCAATGCCGCCGAGCAAGCTCGGCGTCGTGCCCGCCAGCAGTTGGCGCACGCTCAGCGTCAGGGCGACGACGACGCCATCGACGCCGCCCGTCATCAGCTCGAACGCGCCGAGCGCATGCTCGAGCAGGCTCGCGACGCTCTCTCCCGCCCGTCCTGATCATCCCGGAACCGATCTGTCATGAACGCTCAGAAACGCCACGAGATCTTCGTCAGATTGCGCGAGCACAATCCCGAGCCGACCACCGAGCTCAACTGGAGCACGCCCTTCGAACTGCTCGCCGCCGTCCTGCTGTCCGCGCAGGCGACCGACGTGGGCGTCAACAAGGCCACCGCACGGCTGTTTCCGGTCGCCAACACGCCCGCGGCCATCCTCGAGCTGGGCCTGGATGGCTTGAAGGAACACATCAAGACCATCGGCCTTTACAACACCAAGGCCGAGAACCTGATGAAGACCTGCCGCCTCCTGGAAGACAAGCACGGCGGCGAGGTGCCCCGTTCACGCGCCGCCCTAGAGGCCCTGCCGGGCGTCGGCCGCAAGACGGCCAACGTGATCCTCAACACCGCCTTCGGCGAACCCACCATTGCCGTGGACACCCATATTTTCCGGGTTTCCAACCGCACCGGCCTGGCCAAGGGCAAGAACGTCAACGAGGTGGAACAGAAGCTGCTGCGCTACGTGCCGAAGGAATTTCGCAAGGATGCGCATCACTGGCTGATCCTGCACGGCCGCTACACCTGCGTGGCGCGCAAGCCCCGTTGCGGAAGCTGCGTGATTGAAGACCTGTGCGAATACCCGGACAAGGTCGATATCTAGGAAAGCGCTTCAATGCCCACGCAAGCAGGGCCAACTACTCGCGCGTCGACGGACAGGGCGCACCGCAGGGAGCACAGGCACTGGCGTCCCGCTGCATCAACGTGGTCTTGGCACGCCCATCGCCCATGTTGAAGGCAAAGGTGGGGCTGTTCAGGTGATCGACGAGGATCAGCACCAGAATGGCCAGCAGGATCCCGACGATACGGTGACGCTTATAGGCATCCGACATGGTCGTCTCTCCTCGTGATCAATTGGCCAGACGGAACCAGGGCCGCAGGCGAATACCCACCAGCGAACCGGCGAAAGCACAGGCAAACCACACCCAGGCGTGCACGCTGGCCGAGGCTAGCCCGGAGAACAGCGCACCGATATTGCAACCGAAGCCCAGGCGAGCGCCATAGCCGAGCAGCAGACCACCCACCACCGCGGCAAGAAAGGGGCGCCCCTGTGGCTTCTGTCGACTGGCCTCGTTGAAACGGCTCGCCATCCCGGCCGCCAGCATCGCCCCCAGCAGCAGGCCGAAGTTCATGACCGACGGAATATTGACAAGCACCGAGTCGGACAGTGCCTGGGCGGGATAGACCCAGTTCCAGAACTCGAACTGGCCCATGTCGACACCGACCGCCTGCAGCGCCTTGGCCCCCCACAGGTTGAAGGCGAAGGTAATTCCCCAGGGCGAACCGCCGATAAGCAGCGTCAGGGCATTGCCGACGGCCAGTACCAGGATCGCCCAGAGAAAGGGCCAGCGCCCCGTGAACAGAGCTCGCCACGCCCTTCCCTCGGCCGGGAGAAGACGCAGCTCGCCGTGCTCGATTTCGCCATGGGCGCGGCGTTCGATGCGGTTGACCCAGAGCGTCACCGCGCCCAGTCCCAGCCATTGAACGGCGATGGCGCCAGTCACGCCGACACTGTCGATGAGACTGATCGGGTCCACCGCCGGCAGGTCGAGCCACCAGGGCAAATGGATCGAACCAATCACCGCCCCGATGATGAAGAACAGCAGCGTGACCAGCATCCGCAGATTGCCGGCCCCCACCGTGAACAGGGTACCCGAGCCGCAACCCCCACCGAGTTGCATGCCGATGCCGAACAGGAAGGAACCGACGACCAACGAGGTGCCCACCGGAGCCACGGCACCGATCATGTTTTCACGACCACTCCCCAGAAGGGGCACCATGATCAGAGCGGTCAGGGCGAACAGCAGTAGCTGAGCGCGCATGCCGGCCCCACGCTTCTTGGTCACCAGGTTGCGCCAGCCCGCGGTGAAACCGAAGGCTCCATGGTAGAGCGCCACCCCTAGCAAACCGCCGATGGCGAACAGCGCCAGCAGAAAAGGCGCGGTCTCCAGGTAGATCAGGCCGCCCAGGACCACCATGCCGAGCAGCGCCAGGCCCACCACGAAACGATCCACGCCCGCCTCACGCACCGGCGGCGCGGCACTTGCCACTTGACTCATGCGCTTCTCACCTTGAAAGACTCCATTGCGATGACGCAGGCGAAAGGGACTGAAAGACTTCTCGCCATCGCTCAGCTACCCAGCCCGAAGATCTCGAGCACCTTGCCGAGGCCACGCTTGGCAACGGCCAGGGGGCGCTCCTCGTCCTGCGTCCACTCGGCCATCGAGCCATCGTAGAGGGACACATCCTCGAACCCAGCGATCTCGCTCAGCACGAACCAGTCCGTCGCCGCCCAGTGCCCGGTATTGCAGAAGGATACCGTGGGCCTGTCGCCCTGAAGCCCGGCCTCGCGAATGCGCGATTGAATCACGTCCTGATCCAGGTACCAGGCTTGCTGGCTTTCCCCCAGCAGGGTCTGGTGCGGCAAGTTGCGCGAGCCTGGAATGGTGCCCGGCGCCGTGGCGGCCGGCGACTGGTTTTCACCACGGAAGTAATCGGCGGGCCGGGCATCCACCAATTGGGAGCCCCGTTCACGCGCCGACGTCACTTCATCGGCCGTGGCCAGCAAGTCCTCGCGCAGTTGCCCCTGAAAGTCAGCGAATGCCGGACGCTTGGAGGTGCCGCTCGCCACCTCGTGTCCCTGTGCCTGCCAGCCGGCGAAGCCGCCATCGAGAATGGCCACCTCATCATGGCTCAGCACCTTGAACGTCCAGTAGACACGCGCCGCGCTGCCGAAATCCGTCGGTCCGGTACCTGCCGGCACGATGACGACGGTATCGTCGTTGTCAATGCCCAGGCCGCCGATCAGCCGCTCCAGGCTGGAGATCGGCGGCAGGAGACCGGACACGCCATCCCGGGTCTCCCGCCAGCCATCGTCGGTATAACTGCTGTAGAGACTGCCGGGGATATGGCCCGCCTCGAAACTGCCGCGATCGCCGCCATCATCGATACCGGACCGAACGTCCAGCACCACCAGGTTATCGTCGCCGAGCCTCTGAGCCAGCCAGTCGGCCGTCACCAGAGGCGGAACATCAGCCGCCAGGGCCGGTGATATGCCGAGCACCAGCAATGCCGTCGTCAACATGGACCGCCACATAATACTTGACTCCACTACTGGGGTTTAGAGGCATCCATTATCCGACTCATGATTTCGACTTCAATATGTTTCAAGAGAATAAATCGTCAGACTCTCGGAAGGCATCGGCATAAGGGAAAGGCAGGATACTCGCCGAGATCACAACCCCTCGTCTTCCAGATGGTCGGCCAGGGTCTCGAGTACCGGCAGTCCCTGCACATCCGAAGGCAGCCAGGGTAAATGCGGCCGCGGAAGGTGTGAGAAGTCCTCATCGATGCGCGCCAGATAGCTCGCCTCCTGCCGACGCCGCGCCGCCAGGAAATCGCCATCGGCGTTCTCCGGCAGCACGCGGTTGACTAGCGCCGCCGCGACCGGAATGCCCGCCTGCTCGAGCGAACTCACCGCACGTCCGGTCTCGAGGATCGGCAAGCGTTCCGGGGTCAGCACGAACAGGAAGGCATTGGCTTCGGCATCCTCGATCCGCCGTCGCGCCTGGTGAAAGAGACGGCGACGCGCCAGCAGCGTCTCGGCGATGTCCCGAGTGCGCGTATCCAGGCTGTCACGTTTGCCTTCGGCACCCTCGTCGAATGGCGAATCCAGGTCTCGGCCGGAGCCGGGCGTCAGATGATCGAGCACCTTGCCCAGCTTTTCGGACTTGCGGTTGTGGGCCAGCAGGCCATCGGTCCAGGCGGCCATGGCTTCCGGCAAGCTCAGCAGGCGCAGGGTGTGCCCGGTGGGCGCGGTGTCGAAGATGATCAGATCATAGGGAGCCTCATCATCGGTCATCAATCGCGACAGGCGTTCCAGCAAGGCTGCTTCCTGGGTGCCCGGCGACTGTCGCGACAACCGCATCTGGCGCTCCAGCTCGTCCATCATGCCTGGCGCGGCGTACCGGCGCATCTGCGCCGTCACCCGGGAGAGATGAGCCTCGACCTCGATATCCGGGTCGATCTCCATGGCATCCAGGCCCGGCTGAACGCGGCGGGGGCTATCACCCAACGACGTGTCGAAAACGTCACCAAGGCTGTGGGCGGGGTCCGTCGATGCCACCAGGACACGACGCCCTCGCCGTGCGGCCAGTACGCCAAGCGCGGCGGCGACCGAGGTCTTGCCGACGCCACCCTTGCCGCCAACCCAAAGCAGGCGGCGTTCGAGCAGTTCTCTCAACGATTCATCCGGCATGCTCGACACTCAGCAACAGCGAAAGTCGTCCAGCGGCGAGCGCTCCATGCCCATCCGCTGATGCCAGTCGTGGAAGCGCTCCATCAACAATGGTTGCAGCTCCAGGGTGTAGTAGCCGACCGGATTCGGCATGCCCATCAGCTCAGAGAAGACCAGCAGCATGAACAGGTCGTCCTCATCGCGACGCGCCCGGGCGATGGCGCCCCGGTAAGGGGCCGAATAGGCCTCTTCGGCCAGGTAGCGGGCCCGACCGAGCCAGCGCCGCCAGCGCCGGGCCAGAGCTTCATCCCGAGCATCGCGCATCCTTCCCTCCTGCCTTATTTCGCTGCCGCCTGGGCCTCGCCGCGCAGACGCTTGATCGCCGCGGTGCATTCCATGGCCACCAGGACGGAAGCGATCAGCACCACGATATCCAGCCCCAGCAGGAAGTAGTTGCCTGCCTCGTAGAAGCTTCTCAACTGGGCCAACAGCGCCAGCACCGTTACGATCACCAGGAAGACCAGAGGCACCAGGGTATACCAGACAGGACGCCCCTTGCGCACCAGCATCACCGAGACGACCAGCAGCGTCAGCCCCGCCAGTAGTTGATTGGTGGTACCGAACAGCGGCCAGATGATCAGCCCGCCGGAGCCATCGGCGCCAGCCCCGAAGGCCAGGACCAGGCAGCTCCCCACCGCCAGCAGTGTGGCGATCGCCGGCTTCTTCATCCAGGCCAGGTCATAGATCTCCCCCCATTCCTGGAAGATATAACGCTGCAGCCGCAGGCCAGTATCCATGGTGGTACCGGCGAACAGCGCCGCCATCACCGTCAGCAGCGTCGCCGCCGTGGCCTCCGGAATACCGATGCCATTATGGATGATGAAGGCACCGCCCTCGACGAAGGCATTCACGCCGCCCTGGCCGAAGGCATCGTACATTGCCTGCCAGTCACCGAGGCTGGCAAAGCCGGCGGTGGCCGCCAGGATCGCGCCCAGCGCCAGCATGCCTTCGCCGACGGCACCGAAGTAGCCGACGAAGCGTACATCCTTCTCGCTGTTGAGCTGCTTGGAGGTGGTGCCCGAAGCGACCAGACCATGGAACCCGGAAATGGCACCGCAGGCGATGGTCACGAACAACAGCGGGAACAGCGAGGGCGTCCCGGCCGGCACATTGCTGTTGATGCCGGGCGCAACGATCTCGGGGTTGAGCACCGCAATCGCGCCGTAAAGGATGATCAGCCCGATGAACAGCTGCAGGCCGTTGATGTAGTCGCGAGGCTGCAAAAGCATCCAGACCGGCAGCAGGGAAGCGATGGCGGCATAGCCGAACAGGATCAGGATCCATATCGCATTGCCCGGCATGAACCCGACCTCGGCGGGCATCTGCACGGGCACCGATGGCCCGATGCCGATCAGCGCATACAGCGCCAGCACACCCAGCAGCGACACCAGCCCGAGCCCGATGATCCGCCGATAGATCAACTGGCCGATGACCAGTGCCACCAGGATGGCTCCCCACACCGGCACCACAGCCGAGGGAAAGTCCATCATCAAGCCGGCGATCACCACCGCGAAGACCGCGTTGACCATCAGCAGCAGCAGGAAGATCACGATCATGAAGACGCTTCGCGCCCGTGCCCCGACCACCTCACCGGTGAGCGCCCCCACCGAGCGCGCCCGATTGCGCACGCTGGCCCAGACCGCGCCGGCATCGTGTATCCCGGCGAAGAAAATGGTACCCAGCACGACCCAGAGAAAGGCCGGCAGCCAGCCCCAGATCACCGCAATGGCCGGCCCCACGATGGGCGCCGCCCCGGCGACCGAGGTGAAGTGGTGACCCCAGAGCACGTAGCGATTGGTGGGGACGAAATCGACACCATCCTCGAACTCATGGGCGGGCGTCTGGAAATCGGCGGTCAGGCGAAAGACCTTTTCGGCGATGAACTTCGAGTAGACGAGATACCCGAGTCCCATCGCGCCAAGGCCCAGGACCAGAAGCAGCACGGCACTCATGCGCTGTTGTCTCCTTGGAACAGGGGGCGGGAATGTGAACGACTATTCATTAGCAAGCTTTGCATTATGCGACGAAACGCCGCGCGAATCCATTGCGCTCACACGTGGTACGAAGGTAAACCACTGATTTTCACGGGAGACAAGACCAAAGTCGTAGAGCGTGGCGATACCGCTTACACCACCGAGAACTCGCCTCCTCGCTCAACGGCCCGACGATATGCCTCACGTTCCCGGCAGCGCACCAGGAAGTTCGCCAGGTTCGGCAGCTTCGCGAGGCCACCGCGGCTTTCCAGCGCCAGGATCGGAAAGCTCATCTGGATATCGGCCGCCGAAAAATGCTCGCCGGCAAACCAGGGCGACTCGGCCAGGGCATCGTTCCAGAATCCCGCCAGCTCGCGCAGCCGTGGCCCCAGGAAACGCCGCTCGACACCCTTGGCGAACTGTCGCCCCAACGGGCGCATCAAGGCCGGCACCGGCGGTTTGTCCAGCCGCGAGAAGACCAGTCGCATCACCAACGGCGGCATCGCCGAGCCCTCGGCATGATGCAACCAGAAACGATAATCCTCGCGCGCGTCACTGCCGGCCGGCGGAACCAGCTTCCCCGCCTCGTCGAAGCGCTCCACCAGGTACTCGAGAATGGCGCCCGATTCGGCCACCGCCCGACCATCGCGACCTTCGTCGGTGATCACCGGCGCCTTGCCCAGCGGATGCACGTCCTTGAGCGACGCCGGCGCCAGCATCGTCTCGGGATCGCGCCGATAGGTCACGAGCTCATAGTCGACACCGAGTTCCTCGAGACACCAGAGCACTCGCTGTGAACGCGAGTTTTCCAGATGGTGAACATGAATCATGGAATCCCTCCCTGCTCGAATGCAGTCGCCAGTCTAGATGACACCGGCGGTGCCGACGACCCCGTGCCTGCCCCGGACGTGTTGGCCCAAGGTCGTCTTTGCCCCACCTGGCGAGGCCACTAGACTGCCCAGAAAGGCCTCGTCAATCACAATGAAGCAAGAGGAAGTGCGCATGGCCAGTGTGCTGGTGGTCGACGACGAACCCAATATCGTCCTGTCGCTGGAATTTCTGATGGAACAGGCCGGCTTCGAGGTCACCACCGCCGAGGATGGCGAGACCGCGCTGCGTTTCATCGCCGACGACGCGCCCGACCTGGTGTTGCTCGATATCAGCCTGCCCGGCATCGGGGGCTTCGAGGTCCTCGAGCGCCTGCGCGGCGATTCCGCTCACCGACATCTGCCGATCATCATGCTCACCGCTCACGGCCGTGAGGTGGAACGCGAGAAGGGCCTGGCCCTGGGCGCCGATGACTATATCACCAAGCCTTTCTCGACCCGGACGCTGGTCGACAAAGTTCGAGCCCTGCTCGACAAGGACGCCTGATGGCCTGGCGCGTATCCGGTCTACCCCGCCGCCAGCGCCTGGTCGGCCTGTGGTTGTTGCTCAGCGGCGCCGGCCTGCTCGGCGGTGCACTCTTCGCCGCCTGGCTGGACAGTCTCTACCAGCCCCATGGCATGGCCCGCCTGGCCCTGTGGCTCGGCTGTTTCTCCGGCGGTGCCATCCTGCTCGCCTCGGGCTTCGTGCTCGAACGCAGGCTGTTCACGCCCTTGCGTCACCTGCAAGGCCAGCTTGCCCGCCTGGCCGCCCATCCCGATGCCCCCGAGGTGTCACCGCCGACAGGCTGGCTGCGCGACCTAGGGGCCGACCTGGCTCGCATCCATTCGGCCTGGCAGGAGGACCGCCGACGGCTGGACGATGCCCGCACCGAAGGTGCGCGGGATGCCACACGGGTCAGCCAGCGGCTCGAAGCCCTGCTGCAGACGCTGGACACTCCCTTGCTACTCTGCGATCGCCACCACCGCCTGTTGCTCTACAACCAAGCCGCCGAGCGACTCTTCGCCGGTCACCCGGGCCTGGGGCTGGGCAAGGCCCTCGGTGACCTGTTGCCGACGAAGGGCCTCACCGAGATCATGGCGACATTGTCCGAGCATGGTGGCTGTCGCGAAGTATTGATCCCGCATGACGAGCACTGGCTGCATGTCGATCTGCGGCGGCTCACCGGCGACGAGACCCTGCTGACGCTCACCGACGCCACCACCACCTGGGCGCGCGAATTCGGCCCCCAGGCCGACGTCGATCGCCTTCTGCCGGCGCTGCGCCGCCATGGCGCCGGCCTGATCAGCGCCGCCGATGCCCTCGCACACCTCCCACGCGACGACTCCCCCGAACTACGTCGGCGACTGGAAACCGTCATCGATGAGGAAGGCGACGCACTGGGCGCCAGCCTGGAACGCCTGGGTGAAGCCCATGACGCCCTGCGTCGCCAGGGCGAGCGTCTGGTGCCGCTCTGGTCCAACGACCTCTGGGCGGCCCTGGACGAACGGTTGACCACACCGACCATCACGCCCGTGGGCATGCCGGCCTGGCTCAAGGGCGATGCGCCGGTGCTGCTCGAGGCACTCGCCGGCTTGCTCGAGACGCTCGCCGAACAGACGGGCCTTGCCGAATTCGACGGCGAGCTGTGTCTCGGCAACCACCGGGTCTACCTGGACATCTGCTGGCAAGGTGAGACACTGCCCCATCGCCGTCTGGAAGACTGGCGACATCGGCGCCTCGAACGCCTCCCTCATTCCCCCAGTGTCGAGGATGTACTGCGCCAGCATGCCAGTGATGTCTGGAGCCTTTCCGACGGTAACGGGGCAAGGTTGCGCCTGCCCTTGCCGGCGCTGCCCCGGACCGGAGCGCCTCGCCAGGCCATTCCACCGCGCCCGGAATTTCACGATTTCGATATCGCCAACCTGCCGGCCCCGGATATCGAACGCGCCCACCACGCCTTGCATGAACTCGAGATCGTTGCTTTCGACACCGAGACCACCGGCCTGGCCTTGCGCGAGGGAGACCGACTCATCAGTCTCGGCGCCTGCCGTATCGTCAATGGCCGGCTCCTGGCCGACGAGACCTTCGAGCAGCACGTCGATCCCTGCCGGCCGATTCCGCCGGCCAGCACCGCCATCCATGGCCTGAGCGACCGGGATGTCGCGGGAGCGCCGACGGCCGATCAGGTCCTGCCGCGCTTTCGCGACTATATCGGTAACGCTGTTCTGCTGGCCCATAACGCCGCCTTCGACATGCTGGCCATCCAGACCGGCGCCGCCGATTTCGACATGCCGATAATCGATACCCTCCTGCTTTCGCGCGCCCTCGACCCCGGCCTCGACGGCCACGACCTCGATACCCTGGCGGCGCGTTACGGCCTGCGCTTTGCCCCCGGCACCCGCCACACCGCCCTGGGCGATGCCAGGGTAACCGCCCGACTATGGCTGGCCTTGAGGCGTCGACTCGAGGCCCGTGGCATCGAGAGCCTGTCGGATGCGCTGGCCTTCCAGGCGACGGCCCTCGATCGGGAGGATGCCTGCACCCCATGAATGCCCCGCGCCGCAAGGAGCGTCTCGTCGCCCTGATCGCCCTGGCCACGACGCTGTTCACGCCGCCGCTGCTACTGATCGCCGATCGTCTGGAGGGCGGTCTACCGCTCTATCTGTTCCTGGCCTGGGGCGTCGTCATCGCCATGATGGCCTGTTTGATGGAAGATCGGCGCGGGGAGTGAAGGCCCATGAGAGACGATGTCGTGGTCCTGGCGATCGCCTTCGGATATCTGGCGCTGCTCTTCGTCATCGCCGCCTGGGGGGATCGACGCGCCGAGCAAGGGCGCTCGGTCATCGGCTCCCCGACCGTCTATGCCTTGTCCATTGCCGTCTACTGTACCGCCTGGACCTTCTACGGCAGCGTCGGCCGAGCCGCCGAAGCCGGGCCGGGCTTTCTGCTGATCTACCTGGGGCCGACGCTGGCGATGTTCATGGGGCCACTGGTGATCCGCAAGATGGTGCGCATCGCCGCCACCCATCGCATCACCTCCATCGCCGACTTCATCAGCGCCCGCTACGGCAAGAGTGCCGGCCTCGGTGCGCTGGTCGCTCTGATCGCCCTGATCGGTACCACGCCCTACATCGCCCTGCAGCTCAAGGCCATCACGCTGAGCCATGCGATGCTGGTCGACTACGCACCTGAAGGTTCCATGGCCACCGCCGAGACGAGTTTCTGGGCCGACCGCTCCTTCTGGGTGGCATTGGTGCTGGCCGTATTCATCATTCTCTTCGGGACTCGCCACCTGGACGCCAGCGAACGCCATGAGGGCATGGTCGCCGCCATCGCCTTCGAATCGCTGGTCAAGCTTGCCGCCTTTCTGGCAGTGGGCATCTTCACCGTTTTCGTGCTCTATCAGGGACCGGCCGACCTCTTCAGGCAAGTTGCCGCCACGCCGGCCCTCACCGAAGCCCTGAGTCTGTCGTCGGTTCCTGGCGGTGCGCTCGGCTGGGTGGGCATGCTGGTACTGGCCTTCCTGGCCTTTCTCGGTCTGCCACGTCAGTTCCAGGTGCTGGTGGTGGAGAATGTCGACGAACGGCACATCCAGCGTGCCGCCTGGTTGTTTCCCCTCTACCTGCTGGTCATCAATCTGTTTGTGATCCCCATCGCCATGGCCGGCCTGCTCGGAGGCACCGGCGAGGATCCGGACAGCTTCGTGCTGACCCTGCCCATGGCGGCGGGCGTCGATGGCCTGCCGGTACTGGTCTTTATCGGCGGCCTCTCGGCGGCCACCGGCATGATGATCGTCGAGACCATTGCCTTGTCGACCATGGTCAGCAACCAACTGGTCATGCCCTTGCTGCTGCGTTCACGGCGCCTGCACCGCAGCCACTCGGGGTCCCTGGCCAACCGCGTGCTGGGCATTCGCCGCATTGCCATCCTCGGCATCCTGCTGCTCGGCTACAGCTACCACGCCTTGATCGGCGATGCCTACAGCCTGGTCACCATCGGCCTGGTGTCCTTCGCCGCGGTCGCGCAGTTCACGCCCGCCCTGCTGGTCGGTCTCTACTGGCGCGGCGCCAATCGACTCGGCGCGGGACTCGGCATGTCCGCCGGCATCCTGGTCTGGGCCTGGACCCTGCTGATCCCTGGCTTCGCCCAATCGGGCTGGCTGAATGCCGACTTTCTGGACCAGGGCCCCTTCGGCATCGCCTGGTTGCGCCCTTATGCGCTATTCGGCCTGGAAGGCTGGGACATCTACACCCATTCCCTGCTCTGGAGTCTTCTCGCCAACATCGGCCTGCTGGTCGGGGTCTCGCTGTTCAGCCGCGCCTCGCCGCTGGAACAGGCCCAGGCCGCCTTGTTCACCGAAGCGCTTCATCCACGGCTCGACCAGAGCTCGCTATGGCGCGGACATACCCTGCGAGGTGAGCTGCGCGCCTTGCTCGACCGCTACCTAGGCACCACTGCGGCCCAGCGCGTCTTCGCCGACCATGCGCCCGACGATGACGACCAGTCGGCCTCCACAGCCCTGGTCGCCCGGGCCGAACAGGCCCTGGCCGGCGCCCTGGGCAACGCCTCAGCCCGGGTGCTGATCGATTCGGTGGTTCGCGGCGAGGCACTGGATCTGGACTCGATCCTGCGAATCCTCGATACCACCTCCGAAACCCTGGAGATGAACCGCCGTCTCGAGCAGAAATCCCGGGAGCTTGCCCGCATCGGGCAGGAGCTGCGCGAGGCGAATGCCCGCCTGCGTGAGCTCGACCGCCTCAAGGACGAGTTCGTGGCCATGGTCAGTCATGAGCTGCGCACGCCCCTGACCTCGATCCGCGCCTTCGCCGAGATACTCCGCGACAATCACGAACTTCCCCAGCAGCGTCGCGAACATTTCCTGGATGTCGTGGTAAGGGAAAGCCAGCGACTGTCACGCCTGATCGAGGAGATCCTCGACCTGGCTCGCCTGGAAAGCGGCCGCCTACCCCTGGAGCCGCAGCGGCTGGATCTGGTGACCCTGACCCGCCAGGCCATGGAGGCGATACACCGCCCTCTGGAGAAACGCGGCATCGCGCTGACGTCCTATTTCGAGGTCGACAGCGCCGAGGTGATCGGCGACCCGGATCGCCTGGAACAGGTGATCATCAACCTGATCGACAATGCCGGCAAGTTCGCCGATCCCCACGCTCCCCGGGTCTCGCTGCACCTGGCACAACACCGGCAGGGCTTCCGTCTCGCTGTCTCCGACAACGGCACGGGTATCGACGAAGCCGAGCGCGAACGGGTCTTCGAGAAATTCCACCAGCTTCCCCATGCCGACACCACGCGAAGCAGGCCGCGCGGCAGCGGACTTGGCCTGCCCATCAGCCGCGGGATCGTCGCCCATCTGGGCGGTCGGCTATGGATCGAGGACGCTTCCAACCTCAGTGGTGCTTGCCTGGTGATGGAACTGCCGGAGGCACCGCACGAGGTCGACGATCTGTCTGGCAGCAACGCCGATGACTAGTCATGTCGAGGGCTAGGCGTGTCGATGCCTCGCCCGACGGACATCATGACGGGCAGGAACGAAAAACGGCGCCACCAAGGCGCCGTTTCTCATCGCAGGACAATACGAGCGTCAAGCTAGCGCGCGTCATCGAACAGGGCATCACCCAGCTCGTCGATCAAGCGCTCGGCCTTGCTGATCATCAAGGCATCGCAGGCTTCCCGACCGGGGACCACATCGGAGCGCTCGAAACGCTGCTCGCGTGGCTCGCCGCCCTCCGAGGCCGGCTTGCGAATCCAGCCGCTGACGCGGAACTGACCGCCCACATCCTCGGGCTGGGACACGATCACATAGCCCTTGTACTCCACCGGTTCGCCCTCGACGGACGTCGATCCGGTGCGGGACTCCCTCGCTCCCCCGCCGAACAGGCCGGATAACAGTTTCTTCAGCATGACGCTCTCCCTCGACGTCGCTCAGTCCTGCTGGCGGCCCTTGCCCGCCGCAATCCGCAGCCGCAACGCATTGAGCTTGATGAAACCTTCGGCATCCTTCTGATCGTAGGCGCCGGCATCGTCCTCGAAGGTCGCGATGGACTCGTCGAACAACGAGGCATCGGAACGGCGGCCGGCCACAGTGGCATTGCCCTTGTAGAGCTTCATGCGCACCACGCCGGAGACGTGCTTCTGAGTCTCGTCGATGGCGGCCTGCAGGGCACGACGCTCCGGGCTCCACCAGTAACCGTTGTAGATCACCTCGGCGTACTTGGGCATCAACTCGTCCTTGAGATGAGCCTCTTCGCGGTCGAGGGTGAGCGACTCGATGGCACGGTGGGCCCGCAGCATGATGGTGCCCCCGGGGGTCTCGTAGCAGCCGCGCGATTTCATGCCCACATAGCGGTTCTCGACGATGTCGAGACGGCCGATGCCGTTGTCGCCACCCAGCTGGTTGAGCTTCGACAGCACCTCATGGGGCCGCATCGGCTCGCCGTCGATGGCCACGATGTCGCCCCGCTCGAAGGTCAGCTCCACATAGGTGGGCTTGTCCGGAGCGGCTTCCGGCGACACGCTCCAGCGCCACATGTCCTCCTCGGCCTCGACCCAAGGATCCTCGAGGTTGCCGCCCTCATAGGAAATGTGCAGCAGGTTGGCATCCATGGAGTACGGCGACTTCTTCTTCTGGCTGGAGAAGTCCACCGGGATATCATGCTGCTGGCAGTAGGCCATCAGCTTCTCGCGGGAATTGAGGTCCCACTCGCGCCACGGCGCGATCACCTTGACGCCGGGCTTGAGCGCATAGGCGCCCAGCTCGAAGCGCACCTGGTCGTTGCCTTTGCCGGTGGCCCCGTGGGAGATGGCATCGGCGCCGGTCTGATTGGCGATCTCGACCAGTCGCTTGGTAATCAGAGGGCGCGCGATGGAGGTACCCAACAGGTACTCGCCTTCATAGATGGTGTTGGCACGGAACATCGGATAGACATAGTCGCGCACGAACTCCTCGCGCAGATCCTCGATGTAGATCTCCTCGACGCCCAGCGCCTGGGCCTTGGCACGCGCGGGCTCGACTTCCTCGCCCTGGCCGATGTCGGCAGTGAAGGTCACCACCTCGCAGTCGTAGGTCTCTTGCAACCACTTGACGATGACGGATGTGTCCAGGCCGCCGGAATAGGCGAGCACGACCTTCTTGACATCGGACATGCTGAGAGCTCCTCTAGGTGAACGGTGAGCGTCGTGAAAGCCCGATTATAGCGCGCCATGCCGAGCGCGAATACCGGCGACGGGACGAGTCGGTCCCGAAATGCTAGACTCTCGCGTTTCGGGACTTTCGTGCCCAGCTTTTCGTGCCCAGGACAAGGAGAGGCGCATGACCGAGGCGGTCACCCGCGAACTCATGGCGCAGCGCTTTCGCAGCTTCCTGCCCGTGGTGGTGGACCTGGAAACCGGCGGTTTCAACGCACAGGGCGACGCGATACTCGAGATCGCCGCGGTCACCCTGACCATGGATCCCGAAGGCAACCTGATGCCTGACGCCACCTATGCTTACCATGTCACCCCCTTCGAGGGCGCCAACGTGGAGCAATCGGCGCTGGACTTCACCGGTATCCGCCTCGACGACCCGTTGCGTCGACAAGTCGCTGTCAGCGAGGCCGAGGCGCTGGGAGAAATCTTCCGGCCGGTCCGCAAGGCCATCAAGGCCCATGGATGCACTCGTGCCATCCTGGTCGGCCATAATGCGGCCTTCGACCACGGCTTCCTCAACGCCGCCGTGGAGCGTTGCGCCATCAAGCGCAACCCCTTCCATCCCTTCTCGAGCTTCGATACGGCCTCGCTGGCCGGCATGGTATACGGCCAGACCGTGCTTGCCCGTGCCTGCCGTGCCGCCGGCATCGAATTCGACAACAGCGCCGCCCACTCGGCCCGCTACGATACCGAGCGCACCGCCGAACTCTTCTGCGCCATGATCAATCGCTACAAGGACCTCGGTGGCTGGCGACTGGCGCAACGCGAACAAGGGGTCGAGGAGCCATAGGCCATCACCTTGAAGTTTGAAGAACGCCGCTTCGCGGCTGGAAGAGAAAAGCAGGAAAGAAAGAAGTAAAAAAAGAAAAGAAGTAGAGAAGCGGGAAGAAAACACCCCTGCAGCCATGCTACAGGGGTGTTCCTCTTCCGGCTTCGAGCTTACGCCCACGGGGCGGGCGATCTTCCGGACGCAGGCCGCTCAGCCTTCCGGCTGATCGTCCTGATGCTTGGCGGCGGTTTCCTTGATCAGCGTCTCCAGCTCGCCGTTCTGGTACATCTCCACGACGATGTCACAGCCGCCGACCAGCTCGCCTTCCACCCACAGTTGCGGGAACGTCGGCCAGTTGGCGACCTTGGGCAACTCGGCACGAATATCCGGGTTGTCCAGCACATTGACGAAGGCGAAGCGCTCGCCGCAGGCCATCAGCGCCTGGACGGTCTGGGCGGAGAAACCGCACTGCGGTAGCTGGGGCGTGCCCTTCATGTAGATCAGGATCGGGTTCTCGCTGATCTGCCGCTGAATGTTCTCGACGGTGGTACTCATTGTGCTTTCCCTCTGAATCGCGTGTTGACCATCGCATCAGGCAATACCCGAGCACGCTGGTCGGCCTTATGATGAAGCCATTCTACTGATGCACGGCGCATTGCGCATCCCCCCGGGGGTGGCTAGGATGGTCGTTTTTTTCCGTGGAGCGATGCCATGGCTACCCGCCATTTTCTGACCCTGCTCGACCTGAGTCCGGAGGAATCTCGTTACCTGATCCAGCGCGCCATTTCGATCAAGAACGGCCTGATGACCCAAGGCCCGACCTATACGCCGTTCGCCAATCGCACACTGGCCATGATCTTCGAGAAATCCTCGACCCGCACCCGGGTCTCCTTCGAGACGGCCATGGCACAGTTCGGGGGCCACGCGCTCTTCCTCTCCCCGCGTGACACCCAACTGGGCCGCGGCGAGCCCATCGGCGACACCGCCCGGGTACTCGCCGAAATGGTCGACATCGTGATGATTCGTACCTTTTCCCACCAGGGACTCGAGGAGTACGCCTCGGCAAGCAGGGTGCCGGTCATCAATGCCCTCACCGACGACTACCATCCCTGCCAACTGCTCGCCGACGTCATGACCTGGACCGAGCTGCGCGGCACTATCCGGGGCCGCACCGCCGTCTGGATCGGTGATGGCAACAACATGTGCCACTCCTGGATCAACGCCGCCCGCCAGTTCGACTTCCAACTCCGCGTGGTCTGCCCCGAGGGCTACGAGCCCCGCCAGGACATCCTCGATGCCGCCGGCGACCGCGTGACCATCCATCGCAATCCCCAGACCGCCGTCGACGGCGCCGACCTGGTGACCACCGACGTCTGGGCCTCCATGGGCCAGGAAGAGGAACAGACCAAGCGCGAGTCCGACTTCGCCGGCTTCCAGGTCACCGAGTCCTTGCTCGATCGCGCCGCCGACGATGTGCTCTTCCTGCACTGCCTGCCGGCCCACCGCGGCGAGGAAATCAGCGAAACCCTGCTCGACGATCCTCGCGCCGTGGTCTGGCAGGAAGCCGGCAACCGCCTGCATGCCCAGAAGGCATTGATCGAGTTCTTGTTGCTGGGACGCGTCGAGGCCTGACCCGCATTGCCCCGGCACCTCGCCGGGGCAGCATACGTTCGTCGCCCACACGCCGTAGATTGGCGCATCATATCAAGTCGATGTCGTCTTGTGCTTATTCGACATCGTCATCTTCACGGACACTCCTCTCAGACTCACACAGGAGGTCCGACCATGAACCGCAACGTCATCCTGACCTGCGCCGTCACCGGCGCCGGCGACACCACCGGCAAGAACCCCAACGTGCCGGTGACTCCCAGGCAGATCGCTGACAACTGCATCGAAGCCGCACGCGCCGGTGCCAGCGTGGCTCACATCCATGTGCGCGATCCCGAGACCGGCGGCATCAGCCACTCCCTGGATCACTTCCGCGAAGTGATGGAGCGCGTCCGCGAATCCGACACCGATATCGTCATGAACATCACCGCCGGTGGTGGCGGCGACTGGATTCCCGATGCCACGGACCCGACCCGCGGCGGCCCGGGCACCGACATCCAGACCCCAGCCCAGCGTCACGAGCCGGTGGGTGAACTGCTGCCGGAACTCTGCACCCTGGACTGCGGCAGCCTGAACTTCGGCGACATGGTCTACATCAACACTGCCGACTGGCTGCGCGAACACGCCCGGTTGGTGCAGGCCGCCGGCGTCAAGCCCGAGCTCGAGTGTTTCGATCTCGGCCATGTGTGGTTCGCCCGCCAGCTTCAGCGGGAGGGGCTGATCGACGGCAACCCCTTGTATCAACTCTGCCTGGGCATCCCCTGGGGCGCCGAGGCCGATACCGAAACCATGCTGACCATGCGCAACAAGCTGCCGGAAAACGCCGACTGGGCGGCTTTCGGCATCGGCCGCCATCAGATGCCGATGGTCGCCCAGGCCGCGCTGCTCGGCGGTCATGCTCGGGTCGGCCTGGAAGACAACCTCATGCTGGAGAAAGGCGTACTGGCCACCAACGGCCAGCTCGTCGAAAAGGCCACCGGCATCATCGAACATCTCGGCGGCCGCGTCATGACACCGGCCGAGACCCGCTCGCATCTCAAGCTGCGCGATCCGGTAACCGGTCGCATCGCCGGAGGTGACGCATGAGCCGCCAACTGTCCGTCATCGGTACCGGCGTCATCGGCAACGGCTGGATCGCCCGGGCGCTGGCCCAGGGCTGGGACGTGGTGGCCTTCGACCCAGCACCCGAAGCCGCCGAACGCACCCGCGACTTCGTCGCCAATGCCTGGCCCTCGCTCGAGGCGCTCGGCCTAGCCGAGGGAGCGGCCCCCACCCGCCTGACCTTCGTCGACAGCCTCGAGGAAGCGGTGGCCGGCGCCGACCTGGTCCAGGAGAACGTGCCGGAACGCCTCGAGCTCAAGTGCGAGATTCTCGCCGCCATCGACGCTGCAGCGGCACCCGGCGTGATCGTCGGCTCCTCCACGTCCGGCTTCAAGCCCAGCGACCTGCAGCGCGACTGCGCCTGGGTGCCGGGCCGGGTGATCGTCGCTCACCCCTTCAACCCGGTCTACCTGCTGCCGCTGGTAGAGCTGGTTGGCGGCGAGGCCACCGAACCCCATCAGATCGAGCTGGCCCAGGCGCTCTATCAGGAACTGGCCATGCGCCCGCTGGTGGTGCGTCGCGAGATCGAGGGCCACATCGCCGACCGTCTGATGGAGGCGCTGTGGCGCGAAGCCCTGCACCTGGTCAACGACGGCGTGGCGACCACCGAGGAAGTCGATGCCGCCGTGGTCTACGGCTGCGGCCTGCGATGGGCGCTGATGGGCACCTTCCTGACCTTCCACCTGGCCGGTGGCGATCAGGGCATGCGTCATATGCTCGAGCAATTCGGTCCGGCACTGAAGCTGCCCTGGACCAAGCTGGAAGCCCCGGAGCTCACCGAGGAGCTGATCGACAAGGTCGTCGAGGGCTGCGAGTACCAGGCCGCGGGCCGCCCGGTGGCCGAACTCGATCGCCGCCGCGACGACTTCCTCGTCGAGGTGCTCGGCCTGGTGAAGAAGTACTGGCCCGAGGCGGAAGGCCTCGAAGGACGAATCTGATGGCGCTGCTCGAAACCCGCGTGGCCCCGGAATGGGTCGACTACAACGGCCACATGAACGATGCCGAGTACGCCCGAGCGTTTTCCCTGGCGGTGGAGGAACTGATGCACCGTCTCGGCCTCGACGAGAACGGCCGTCGCCACCATGGGTACACCCTCTACACCCTGGAAACCCATCTCTGCTATCGCCGCGAGGCCCATGAGGGCCAGATACTGCATCTCGAGGCAACGCTGCTCGAGCGTGATGCCAAGCGCCTGCATGTCTTCTTCGAGATGCGGGACAACGAGGGCAACCTGCTGGCCACCAGCGAGCAGATGCTGATGGGTATCGACAGCCAGGCCGGCCGGCCAGCGCCCTTCCCCAGCGAAGTGAATGAAGCCGTCGCGGCACTGTCCCGAGTCGAGCCCGATGCCTGGCCGGAACTTGCCGGACGGCGCATCGGCCTACCCCCGGCCAAGCGCTGAACGGCACCATCGACGAGATGCCGCCCGGTCATGACCGGGCGGCAACGGGATCACCGGCCCGAGGTCCGGATCAAAGAGGATTTCGCTTATCGCTACTTCAACCCCTCCCACTCCGCCCGAGGCACCGCAGGGCGACACTGCCTCGAACCGCGCGACATCGACGGACTACATGGTGACCGAACTGTCCCAGCGGGGGTTCTTCCAGGGTATGCACAAGGGCATGACCCTGGCCTCCGCCGGTCTGGTGCTGACCTTCGTGCTGTTCACCGGGCTCGGCTCCGACATGGCCGGCAGCGTCTTCGGCACGGCGCGCACCTGGATCGAAGGCACCTTCAGCGGCTACTACCTGATGACCGTCATGCTGCTGATGGCCGTCTGTGCCTTCATCGTGGTCAGCCGCTACGGCAGCATCCGCCTGGGCAACGACGATAGCCGCCCCGAATTCAGCAATTTCGCCTGGTTCTCGATGCTGTTCTCTGCCGGCATCGGCATCGGCATCCTCTTCTTCGGCGTCGCCGAACCGGTCTTCTACCTGGATGACAGCGGCGCCTTCGGTTACCCCAACAATCCCCACGCCGACATGGCCGGTGCCACCGCCATCGGCTACGAACGCGCCATCGACGCCCTGCGCGTCTCGGTCTTCCACTGGGGTCTGCACGGCTGGGCCATCTACGTCATCGTCGGGATGTCGCTGGCCTACTTCGCCTATCGGCGGGGCCTGCCCCTCGCCTTGAGATCGGCCCTGTATCCCTTTATCGGCGACCGCATCTATGGACCCATCGGCCATCTGGTCGACATCCTCGGCGTACTGGGCTGCGTGTTCGGCGTCGCCACCTCGCTGGGGCTCGGCGTGAGCCAGATGGCCGTCGGCCTGCAGCGCCTGGTCGGCATCAGTGACGGCCTCGGCACTCAACTCATCCTGATCGCCGTGATCTCGGCCGTCTCTATCCTCTCGGTGGTATCCGGCGTGCAGAAGGGCATCAGGATCATTTCCGAACTCAACATCTGGGTCTCGGTTCTCGTGGTCGGCGCCTTCCTGCTCGGCGGTCCCACTCTATGGCTGATCCAGGCCTTCGGCGCGACTCTGCTCGACTACGCCGCCAACTTCATTCCCATGGGCCTGTGGTATGCCGACGAGCCGGCGTCCGCCGACTGGCAGCAGGCCTGGACCATCTTCTACTGGGGCTGGTGGCTGGCCTGGGCGCCCTTCGTCGGGTTGTTCATCGCGCGCATTTCTCGCGGACGCACCCTGCGCGAGTTCGTACTCGGCGTGCTGCTGGTACCGACTCTGATCATTTTCGTCTGGCTGGTGATCTTCGGCGGCAATGCGCTCTATCAGGAGCTCCACGCCACGAGTGGTCCCGGCAATGCCGGCATCATCGAGCTGGTCAATGCCTGGAATCTGCCAGCCGCGCTGTTCGCCAGCGCCGACGGCATCGCCGGCACCGGCACGCTGGGCTGGACACTCTCGGCACTGATGGTGTTTCTGCTGATGAGCTGGTTCGTCACCTCGTCGGATTCCGGCACCCTGGTACTGACCACCATCCTGTCGCTCGGCAACGACGATCCGCCCCAACGTTTCCGGGTCTTCTGGGGCGTGGTGATCGGCCTGGTCGCCGCCGTACTGCTGGTGGCAGGCGGACTCAAGGCACTGCAGACCGCCTTGATTGCCGCTGCCCTGCCGTTGAGCGCGGTTATCCTGGTCATGACCGCCGGCGTGCTGGTCTCGTTGCTGCAGGAATCGCGCCGCGCGCGTCGCGCCGCCCAGTGATGCGCCACGAGACCTTTCAGCGACGCTTCGCGCACGCACTCGATGCTATCGCCGGGTTGCCCGTGGAGGCGGCTCGGCAGCGTTACGATGCGCTCTGTTCGGGCTTCGCGCCTGCCGATCCCGCCGGCATGACGGTGCTCGACGAACGCATCGCCGGCGTCAGCGTGCGTCGCTTTCAGCCGGCCAAGTTCAAGGCTGGCCCGATCCTCTATGCGCATGGCGGTGGATGGTATCTCGGCTCGCCGCGCAGCCATCACGGCATCACGGCCGATCTCGCCGAGCGGCTGGGCCGCGAAGTGATCAGCGTCGACTATCGGCTGGCCCCGGAGGCCAGCTACGCCGAGGCTCTCGACGACTGTCGTCGAGTGGCCGAGGCCTGCGCCCCCGTGGCCCTGGCCGGTGACAGCGCCGGCGGGCGGCTGGTCCTGGATGTCGCCCGGCAATCGCCGTGGCGCGGCCTACTGGGCCTGATCTACCCACCGGTGGGCCGCCTGTCCCCGACAACCCTGGGGCCGGACGCGCCGCTGCTCTCGCGGGACGATATCCTGACCTTGTGGCACGCCATCGCCAGGGATGTCCCGATGTCCGACGATGCCTCGCCACCGGCAGGCTGTATCGAGATACTGTCGGTGGAGCGCGACCCCCTCACCCGTCCGCTCGAGATGGCAGTCGACGCCTGGCGCCACGCCGGTGCCGATATCGGCTATCGCCGAGCCCCAGGCATGCTGCACGGCGCCCTGCACGCCCATGCCAGGCTCGATGCCATGCAGACGGCTTGGCATGACGTCTGTCATGCCCTGGCAAACCGGCTGGCATGAGACCGTCGCTCGCCGCTTCAGCTACAAATTCAATTTATATCAGCGGATAGAAATGATCGATTGTGCCGCCATTCCCGCCTGTCTAGGCTTCAGCAGCACTGCCATGTCGCCTCGCACATGACATCCGGGTCATCACTCTCATCAAGGAGTTTCACACATGTCGTCCCGACTGCTTCCCCTCGCACTCGCTGTTGCCGCCGGTTCCGCCCAGGCGGCGGCTGGCCCCTGCCACGACACCACCATGGACCAGCAGGTCGAGACGCTGATGACCCGCCATGACATCCCAGGCGTCTCCGTGGCCATGGTGGATCATGGAAAAGTGTGCGTCAGTCATTATGGCGTAGCCTCCCGGGACACCGGCGCCACCGTGGACGATGCCACCCTGTTCGAGATCGGCTCGGTCAGCAAGACCTTCACCTCAGTGCTCGCCGCCTGGGCGCACCAACAGGGTGGATTCGAGTGGAACGACACTGTCGCCAGCATCGAGCCGGACTTCGATGGCAGCCCCATAGGCGAGGTCTCCATGATCGAACTGGCGACCTACACGGCCGGCGGCCTGCCGCTGCAATTTCCCGAAGGCGTGACGGCTCGAAACGCCCATGATTATTACGCGAGCTGGCAACCAGAATATCCGCCCGGCACCCAACGCCTCTACTCGAACCCCAGCATCGGTCTGTTCGGCGAGCTGGCATCCCGGAGTCGCGACATTGCCTTCGAGGCGTTGATGCAACAGCGTGTCCTGCCGGCGCTGGGGCTGGAACACACCTGGCTCGAGGTACCCAAAGACCGGGCACGCCACTATGCCCAAGGCTACAATGGTGACGACGAGCCGGTGCGGGTCAATCCCGGCGCCATGGACGCCCAGGCCTACGGCATCAAGACCACGGCACTGGATCTGGTGCGGTTTGTCCAGGCCAACATCGACGCTCATCGACGTGACGACTCGATCTCTCGGGTCCTGCTGGAAACCCAGCACGGCTATGCTACCGTCGGCGACATGCAGCAGGGCCTGGGTTGGGAGAGCTATGCCCTGCCGGTCTCGCTCGACACACTCCAGGCCGGCACCACCTCAGAGATGGCTCTGTCGCCCCAGCCCGCCCGCCTGCTCGACACCGAGGGCGACCCGCAACCACAGCGCTGGTACCACAAGACCGGCTCGACCGGTGGGTTCGGTGCCTACGCCGCCTACATGCCTGCCCGCGAACAGGGCATCGTGATCCTTGCCAACAAGGGGTATCCCAATGAGGAACGTGTCGAAGCGGCCTGGCGCATTCTGACGTCGCCGGATCACTGATCGAGACGCGTCTTCGGCGCGACCCAGGATCGACTCGTGCAGCCGCTCCCGGACATCGCCGGACCGCACCTCATCCCTTTCGGATCTGTCGAGGGGAGCGGCCATAATGTCCGCGAAATGCCCGGGAGAAACTCGAACTCGAGCCGAAACCACAGGCCAGTCCCACGGCCAGGATATCCAGGTCGGTCTCTTCGAGCAGGTAACGGGCCCGCTCCAGCCTCAGGCCCAGATACCACTCCCGGGGCGACTGCCCGAGCTCGCGCTCGAAGAGGCGCTGCAGATGACGCAGCGAAATGCCGCTGCGTTGCGCCACCTCCGCCAGGCTCAACGGTGTCTCCAGATGCTGCTCCATCAGGTCGACGGCTTCCACCAGGCGGCGGCGATGCGTTCCCAGGCGGCGCGCCAGCGTCATGCGTTGCTGGTCGCGGCGCGTGCGGATCCGCTCGTGCACCAGTTGCTCCGAGACATCGATGGCCAGCTGGTGACCATGACGCCGGGCGATCACATCCAGGGCCATGTCCATGGCGGCCGCGCCTCCGGCACAAGAGAAGCGCCGGCGCCCGAGCTCGAACAACTCATCCGACGTCTCGATGGCCGGAAAGCGTTCCTGAAAGGCCGGCAGGCTCTCCCAATGCAGGGTGACCCGCTCGCCCTCCAGCAGGCCGGCAGCGGCAAGCAGGAAGCAGCCCGTATCGAGACCGCCCAGCACGCACCCAGCTTCGTCCATGCGGTGCAGCCAGCGCATCAGGGCACGGCTCAGGCAAGATTCTGGATCGAAACCGCTACAGACGGCGAGCGACGGGAGGTGATGCACCTCCTCGATGGACTGGTCGGCGAGCAGCGTCATGCCGTTGGAGGCCGTCACCGGCTCGCCGTCCTGGCTGAGCAGCGTCCAGTCGAACAGCGGTCGGCCACTGATTCGGTTGGCGATGCGCAGCGGCTCGACGGCCGAGAAGAAGGCCATCATCGAGAAGCGTGGCAGCAACAGAAAGCCGACGAGCTCCGGCGTGGGACCGCTGTAATCGAGGCGCATGACGGCAAGCCAAGGGGGAAAACGAGCCGGTCATGATGACCGGCCGGGGACTGTCGGGCAAGCTGGCTTCAATCGAAACGCGCCTTGACGGCCTCGATGGCGGGACGACCGTCGCGGGCTGCAACGCCCTCGAGCCAGGCCGCCACGGTGCCGTAGTGCGACGCGATCCATTCGCTGGCCACCTCGTCGGCGGGCCGCTCTTCGTAACTGTAGGCATGCACCCAGTCGTTCTGGTCGGCCGTGTCCACCACGTACTGCGTCATGAAACGATGGACATCGGCATCCCGCTCTTGCAAGTCATCCGGCACCACGGTCCAGACCGTGCTCTCGATCTGCGCCACGCCGGCGTCGTCAGCGTCCTCGAGATAGACGAGATCGAAGCTGACATTCATCCAGTGCGGCTCCCAACCGACGAAGGTCACCCACTCGCCGTCGCGCATCTTCTGCTCGGCCTGGGCGAGCATCGCCGCCGTGGAACTCTCGCGCAGCGTCCAGTCGCCGAGATCGGCCAGATCCTCGTCAATGGCCGCATTGAGGGCGGTATTGATGCCAGTGCCCGCCTCGATGCCCAGGATGGTAGCGTCGAAGCGCTCACGATGCGCCTCCAGGTCCGCCACCGACTCGATGCCGGCTTCATGGACATAGCGCGGCACCACCAGCCCCGAGACCGCGCCCTGGATGTTGGCGGCGGCCTTCTCTACCTTGCCGTCGGCCACCAGCGGCCCGACCATGTCGGTCTGTACCGGATACCAGCCGCCCAGGTAGGCGTCCAGATCGCCCTGGGCAACGCCATTGAGTATCACGCTCACCGCCAGGTCATTCTGGCGGGTTTCGTACCCCATGGCTTCCAGCAACTGGGCGGCGACCTCGGACTTGACGGTCACCCCCGGCCATGGCGGCACACCGAAACGAACTTGCTCGAGATCGGCCTGGGCCAGGGGCGCGGCCAGGGACGTCAGGGCCAGAGTGGTCCCCAGCAGGGGCCAACGACGTTGCAAACTCAGCATGGCGAACTCCTCTTGGAACGGCAATCCCACCAGTCTGACGCCTTTCCCCATGACGACTTGGCCTGACTCGACCTTGAATCGACATAAAGCGACATGACCACCGCTTTCCTGTCCCTATTCGCATGCCCATTGCAAAGAGCGGGATGCCCCCTACAATCGACGCAACAACGACCGTCCCCCACCGGCCAGGTCCTCCTTCATGCGTCTACAGCCCCGGGTCTGCGCACCGGAATCCATCGGCTTTTTGCTGCTGCCGCGTTTCGCCATGGTGGCCTTCTTCTCGGCCATCGAGCCGCTGCGCATCGCCAACCGCATCAGCCAACGTACGCTGTTCCACTGGGACGTCATCAGTCGTGACGGCAGCCCTGTCACCGCTTCCAACGGCATGCCCCTGGCCGCCAACTGGTCACTGCAGGACGCCCCCGAGACACCCAGCCTGGCGGTCTGCGCGAGCTTCGCCCCCGAACACGCCCTCGACACCGAACTGCTGGACTGGTTGCGCGCCAGGGCCTCGGCCGGCTGCGTGCTGGGTGGCATGGACACGGGGTGCTTCGCGCTGGCGGCCGCCGGCCTGCTCGACAACCAGACCGTGACCCTGCACTGGGAGTCGCTGCCAGAATTCCGCGCGCGATTCCCCGGCATCGAGGCGGTCGAATCGCTCTACGAAGTCTCGGCCGAAGGCTTCTCCTGCGCCGGCGGCAGCTCGGCCATCGACATGAGCCTGGACCTGATCGCCCGCCGACACGGCGACGAACTGGCCGGTCGAGTACGCGAGCAGCTCGTCCACGACCAGGGCCGCCTGCCTGCCAGCCGTCAACGCCATGCCGTTCGTTCGGCAGGCCGAGCCAATCCGCTGCTCGATCGGGCCATCGCCCTGATGGAAACGAATCTCGAAGCGCCACTCGGCATCCAGGCCCTGGCCGATGAGCTCGGGCTCTCCTGGCGAAGGCTCGAGCGCCTCTTCGAGCGTCACCTGGGCCAGACACCGCAGCATTTCTACTTGGAGCGCCGCCTGGCCCATGCCCACCAGCTTCTGATCGACACCCGCCACAGCATCATGGACATCGCTTTGGCCAGCGGCTTCGCCTCGGCCTCCAGCTTCACCCGGGCCTTCCGCCGCCGCTACGGCCTGACGCCGAGCCGACTGCGGCAACGTTGACCGGACGCCTCGACTGTCGAATCGTGCACACTCGTTGTCGAATCGGGTCGCATCGCACCACCTCTCGGCTGGCATCCTGAATTGCCTCATCACGTGATCCCTCTCAGGAGATGCCTCATGACCGAGACCGCCCTTCCGCTGACGCCGGATTACGATGCCTGGCCGATCGAAGCCCACATCCTGACTGTGGAAAGCTCGCCGCGCCAGGTTTCGGTACGCTGGAGCGACGGCCGTGTCAGCCGCTATCACAGTATCTGGCTGCGCGAGAACGCCGCCGACGAGACCACCGTCAATCCGGCGACCCGCGAGCGCATTCTCGATCTCTCTACCCTACCCGCCTGGCCGGAAATCGGCAGTGTCGGGATCGACGACAGCGGTGCCTTGTGCATCGACTTCGTGCCCGAGGATCGTCGCCTGCGCTTTCACCCCGGCTGGCTGCGTGCCCACGATTACGACAACGCCACCGACGCCGAGGCAGCGCTGATCCCGGTGACCACCTGGCTCGGCGGTCCCGACGAGCAGCCCGACAGCCTGGACGCCAGCGGCCTGCTCGACAGCGCTCCCGGCAGCGCAGCCGAAGAAGCGATCCTCGCCCCGGCTCTGGAGAGCGTGCTCGGCAAGGGGCTGGTGCGATTGCGCAACCTGCCTACCGAACCCGGCTCGCTGGAAGCCATCGCCCGGCGTATCGGTCCGGTGCGTCCCACCAACTTCGGTGAGTTGTTCAACGTGCGCGCCAAGCCAGACCCGGATTCCAACGCCTACACCGCGATCGCCCTGCCACCCCACGTGGATTTGCCGACCCGCGAGTATCATCCCGGGCTCCAGTGCCTGCACTGTCTCGAGAACAGCGTGGCCGGCGGCGAAGCGGTGATGCTCGACGGTTTCGCCGTGGCCGAAGCCTTGCGCGAACGCGACCCGCAGGCCTATGCCACCCTGACCCGCGTGCACTGGCGTTTCGCCAATACCGCCCGCACTACCGATTACGTCTGGCATGCACCGATGATCTGCCTGGACACTCGAGGCGAGCTGCTCGAAGTGCGCATTGCCGACTTCCTGCGCGGCCCCCTGCAGACCGCTTTCGAGGACGTCGAGCCAGCCTACGAAGCCTTGATGGCCCTGCAACGCCTGCTGCGCGAGCCTGGGTTCGCCATCCGCTTCACCTACCAGCCCGGCGACCTGGTGATCTTCGACAACCGGCGCCTGTTGCACGCTCGGGATGCCTTCGAGGGCGACAGCGGTCATCGCTGGCTGCAGGGGTGCTATCTGGAACGCGACGAGATCCGCTCGCGCTACCGCATGGTCCAGCGCGCCCGGCGTCAACGACGGATCGGCGCCGAGGACCGCTGAGCTGATGTCTAGCGCCGCATGGTCGAACCTGGTCAGCTTTCAGAGGATACCTAGCCTCGATCGGCCGTCACACTGGGCGCCTCCCCGAAACGCGCCCGGTAGGCCCGCGAAAAGTGCGCCAGATGCACGAATCCGGTGGCCAACGCCGCCTCGGTGACCCGGCAGCGGCTGGCGGCGAGCAGGCGCTGGGCCTGGTCGAGCCGCATGCCCAGATAGCATTGCTTGGGCGTCTCGCCGAAATGGGCCATGAAGCGGCGCGTCAACTGACGCTGCGACTGGCCCACCAACCGGCAGATCTCGGGAATGGGCAGCGCCTGGGCCAGATTCGCCTCCATCACCGCCAGGGCCCGCAGCACACTGCGCGGCAGGTGCGCATAACGCTCGTCACGGCTCGATGAAGGATCATCGTCGCCACGCTGGTGAACCAGCTGGCGACCCACCGCATTGGCCAATGCAGGGCCATAGAGCCGCTCCATCCAGGCCAGCATCATGTCGATGCTCGCCGAACCGCCCGACCCGGTCAGCCGCGACGCATCCAGCTCGAAGCGTGCCTGGCTGATCCTGAGCTGCGGGAACTCGCGACGAAACGCCGGCACGCTTTCCCAGTGCATCGCCACCCGATGTCCTTCCAGCACGCCCGACCGCGCCAGGATGAAGGGCGCCGTGTCCAGTCCACCCAGCCAGCCGCCATGCGCCGCCACTCGGCGCAGCACGGCGAGATCCTGCCCCTGGATGGTGGCTTCCGCCTCATAGGAGGACACCACCATCAGATGCGCGTCATCGGCCACGGTATCGAGTTCGTCATCGACGTCGATACGCACGCCATTGCTGGCGATCACTCCCTCTCCATCGGCGGACAACAACCGCCAGGCGAACAGGTCCCGACCGAAACGGTTGGCCACACGCAATGGCTCCAGCAGGCAGAACAGGCTCAGCATCGAAAACTTGGGTACCAGCCAGACATCCAGGGTGTACTCGGCCTGCTCGGGCGCCAGCAAAGGCGGAGAATCCGGTCGTGGATAGGGCCAGGCGTCGGTAAGCTCGCTCATTATGGCCAAAAATATCAAATATAAGGCGAATTTATGCAAATGGTAGCGGAGCAGTGGCGTTAGGGTAAAGCCAGTCGCGCATCGGCGCCGGTGGCGACGCCTCGTCACGGTCCACGCAACACCCGGAGATAGATCGTCATGACCGCAAGCGACACGCTGTGGCTGTCCTCGGACGGACAGCGCCTGAACCTCGAGACCCAGGGCCAGACCCGCGAATTCGCCGCCCTCTGGCTGCGCGAACGCGCGCCCGATCCCGACACCCTGGATCCGCGAACCGGCCAGCGCCTGATCGAAGCCGCCGAGCTGCCGCTCGACCTGGCCGTGGAAAGCGCCGAATTGACTGGCGAGCACGTGGCACTACGCTTCAGCGACGGTCACGCCACGGCCTTTCCACTCGCGGAACTGATCGAGGCCAGCACCGAGAACGACACCAGCGTGCCCGACCGCACTCTCTGGGATGCCAGCCTGTCCGAGCCGCCCAAGGCGGACTTCGCGGCCGCCCGACAGGACGATGCCGCCCTGCTCGACATGCTCGAGAACCTGCATCGCTTCGGCTTCGTGCTGGTGTCCGGCGTGCCCACCGAGGAAGACGGCATGCAGGCGCTGATCGATCGCATCGGCCCCTTGCGTCGCACCAACTGGGGCGGCATCGCCGACGTCAAGTCGGTGGCCAATGCCTATGACCTGACCATGACCCAGCGCGGACTCGAGCCGCACACCGACAACCCCTATCGCGACCCCATCCCCGGCTACATCTGGCTGCACTGCCTGACCAATGCCGCCGATGGCGGCGACAACACTCTGGTCGACGGCTACCAGGCCGCGCTGACGCTCAAGGCCCGCGCCCCCGAAGCATTCGACTGCCTGACCCGTATCGCCCCGGGTTTTCGCTACCACGACGACACCACTTGCTTGGAAGGCGAAGGGCCCTTGATCGAGCTCGACAGTCAAGGCCGCCTGTCGCGCGTGCGCTTCAATAACCGCACCGAGCGCGTCGGCGCCCTCTCCACCGATGAGCTCGAACGCTACTACGCTGCGCGACGGACCTTCTATCGCCTGATCACCTCGGACGAGCTGACCGTGCACCTAAAGCTCGACCCCGGCCAGATGCTGATCATGGACAACTACCGCCTGCTGCACGGACGGCGCGCCTACCAGCTCGCCGGCGGCGTGCGCCACCTGCGTCAGGGCTACGTCGATCGTGACAGTACCGCCAGCCGCCGCCTGGTGCTGCGTCGCCAGCTATCCAGCCAACCGTCCCAGGAGGTCAGCGCATGAATCAGGCCCGTTTCCGCCGTTTCGACGAAAGCCGGCTCGACGAATGGCAATTGATCGACGCGCGTTTCCGCGACTACCAGGCCGACGCTCCGCGTCGCGTGCTCGCGCATCTACACCGCCTGGCCGGCGACCATCACGGCTACCCGGTGGATCGCTTCGAGCACAGCCTGCAGACCGCGACCCGAGCCCTGCGCGACGGTGCCGACGAAGAAATGGTCGTGTGCGCCCTGCTGCATGACATCGGCGACGACCTGGCGCCGGCCAACCATGCCGAGATCGCCGCGGGGATCCTCGAGCCATTCATCGATCCGCTGAATGCCTGGATGATTCGCCATCACGAACTCTTCCAGGGCTATCATTACCGTCACTTCTTCGGCCAGGACCGCCACGCCCGGGAGCAGTTCCGCGACCACCCGGCCTATGTCCGCACGGTGCGCTTCTGCGACCACTGGGATCAGGCGAGTTTCGATCCCGACTACGACACCCTGCCGCTCGAGCATTTCGTGCCCATGGTCGAGCGCGTTCTGGGCCGCCCGCCCTTCGGCGGCCTGCCCGACCCGATCGAGGAGAACGAGCCCCGATGACGTGTGCCCAGCGACTGATCCAGCTCCTCGAGGCCTACGGCGTCGATACCGCCTTCGGCATCCCCGGCGTGCATACCATCGAGCTGTACCGTGCGCTGGGCGAAAGCCGGCTGCGCCATGTGACGCCACGCCACGAACAGGGAGCCGGCTTCATGGCCGACGGCCATGCCCGGGCGAGCGGCAAGCCCGCCGCCTGCTTCATCATCACCGGCCCCGGCATGACCAACATCGCCACCGCTATGGGCCAGGCCCTGGCCGATTCGGTGCCCATGCTGGTGATCTCCAGCGTCAACCAGCGCGCCAGCCTGGGGCGCGGCCAGGGGCGCTTGCACGAGATGCCCCACCAGCGCGAGACACTGGCCGGCGTCAGCGTATTCAGCCACACCCTGCACGACCCCGAGGCACTGCCCGAGGTGCTGGCCCGCGCCTTTGCGATATTCGACAGCGCCCGCCCCGGCCCCGTGCATATCGAGATTCCCCTGGACGTGATGGGCGCTCCGGTCTCCGATGCTCCCGTCACGCCCACCCGTAGCTACCCGCCGGCACCGGCACCCGAGGCACTGAGGCAAGCCGCCGAATGGCTCGGCGCCGCGGTTCGGCCGCTGGTACTGCTCGGCGGCGGCACCGTCGATGCTCCGGACGTCGCCCGCATCCTGGTCGAACGGCTCGACGCCCCGGCGTTTACCACCATCAACGCCAAGGGCGTACTGGGGCTCGACCATCCGCTGGATCTGGGCGCCACCGCCAGCCTGCCCGCCGCCCGCCGGCTGGCCCGCGACGCCGACGTGGTGCTGGCCATCGGCACGGAGCTTGGCGAGACCGACTATGATCTGGTCTTCGACGGCGGCTTCGTCCTCGATGGCCGCCTGATCCGGGTCGATATCGACCCCCAGCAGCTCGGTCGCAACCAGGCCGCCGACCTGGCCCTGCTCGCCGAAGCCGGCCAGACCATGACGGCCCTGGTCGAACGACTGCCCGAATCAGCAGCACGCGACGGTACTGCTCGCGCCGAGGCCGTGCGCCGGGAACTCGCCCTGCTCGAAGAGCCCGAGATCGCGCCCTATGCCCCGCTCTTCGCCACCCTGCACGAGGCGCTGCCCGAGGCTATTGTCGTCGGCGATTCCACCGGCCCTGTCTATGCCGGAAATTTCCTGGCTTCGCTGCCGGCACCCCGCCGCTGGTTCAACGCCGCCACCGGCTTCGGCACCCTCGGCTACGGCCTGCCCGCCGCCCTCGGCGCGGCCTTGGCCTGTCCCGATCGTCCGGTGGTCGCCCTGGTCGGCGACGGCGGTCTGCAGTTCGTGCTCGGCGAGCTCGGCACCGCCCGCGACCTGGGCCGCCCCGTCGCAGTGGTGATCTGGAACAACGACGGCTATGACGAGATACGCCGCTACATGGCCGCAAGCGAAATACCCAAGCTCGGTGTCGACCTGGCCGCCCCCGATTTCCAGGCCCTGGCACAGGCCTTCGCCTGCCGCTACCGCCGTATCGCCGACCCGGCCACGCTGGGCGAGGCGTTGGCCAGCCTCAACGACACCACATCGCCACTGATCGTCGAGGTCGACGCCGCCGGCTGGGCCGCATCCCTGTAATACAGCAACTGTCAGCTTCATCGCCAGGCAGTAGACCAAGAGCCGGGGACAGGTCAGAGAGAAGGGTCTACAGCGCCTCCTCGTCGACCTGTCGACGGATCAACCAGAGGGCATAGACCACGGTTGTCCTGCAGAGACAGTCACGCTAATTGACAAATTCAAATCAGGAGACATCCGAGATATGACGACCAGGATCCCCATCACCCTGACTCTGCTCGCCGGCCTGACCCTGGCCGGCCCCACCACGGCCGCCGATCGCGACGACGAACTCCGCCTGGTCGTGCCACCCTGGCCCGGCGTGACCGTCAAGAGCGAGATCCTCGCACAGCTCATCGAGCCGCTGGGATACACCGCCAGCAAGCAGCAGCTCAGCTCCACGGTCGGCTACAACACCCTGCAGACCGGCGACAGCGACGCCTTTCTCGCCGGGTGGCTGCCTGCGCAGCAGGAAAGCTACGACGCCGCCATGCAAGCCGACGCCATCATCGATCTGGGCAACAACGTCAACGGCGCCCGCATGGGCTTCACGGTGCCAAGCTACGTCTACGAGGCGGGCATCACCAGCGCCGAACAGCTCGCCGATCCCGAGGTGGCCGAACGCTTCGGCAAGACCGTCTACAGCATCGAGAGCGGCTCCACCGTCACCGACATGCTGAACAAGGCCATCGAGGCCGACACCTACAGCCTCGGTGACTGGGAAAGCATGTCCTCGTCCACGCCCGGCATGCTCAGCGAAGTCGAGGCGGCCGTGAACGAAGGTCGCTGGATCGTCTTCTACGGCTGGACACCCCACTGGATGGTGCCGGAGTACGACACCCGCATCCTCGACGACCCGGCAGGCGTCTACGGTGCCGACAACGGTCGCAGCGACGTCAGGACCATCGTCGCCAAGTCCTACGCCGAGGCCAATCCCAACCTGACGCGCCTGCTCGACCAGTTCGTGCTCAGCGCCGACGAACAGAGCGACTTCATCCGCGACTACAGCCTCGAGGAACGCGAACTGGACGTCGTGGCCCATGACTGGCTGGCCGCCCACCCCGAGCGAGTCGCCGAATTTCTCGAGGGCGTCGAGACTCGCGACGGCGGCGATGCGCTCGACGCCGTGAAGGCCAGCCTGTGATGCGTCTTGAAGCCTTCGACACCGCCGACACCACCACCAATCTGGCCACTCCCGAGCGGGCCACTCTGTGAGATTGCCATGCGTTATTCCCGACTGACCGACCGCATCGCCGGCGAAGGCGCCGCCGCCTGGAACATCCACTATCGCGCCCTGGCGCGCCGGGAAGCCGGCGAGGACATCACCGTGCTCTCGGTGGGCGATCCCGACTTCGACACCCCGGCGCCTATCGTCGACAGTGCCGTAGCCAGCCTGCGTGCCGGCGCGACGCACTATGCCGACGTCCAGGGCAAGGACAGCCTGCGCGACGCCATCGCCGAGCGCTACCGCCGACGTGGCGTCGAAGCCGACCCCGAGCGCATCATCGTGATGGCCGGGGCCCAGTGCGGCCTCTATGCCGTTGCCCAGTGCCTGCTCGACCCCGGTGACGAAGTGATCGTGCCCGAGCCCTGTTACGTCACCTACGAAGCTGTGCTGCGCTCCACCGACGCGACCATGGTGCGCATCCCGCTGCGCAGCGATGCCGGCTTCCGCCTCGACGCCGCCGACATCGAGGCGGCGATCACTCCGCGCACCCGGGCGATCATGCTCAATAGCCCGCACAACCCCACCGGGCAGCTCATCGACGCCGATACCTGGCACGCCATCGCCGAGCTGTGCCATCGCCACGACCTGTGGCTGGTCTCCGACGAGGTCTACGCCAACCTGGTCTTCGAGGGAGACCACCAGTGCGCCGCCGCCCTGCCCGGCCTGGAGGACCGCAGCGTGGTGATCGACAGCCTCTCCAAGTCCCACGCCATGACCGGCTGGCGACTGGGCTGGGTCCTCGGCCCCCGGGAATTGATTGCGCACCTCGGCAACCTGGCGCTGAGCATGCTCTACGGCTGCCCGGACTTCATCCAGGACGCCGCCCGGGATGCCCTGACCCGGGAGATCCCGGAACTCCAGGCCATGCACGAAAGCTACCGGGCCCGGCGTGATGCCGTCTGCGCGGCCTTGGCGGATTGCCCGGCCGTGGAGGTCATTCCCCCGGCGGCCGGCATGTTCCTGATGGTCGACATACGCGCCACCGGCCTGTCGTCCCAGGCCTTCGCCGACCGGCTGCTCGACGAACACGGCGTCTCGGTGCTCTCCGGCGAGGCCTTCGGCTCCTCCGCCGCCGGCTTCGTTCGGCTGAGCCTGACTGTCGACGAAGCCCGTCTGACCGACGCCTGCCGACGCCTGGCCCGCTGTGCCGAAACGGCACGCGACACGGCCGGCCCTCTGTTCACCGTTCAATGAGTCGCCTATGACATCATCGCTCGACGATCACACTCCGACCGCCACCGCCGCCCCGGCGGTGCAGGCGCGCCACCTCGTCAAACGCTACGGCGACCTCGAGGTGCTGCGCGATGTCTCCCTCGAGGTCCCCGAGGGCAGCGTTACCTCCATCATCGGCGCCAGCGGGTCCGGCAAGAGTACCCTGCTGCGCTGCCTCAACCTGCTGGAACGCCCCGACCAGGGCGACCTGGCGATTGCGGATGAGGCAATCCGTTTCGACCGCAATCCCCAGGGCGACGTCGTCGGCCTGGACCGGCGCCAGCTGCAACGGCTGCGCGCCAAGGTCAGCATGGTCTTCCAGCAGTTCAACCTGTGGCCGCACTTCAGCGTGCTCGGCAATGTCACCGAGGCCCCGATGCGAGTCCAAGGGCTCTCGCGCCGACGTGCCACCGAGGTGGCCGAGCATTATCTGGCGCGCGTCGGCATGGCCGACAAGCGCGACGCCTACCCGGCCTTTCTGTCCGGCGGCCAGCAGCAGCGCGTGGCCATTGCCCGTGCGCTCGCCATGGAGCCACGCCTGCTGCTGTTCGATGAGCCGACCTCGGCCCTGGACCCGGAACGCGTCAATGAAGTGCTCGGCGTGATCCGCGGCCTGGCCGACGAAGGCCGCACCATGGTGCTGGTCACTCACGAGATGGCCTTCGCCCGGGAAGTCTCCGATCAGGTGGTGTTTCTCGACCGCGGCGTCATCGGCGTCGCCGGCACCCCCGAAGAGGTCTTCGACGATCCACGCTGCCAGCGCTTCGCCGCGCCGGCCGCCTGATCGCCTTCCCTTTCCAATAATGAGCAAGGAGAACACCATGCAACGCGCCCTCATCCCCGCCATCGCCCTTTCCATCGCCACTCTCGGCGGTGCTGCCCAGGCCGCCGAGCCGCTGCAGATCGGTATTTCCGCCGAACCCTACCCGCCCTTCACCTACACCTCGTCCGAAGGCGAATGGACCGGTTTCGAAGTGGAACTTGGACTGGCCATCTGCGAGGCCATGGAAGCCGAGTGCGAAATCCAGCCCACCGGCTGGAGCGGCATCATCCCCTCGCTCAAGGCCGGACGCATCGACATGATCATGAACTCCATGTCGATCACCGAAGCCCGCCAGAAGGTCATCGACTTCAGCGATCCCTACTACTTCACTCCCGGTGCCTATGTCGCCGCCGACGACCTGGAACTGAGCCTGCCCGAAGGGCTGGACGGCCTGGTGCTGGGCGTGCAGAGCGCCACCACCAACGCCACCTATGCCCGGCGCGCCCTGCGCGATACCGGCGTCGATATCCGTCTCTACGACCAGGCCGAGCAGGTCAACCGTGACCTGCTCTCCGGGCGCCTGGACGTGATCCTGGCCGACGAGATCGCCATGAACGAGCTGATCGAGCGCGACGAGGCCGAAGGCTTCGAGATCAAGGGCACCGCGCCGCATCACGAGGCCTACGGCGAAGGCGTCGGCATCGGCATTCGCCAGGGCGACAGCGAGCTGAAGGCCAACCTCAACGCGGCCATCGAACAGGTCCAGCAGGATGGCACCTGCGGTTCGCTCTCCGAGGAGTACTTCGGCACCGACATCTGCACCGGCTGAACACCCTCTACCAATCTCGTGACCCGGGCTGCCGAACGACAACACCCCGCCGGCGGCCCCACCATGTCAACGCAAGCGAGGCGCCGATCCCGCCAGCGTACGGAGAGCCACTGACCTGGCGTTCGGTCGGCACCTGGCAAGGTGCTTTACGATCATGAACAACCTTTCGCAAGAAGGCTTGGCCGACTGGGCCGGCCCCATTCTCCAGGGCGCTCTGACGACCCTGGAGATCGCCGTGCTGGCCTATGCCATCGGCCTCGCGCTGGGCCTGGTCGGCGCCAGCGCACGTCTCAGTCCCTGGGCACCGATTCGCGGCCTGGCCACGCTCTACTCCACGGCGGTGCGTGCCGTGCCCGAGCTGTTGCTGATCATCCTGCTCTACTATGCCGGTTCCCAGGCACTCACCGCCGTGACCAATGCCATGGGCTTTTCCGGCCAGGTGGCCATCAATGGCTTCGTGACCGCCGTAGGCGTGCTGGCCTTCGTTCAGGGGGCCTACATGACCGAGGTACTGCGCGGTGCCATCCTGGCCATTCCTCGAGGCCAGCTCGAGGCGGCCGATGCCTTCGGTTTTTCGGCCTGGGCACGCTTCCGACGCATCGTCGTGCCCGCCATGCTGCCCAATGCCCTGCCTGGCATGTCGAATCTCTGGCTGATCCTGATCAAGGACACCGCCCTGATCAGCGTCATCGGCTACAGCGAGCTGTTCTTCACCATCCAGCAGGCCGCCGCCAGCACCCGCGCCCACTTCCTGTTCTATGCCGCCGCCGGCGTCATCTACCTGGCGATGACACTGTCGTCCACGGCGCTGTTCGCGCGCCTGGAACGTTACCTGCGTCGCGGCCAGCCGACCACCGAGGAGACCTGACATGGACTTTTCCTGGCTTGGCGATCCGTTCTATCAGGAGTACCTGATCGAGGGCTTCATCAACACCCTGTGGTTGATCGCCGTATCCGCGATCGGTGGACTGGTGCTCGCCGTGGTCGTTGCCATCACGCGGCTCAAGGGGCCTCGCCCCCTGGCGCTGACCGCCCAGGGCTTCACCACGGTGATGCGAGGCACACCATTGCTGGTGCAGCTTTTCTTCTTCTACTACGGCGTGGGGCGCCTGCTCGAAGGCATCCCCGGCATCCAGGACAGTCTCATCTGGCCGCTGCTGCGCGATCCCTTCTTCTATGCTGCCCTGACCTTCACCCTCAGTGTCGGGGCCTATTCCGGCGAGGTCCTGCGCGGCGCCCTGTTGAGCGTGCCGCCGGGCGAACGAGAGGCCGGCCGCGCCTTCGGCCTGACGCCCCTGCAGGTCTTCATGCGTCTCTGGCTGCCCCGCGCCATCCAGCTATGCCTGCCGACCCTGACCGGCGAGATGATCCTGCTGCTCAAATCCGTGCCACTGGTCTCGACCATCGCCATGATGGACCTGCTGCAGGCCGCCAACCTCATCCGCGACGAGACCTTCCTGGTCTACGAGCCCCTGCTGTTGATCGGTGGCATCTACCTGGCCATGACGCTGGTGCTTACCCTGGCGCTGCGTCAGGTGGAACGTCACTTCCCCGGCATGCAGCCCGAACGCGGCCGAGGCTGGCTGCCACGCCGTCTTCCGCACAGTCAGAGAGAAGCCTCATGAGCACACTGACACACCACTTCATCGACAACGCCTGGGTGGCAAGCCGTGCCACGCGATGCCTGAATGTCATCGACCCCTATCGCGAGACGCCCATCGCCGAGGTCACCGCCGGCGATCCCGCGGACGTGGATGACGCCGTGGCTGCCGCCCGCCGCGCCTTGCCCGGCTGGCGCGAACTGTCGAGCAAGCGTCGTGGTGCCTTCATCGATGCCATCGCCGAGGCGCTCGAGGCGCGCCGTGCCGCGCTGGTCGAGCTTTCCAGCCGCAACAACGGCAAGCCGCGAGCCGAGGCCGATCAGGACCTGGCCGACGCCATCGCCTGCTATCGTTACTACGCTGGCCAGGCACGGGCACTGGACGCACGCCAAGGCGAGACGATCGACACCGGCGAAGCAGGACTGGTATCGCGCCGCTACCAGGACCCGGTTGGCGTGGCCGGCTTGATCACGCCCTGGAACTTTCCGCTGGTCAGCAGCGCCTGGAAAATCGCCCCGGCACTCGCCGCCGGCTGCACGGTAGTCTTCAAGCCCTCCGAGGTCACCCCGCTGCCCGAGCAGGCACTGGCCGAGATCGCCCTCGAGATCGGACTGCCGTCCGGCGTTTTCAATCTGCTCCACGGCGACGGCCGAGGCGTGGGTGAGGCGCTGACCGCCCATCCAGGAGTCGACAAGCTGTCCTTCACCGGCAGCAACGCCGTGGGCGAGGCGGTGATGGCCGCTGCCGCCCGGGGAACCCGCAACGTTTCCCTGGAGCTCGGCGGCAAGTCGCCGATTCTGGTCACCGCAGATGCCGATCCGGAGCTGGCCGCCGAGCTGGTGCTGGCCGGTTTCTGCTACAACGCCGGCCAGATGTGCTCGGCCACCTCACGGCTGCTGGTCCACGAGTCGCTGGCCGATGACCTGCATGCCCGGCTGGATGCCGCCATCGCCGACCTTGTCCCGGGCGACCCGCTGGACGACGCCACCACGCTGGGACCGCTGGTCAACGCCGCTCAGCGCCAGCGGGTGGAGGCCTACCTGGCAACGGCCGAAGCGGAAGGACTCGTGCCCACCGCAAGGTCCCGGATTGCCCTGCCCGAACACGGTCACTTCATTGCCCCCAGGGTCTTCCGCGACGTGCCCACCACCAGCCGCCTGTGGCGGGAAGAGATCTTCGGCCCGGTGCTGTGCGCCCGTACCGTCAGGGACGACGACGAAGCGGTGACACTGGCCAACGACAGTATCTTCGGCCTGGCCGCCACCGTGGTCGCCGGCGACAAGGGCCGCGCCGCCGATATCGCCGCACGGCTCCAGGCCGGTAATGTCTGGTGCAACGCTCACCAGGTGGCCCCGCCAGCGCTCGGCTGGGGCGGCATGAAGGCCAGCGGCATCGGGCGAGAGCTTGGCCGAGAGGGGCTCGAGGCCTATCTGGAGACACGCTACGTCACCCTGCCGAGTGCCGACTAGCCGACGCGCGGCGCCCGAGCCAGCCACTGCCGATCAGCGCGCCGCTGCAGATCAGCAACGCGGCGAGCAGCAGCGTCGGGCTGGCCGTGGCCAGTCCAGCACCGATCAACACCAGGGTCGAAAACAGCGGCGTGGCATACGAGAGCAGACCCAACAGGCGCACCTGGCCACGCTTCATGCCGATGTCCCAAGTGAAGAAAGCGCTGCCGACCGGCCCCAACCCCAAGGCCAGGATCGCCCAGAGATTCGCCCCCTCGGGCCAGCCCCACGGCTCCCAGGCCAGGTGGCAGAGCAGTGCCAGCATGGCGGCGCCCAGACAGTTCCAGGCCACCGCCGTGGTGGGGATGCGCGCCAGCAACCGCGAGGCCACCGAGTAACCGCTCCAGATGAAGGCGGCCAGCAACGCTGCCAGATAGCCCGGCGTGTATTCCCCCGCCCAGTCGAGGCCATCCGGCCCCACCAGTAGGGCCGCGCCGACGAACCCACAGGCACCACCCAGCAGATGGATGGCCTTGAGGCGTTCACCCGGCAGCACCAGCCCGGCCAGGATGACGATCAGCAAGGGCCAGAGGTAGCTGATCAGGCCGGCGTTGGCGGCCGGAGCGTTCTGCTGGGCAATGAAATAGAAGAGGTGATAGCCGAACAGGCCGCCGACGCCAAGCACCCAGCCCAGCGGCGGCTGCCCGAGAGCAGTCATCAGTGCGCGACGCTCACCCCGCCACAGGAACATCAGCACCGCCAGGCCGCCAGCCAGGCCGAAGCACAGCGCCGTCAGCAGGAAAGGCGGTACCGGACCGGCCCATTGAGTGAACAGTGCCAGCGTCGCCCAGTTGATCACGGTGGTGGCGCCCCACAGGGTCGCGCGGTGCGATGCAGCGGATTCGGTCGACATCTCTCGGCTCCTTGGCGGTTCGCCGGAAAGTGTTGCCGACCTGGCCGGTCAAAGCTTGTCGATTTCGGCCATCATGGCCGGCGACGAAAGTCACTCGGCGTCATGCCCCGCCAACGGCGGAAGTGGCGGCTGAACTGGGCCCCGTCGGCAAAGCCGCAGGCCAGGGCAATCTCGGTGATCGTGGCATCACCGGTTATCAGCAGACGCTCGGCCCGGGCCAGGCGCTGGCCCTGCAGCCACTGCCAGGGAGACTGGCTGGTCGCCTCGAAGATGCTGCGACGCAACTGGCGCTCCGAAAGACTGGCGGCCTCGGCCAGGCGTGCCAGGCTCCAGGGCGCGGCCGGATCGTCCTGCACCAGCCGGGTCAGCCGCGCCATATTGAGCCGCGGCCCATACCAGGGCGGCGCGCCACCGAGCCGTGCCAGCAGGGCATCATCGTCCAGGCCACGAGCCTCCTCCGGCGACAGGCACAGGAAGCGGATGCGCTCGAACAACGCATCAATGGCATCTTGGCCGACCGGCAAGTCCAGCACGCGGCAACGGTTGTCGATACCCAGCCCCAGGTAGTGATGAGTCGCGGCGGCGGGAATCACGCAGACACCACCGGGTACCACGGCCGCACCGCGCCCCTCCACTTCGACGTCCACACGGCCGTCAAGCCCCACCAGCAACTGATGGTGATCATGGTTATCGCTGAGGCAATCGGGCGGGTAGCATCGCTCGACGCTGCCAGCTCCATGGTGAAATTCGACGCTCATGACCTACAGGATGCCGGGGCCGCAACGTGGATGCCAGTGCCCGATGCTTGAACCGAGCGCGATCGGCAGATGACCGCAAGGCGTCTGGCTCGATCGCGCAAAAGATTACGATGGGATTCGACAACTCATGGACAGGTATCGGCAGCGCCCATGAGGGCAAGACTTCCCCCTCCGGCCGATCTACAGACGCAGCCGCGGCGCGACGAAGTCCAGAAAAGCGCCGATCCGAGCCGACAGGGCCGTGTTGCGGTAGTAGACCGCCTGAACCAGCTCACGCGGATTGGGGCTGATGATGCGATCGGCCATCAGGCTGACCAGTCTTCCCCGGGCCAGCTCGTCCTGGATCATGAAGCGCGACAGACAAGCGATGCCCTCGCCGGCCAGGCAAAGCTGAAGCATGACCTCGCCGCTGGACGTGCTCAACTGGGGCTGGATATTGGCTCCGTGCCGGGACAGGCCCTCCACGGGCCAGTGGTTGAGATTATCGACATTGAGAAACCCCAGCAGCCGATGATCGTGCAACGCGGCTGGGCTGACCGGAACACCGTGGCGCTCCAGATACTGCGGACTGGCCACCAGCTGCAACGGCGAACGCCCCAGTGGGCGGGCGTGCAGGGTGGAGTCCTCCAGGCCACCGATGCGGATCGCCACGTCGGTGCGCTGCTCGAGCAGGTTGATGATGTCGTCCGAGGCTGACAACTCCAACTCGATGCCCGGGTAGCAGTCCCGGAAGCCTCCGATCAGCGGCACCAACTGATGCAGCATGAAAGGCGTCGCCGCATCCACCCGCAGCGGCCCGCTGGGCCGCTTTCGACTGAGGCGCATGGCTTCCTCGGCCTCGGCGAGCCGCCCCAGCCCTTCGCGCACCTGCTCGACGAACACCCGGCCCTCGCTGGTCAGCGTCACGCTGCGGGTCGTGCGATTGAGCAGCGGTGTATCGAGTCGTCGCTCGAGTCGCTGCACGGCGCGCGACACCCGCGCCACCGGGATATCCAGCCGCCGGGCAGCGGCACTGAATCCGCCGCTGTCGACGACCGCCACGAGCAGCTCGAGGTCTTCCGTACGACTCTGCAAGTCTGATCCTCCTCGCCGGACACGACTTACTATTGCAATTTCCGTAAAAGTGTTTCCATTTTACCCACATTTATCATACGGAAAAGTCGGCACAGACTGCCCAACCGTCGAGGCTTCTGAACCACCCACGACCCGATCACCGCCCGTGATATTCGCGTGATGGCCTCGTCCCAAGCCACACCTTTGCGTCCATCGAGAAAGTGTTTTTCGCTGGACGAACATTGAAGGCCACCGCTTTCGCACGCATCTAGCGGGCACGCAACTCATTAGCCACTTAATGGATTTTATGAATATTCTGCTACTCAACGGTGCCAAGGCCTTTGCCCACTCCGGTGGTCGCTACAATGACACCCTGCACGAAACGGCTCGCCGCACCCTGGCCGAACAGGGTCACCAGCTGCAGGAGACCCGCATCGACGACGGCTATGACACCGAGGCCGAAGTCGAGAAATGGCTCTGGGCCGACGCCATCATCCTGCAGATGCCCGGCTGGTGGATGGGCACGCCCTGGACCGTCAAGCGTTACCTGGACGAGGTACTCACCCAAGGCCATGGCAGCCTGTACGCCAGCGACGGCCGCTCGCGCCATGACCCCAGCCTCCAGTACGGCAGCGGGGGCCTGCTGCAGGGCAAGCATTACCTGCTATCGCTGACCTGGAATGCGCCGAGAGAGGCTTTCGACCAGCCCGGCAACTTCTTCGAAGGTCGCGGCGTCGACGGTGTTTATTTCCCCGTGCACAAGGCCATGGAGTTCCTTGGCATGAGTGCCCTGCCGACCTACCTGGCCAACGATGTGATCAAGGCACCGGACATCGACACTCATCAGGACGAGTACCGTGCGCACCTGGAACGTGTCTTCGGCGACGCCGTCACGACCGGCGCTTGACTCCGGCGACCCGAGCCCCCACGACGTCAAGGACCGAGGACCCACGAAGCGAAAGTGACGACGACCTCACGCCCGCCCAGGGCTTCGTCACCTTCCGGCTCGCAGGCGTACTTGCCTGACGACGCTCATCGCCGGGCCAGGCAGGGCTCCGCCAGGCCCGGCGTTTCCACCTCGAGTGCCAGCAGGCTGCCCGCCAGCGGGTAACGGCGACGCGCCTCTGCGTCCATGTCCTGGGTGGCGGTGGTGATGTAGAGCGTACGCAAGTCCTCGCCACCGAACGCCACCATGGTCGGATTCGGACAAGGCACGGGGTATTGCGCCACGAGGCGCCCCTCGGGATCGAAACGCGCCACCCGGGCGCCCCCATAAAGCGCGCTCCAGTAGTGGCCATCGCAGTCCACCGCGGCACCGTCCGGTACGCCGGGCAGGTCATGCATGTCCAGATCGATCCAGACCTCGCCCTCGCCGATCTCGCCGGTCCCGACATCGAAGGCATGGCGCATCACCTGGCGCGACGGTGAATCGGTGTGATACAGCCAGCGGCCATCCGGGCTGAAGGCCAAGCCATTGGCGATGCCAAGCCCCCTCTTGATCGCCACCAGGCGCTCGTCGTCCAGTCGATACAGCGAGGCATCTCGCCCGTCGGGATTCAGGGTACCGACCCAGAAGCGCCCGGCCGGATCGCAGCGGCCATCATTGAAGCGGTTGCCTCCCTCGAGCCTCCACTCTGGATTGCTCACGCCCGGATCGCAGCGCTCGCCAGACGGCAGCGACAGATGCGTCAAGCCAGGCGCGGTAGCTACCAGCAGCCCCTCCTCGCTCAGTGCCACGCAACCGACCGTATGCTCGAAATCGTGCCGCTGCGGCGCTTGCCGGGAATCCGGCGACCAGGCATAGACATGACCGCGATTGATATCGACCCAGTACAGCACGTGATCCTTGGCGGACCAGACCGGACTCTCGCCCAGGCTCATGTCGAGCTCGACGGCGAGCTCCACGGCATTCGATGGCGTTGTCATCATCCCTTCCGTTCGTTTCATCAAGTGATGCGATTATCCTGCCCCGACGAGGCGCTATCCAGACGACTGCCACGACGACAAAAGCCCCCGGACGTCATCAACCCCCGGAGGCTTCATGGTGACTGCTGCTCAGGCATTGTTCGAAGCCGGTCTACACCTAGGCTCGACTACGTCGCGTCTGTTTCCAGCGATCGAACATCACCGCCAGCAGCAAGATGGCGCCGCGAACCAGGTATTGATAGAAGGTCGGCACATTGAGCAGTCCCATGGCGTTCTGCACGCAGCCCATGATCAATACCCCGACCAGCACGCCGGTGATCGAGGCGATGCCCCCGGACAGCGCCACGCCACCCAGCACACAGGCCGAGATCACCGCCAGCTCCAGGCCCAGCGAGGTGTTGGGATCGCCCAGACCCATCCGCGACGTCAACAAGACGCCGGCGATGCCCGCGACCACACCCTGCAGGCCAAACACGATGATCTTCAGGCGACGCACGTTGACCCCCGCCAGGGCCGCGGCTTCGGCATTGCCGCCGGTCGCCAGCACATTACGACCGAAAGAGGTCATGTTGAGCAACACGCCGAAGACCACGAAGCAGCCGATCATGGTCCACACCGGCAGGGTGAGGCCAAGGAAGGAGGCACTGCCGAGCTCGAAGAAGGCCGGCACGGTGATCATCACCGCATCGCCGCCCGAGGTGATGTAGGCCAGGCCACGCACGAACTCCATGGCCGCCAGGGTGGCGATCAACGAATTGATCCCGAAACGCGCCACCACGAAACCGTTGAAGGCGCCCACCGCACCACCGGCGGCCACGCCTCCCAGCACGCCGATCACCACGCTGCCGGAGGCACTGGTGACCACGGCGGCCACCACGCCGGCGAAGGCCACGATCGAGGCCACCGACAGATCGACCTCGCCGAGGGCCAGCACCATCATCATGGTGGTGGCAATGGTGCCGATCAGGGTCACCGAGAGCAGCAGCCCGACCATGTTGCGGCCGGTCAGGAAGTCGGGAATCATCACCGACAGCCCGATGAACAGCAGCGCGAAGATGGCGAACAGGCCCGAGGTATCGAGCAGGGTGCGCAAGGGCTTGGCCAGCCCCTGGCGCCCTTCGGGAAGGGGCGACGGGACACTGTCGCCCTGGACAGTCTTTTGGGTTGTCATGGACATCTCTCTTTCGCGTTTTATTGTCATCAAGACGTCAGGCCGGCAGCGCCAGCCCCAGCAGTCGTTCCGGCGTGGCCTCGTCGCGGGACACGATGTCGACCAGCTCGCCGTCGCGCATCACGCCGATGCGGTCGCAGATGGCACTGATCTCCGCCAGGTCACTGGAGATCACCACCACGCCCTTGTCGTTGTCGGCCAGGTCGTAAAGCAGGGAATAGATGTCGCGGCGGGCACCGACATCGATGCCGCGTGTCGGCTCGTCCATGACGAACAACTCGATGCGTTCCGAGAGCCAACGCGCCAGGATCACCTTCTGCTGGTTACCGCCGGACAGGTTGCTGATGCGCGTGCGCGGTCCCGGCGTCTTGATGCTGAGCCGCTTGATATAGTCCTCGGTATTGGCCAACTCGCGGCGGGGATGACGAAAGCCACCAAGCCGCTTGAAGAAACGCCGGCAACTGATGTTCAGGTTGTCGGTCACGCTGGCGATGGGAAAGATTCCCTGGGACTTGCGATCCTCGGGGCACATGGCGATACCGGCACGGATCGCCTCGCCCGGGGTCGCGAAGCGTCGCGCCTCGCCGTCGATCAGCACCTGCCCCTCGCTCGGCGACTCAACACCGCACACCAGCCGCATCAACTCACTACGCCCGGCCCCGACCAGGCCGAACAGGCCGAATACCTCGCCACGATGCACCGAGAAGCTGACCGGCGCCTTCACACCCCGCCCGCACAGGCCATCGACCTCCATCAGCACCTCGCCGGTGGAGCGCGGCCGGTACCCATAGACATCGTCGATGTCGCGGCCGACCATCTCGCTGACCAGGGTGTCGTGATCGAGCCCCGTCATGCGTTCGTGGGTACGGATGTGCTTGCCATCGCGGAATACCGTGACGGCATCGCACATCTCGAACACTTCCTCCATGCGATGCGTGACATAGAGCACGACCCGCCCCTCATCGCGCAGCCGCTGGACGATGCGCTTGAGCTGCCGGGTCTCCTGCACCGAGAGGCTACTGGTGGGTTCATCGAAGGCGATCACGCGGGCATCGCGCAACAGCGCCCGGCCGATCTCGATCATCTGCTGCTGACCGATGGAAAGATCGCGAACCTTGGTGGCAGGATGCACCGATGTCTCGCCCAGCTCGGCGAGAATCTCTCGGGCTCGCGCGTAGAGCTCACGGCGGTCGAGCATGCCGCGCCGTTCCGGCAACTGACCGAGCAGCAGATTCTCCGCCACCGACAAATTGGGCGACAGCGTCAACTCCTGGTAGATGATGGCGATACCCTCGGCCAACGCCTGACGGGCATTGGCGAAGACATGTCGTTCGCCATCGAGCCACAGGGCTCCCTCGCTGAGCCGGTTGACGCCGCTCAACACCTTGAGCAGGGTCGACTTGCCGGCGCCGTTTTCCCCCATCAAGGCGTGCACTTCGCCGGCCCGGGCGGAGAAGCTGACACCATCCAGCGCCTTGACCCCGGGAAACTCGACCGTCACGTTCTCCACGCTCAGGTAGGCGTCGGCCGCTCCGCCGACGCCTTCCGCGGCAACCGCGGCGACACCATCAGAGGCCCAGCTCATCGCGTACCGCCTCCCAGTTCTCGCGCGTCATCAAGGTGCCGGTGGTTTCGGTATTGGCCTTCGGCTTGTCACCCTCGGTGACCCAGTCATAGAGATTCTGCGCCGTCTGGCGGCCATGCATGGTGGAACTCACCGCCACGGTGCCGTGAAAGCCGGTCGGCTTTTCCCGGGAGAATTCAGCAAAGGCTGCACCGGAACCATTGATACCGACACCAATCACATCCTCGGCAGTCAGGCCGTACTGCTCGGAGGCCCTCACTCCGCCCAGCACGCTTTCTTCGTTGAGGGCATAGATCACCCAGTGCTCGTAGTCGCCGTTCTGGGAGAAGATCGGCGAGGCCGCCGAAAAGGCACTGGACGTATCAGTATTCTGCTGTGGCGCATCGAAAATGTTGTCTTCCTGGAACCCTCGCTCGAGCAGGGCATCGGTCGCCCCATCGGTGCGCTTCTTGGCCGTTGGCAGTTCATAGTTGGTGATGCGCAGCGCCGCGACGTCGTCGGGATCCCAATTCCTGGCCTCCATCTCGTCGGCGATGGCGTTGCCGACCTGACGGCCGATCTTGTAGCCCGACATGCCGAGGTGCGGCACCGCCTCCATCGGCTCGCCATCGGCATCGACGAAGCGGTCGTCCACGGTCACCACCTTCATGCCGTACTGCTCGGCACGACGCATGATGGTGGGGCCCAGACGCACATCGGGCGGACAGATGACGAACCCCTGGGCGCCCTGGGAATGCAGGTTGTCGATGGCGCTGAGCACCTCCTGGCCGTCCTCCCCGGCCAGCCTGACCACCTCGAAGCCCTTCTCCTCCCCCAGTCGGGTAGCCGCATCCTGTTCATTGATGAACCAGGCCTGTTCGGGCTTCTTGACAATGAAGCCCAGCTTGATTTCGTCCTGAGCTTGCGTCAGTGGCGATAGCGCCAGACAGGCACCGAATGTCAGGGGAGCGAGGATCGGGAAGCGGGACATGGACGTCTCCTTAGCCCTGAACGGGCATTTGTTGTTGTCGCGTGTTGAGGAAGATGCTCCGGCAATGTCATGCCTCGCACCGGACGCGCCTCTACCCTATGCCGTGGCCACATAACCATCCAATGCACTTAACGTCAGCATGCAATATCCTTTTTGTTATCACTTTCATGCCAAGGACCGAACTACCGAGACCACCCGCGTCACGGATGCTGCCACGCTGCGACTAAAGTGTGTTGCCCTGTGCCGATGACGGACACGTCAACGCCCCGGTGAAGGCCCGGGGCGTGGAGGGATGAGGCATGATGTCGGCAAGCGGGGAGGCCCGCTCGATGCTCAGTTCGCGCCGTCGTCAGTTCGCCGAAGCGCTAGCCGCAACGGTGGAAAAAACATACCGGGTCTGGCTTTGGTAGGTTTCTCCCGGCTGCAGCAACGTTGAGGGGAAATCGGGCTGGTTGGGCGAGTCTGGAAAGTGCTGGGTTTCCAGGGCCAGGCCGAAGCGATGGCCGTAGGTCGTCCCCCTCTTGCCGATCAAGGAGCCGTCGAGGAAGTTACCCGAGTAGAACTGGAGACCGGGCTCGGTGGTGAATACTTCCATCACCCTGCCGCTGTGCCCGGCCTCCAGGCGAGCCGCCATCACCAGTTCCTTCTCGCCCAGACCACTCCGGTCGAGCACGAAGTTGTGATCATAGCCCTGCCCTCTGGCCAACTGGGCATTGTCGGCTCCGATACGCTCGCCGATGGCCGTGGGCTCCCGGAAATCGAAGGGTGTCTGCGCCACGGAACGCAGCTCGCCGGTCGGAATCAGCCCCTCATCCACCGGCGTGAAGGCATCGGCATTGATCGTCAGGCGATGATCGAGGATATCGTCGCCATCGGCCCGCTCACCGGTCACGCCATCAAGGTTGAAGTAGCTGTGCTGGGTGAGATTGACGGGGGTGGTGGCGTCGGAGGTGGCCTGATAGTCGACGATCACGGCATTATCGTCGCTCAACGTATAGCGAACCCGGGCCTGCAGTTCTCCCGGATACCCCTGGTCTCCATCGGGGCTGGTCAGCGTCAGGATCACTCCCACGCCCCGCTCGTCCTCGACGGTTTCGGCCTTCCAGAGACGTCGATCGAAGCCTTGATCGCCACCATGCAGGTGGTTGCCACCGTCATTGGTGGGCAAGGTATGCACCTTGCCGTCGAGGGTGAACTCACCGCCGGCGATACGGTTGCCATAGCGTCCGATCAGTGCCCCGAAATAGGGATTGGCCTGACGATAGGCCGGTGACAGATAGTCCTCCAAGCGGTCGAATCCCAGCACGACATCCTCGAATTCCCCCCCGGCATCCGGCACCTCGAGGGCGACGATGATCCCGCCATAAGGCGTCACCGACAGACGCGCTCCCTGTGCATTGGTCAAGGTGTACAGCGCCACCTCACTACCGTCCGGCAGGGTGCCGAAAATGCCTTGCTCGATACTTCGCTGCTGCTCCATTTCCGTTCCGTCCTGCTTTGTCTGCTGAGCGAAAGCGATACCGGCCATCAGCGGCAGAGCTGTCAGCAAGGCCCATGCTCCGTTGCGAATTCCGGTCCTTGAGCCAGGTGCTGCCGAGGTACCTGAGAAGCGGTCGAATGCGGTCATTTGTTGTTGTCTCCTGCCTGGAACATTCCACTGAACGTCGACCACATTAGACAGATGAGAGATTAACCGCTAATAATGACTTATCGCGTAATCCATATCCATTTGGTTATCACAATATGACCCGTCGCTCCGCCATGGGTGAATTGCCACCCGACTGGTTTCTCAAGGTAAGACTAAAGTTACGCCACCTGCAGTTGTTCCTTGCCCTGGACGACCACCGCAATCTGCACCGCGCGGCCGCCAGCCTTTCCATGAGCCAGCCCGCCGCGTCCAAGTTGCTCGGCGAGCTGGAGGGACGCCTGGGCGTGCGACTGTTCGAGCGCCACTCCCGGGGCATCGAACCCAACTGGTATGGCGAGGTGGCGGTGCGTCACGCCCGCAACATCCTCTCCTCACTGCAACAGACCGGCGACGAGCTCAATGCCCTGAATGCCGGCAACGCCGGCGCGGTCTCCATCGGCACCGTGATGGCGCCGGCGGTAACCCTGATCTCGCGGGCCCTGGAGCGTGTCCATCACCAATTGCCGGGACTCAAGGTCAACGTCGATGTGGACGTGAGCCCCGCCTTGGTACCTCGGCTGCTGGAGGGCGAACTCGACATGGTCATCTCGCGCATTCCCGCCGGCTTCGACCCCGGCCACTTCGTCTTCGAGGAAATCGGCGAGGAGGCCATCAGCGTGGTATGCCGACGCGGGCACCCTCTGGCGGATGCCGCTTCTCCCTCACTGGCCGAGATGACCGCCTACCCCTGGTCGCTCCAGCCCCCGGGCGCCCTGATGCGGCAGCGTGTCGACCACCTGCTGATGTATCATGACCTCTCGCCTCCCACCCGCATCATCAATACCTCGGACATCCTGGTGTCGCTGGCGCTGGTCGCCAACTCCGACACGCTCACCGTCACCAGCCGAGAGGTCGCCGAGTTGCTCTGCGACCCACAGCGTTTTCGGGTGCTGCCTACCGAGGAGGCCCTGAGCGTCCAGCCTTATGGCCTCATCACGCTACGCCAGAAGCGACTCTCTCCCGGCGCTGCCGCCCTGACCACCCTGCTGCGCGACGTGATCGCCGAAGGCTGGGCCGGAGCCCCCGGCTAGACGGGCTGCCTTAATCGTGAAACGGCGCCACCGTCTTCCGATGCCCCAGCATCAGGGCATCGGCCACGTGCCGCAGCGGCGCAATATCCACATCGCAGCGCCCCGTCATCAGCAGCTCATGGAAATGGGCGTAGAGACCCGGGTATTCGCGCTCCGGCTCGTCGACCGCCACCTCGCCATCGAGCACCAGGCGACGCCCCCCTCCGGACAATTCCAGTCGTCCGTCCTCGGTGGAGATGGTCATCTCCCAACGGGGCGGATCCTCGTGGCGGAAATCGAAGTCCGCCTCCAGGGGCACGCCCGTGCCATCCCGCAGGTGCAGCCTGGCGGCAATCGGCGTCTGACAATTGCCGGGCACCTCGAGCGTGGCATGCTTCAAGAAGAAGGGCCTGTCGAACAGACGGGTGACCACCGACAAGGCATTGATACCAGGATCGAACACGCCCATGCCGCCCGCTTCCCAGAGCCATGCCTGGCCGGGATGCCAAACCCGGACATCTTCGTGCCAGACGATCTCGATGCCCGTGACGCGACGCTCGCTCAGCCACTGCCTGGCCAAAGGCACGGCGGGCGCAAAGCGTGAATGCCAGGCGGCAAAGAGCACACTGCCACGCGCTTCGGCCAGGACCTTCAGGTCCTCGACCTCGGCGAGGGTCGCCCCGGGCGGCTTCTCGAGCAAGACGGCCTTGCCATGTTCCAGCGCCTGGCGGGCCAGGCCATGGCGCAGGTGGGCCGGCGTGCAGATTGCCACGGCATCCAGCGACGGTTCCTCGGATAGCATCGCCTCCAGCGATGCATGACCGGGAACCCCCTCGAGCGACGCATGCGGGTCGGCCACGGCCACGAGCTCGAGACCCGGTGTGGCCCGGATGGCGGCGAGGTGCTGGTCGCGAACGATCTTGCCGGCGCCGACCAGCCCCAGGCGAAATGAAGACATGAAACCTCCTGATGAGAGATGCAGGCCGGGCAGCCTACCCCGCTCGACATCCCCCGAAAAGCGCCTTCGCTTGTCGATGTTCAGGCAACGTCAAGCGCGATACCCGGCCCCCCCGTCGGACTCGCGCACAAGACCGGTTACAGTGCCGCCATCGCCGAGTGCAGGCACTTTCAAGCGGTCCTAATGATTGTCCCGGGGCGGACTCTGGCGTGCCACATCCCGATAGTCGGGCGCCCCGCGCAGCGTCATGCCATCCGCCAGCGGCTCCACCAGGGTTCGCTGGATCTCCTGCCAGGGCGTCTGGTGCGCCGGATAGTCGTAGCCACCAGCGGCCTCGAGGCGCGACCGGCGTGCCGCCAATTCGGTATCGTCTACCCTCAGGGTCACCTCGCAGCGCCTAAGGTCGACGCGCAGACGGTCGCCGGTCTCGAGCAATGCCAGGGGCCCGCCGGTGGCCGCTTCCGGCGAGGCATTGAGGATCGAGGGAGAGCCCGACGTCCCAGACTGGCGCCCGTCGCCGAGGCAGGGCAACGACTCGATGCCCTGCCGGATCAACGCAGCGGGCGGCTGCATGTTGACCACTTCGGCGCCACCGGGGTGTCCCACCGGCCCAGCACCGCGCATCACCAGAATGGTGGTGGCGTCGATATCGAGTTCGGGATCGTCGATGCGCGCGTGGTAGTCCTCCGAACCGTCGAACACCACCACCTTGCCCTCGAAGGCATCGGGGTCGTCGGGATCGCTCAGGAAACGCTCACGGAAGTCCGCGGCAATCACGCTGGTCTTCATCAGTGCCGAGTCGAACAGGTTGCCCTTGAGGTTGAGGAACCCCGCCTTTTCCACCAAGGGATTGTCGAAGCGCCGGATGACCTCGGGATCCCGGCTCTCGCGTCCCGCGACATTGTCGGCCAAGCAGCGGCCATTGACGGTCATGACATCGCCGTGGATCAAGCCATTGGCCAGCAGTTCAGCGATGATGGCCGGCACGCCGCCGGCGCGATGGAATTCCTCGCCAAGATAGGCGCCCGCCGGCATCACGTTGGCCAGCAGCGGCACCGCATGACCGAGGCGTTGCCAATCGTCGTTGTCGAGCGCGACACCGGCATGGCGGGCAATGGCATTGACATGAATGGGCGCATTGGAGGAGCCGCCCAGTGCCGAACAGGTCACGATGGCGTTCTCGAACGCCTCCCGAGTCAGGATGTCGCTCGGTCGCAGGTCCTCCCAGACCATGTCGACGACGCGCTCGCCGGTCTGGTAGGCGACCATGGCCCGTTCCTTGTAAGGGCCGGGAATCATCGCCGAACCGGGCAGGCTCATGCCCAGCGCCTCGGCCATGGAATTCATGGTCGAGGCCGTGCCCATGGTGTTGCAGTGCCCCACGGAGGGGGCGGACTCGGCGATCCTCGACAGAAACTCGGGATAGTCGATGTCGCCGGCCGCCAGGCGCTTGCGCATCTCCCAGACGATGGTGCCCGACCCCACCCGCTCCACGCCGTGCCAACCATTGAGCATCGGCCCGCCGGACAGCACGATGGCCGGGATGTTCACCGTGGCAGCGGCCATCAGGCAGGCCGGGGTGGTCTTGTCGCAGCCGGTGGTCAACACCACGCCATCCAGCGGATAGCCGTGCAGCACCTCCACCAGGCCGAGATAGGCCAGATTGCGGTCCAGCGCAGCCGTGGGCCGGCGCACGTTCTCGTGGATGGGATGCAGCGGAAACTCGAACGGCACGCCGCCGGCGGCACGAATCCCCTCCTTGACGCGCTTGACCAGCTCGACGTGATGGCGATTGCAGGGTGTCAGGTCGGACCCCGACTGGGCGATGCCGATGATCGGCCTGCCGGAGGTCAGCTCCTCCAGCGTCATGCCGTAGTTCATGTAGCGTTCGATGCACAACGCCGTGGTGCCTGGATGTTCGGGATTGTCAAACCAGTCACGCGAGCGCAACCGGTCGGACGTCATACGGGGTCGCTGGGTCGTCATGGCGTCTCCGATGTCAATGCGAGTGGCGTGGAACCTCGGCTCCCCGGCATCCCACCAGGAAGTCGAAGTCACATCCTTCGTCGGCCTGCAGTACGTGCTCGATGTAGAGCTGGCGATAGCCACCGCTGCTGGCAATCTGTCGCGAGGCCTGGGTCGGATCGTGCTCGGCCAGGCGCGCTTGCAGTTCTTCGTCGTCGATGTCCAGATGCAATTTGCCGGCGTAGGCATCCAGCTCGATCCAGTCACCGTTGCGTACCGCCGCCAGCGGCCCGCCGGCTGCTGCCTCCGGCGCCACGTGGAGCACCACGGTGCCGTAGGCCGTGCCGCTCATGCGTGCATCCGAGAGACGCACCATGTCGGTGACGCCCTGTTCGAGCAGCTTGGCCGGCAGGCCCATGTTGCCCACCTCGGCCATGCCGTGGTAGCCGCGCGGCCCGCAATGTTTCATTACCAGCACACTGTCGGCGTCCACGTCGAGATCGGGATCATTGATGCGCGCCTTGTAGTCGTCGAAGTCCTCGAACACTACGGCACGCCCACGGTGCGTCATCAGCTCGGGGGTCGCCGCCGACGGCTTGAGCACCGCGCCCTTGGGGGCCAGATTGCCGTGCAGCACGCACATCCCGCCATCCTCGACCAGGGGGTTGTCCAGCGGCCGGATCACCTCGTCGTTGTACAGCGGTGCCTCGGAGACGTTCTCCCACAGCGTCTTGCCATTGACGGTCAACGCGTCCTTGTGCGGCAGCCGTTCGGCCTCGCCCAGGCGGCGCAGCACGGCGGGCAATCCGCCGGCATAGTAGAACTCTTCCATCAAGAAGCGGCCCGAGGGTTGCAGGTCCACCAGTGTCGGGGTACCGCGGCCGATGCGCGTCCAGTCGTCCAGCGCCAGGTCGACGCCGATGCGTCCGGCAATGGCCTTGAGGTGGATCACCGCATTGGTGGAACCGCCGATCGCCGCATTGGTGCGAATGGCATTTTCGAAGGCTCCTCGCGTCAGGACCTTCGAGAGACGAAGGTCCTCCTCGACCATCTCGACGATACGATTGCCCGACAGGTGCGCCAGCACATAGCGACGCGAATCCACCGCCGGGATGGCAGCGTTGTGCGGCAGCGATACACCCAGCGACTCGGCCATGCAGGCCATGGTCGACGCCGTGCCCATGGTGTTGCAGGTGCCCGCTGAGCGCGACATGCCCGCCTCGGCGGCCATGAAATCATGCATCGAGATCTTGCCGGCCTTGACCTCCTCGGACAATCGCCAGACCACTGTGCCCGAACCGATGTCACGCCCTTCCTGCTTGCCGTTGAGCATCGGGCCGCCAGTGACCACGATCGTCGGGATATCACAGCTCGCCGCGCCCATCAGCAACGCCGGCGTGGTCTTGTCACAGCCGACCAGCAACACGACAGCATCGATCGGGTTGCCGCGGATCGCCTCCTCGACATCCATGCTCGCCAGATTGCGCGTAAACATTGCCGTCGGGCGCAGGTTGGACTCCCCGTTGGAAAACACCGGGAATTCCACCGGGTAGCCTCCTGCCTCCAGGACACCCTGCTTGACGTGGTCGGCAATCTTGCGGAAGTGAGCGTTGCAGGGCGTCAGCTCCGACCAGGTATTGCAGATACCGATGATCGGCTTGCCCTGGAATTCGTGATCGGGGATGCCCTGGTTTTTCATCCAGCTGCGATACATGAAGCCGTTCTTGTCGGCGCTGCCGAACCATTCGGCGCTGCGCAGCGTCGGCTTGTTGGCGTTCTTCGGTGACGGCATGGAGGTGACTCCTCGCGGCATTCCTGGGCGATGGGCAAGACCCACCGATGACATGCAACGGACACTACGACGGGAAACGCTCAAAGTACACACATACGAAAGTATATGTTGAACATATTTGATCTATGCGCAACATTTCCCCTGCTCGTTTCCGATGCCCGCGACACGAAAACGACACTTCCCGGCCGATCGGGAAAGCGAGCTTGCATCACGACAACCCCAAGCATCCAGCACGAACGTCAACAACAAACTCCCCCAAACGGAGAGATTCGATGCCACACCTGACCCCCAAGCTGCTCCTTGGCGCCTCTGCCCTGCTGCTGAGCGTCACCGGCGCTCATGCCGCGGAGTACGAATGGACCTTCCAGGCCTCGGAAACCGCCGGTGAGCCGAGTTTCAAGGTCAAGCAGGAGTGGGCCGAACGCATCGGCACCATGACCGATGGCCGTGTCCAGATCGAATTGCTGCCCATCAATGCCGTGGTAGGCCCTACCGAAACACTGCAGGCCGTCAGCTCCGGCATTCTGCAAGGCCACATGACCGACCCGAGCTACTTCTCCGGACAGAACCCGGCCTTCGGCATGCTGGGGAACCTGGTCGGCGCCTGGAACGATCCCTACGACTTCCTGGAATTCATGAAGCAAGGCGGCGGCGAGGAACTCTACAACGAGCTCTCCGAACCCTATGGCAGCCACTTGATCGGTGCCGCCACCTTCCCGCTCGAGTCCGTGCCCTCCACGGTGCCCATCGAGAGCCTCGAGGACTTCGAAGGCCTCAAGATCCGCGCGCCCCAGGGCATGGTCTACAACATCTTCGAGCGCATCGGCGCCACGCCGGTCAACCTGCCGGGCTCCGAGGTCTACACCGGCCTGGAAAAGGGCGTGATCGATGCCGCCGACTCCACGGTGCTGTCCAACAACGACGCCCAGGGACTGCACGCCTTCGCGCCCTATCCGCTCTACCCGGGCTTCCACTCCATGCCGATGATTGCCGTGTCGATCAACAAGGAAATCTGGGATGGCCTGCCGGCCGAACTGCAGACCACGCTCGAGACTGCCTTCGACGCCATGGCGTATGACCTGATCGCCCGCCTCAAGGAGCAGGACATCGAGACCCTCGCCAAGCTGCGCGAGAACCCCGATGTGCATCCCTTCGACCTGCCGGCGGAAGAGCGCAAGAAGTTCCGCCAGGCAGCCGAGCAGGAATGGAAGGAGTGGGCCGGTCGCAACGAGATGACCCAAAAGGTCTACGACGCCGCGACCAGCTTCCTCGAGGCACGCGGACAGCTGTAAGGAATCGCGCAGGTTCCTTCTCGCACGTTCGGGCCGGCCTCGCCGGCCCCCTTATCGTTCTCATCACACCATCCGACGGCGTCGGCACGGAGTCGAGATGTCCCCCACCAACGAACCTGCCGGTGACCCTCGGGTCACCCCACCGAAAGAGACGCCTCCCGACCCGGT